>CALLLW010000066.1 GCA_938007995.1 uncultured Granulosicoccaceae bacterium | reverse complement strand
CCAAATCGACTGCTAATAAAGTAACCTTACTCATGATGGACGCTCCTGTTTAGTTTAGCTGTAAGTGTTGTCTTGCAACTCCACTGTATCAGCTTGGTGCTTGACGCCGATTTCATGGGGCGTCCATCTCATCAGGCATTGCAGAAAGCCATCAGATCGTACGTGACAAACCGATTGATTGAGGCGTTTTGGCTAGCATCCGTGTTGGCTGGACCTTGTTGGCTGGTGTTGGCTGGTGTTGGCTGGACAGGCACCTCGAAGTAAAAAATGAGACATGCGTCTCTGTGCAATGTTTCTATCGGCGGCAACCTCCCAACTGTAGTCAGATTTAGATGTAAAACACATGCCCAAGCCACGCAAGCTTCAGATCTCGCTCGAAGCAACACCCTTCTATCATTGCGTTTCTCGTTGTGTGAGGCGCGCATTCCTTTGCGGAAAAGATCCTGTGTCTGGTCGATCCTATGAACACCGTAGACATCAGATCGAACATGACTTACTAAAGCTTGCCTCTATTTTCTACATCGATGTGGCGGCATTTGCCATCCTTTCGAATCACTACCATGTGGTTCTGCACGTGGATCAAGAGGCCGCCTGCAAAGCCGATCCCAAAGATATTGTTCGACGCTGGCATCAGCTCTATAAGTCCAAAGAGGTCTCACAAAAATATATCGAAGGCGAACAACTACAACCTCACGAATTCAACCAGCTAAATATTCTGATCGATACCTGGCGTAAACGTCTTTATGACATCAGCTGGCTCATGAAAGTACTCAATGAGGAAGTCGCCCGTCGTGCTAACAAAGAAGACGAGTGTACCGGTCACTTCTGGCAATCACGCTACAAATCACAGGCACTGCTCGATGAAAAAGCGGTGCTGAGCGCCATGACGTACGTTGATCTCAATCCTATACGGGCCGCCATTGCCGCAACGCCGGAAACATCTGATCACACCAGCATAAAAATGCGTATCGAGCACTGGAAAAACAAAGCCAACCAACAAAAAGATGCTCAAACCGAAGCTTCTCAACCCAAATCTCTTTTGCCTTTTGTCGGTAATCTGAAGCAGCCGGTGCCACGCGGGCTCATCTTTAGTCTCACAGACTACATAGAACTTGTCGACTGGACCAGCCGAGCGATTAGAGATGACAAGCGTGGCGCTACAGCTGAAGGCACTCCACCTATTCTTCAAAGACTCAGCATTTCAACCAGTCACTGGATTGAACTTTCAAGCCACTTCGAATCGCGCTTCAAAGGGATTGCCGGCAGCACTGAATCTATTAAAGCACTATGTGCACATTTCGGACTCACCAGACAAGTAAATCGCAGCAACAGTAAGTTGCTCTACGGTTAGGCAAAAGCCAACCCAGCCCCGGCCCACTCCCCTACCCGGGGAGTATCAACCCTGCCCGTCACAGTAATATCTGCGCAGATTTGCAGCGATTTCCAGCTCAGATCGCTGATAGCTCACTGAAAAGTTAACTACTACACCCGCAATGGACATCTATTCATTCTCAGCTTGCTGGCGGAATCAACCACAACTCGTTTTTTGCGGTGCCTGTCTTTTTAAACACGTTTTTTGCGGTGCCTGTCTTTTTAAACATGTCTTTTTAAACACCATTTTTAAACACCATAGCACTGTAATAACACTGCCTGTCCTGATAAAACCATTGATAAAACCAGTCTCCATCTTTATGACTGTCAATGTAATATCACTGCCTGTCCTAATTAAAAAACAGGGCGGATTAAAAAGCTGACTATTCAATACCGAGTATAAAATCTACCAACGTTGCGATGGCATCATCGTCTGCCAGCGCTGAATTGGCCGGCATGGGTATGCCTCCGGTTTGCTCAGTCCAGTTGCCTGACCCACCATTTTTTACCACCTCTATAAGCTGCGCCCGCGCATCCGGATCATTGCGATAACGGGTTGCAACTTCAGCCCACGCGGGGCCGACCAAAGGCGTGCTAATGGTATGACATCCGATGCACCCGCTTTGCGCTGCAAGATCCGGCATGACCGGTGTAGCTGATGCAATTGGGGAATCTTCGCCATTGTCACCAACTGCATCGTTTGACGACAGCTCATGGTAATCAACCAAGTATTGAATGATTGCATCAAGCTCTTCAGCAGTTGCGTCCAGACCATTGGCAACCATACGCGAAACCAAACTCGATACTTCTGCCTCAGACGCAAATTGTTTTTGTAGTGGCAGTTCTTGAGAGTGGCACTGCGAACATTTGGAATTGAAAATGGCTTCTGCGGCAATCACATCAAAGTTCGCATCAGACTCATGTGGGCCTTTCATTGCAGCAGCCGTCCTGGAAGCGCTTTCTAATTGTTTGCGCCGCTCCATCATTGAGTTTTGTAGTGTTGGCGTGATTGCTACAAGATAGGCGGTGATCTGCCATCGCTCCAGAAAGCTGAATTCGGAAAATATAGAGGCGCGATTAGCCATACGCTCAACGGTGTCTCGCCAGTTTTTCGGCGTTCTGGGCTTGGAAATTATAGTGCGTAGGTCATGGCACTCAACGCATTTTGTGCGCATCAACTGACGACCCTTGAATAGACCATCCGCAGATGCAAGGCTCGGCAAAAGATCCAGATCTTCGAGCCCGGCCGGGGGCAACTGCTCACGCACCCTTTGCAGCCGTTCTTCACTAAAGCCCTCCTCACCCATGGCCTGCTTTGCCAGTACATTTTCACGCCATACCGAAGGAAGCGCGAGACCCATCAGAAGTAGAGTGAGTATAAACAGCGTAGTCCCCAACGCCGGAGCAAGCGTGGACTCCAAATGTTTAAAAAATCGTACAATCGCAATCTTGGCTATCAACAAAGCGCCAATGCTGTAGCCAAGTACCAGATGGAAAACCGTTCTGGCCGGCAACTCTATCTGATAAGACCACATTCGTGGAACCATGTGATACATAAGGTACAGATAGATCAGTACAAACATCCAACCGATGATGCGGTGTAAATTCATCGCCCAGCGAGGTGCCGTACTCCGATGTTCTTTTTTACTGAAAGGGTAGCCCCACAGATGGTACATCAACATCGTGGCACAAAAGGCGAGTATGACGAACAAGACTGCCAAAGAAACATTTACGACAGTAGCCATGGAAATCTCTTTAGGTTTGTGAAATCAGCAAGGGCGAGATACAAACGATATTTCACTCTGCTGAAAATTGATGCTATGGATCCGCCGTTCATTGCAAAAGGGCGGCAAGGCCGGAATCGTTCTTTGGCTCTCCGATCGTAGCTTGTATGGAAAGTGAATGAATTTCAAGGCACGTACCGCCAAGACTCAACACACTGGCCCACCATAGAATCTGTGGTCAAGTGAGATGCCATTAATTTCATGAATGCCCCGGACTGCTGACTGCAATGCTTTGCCAATCGTCACGTCATATTCGCTCTCAGACGCCCTCTTCAATTTGTTAATATTCCAGCTTCGCTGGAACTTAAGACTTTCGAAACCGCTGTACTACATACAGTGGACTCCGGTCACGTGAGCAGACAAGCCTGTTTGTTGTGACACTTAACAATAACATATTCTCTGTATCCTCAGAGATAGGCCGATTTAGTCTCCATCTCTGAATATACTATCCAAAATTTCATTGCGATAGAACTTCTTAACTTGTTGTCGTTGCCTCGAATCACATCAATAAATACTACATATTTCAATCTCTGCACCGTAACACACGCTACGACTTTTCACGCGTTAGCTAGTCCGTCATCAGCGCCTGGTTCATATGTGTCAGATAGTTTTCGTCGCTACAGCATTACCTGTGGCACTAATAAACTACCATTGACCTCCAATGAATGCACTGCCCTATTGAATGAATACGCATCTTCAATAGCGCTACCTTGTAGTTCATTACTCATGAGACGCTCTTCGCAACCCTGTTTTTGATATGGGCACCTGTGCGTAAATGCTATTAGAGCGAAAAACAAAGCATGTGAACTCCATTGGATCACCTCGTGACCAGGGTACTACGGCAAAAAACTCGATTTGATATGTCAATTTTTCTCAGACTTGCCGAAACATGTTTCTCAAAGGTTTCAGGAAGACGTTAGGGAGAAGTTAGTGGGAAAGTTTTCGAAGTTATGTATGTCATTTGCGTTTTTCGTGATCGCACAAAATTCCTGGGCAGGGCTTACCACCAGCGTCGGGGTAGACGTCGGAGGTGATGAACTCGCTTTCATTATCTTTGAAAACGGGGCAAGACAAACAATAAAAGCCGGCGATGGTTTGTTTCTCAATATCGGATATCAGCAACAGACACCAGGTTTTGGTGATTCCAGACTCCACACTGCTTTATCACTGGGGTACAAAGGGAGTTTTATCACAACCACCAATGCACTTGTTGATTTTTCCCGAATCAATGCCAGTGTGATGCAATACTTTTCACCAGTGAATCGACTTCGATTTGGCACAGGCATCACCGGGCACTTTCACAATACGTTTTCTATAGAAGAGAACAGCACTACAATTTTTACATCTGATGTAAATAACACGCTAGGGGCTGTTGTGTCTGTGGATTATGGTTTCGGGCCACATTACTCAGTGGGGATGCGATTTACAATGTTAGAGTACACTGATCTTGGGGAACAGTTCAGCGGCAACTCGATTGGTTTTTACTTCGCGACTTCTCCAAACTGGATTCAGTAAATTGTTGTTGATTAACTTCGCGTAGCATCCGATAGAATCATCAGGCCTTTTGATTTGTTCGACTACTTCTATGAAGCCGTGTAACTGCTCACCGCTTGTGACATGCCACATGTCAATTGAGTAAACAAGCTGTTATCAGTACCAGTTGTACTGCAACATGAGTTGTGCCCAGCGTCAACACCACATCGATTCGAGAAGAACTTGCGAGCGCCGAAGAGCAGCTTGACGCTTTGGTATCTGCTGGCAAAGTGAGTGACGAAAGTCGTGTGTTGATAAACACACTGCTGATGATGCTGAAGCTTCTTGTCAGTGTTTTCTTAGAGAAGAATACTCGCAAGAATTCTAATAACTCCAGTCTTCCGTCGTCTCAGACGTCCAGAGATCGTAGCAGCAAAAAAACTCGGTCCAGAAGCGGCAATCATGAGAACAAGGCGGACAGAGGAGCCTTTGACCCGACCCGAACGGTAGAAAACACTACCGTCGTTCCCGTCAACAGCTGTGGACACTGTGGGGCGAGCCTGCAATCGGTCGAACCCAGCGCACACGAGAGACGAACGTTGATTGACCTGGTGTTCGAGAAACAGGTCGCTCACACCGATGCGGAAATAAAACAATGCCCATCCTGCAGCAAAGAGTCCAAAGGCGAGTTTGCTGCCCATTTGGCTGGGCCACTTCAGTATGGGGCTGGAATCAAGGCATACATCATTGACCTGTTGGTAAGACAAATGGTGTCTTTGAATCGGGTGCAGGATCACCTGATGAGCCTAATCGGTCGTCAGATCTCTGAGGCGGTGATGCTGAAGTATCTGCTGCAGCTACACCATGCACTGGAAGCATGGGAAATCGACGCGATAGATCAACTACTCCAATCATCAGTCATGCATGCCGATGAAACAGGCCTGAATGTAGAGAAGAAAAACTACTGGATACATGTGTGCAGCGCTGGTGACATCACTTTAAAGCGGCTTCACGAGAAACGAGGGGCAGCCGCACTGGATGAGATCAACATCATTCCGAGGTATGGCGGGGTCATCGTTCATGATTGTTGGGCCACGTACTTCAAGTACGACAGAACCACAGATGCACTGTGCGGATCGCACCTGCTACGTGAATTGGAATTTATTATCGATTCCAATGGATATC
>CALLLW010000065.1 GCA_938007995.1 uncultured Granulosicoccaceae bacterium | reverse complement strand
AATTTCAGTATTTGGGACAAAATCGTATTACAATGAGCCATGGCCTGATCTCCTTCTATGGCAGTGTTTTTTAGCAAACCCATTGTACTAGAACTGGCGATCAGGCCATAACTCAGCCGCTGTTAACGGGACAGGTGTGATGCAACACAAACCAGCATTACTCTAAACAGAAGACACTTAAATGACCACGGAACAATCTCAGGCACGGGCGAAGGCTGCGCTGCAATCGCTTTTCACAGGTGACGCACTGTCAATGCCGGTTCACTGGTTTTACAACCCACTGGATATACAGCGGGCCTTCCCCGGTGGCGTGACAAAAATGCAAGCCGCACCAGCGCACCATCCGTCATCAATCATGTCACTACACTCAACCAATGCGGGAGGCAGAGGTCAGCAAGGCAGCAGTGATGATCAGGAAATCGTTGGCGACGTCATTCTTAAAGATAAACGAAAGTTCTGGGGTATTGCCAACCAGCATTATCATCAGGGAATGCCGGCTGGCGAAAACACCCTGAACGCCTGGTGCGCGCGGCTGACGATGCGCTGCATCAGCGAACACGGCACCTATGACCGGGATCATTTTCTGGAGAGTTATATCAGCTTTATGACTGCGGACACACCGCAGCATCCTGACACATATGCGGAGTCGTATCATCGTGGCTTCTTTGCCAACCTGCAGGCAGGTAAACCTGCGCACAAGTGCGGTGCTATAACCCACGACACACCCTCTATCGGCGGCCTGGTGACAATAGTACCGTTGGCACTGCATCTGCTGCTGAAAAACGCTGATTATCAGAACGCGCAAGAGATTTGCAGACAACACCTGTTTCTGACTCATCCGGATGAATCGCTGGCACGTGTCTGTGACTCTCTGGTTAAACTCATTGCCGCACTATTGAGCAGATCATCTGACCAGGATCCGCTGCCACTTTTATCCGCAGCAGGTAAGGCTATTCCTAAAACTGATATAAACAATCTGGTAAAAAAGGCACCGAGCGATCTGCATGTTATTGGCAGACTCTACTCCAGCGCCTGCTATATCACTGACTCATGGCCCTGCATGCTCTATCTGGCTGCGAAGTATCAACCCGATACTGATGCTGCACTGATTGCCAATACCAACGCTGGCGGCGAGAACGCCCATCGCGGTGCAGTGCTGGGCAGTGTGGTTGGACTGATTCAGGCGGATGGCAACAACGAATTATTTGCGCAACTAAAACACAAGGATGCAATCGACAGCGAGATCAGTCAGTTTTTATCCTTATAACACATGTTATCGTGCCTCAATCACACGATACTCTGTGCCCTGCAAAACCACACAACTTAAAACGCCGGTACGATAGGCATGGGTATCAACGTTAATTCTGTTGGGCAGAACCTCCATCGGGTAGGCGGGCGTGTGACCATGCACAATCACCTTATCGAACAGACCTGTGTGCGACAGAAACTCTGAGCGGATCCCCATCAGGTCTCGATCTTTTTGCTGATCCAGCGCGACACCGGGCCGCACTCCACCATGAGTAAACAGGTAGTCGCCAAGGGTTATTGTCTTTGCAAGGCTCGCATAAAATCGCCGATGTTCTTTTGGCATGCGGCTTTCCAATTCATCTGCTTTTTGCAAAGCATCTTTTCGGCTATGCCGATAGCCCTGCATTTCAACACCATATGACTCAGCCGTTTCCACTCCACCATAGGTAAAAAAAGATTCAGCTACCGCTAACGGGTCAGACAAAAACCGTTCAAGCTTGTGCTCGTGGTTACCCTTTAAACAAGTTACATTTTTATCCTGACTGATAAGATCGATTAGATAATCAATACAGCCGGCCGAGTCCGGGCCACGATCAATGTAGTCACCAAGCAGAACAATTCTGTAGTTTTCGATGGGTGTTTTTTCAAGGTCCAGCAATACACTGGCGAGCATCTTTTTTAAAAGGCTCAGGTAACCATGTACATCACCAATGGCATAGATACGAGTCGCAGGCGGCGCGCTGGCCTGACCAAGGCACAGATTCATTCCAAATGGTGCTTTATGTTCTGTTTTAAAAAGTACACTGCACCTGCACACATCACGGGCGCTTTGCTCCGCTCAGGGCGGTCACGATGGTCTGTGCATTGTGGCGCATCATGTCGAGATAAGTACCTGCCGGCCCACCCGGATCAGAAAGAGAGCCTGGATAAAGCTTGCCACCCACCACGCTGCCGGTTTCAGAGGCTATTTGCTGCACCAGCCTGGGGTCTGCAACGCCTTCAACAAATACCGCATAGATGTTTTCTTTGCGTATCAGTTTGATTAGCTGAGCCACATCGCGAGCGGAAGCCTCACTCTCGGTGCTAAGCCCCTGCGGTGCAAGAAACCGGAGCTGATAGTCGCGTCCAAAATACTGGAAGGCATCGTGTGACGTGACAATGGTACGCGCGTCATCAGGCAGTGCCGCAACCATTGCTCTTATTTGCTGATCAAGCGCCTCAATTTCTGCAACGTAAGCCGCACGATTTTGATAGTACACAGAGGCATCGGCTGGAGCAGCCTTTGCCAGTGCATCAGTGATGTTGTCAACGTAGACAACAGCATTTTGCAGACTTTGCCAGCCGTGGGGATCAAGATCACCATGATGATGTTCGTGCGCGCTGTGGTCATAATGCGGGGCTTTTTCAGCAACATGATCATCATGCCCCCTATGGTCTTTGTGGTCTTTGTGGTCTTTGTGGTCAGCATGATTGCTATGACTGGTGTCTCCGTCACCGTTACCTTCATGACGTTCATGACCTTCATGACCTTCATGACCTTCATGTTGGGCATGATCATCGAACGAAAGTGTCTTTATGCCGTTTGATGTTACTACCAGCTCACCATTGAACTCAGCCGCCTGCGCCAGTCGATCCAGCCAGCCTTCGAAATCCAGCCCGTTGGTAATGAGTAACGCCGCCTGTTTAACTGCCTTGGCGTCAGCAGGTGTGGGCTGATACACGTGTGCATCACCATCACGCCCGACCAGCGTCGTCACGGCCACGGTATCGCCACCGATTCTTTGCACCATATCGCCAAGTATAGAAAATGTCGCAACCACCGGCAGCTTCTGCTGAGCTGACACCGACGCTGAAAGAAACGAAGCCAAAACCGCGACAACGGTTATAGCCATCACTGAAGGGCGACGCTTGATCATAAGGCACTCGAGAACGTGTAAGACACGATTGTTGCAAAACATCATGTGGGGAATTTAAATTTCGGCAATTCGTACGGAGCGCGCCTGCTGCACTATGCTGCCTTGCCGGCCAAGCACTAAAGATACAATATAGAAGCCACCTGCCACTAAGATAATAGCGGGTCCGGTAGGCAGGCTATAGTGATAGGAGAGCAGCAAACCACTATAGCTTGACAACAAAGCAATCGTTGCGGCAAACAAGATCAGCGTGCCAATACGTCCGGTCCAGAATCTGGCAGCAGCCGCTGGCAGTATCATGATACCCACAGCCATCAGCGTTCCAAGCGCGTGAAAGCCACCCACCAGATTCATCACAACAAGCGTTAAAAATATAAAGTGTGTCAGTGCACTCAATCGACTCACAGAGCGCAGGAACTGTGCATCAGCACATTCAAGTACAAGCGGCCTGAAAAAAAGTGCCAGCATGATCAGACTTAAAGAAGCAATCGCACAGAGCAACGTTAATGCAGCGTTATCAAGCGCCAGCACTGAGCCAAACAAAACATGCATCAGATCAACATTGCTGCCACGAGTTGAGATAATCAAAACCCCTAACGCAAGCGATATCAAATAAAAAGCCGCTAAGCTTGCATCTTCTCGCAACGCTGTCATGCGTGTGACGTAACCAGACGCCAGTGCGACTGCCATGCCGGCAATCAATCCGCCTACCGTCATCGCACCCAGCGACAAGCCCGCTACCAGATACCCCAGAGCCGCACCGGGCAATATCGCATGCGCCATCGCATCACCGGTTAAACTCATGCGGCGCAGCATTAAAAAAACGCCAAGCGGTGTCGCACCAACTGACACCGCAATACAACCCAGCAGCGCACGTCGCATAAAGCCGAAGTCAGCAAACGGTTGAAAGAAAAGTTCCCAAATCACGATGGATGTATGGTGCAGGTATGCGGAGGACCACTGCAGGCTTCACACATCTGACGCGCACGAAATTGATTTTCCGCAGTAAGCACCTCAGCAGTGGGACCATGCGCCACCAGCTCTCTGGCCAGCAGCAATGTTTGCGGGAAATGCGCTTTAACGGCTTCAGTATCATGCAGCACCGCAAGAATAGTACGACCCTCACCATGCCAACGCTTCACAACATTGATCAGATCCGCTGTCGTATTAGCATCGATTGCATTAAATGGCTCATCCAGCAGTACCAGTGGCGAATCCTGTAACAACAAACGTGCGAACAAAGCCCGCTGTACCTGCCCGCCAGACAAAGATCCGATAGCACGCTTTTCAAAACCGGTCAGCCCGACTGCAGCCAGTGCTTCTTGTACTTTATGTTTGTAAGATCGACCGATGCGTCCAAAAGCTCCAACGTGACGCCACAAACCCATTGCCACCAGCTCATGCACTGAAATCGGGAAGGATCGATCAACTTCGGACTGCTGCGGCAAATAAGAGATGTCTTCACTCTCCAGCGAGCCGAATGACACCTGTCCGGACAACGGCGGCAAAGATCCGGTTAGCCCTTTCAATAAAGTAGACTTACCAGCGCCGTTCGGGCCGACAATCGCCGTCAGGCTGCCTTGCGGAATTTCAGTCTGCAATTGCATCACTGCCGGGTTACGGTTGTAGCCCAGCGAATAGTTTTCAAACGCTACTGCAACGCTCACAGCGCACCCGGCGATGACGTCGCCCAAAAGAACAAGCCCCAAAGGCAGGCAATCACAGCAGCGGCAATGAGCAGACGCTGGCTCGCACCCAACATTATGAGCCCCACCGGTGACTTCGTATTATTGTTCATGTGTAGTTTTTTTTGATCATCAGGTGGATCCATTGCTTCGGGCCGCAGCCAAAGCGAGAAGGCGGGGCTAGAAGGCAGGGCGAAAAGGCAGAGAGCGGCGAGCCCTCCTGACCGCAGCGCCGAGGTCTTAATCGCCACTAGAAATGATATATTATATCATACGCTTCACAACCTGCCACCTTGTAAGGTCATAATCCGGACGGCAGGGTGAGCGTCAGGGCGACGCTTTGCATCAATGCCCATGCGAAATTACAAGGGCGAAATAACAAGGGCGAAATAACAAGGCAAACACAAATCCCTACGCGCACGCCTGGCACAAACAGTTCAGCTCAATTTGCGGACTGACGAGCGTAAATCCGGCGGTTTCAACACTGCCGCGCAGCGCACTCAGGGTGGAATCCTGCAGGCTGATTTCAGACACTCGATAACATTTCTCGCAAATCAGAAACTGAGAGACCGCATGTTGGTGGTCGCAAACTATATGCACGCAGGCCACAAATCGATTAGCCAGCCTGAGCTTATGCACCAGCTGCTCACCTTCCAGAAACTCCAGAATGCGGTAAACCGACATCGTCGGCATCGGCTCGCCCAGCTCGTCCTTACAATAATCCGCCAATTCATAGGCAGATAAAGCGCGCTTGGATTGCAGCAGACCCTGCAGTACCGCTTTTCTTTTGCTTGTCAGTTTACTGCCGTTATCCGCACATTGCGCTTCAGCGTGGATAAGTGCCTCAGTCATGCTGCCAGTCATAGGTTGCCGTACTCAATAAGCTCACGCTTTATTGTACGGCCTTTACAAAGAAGTCTCCCCGGTAAGTTGCGCACTTTTACTTCGCGCCTGCCCGGATTGTCATTATTTGTTGCCATTGCACAACAAGCTTTTACTGAAGTTGCTCCTATACTTATTGGTTGATCGCACGTCAGTTCTTAATTTACCCGGAACAGTCGGCTTTCATGAGCAGTGCAACTGGACAGAGGCAACCCTATGAATTTTTCGAATTCTAAATGGCCAGGTGCCTGGGAACGTCACCTGATAAGACGAATGGAATTTCAGCAATTCTTCGAACTCGCCTGTGAGCCCACCGCGGCTGACATGGAGATTGCGAAGTCCAAAGACCAGCAGGAGTTATCGCAGTTCCTGACCAGTCTGACGTTGCTAATTGATCAATTCACCACGATTAGCGCAGACACTTCAATTGGCCAGTTGTTGAAGATCAAGAATGCACTGGATGCCTGCCACGATACTGCGTTCGGTCTGGCCACCGATCTCACCGAACAAAAAACAGCCATCACATCGGTTAATGAAGTGGTGACAGAGTCACTACAGCACGCTTTCCAGGACAAGGACGAACGCGCTCGACTGCGGCTGATACAAAAAGAAGCAACCCGGATGGAACAGCTTCGCCGACTGGAGTTTCCGATCGTCTCTGACTTACTGCGCTCTGTCTGCCCTATTCCAAACGGCGAAGTGACCGGTGCATTACTGACAGAAGCGGATGCCGCATTTAAAGCCGCGCTGGAGACTTTTAATATCGACAGAAAAATATATCTGGCACAGCGAATCGATATTATCGTTGCTGATCTTGACTCACGCCAGCTTAAAACACATGCACTACATAAGCTCGACATTCTAAACAGGCAACTACCCGGCCCCGCAAAGGAACACTTCAAAGAGGAAATCACTGAAACAATAGAATAAACTGCAGTCTGATCCATTTGTATTTGCCACACTCAAATTACAGCCTGCATGCCTCCCGTTGACTCCAATAATTCAAGCCTGTCTGATGCCCATAGCAGCACTAGTGGCAGCACTAGTGGCAGCGCTAATAACAGCACCAATGACGGCAGCCATGGTAAAGACAGCCATAGTAAAGACGGCCACAGTAAAGAGAGAAATAACACACACGAATGGATAAACACAGCAATTCCTGCCGGAAGCGGTCGCTATTACGCACTGCTACACACTGACCCCGCACTACAGCATCAACAGCAGTTGATCAGTACGCTGATATCAATATTCAGCAAACTGTGTTTTCAAAGCCGAGAAGTCGAGGTAGTAAAACACAAGGTTGACTGGTGGCGACAAGAGCTTGAAAAAGATCAGTTCAGTCATCCGGTCACAGATGCTCTTGATTCACTAAATACGGTTAAAAGAAAGCAGCTTAGTCAGTTGCTAAATGGTTATGCAACACTGCTGGAATCAGGCAGCCCCTCAACTGACGAGCAAAACAAGCAGTTTCACCTGAATACTGGTGCTGCGGCATGCCACTTACTGTGCAGCTCTGAAACCAGTAACAATGCTGTTACCGAGGCAGGTGTTGTGCTGTCCAGATTCCGCTGCCTGCGGTACCTGAGGCAGCATGTTGATTGCGGCTTGTTGTGTATACCAATGTCTTCACTGGATGCGGCCAACATCAGCCCGGCACTATTGACACCTGCTGCAAGCAATGAAGAGGTAGATCAGTATCTTGCAAACGAGTTAGCAACAATTGATCAGCAGATACAAACTTCACTGCAGTCGCTCACATCATTAATCAAAGACACCGCTGCCGGGGAAAGCGACAACTATAAGGCGCTTTACGTCTACCTGGTTCTACAACATAAGCTGCTACAGGTGATGCGCAAAGACAATACATCGGTGGTGAGCACAGTCACCCGACTCACACCGATCCGGAATTTCTGGCACGCATACGGGGCCGCGAGAAAATTCAACAAGCTCGCAAAATAGTGCAGCACAAGCCACTGTCACTGTCACTCCGGGCCACATCAATACCTAATGGCACGGCAGCAGAATTTCACTCAGGATCGTTTAAAACACCGTAAAGCACGATACTGTGATCCTGTAACTCATAGCCAAGCTCGTTTGCAATTTCACGCAAGCGTGCTTCGAGTTTTTCGTCTTTAAACTCTGCCACCTTGCCACTCTTAACGCATAAGATGTGATCGTGGCTGTCACCCGTATCCAGCTCAAACAAAGCCTGACCACCATCAAACCGGTGACGGGTAACAAGGCCGGCATTTTCAAACTGAGTCAGGACGCGGTAAACCGTTGCCAGGCCGATTTCTGTGTTGTCTGCCAACAGCGCCTTGTAAACATCTTCTGCGCTCATGTGGTGGTCGACGGTATGCTCGAGTATTTCTAGTATCTTGAGCCGCGGCAATGTGACTTTGAGACCGGCACGCTTCAGATCGGCCGTAGGGCTCAGAGGGGATCTGTCGAGTAACTTGCTCAAATAGGTAATCCGTAGGTAATAGTGGGGAAACAGGTCAGTTATTATACAACAGAAACCAACACCGCTGCACCAACAGACCTGAAAGACTAAGTCATTCAAATTGCTGACAATTCCACACTTAATTCCTACTAAATTAGTCGCCTATTCAACACGAATTTGAAACGATAAACTACTGCGCGCGCCGCTGGTGAGCGCACCGTTAAAGCGCCATTGTATGGGGCCGGTGTAGCCGACACTGTTCTCGGAGGGTGCGGGCTGCAGCACCTCACAGCCGGAGATGCCGTCAGGCATCACTGGTGGACACTGCACCGGAAATTCAAGCGTTGAAAAAGCCGGAGTACTATCTGCAATTAACACCTTGGTGACCGGCCCGGTGCCACTGTTGCGAAAGTCAATGTTGTAACGCAATACATCGCCAGGGGCTGCGGTATTGCTGCGGGTCACAACGCCCGCCATAGTGACGTTCTCTACCGTCTTATCAAGCACAAGCACGCCCTGCCCGGCAGCAACGCTTCGTGTGATATCTGTTCGGATCTGAGTGTCGAGAACACCGTGCACAACTCCGGGTGGCTCGCTAAACTGCAGCGTTGCTGCAATGGCTGTGTGGTAGGTATTGTCGTTGGCAGCACTTGCAGGGATGTATACCTTGTTAATCACACAAACCTGTTGATCAGCCACCACTGACAAAGCAACAGGCATGGCAGAGTCGGCTCCGTCTATTACGCCATTACAATTGCTGTCGACATACAACGCGGCGCTGAAATCTGCACCGGCAGGAAAGGCTGTGGTGCTGCTGTAGTCAATTTGCAGTGTCCCGCTCGAAGGCGCACGATAAATGTGCGGATGAAACACTACGGTATCAGGACTGTTCTCCGCCACATTGTCACTGAGCCATTGCGGGGTTTTGACTTTGCCAAAGTCTATCTGTGTATCAAGTGTGTTTTGATCAGTAATAAACTGCACAACGCCATCCGCAACGTTTGCGTTGCCATTAGCAACATAAGCCTCAGAGACAGACAGCAACCCGGTTGCATTCGGTGTGGCCACCTGCAGAACACTTACGCTGAGCGATGGTGCGATGCTTAAAGAGTAGAACCCGCTACCGTCAGTATTTGTTGTGCCGAGCACATTGCCGGCGCTATCACGCAGCTCGACTACAACACCGGCAATCGATGGCTCTGCACCCGCTCGCACCCCATCATGAGCCACCGCCGATTTACCGTTGTCTTCGAAAACTGTACCGCTGACTATGTAAGCTGTTGTAAGGTTTACTACGGTCGGCGATTGTTCGTCAGGGGTTCCGTCACCGTTTGGATCAACGTTGTCACCATCGACAGAAAGATCAGAAACCAGAACATTATTTTCACTTCGTGATGTGACTTGCACCTGATTCGAATAGACACCTGGACCTGCCCCGGTATCGCTATGTGTATCGACCGACACTGTTACTCTTATCATCACCTGCTGACCGGCAGCGAGGCTGCTGTTCGCGGCATCAAATAAATCAGCATTTGCTGCAGCACCGGTAAAAGCCGGGTTTATTGCAACAGTACCGGGGTCATCCACCAGTACCGGTGGCACTACAACCGTGAAGTTACCAGAGCCAAAAACCGCATCAAGGTTATCGGGCAGTGACAACATCTGCAGGTCTGCAAAGCCGGTATTCTCAACCGTGAACCAGTAAGTTATTTCATTACCCGATACCACTGCACGCTTGCCCACCCCGATAGAAGGCGCTGCAAGCACTTCAATCGGGGTTGCATCACCTATCACCGGTGTATCAGGATAATCTGACAGCACCTGATGACCGTTGTACAGCAGGCTAGCCTGATTGGTACTGGTGCCCTCTGGCAGGCCCGGTGGAAAAAATACTTCAAAGCCAAGCACAGATTCGCTGTTGGCTGCCAGTGTCATGCCACTGATCGATAACAGATTGCTATCACCATAGCTATTCACACTGCCGCCAAGTGGATTGGTTAGTGAGCCGCTAATAAATGTTCGACTGTCCTGCAGGTTGTCAATCAAATCAAATGTCGCTGCGGTGCTACCTGCGTTAACCACACTGAGCGCATAAGTGGCGTTGCTGCCGCTGTCTACCTGCGCCACAGAGACTGTTTTGCGAACACTAACTCCGTAGGCGCATGACGCACCGTCTGTTGTGATGCCGCCGACCAGCTGACTCAGCACAGTGCCATCACCAGTGAGCGCATCAATACGAATCAGCGCACCCGTGCTTTCAGTATGGCCGTACAACTGCCCCCAGTTATCGGCCATCAGGCTGCTTAACGGCTGACTGACATTACCACCGATCACAGTAACATTGCCTGTTTCACCATCAATGGTGATCAGCCCCTCTGCACTGGTATGGCTGTACAGGCGTCCGTCAGGATGCGCAACTATATCGCCAATATTGCGACTGTGCGATCGGTTGCGTAATACCTGCGGTGGATTCACACTGACATCAATTTCAAGAATCAACGAGCGCTCACCCACCGGGATATTCTGGCCTGTACTTGAAACAGCACTGCTGTCGGTGACTACAAAATACCGACCATCAGCGCTGAACGTGGCACCGACAAACTGATCTGAAACAATCGGCATCGCAATACCACCGGGGCCAGGTTCAGGTACACCCAGATTAACAACCTTACCATCTGCATCAATACGCACTATTGACCCGGTCGCAGGAGCACCGGGCGTAGTACCGGACTGATTAACAATGCCGTACAAATAATTCTGCTGCGGATGATACGCCAGGCCGGAAAAGTTAAAGTCTGACGAAGGTACATAGCCGAGTCCCGAGAACTCACTGCGTGTAAACGGCAGCACGCCGGCATCTACCTGAAACAGCCTGCTGGTACCGGCAATGGTTTCAACTTCATAAAAATCAGCACCACAAGCGAATGGAGTTCCGGAGCTGTCCGGTTCAACAAACAGGTTGGCCACATTGCTGCCGACTCCAAACGGTAGCTCGTTACTGGTTACCGCCGAGGTGGAATTTGGCAGACTGCCTGGCAGAGTTGCAGTGACTTCAGCACTAACCACACAAACGCTGCCTCCCTGCATGGTGCCGTCAACGATATTCAATTGATTGCCACCAACAACGGTATCTGCACTAAATGCAAATCCACTACAGCCGGCACCGGTCACCGTGATTGCTGCAGGATCAGAGAACAGCGTCATACCATCCGGCATAGAGTCGCTGACCGTAACACCGGTTAGAGTGGTGGTGCCGCTGTTGGTTATCTCAAACTGCATGGTACTGATGCCAGCATGGCTTATGGTCTGTGGCGTAAAGCTTTTTTCAAGCGTGGTCAGCGGTGAATCATCCGGTACTATCGCGACGGCAACCGGGTCCGGGGTGACACTGATACCAAAGGTATAGGTATCAATCAGTGCCACATTGCCCACACCACCAGCGTTGAACGCACCCCAGTTATGATCACCATCAAAGATACCAATCTGGTTAAATGCATCCGGCGCATTACTGTTAAGCACAGTGGCGTCGTCCCAGTACAGTGTGGTCGGCGACTCTGAACCATCAGGGTCAACGCGGAACATCTTCAAACCCACACTGCCCGGTCCGCCGGAAGTCTCCACATCATCCGCAGTAAAGTGAAATTCTCCGGTACGAACACTTAGCTCTGCCTGATACGCGCCGAGCGCAACATTGTTACCGTTGTTGTCGCGGCCATCCCACGGAACAACGTTGTCACCCGGAAATGCAGTCCCACGCAGAAACACATCTCCCTGGCCGAATACACCATCCGGCCCTCCTCCACCAGGGCTACTGATATCAATAATGATTTCATACACTGCAGTGGAGCTATAGTCAGTGGAAAAATGAAACGCACCATCGCCACCGGCTGTGATAGCGCTGTCTATCTGTTGATCATCAAGAAATACAAGATCAGTCACTGAAAAGCTTTCAGTTGGCAACGGAAAATCAAGCGCCGGATAGTTCAGATAGATGGGGTATTGTTCAGTGATCGAATTGCCTGCACTGGGCACACTGAGACCGGCAACAGTATCACCCGCGGCATTCGGGCTGTTGACGCCAAGGCTGTTGGCTTTCAGGCCGTAACCAAACCCTGCGAAGTTATTAAGATCGAGCTTCCAGATAAAATAGGTGCCAACAAAGCCGCCATCGGCAACCACAAAAAGATCGGCATCAGTAGAGCGCTCCTGGCCAAAGGATCCAGCCCAGAAATACCAGAAGTCCGACCACAACCTGCCACCGGCAGCACGTGGATCGATCACTTCATTGACGTTATTGGTGACGGTCACATCGAATCGTTCTAACCTGTTACCGTTAAAGTTGGTCAGATGTACTTCATATGCACCAGTTGTGGTCGTCACATATTGATGTGCATCGACAACCGCCGGATCAAAGGTACTGGTGAACGGATCATTACAATCAACATTGGCTGTATCTGTGGTGTTATAAACCAAAGTACCCGCCGGGTCATACATTAAGACGCGAACGTTGTTGTTATTGTTAATTCCACAGACAAGTACATTGATCACCTCACCGGGACTCAGTATATCCACTCGCAGAATACTGCGATTACTGTTGGCGTTGGTTTCAAACAGTGGCTGACGAAAAGATAAACCCTCGAACAAACCCATCTGCCATGAGCCTTCGGCACGAGCCTGCATAGAAGCAGTCAGTAACACAAAAAGACTGATCAGCATGACAGTCATCTGCAGAGACCGGCATAACACTTTTGTTAGCAGTTTACTCAGCATCAGTCTATCCGCACCATAAACTCAACGACCACGGAGTCACCAGCTGCGAGCTGCGGCAGTGCGGCGACAATCTCTCCTTCGCCGCCGTTAAGCGGCTCCGTCAACGTACAGCTCCCTTTTGAACAAAGAGCACTGCCCGTGTAGCTGGTAAATGCCGGAGTGGCATCCGCCACCACAACGTTCAGCACCCCCGCACTACCAGCGTTATGAGCAGTCAGCCGATATCTGACGCAGTTATTCCCGGGCTCTACTGAAAAACCACTGCTGGTGTAATTACTATCAAGTATTCCGTCACACTGGTTGTCAAGCGCTTGTTCTTTCAACACGGTGATCCGGCCACTACTGACATTGGATATATCTGTCACCAAAAGCGTTTCTGTGGCAGTGCCTGCACTCAGCTCGGTGGAATTTGCAATACCATCACCGGCAGTTGCCGGTGCAAAAACCCTGACAAAAAGTACGGTCGATTCCCCTGCTGCAAGAGAGGTTGTATCAACAGGTAGATCAGCTGAACTGAATAGGCTATCACCGTCACTATCTTCATAGATCAGTGAGCTCCAGCCCTCTGCTGCCAGTGAGTCACTCACAGATAACGCTATATTATCAATATCGGTGTTACCGGTATTCGCCAGCGTGTGGTGATACAAGTGAGAACCACCGGGCTCAACCTGCGCTTCCTGATTAATACCCAATAATAGAGACTGCTGTTCGCTGATCTGCACAGCATCATGTTTAATATCTTCAACTGCGTGGTTTTCATTGCGCACACGAAAATACACACTGGTGAGAGAGGCGATAGCCTGTGCCGGCACTGATACTCTTGCTGTTACATTAATAAATTCACCAGCCGCAATCACACCGGTACTACTGACCACAGAGCCATTATCCAGCAGGAACTGAATGGCCCATTGGTCTGGCACTTCAACACTGGAAAAATCACTGTGAATACTGGCTTCAAGTGTAAATTCCACTGCAAAGGCACTGGTGTTATTCACCACCAGAGAAAAATCAACACTGCCTCCGGGTGCTACAGAGAGCGTGGTCACAGCATTGGGCTCCGGGCCTGCACCTGCACCAGCCACAGCCGGCTCACCCATTGCCTGCTCATTAAGGGACGCACCATTGGTCAGATCCACTGATGCAGCAGTGATACTGTTCAGCTGATTGAGCATTGTGTTACTGATGTCAGGATTATTGACTGATGTTGCAACAGTAGTCACCAGGTAAGGTCCGTTGTTGCCACTGTTGGTCGTTGGCAGTAACACCTGCACCACCAGTTCAAGCGGACTACCCGGTGGGATCAGACCGGTATCCGGTATGCCGTTACCATTGGTATCCAGCAGCGGAGTCTGTGCATCTGCTCTTAGTAAGCGGAATATAGTATCAGGCGGAAACGACGAGTTGTTTAACGTAATATCAAAAGCGGCTGCATCTGAACCGGTATTCCAGACCACATTGGTATAAAAGAGACTATTGCCCGCCTGTGGGTCTTCTACTATGCATTGAGCGTTATTTTCAAAACCGATGCCGTCACCATCAGGGTCCGAATCGGCAGTTTGACATACCGGTAGATTGCTACTGGCACCAAAGACGCTGTCTGTTTTTACCAGTGGCTCACCAGTGCCATCAATGCTGCTCGACCGGGAACCATTTATCACCACGCCAGCGTTTGCGGTTACCGTAAAAGGTACGGTATTACTAAGAATACGTGCTGACTGCTGTCCGGCACTGCCATACTCAAGTTCGGATGTGTTAAACAACGAACCCGCAGACAGGCCTGTTGCAATGGCTATCTGAAACTCGATAAAGCCCGACTCACGTGCACCAAGTGTTTCGATCACAGCAGTCACCTGATTGACCGAGTCATTGTCACTGTCACTATCTGCTTCTATCAGACCGCTACAGCTGGCGTCATAGGCGCAGTAGCGTATACCGGATTGCAGGTCCTGCGGATCATTATCGGTAAGCGGGGTGTTGCCTGTGGTACTCCAGACACCGGAACCCGGTATGTACTGCATGCCGCTCGGCAGTGCATCAATTAGCGCCACATCGGTGGCTGGCACATCGGTTGTGTTGTTGTATTGAATGCGTACCGTGAACGGGCCATCAGGCGAATTTCCGCTTAACGTATCGACAGACTTGGTGATTTCGATCACGGCGGCTTCGGTGATAGTTACTGTGTCGGTATTGGCAGCGCTGATCGAAATGTCAAAATTGCTCTCGGCAACAACCGTGATCGATGCTGATTGCTGATCCTGTGCATTAAACGGTATTTGACCCGCAGCAATGAAACTCCATGATTCGCCGGCTTGTAGTTCAGGGCTTATATTGATCGCAACATACGAATCCGGCTGCCCGTCTCGATCCGCATCCGGATATAACTGCAAGCCCGCCAATGTAAAATCACCACCGGCGGGGTTGAATCGAAGATCGTATTGATCAACGCCATTACCGGTATTAACCAGCGTGTGAGTAAAAAACAGTTCCTGACCCACGGCACCGGGTTTGCTCTGACTGAGTGTCAGTTCAACGGCTGCAACCTGTCTGATCAGTGTTTCAACCACATTCGAGGTGGCAACCCGCCGCACACCCTGAGTATCAAGATAAGAAGCACTCGCCTGATTCTGAATAATCGACCCGGCTGGTGTCACGCCCATGGCAGGCCCGGTCAGCAAAAAAAATAGCCAGACCCACAGCACCAAAGCCCTTTTCAGGAGGCAAGCTAATCTGTGTGTTGCCCGCAGAGCGTTCAAAATTCCGTAACCTTGAACGTCTACAGGCCGGTGAGTAAAGGCTGACTGGCAACAGGCACTGATGACGGATCCAGCAACAGCATCTCCACTCTTCTATCCTGATCGACCGGACCGCTTATCACAGTGGTAAGGGGTGACGATTCTCCATGAAATGAAGCAACAATACGATCTGCATCCAGACCGAGCTCATCAATCAGATAGTCAGTCACTACAGCCACACGTCTTTGTGACAATGCAAGGTTATATGCCTCGCCAGCCTGGTGATCTGCAAAACCTTTTAGTGATATTTTGTAGTCCGGCAGCTGACTCAGCGTCTCTACATTGATTTTTAATTTCGTTGTATCTGCTGACAGCACCTCTGATTTATCAGAATCAAAATACACCACCGGTTCCCAACGAAACCTTTTATCGGGATGGTCCGGTACGATGCAAAACTTGCTGTCGTATTCGGCAAACAGCTCTTCGTTGGTTGCACAGGCCTGTAAAAGCCCGACTGCAAACAGCGCTATAAGCAGACTCTTCAATTTACCTATTCCAGCCATTTAAACAGTTCCTCATCAAGCTTGTATTGCAAGCCGATCTGCACGCCTTTGCCGTTGTAGTTCTGCTCATCCAGATCTTCATCTCTGAAGCCGATCAGGTTATAGGCAAAACTCAATCGCAGATTTTTGTTCAATGTGTAGTTCAGCCCCATACCCAGCGAGTAACGCACTTCTGATAATCCGTTGGTCGACAATGCACCGAGTCCGGTATCGAGGTTCAGCCGGCGTCCGAGATCAAAACTGAGCCGGGCATCTGCCAGCATCGCGAAATCACTGACCCGGTTAAAGGAAAACTCACTGCTGTCATGCTTTAAACCGATGCGGCCTGACAGAATGGTGCTTTGGTCGATCTGCAGATTCTGATGCGTAGAGAGGATCTGCAATGTACGATCCACACCGCCAATGACCCCGCGATCCTGCTCCAGCTTGTACAAAAAGAGCATGTGGTGCCGGTTTTCATACTTCGGTCGCCGGGCCAGTGCGGCGACCAGTGAATGGCGTAACACATCATCATCGGTAGAGTGGGTTTGATAGGTCAGATTGTCAGATAACAAACCGGTCCAGTCAGTATTCAGCCGCGAGGTAATGCTGGCCCGCAGCCCGTAGTGGTCGGTGTCACGCGACTGCCTGGTTTCCAGTCTGATCAGACGACGACTGTTGCGGTTGCGAGTATCAGTGAGGCCGACAGATGCCGAGACTGAATCACCATCGATACTGCCAAGCCTTTCGATGTATTCAAAATGCGGACTAATACGCAAGCCGTCTTGTATCTCGTAGTCACCTCTGACACCACTAGCGGTTTCAAAATCAGTTGATTCAAATGCGCCATGCATTCGATACTCTGAATACAAACGTGTTGATTGCAGTGCTTTTGATTCAACACCCAGTGTGAATGACTCAGTCACCAGATCACCGGAGAGTGCAGTAACACCCAGCAGACTGTTGGTCATTTCATAGCGGCTGTAGCCATTAACGTCTTTGTGCAGCGCAAGCTTTGCTCCGGCGGCGATCCGGCGTCGATCTGTTGTGCCGAGATCCTGCTCGTATTCCATATCCAGCTGACCACTCTTACCCAGCAGACTGTACTGACGACTGGCGCCCAGCACCGATGTGATAAACGTATCGTTCTCGTTACCGAACTGTTGTCTGATCTGCCGCAAGCCGGCTTTGGCTTTCCAGTCCTGAATTTTTGTCTCGACTGATGCACCGAGTGTGGTTCTTTGTTCATCGATAGTCGCTGCCCGACTCTGATTCGCCTCAAGCAGCAATTTTGCACGTTCGCTTACTTGTTGCGTGTGTGTCAGACGGGTTTCTGTACGACCGGCAGACACAGACGCACTGGTATTGCTGAAGTTGTTATCAGCCCATTGATGTGTCAGTGAAGTTGAAGACTGTCCGCTCTGTGACCATTGATGCTCCACCGATAAACTATGCGCTGATCCCACACCCGATAACTCTGAATCAGAGCGCGCCAAACTGACAGACAAACGTGTTTGAGCACCGAGTTTATAATCGGCATACAGCCCGACCAGATTCCTGCCATCGTTGTCATTTTTATCACTGGTAATACTTGCACCAATGGTGAGATTGTCACCGAAGGCTCGATCAAATCTTGCGCCTGCAACCAGATAGTCATCACCGCCATGCTCGATATCGTAACCGACTCTGATAAACATCGGATTTTGTTCGGCATCAAGTGTCGGCACTGTGGCTGCAAATGAAAGAAAGCCGGTTTCATCATCAACACTGTAATCACCAAAGCGACTGAGTCTTTGCGTACTCAGGATCAGATCAGGGTTGTCGCGGCTGCGGGTGATCAGCTCAACGGATTCACTGTTGGCAACTATCGGGAACTGCTGCAAACGGTACAGTAACGCACTACCGTTACCGCGAATCTCTTCAATGATATTGCGATTTTCCTCCTGTGCGGCAAAAACCCGCAGGCGGTTGTTAACGTCATCAAACACCGCATTTAAGCCGGTCAGCGTGCGGTTTAAGCGCGCCAGATCGCGCCGATCCGAACTGGCATCAGTGATATAGTCACCCCACACAACGCTGCTTTTCCCGCGTTCGACCCGCACATAAAGCTTGCTGCGACTCTGCGCCTCAAAACCTCTGATAGATGCATCTCCGTGTACCGGGTAGTACAGGGTTGGATTAATATCCCTTAGTAATTCACGATCGCTATCCGCGTCTGAATCGTAGGAGAGTGTCAGGTTATACTTTTCTTTAACAGTACCTTTAACAAACAATGCAGCTTTGGTTTCAAACCGCCCTGCTTCATCCAGTTGTCCGAGATCAGTCGACGCATTAAAGTTACCGAGTTCCTCTGTGGCAAAGTAACCGCCTGCCTCAACAAAACCTGCAACCAGCAACGGTCTGCTTTCAGCGGTTTGATTAATCACTGTTTGATCAGAGAACGACCCAGTACTGGCGCGCAGATTAACTTCACCGGTTGCAGCCGATGAACGATAATAGACAGTGCGCGTGCCATTTTCGATTCTGATCTGCCGGCCGGGTTCTTTATCCTGAATATCCGATTCGAGCCAGCTCCCTTCTGAACTCTCAAGCGTGATGTAGTAAACGCCGAGTGCGGGATAACCGTTATCGTCAAGAATAGTAATTGATACAGGCAGCGTAGAGCGGCCACTATCTGCAGGTAGGGTCTGCGACTGTGGTTCGATCTTTATCTGCGTACCAGCAGACGGACGTTTAAATACACCGGTGGCGAGTATTCTTTCATTGCCAAACGGTCCCTTGCCTTTGATTTCAACAGTATTCTCGCCACTGCGAAGCTCCACACCATACCAGACAACCACCTGAGCCTTCTCACGGCGATTGACCATACGCTCACCGATCTGAGTCGCAGGTACCGGCTTATCATTGACATACAGGGTCGGATCTATTCCGGATCGGATAACAGCCATGAATCTGCCGTTAAGACTCATGTTGTTACGCGGCCATAACCAGGTGCCGTCTTTTGCCTGCTGCTCAGTTATTGTGGCAACGATCTGCTTCGCATCCAATACCCGCTGTTGTTCTACACTCCCGTCTGATACGGACTGTTCCGTTGTTTGTTTAACGGGCCCAACCTCGGCATCGGTTAAATCAGGAAACTCACCGACACTGCCAGCATCAAAACCATCGGGAGCATTAAACAAACCGGAAGACAAATCGCCATCAGCAGATACAGCATTGCGACGACTGTTGTTATTAAACTCACGTGATTGCAGTTGCTGCAGGCTCGATCTTTCGGCATGTTGCAGATACCAGCTAGCATCGATTGTTTGGTTTCGGCGCTTGATTTCAGCAAATATCTGCTCAACGTTTGCCGCCGGACAACCAGCGGCAAAATCTGCACGATGAAAATCACCATTAGACAGATCCACAATGCGGCTGTCAGCATCTGCCAGTTGCTCTACCGCCAACAGCTTTAAATCAAGTCCCTCCGGTAGTGTGTGGGTATCAACCTGTACGACATAGCGACCAGGCTCAAGGCCGTACATACTATACAAGCCGTCCGCATCAGTGATTGCATAGCTGCCATCCTGCAGATAGAGCCGCACACCGCCAATCGGCCACTCTTTGTTGCTGTGTATGCCATCGCAATTCTGATCGACATATATTTTTCCAAACAGTGCTGCACGATCAGAGAAAACACCAGTACGCTCTATAGTGACTTTGGCGGTTGCCGGTAAAGATTCAACGGTTCTTCTCCCTGCGGTTAATGCCGTGGCAAAGACGGTATTAACACCGTCACCATCGATAGCAGCTGCTGTGGGCCTTGCCGCATAAGTGAGCTCTATAGATTGCCTGGCAGGCAGCTCACCCAGGGTAAACACCAGACCTGCATCAGTAAGCTCAGGATCGGTCCCTGCCTCACCACCAATCAATACGCTGCCGGATACAAACCTGAAGCCAAATGGCAGTGTATCGGTGACCGTCAGGTTGTTTAGTGTTTCCGATGGGTTTCGTACTGTGACTGAATACCACGCGGACTGCCCGACATCTACCGACGATTGAATCGCTGCTTTTTCAAGCGACAACAGCGGCATACTTTTTACCGGATCGAGCGGTATATCTATTGATTCCTGCAGATTGATACTGGCACCGAAGAACACACCAGAATCATCAGCGTTATCAAATCCATTGCGACCATAAGACAAACCATGCACGCTGAAGTCAGTCAGCCTGAAAGGTGCAACCTCAGATGGAAACTGCAGTCCAGCTGGTGGCACAACGTTAATATAGTACGCAGTTTGTTCTTCAAGCCTGGGTAGCACATAGCGCCCGTTACTGTCTGTGCTAAAACTGAAGTCAACACCTGTTACCTCATCAGTGGCAATTTCTCCATTATCTGCACGAACTATCTGTACGATCGCACCAGCCACTGGCTGCAGTGTGGCAGAATTAAATACAACACTCTGCCGACTGACAAAAGCAACGGATTCCACCGCCAGATCAGTGTTGCTGCTTTGGAATGTTGCCCGTAGCTCATCGTTTTCAGCGCTTTGCAACACGCAAGATGGGTTCGGCTGATCAATCGACGGGGTGATCAGTATAGGCGCATCAAGTGCCGGGCAAGTGCCACCCTCTGCTCTTCGAACGCCAGACAGCTCAATCGGCGCAATACTTCTATACACCGATGGATGTGATGTCTGCAGTAGCACCAGTTGCAGCGTATCACCGGTTACTACAGATTCTACCTGGCTGATTACATAGCGATTACCGGCGCTATCCACCTGTACACCAGAAAAATCAGTATCATAAACTTCAAGTTCCAGATACACACCATCACGCGGTGCATGATAGAGATCAGAGTTATCTCGATTGAGTTGAAATCGCTCAGAATCAACGAAATCAGTATCGGTAAAAAAATCCGGTGCCAGACCGCTGCTTAAAAGATCCGGTGCTGATTGTATAAACCGCAACTCTCCCTGCTGCGCTGCAGAAAAAAAAGTGAACGTATTACAGGTTGAGTTGCTGACCTCATCTGCGATGCCATCAGCATCGGCATCATAAAACGCGGTCGTCAATACCGAACTGTTGGCCTGAAGTGCATCGATCACGCTCAGTTGCACACCAAAAGCCGCAATATTATCTTCTATCAATGGAGCCGGGTTAAAGAAATATCCCGCAGCAATCACTGCTTCGGCAGAATCGATATCCGCTGAGTTAATCCACTGGTTAGTGGCGAAGCCGGCAAGCTGTACTACCTGTATTCCGTCAATCGTACTGTCAGCTAGATTATCAAAGCCTGCAAATACAGCGTTTTCAGTGATCGGCAATTCTACGATCAAACCCTGCTTTGTGCTGTCATCTATCACATAGCTGCTGCCCGTCAGTGGGCCAAAGCCTGCGTTAGTCACCTCGATACTGTGCGATATCGTATCTCCGGGGAACAATGCCACACTGCATGACTGGTCAGTGTGGAGTACGATCTCAAGCTTACCGGGACTGCCAACAATCACCGAATCGATAACGTCACGAGTCTGATCAGACAACTCAGAGGCGACCGTAAACGGAAAATCTTTTTGCTCACCATCTGTGAGCGTACTCGAGACACGAGCAGTCACAATGACATCAACACTCTGCCCCGCCTGCAGCCGTTCTGTTTGTACAATAACCGGCTCTGTCGACTCAAGACTTCCGTTGCTATTGACATCATGAAAAACAATAGGTGTATCAAACACGCCGTCTGAAAATGGCGGCAGATCAGAGTCAAATATAAACTGGTAGCTGTCTTCTGTATTGCCGTGATTGATAATACGATGGGGAAACCGCGCTACCACACCCGCGGCAACATTTAACGAATGACTATTCTCAACTGAAAACGCGTAGGTGCTGCCAACCGTGACACTGGTGGCGTTACTGATCGATTCCTGGGGTTCGTCTTTACTGAGAATTTCATAGAAAACAGAGGCACGATTCAGAATAATCGTACCCGGTGGTGTCAACGCCAGAGAGGTTACGCATACACAAAAACTCAGCACAAAAACGAGCTGAGTTCTGGTTAGAAGTTTCTTCAGAAATCCCATGCAGAGAGGAACGCGTAGTCATCGGTAACAATCCGGGGCACCATTGCGATGCCCCACCTTGATGTCTGTCGTTAGTCCACCTGAACAGAGAACTGAACCGTGGCAAAGTCGCCAGCAATCAGCTCACCGCCAAGGCCTGACGCAGGTGTTGCACCTGCACCAATGTAGAAGATTACGTCACCGGCGGTTTCTTCACCGGCATCATCCGCTGCGGCATCAGTGACAGAAGCCGGCACGCAGTTTTGCGTCTGGCAGTAAGCAAGGCTATCCGGCACATAGGTTGTGAAGGCCGGTGTTGCATCACGCACTTGTACATTGAATGCATTAGCTGCCCCCTGGTTCTGTGCAACAATTTGCCATACCAGACACTGACCTGGCTCAACAGTACCCGGATTTGCGGCGAAAGCGGTTTCCGGCGCACCATCACAGTCAGTATCGATGGCTACCGTCTTGACGATATTAACCTGACCAGTCACTACCTGAGTCTGGTTTTGCGCAGTAACCACGTCATCTGTGTCGACATTAGTGGCGTTTACCGTCAACACATCAACCTGACTATCCGGGGCATTCGCAGGCGCAAACACGGTGGCATCAATTGGTAGCACTTCACCGGCGTCAAGCGTGAACTCCGGGTTACCGGACGCTGCAATAGTCACTTCTATCGTTGCAATTGAATCACCCGACTGCTGAACCTGGATAGTGCCAGCGGTCAGGTTAGCAAGCTCGGTATCGGCAATACCGTCTCCATTGGTATCAACTGACAGAGTGCTTGTCCAGCCAGGCTGACTATTGGATGCATCTACTTCATAGGTGGCCGCGTCATTACCATTGTTGGCCAGAGTATTTTGATAAACCTCGGTACCACCCGGATCAACCTGTGCTGCCCCGTTCGGCGTTAATGAGGCAGCAACAACCGGATTGACATCGATCGCTTCAATTGTCACGTCAGTGGCGCCCGTGTTGTTAGACGTGATTTGAAAGAACAACGGATAGTCGCCGTCACCGTCACCATTGCCATCAAGCGTTTCAATCGTACCATCGGCATCGTTATCTACAGCGTAGTCACCAACCGCTTGCATCTGATTCGGAATAGTGACTACAGCGATTATCTCAAAGTCTGTACTTTGACCGGGAATTACCGGAGTTGCTGTAATCGGTGAACCGGTCGGCTGACCTGCGCCATCAGATAAAAAGAACTCTACATCCCAACCGGCCGGTAAGCTGCTGACTGTGTCAGTCACGGCATCGTACACACCACCCGTTGAGAGCTGAAAAGAGCTGCCAGCTCCCCCATCGTTATCGATAAACAGCGGGATGTTTACAGTGCTGTTTACGTCGGCTGAATTGGTAAATACCGCAGCGTAATCAGGGGCACCGACAGGATTCTCATCTGAACCCAGCGCGCCACCAGCTGCATTGTGAATATCGATGGTAGAGGCAGTAATTGCCGCGAGCCTTTCGGTCACTGTATCAGTAATTGACGGATCATTAGCTGATGCCACTGTCACTACCGCATCGTAGTCACCGGGACCATTCACAGAAGCAGGCAACTGCGCCACTACTGTGATCACTTCAGAAGCGCCCGCTGGTACCAGGCCCGCATCAACACCGAATATACCGTTAGAGTCACTCAACTGAACGGTGATGTCTTCATTCCAGAAGGTAAAGACGGTGCCTGCAGGGAAATTGATATTGTTAACTGACAGCTCCAGAACATCATCTGTATTACCGTTGTTGGTCACGATATTCTTAAACACCACGGCCTCACCGGCAGATATCTGATTAACAGACTGGATATCATTGGCAGCATCATCATCCTGCCCGTCGTTTATATTGTCACCACCCGTGGCCTCTGCTGTGTCTTCAATAGAAACCAATAAAACATCTGCAACGGTATCGTTAACTTGATTGGTTGATACCGGTGTGTCTGGAGTGCCGTCGCTGTCTACATCTGCAGTAACAAACGCGATGTTTGAGATAACAGTACCACCTGCGACTGCCGTCGGGTCATAAGTAACTGTGTATGAAACAGTCACTGTGGCGTTGGCGGGTAATGTTGCGTCTGTCGCCGATAAACCCTCTACTGCTGTATCCTGTAAGTCACCGTCATTGTTGTAGTCGATACCATCGACTGTTTCGTCAAGCAACACGGTAACTGGCAACGTATCACCGTTACTGGTGATTAATCCACTGGCAGTTGCACTGCCTGACACGTAAGTTGTATTGACAGGGATGGCATCCTGAAGCAGTACATCACTTGCATCAGCGTTACCGTTGTTTCGGATGGTAATGGTGTAGTTAATCTCCGCAGCACCCGGGTTGTACACCGAGTCTTTGGTTGCCACAACCACAGCATCACCCGTGACTGTAATCAGTGACTCAACTGTGCTGTCAAGCGTGTCAGGCCCTTTACCATCTGTCAGGTCTGTCACACTTTCAGCGACTGCGGCACCCGTGCCTTCTTCAGCTTCAACAGTCAAAGTAGCACCCAGTCCATCACCATCAAGTGCACTGCTTGGCACTTCAGCCCTGACCACAAGACTCTTAATTTCTCCGGCAGCCAGTGTCACATCGGTGACTACCGGCTCACCGGCATCCGCCTGACCGTTGTTGTTCAAATCTTCGTAGATGGTGATATTGTCAGCGTCGATGTCGTCACCGCCCACAATGCCATCGGCTGCAGAGAGCACAAAAGTGTCTTGTCCGTTACCGGTGTTCTCTAAGGTATAGGAGATATCAACAGGCTGGCCCGGTGAAGCGGTCAGGCTGGTATCAGTAGAATTAATACTGGCAGAGTAGACCTGTGCAACAGTCACAACCGCTTCGTTTGACTGAGCGGTAAAGGAATTACCGGCAGCATCTTCGTAGCTTACAGTAGCCAGGTTTTTGATTTCAGTGCCGGCAATGGTTGCACCATATACAGAAAATCCAGCACCTGCGGCAATTAATGCAGCAGCAACGGGCAAAACGCGCAAGATGGATCTGCGCTTGAGGGGTTTTACGTTCATTGTAAATTCATCACTTTAAAATTTTTTTCACCAGCGGGTGAGGCAGCAGCTGTTCTTAGTACCTGCGCTTCGTAAATTTGAAAAAGTCACTTTGCAGCGAGTTACTTAACGCGCACCCGGTAGGTGTAAAACTGTGTACCACCATCGGCACTAATCGCGTTCTGTGCCTGCCATTTCAAATGGGTGTACTGTTCAGCCGGGATAACCTTCTCAACCACTTCACCCGACTCTTTGGTTTCAAGGCGAATAACCGGCTCAGTCTCGTAGGTTTTTCCACCGTCAATACTGACAAGCAGCGCCGCATTAACATCTGCATTAGCTGTATTGGATACATAAGTGGTGCCGTCAGGTACCGGCCCGACCACGGTCAGCCCGTTGATGTTTGATTCGCTTTTATTGGTGTAAGTCAGGTGGTATTCGACCAGCTGGTTCGGTTCAACTTCTTTTGCTTCTGTCAGTGTTTCGCGCTCGTCTTTGAGCTCGACAACAAAAACCTGCATCGCTCCGTGAATTGGATCGTCAGCAATGGCAAGCGCCGGAGCCAAAAGAGGTAAAGCCAGAAGCACCGCTAGGAGAAGTTGCCGCATTAGATTTTTTCCAGAGTTAAAATCGACCAGGGAAGTGAGCAAAACCTGTTCCCCACACAACATCGAACCAATCCGCCCGCCCAGCTGAAGCCCAGCAGCTACCGGACTTGTGACTCTCATCACAATAAAGCGCCTATTCATGCCTAAAGTTCTGCTCTCGCCTGGTTACAAAAATTGCCGTAGTATCCGCTAAAAACCGCAGCAGAAAAGACAATGCCAGGCAAAACTCAACCGACAATTTACTGGCTCAGACGTGATCTGCGGCTAAAAGACAACCCGGCGCTGCACTGGGCGGTACAGCGCAATGCACCGGTTATCTGCGTCTATATTCATGACACAAAAAGCGCTGGTGACTGGCAACCCGGGGCTGCCAGCTGCTGGTGGCTGCATCATTCACTGCAGGCACTGTCTGATGCTCTGAAGTCAACTGGCAACCAGCTGTACTTATTTAACGGGTCAACTGAAACCACGTTAAAACACATCATCGAACACACAGGTGCAGACGCCATCAGTTGGAACCGGCGCTACGAACCCGCAGCAATAGAGCTAGACAAAAAACTTAAAAAACAATTATCTGAACAGGGCCTTGAGGTATTTTCGGCGCCGGGCAACCTCTGCCATGAACCGTGGCAGGTGACCAGAACCGGCACCAAAGCAGAAGGGCAATTACCCTATAAAGTGTTCACCGCCTACTGGCGAGCTTCTCTTAAACACGAAAGCATCGCGATTACCCCGTCAGTAAAATCAATTCCGGCATATAGCAAAAAACTGCCTGATCAAAAAAAACTGCAAGACCTGCAGTTGTTACCCACTCTGCCGTGGGATGATCAATTTCCAGACCACTGGCAACCGGGCGAAAAAGGTGCAGAGAAGAATCTGCAGAAATTGTTAAAAGGTGTGATTAGCGAATACGACACAGCGCGCGACCTGCCAGCACAATCCGGCACATCAAAATTATCGCCGCACCTTGCATTTGGTGAAACGACTCCACGACTGATCAATGCCGCTGTAGCCCGAAAATTAAAAGATAAAACATTAAAAGCCGACGATAACGTCGAGACATTTCTAAAAGAAATTGGCTGGCGCGAATTTGCCTATCATTTGCTCTACCATTTTTCAGACACCACAAACCAGCCATTGGATAAACGCTTTACGAAATTCCCATGGAAAAAAATCGACGCCGATACGCTCAAACGGTGGCAGCGCGGTAACACCGGGATACCGATAGTCGACGCAGGCATGCGACAACTCTGGCAGACCGGCTGGATGCACAACCGTGTCCGGATGGTGGTTGGCTCACTGCTGATCAAAAATATCGGCTACCACTGGCTGGAGGGCGCACAGTGGTTCTGGGATACATTGGTCGATGCTGATCTGGCCAGCAACACCATGGGCTGGCAGTGGGTAGCCGGCAGTGGTGCTGATGCAGCCCCGTACTTTCGGGTTTTTAATCCTGTCAGACAAGGCGAGCGATTCGACAAGAAAGGTGAATATGTGCGTAAGTGGGTACCAGAGTTAGCACGGCTGCATGAAAAGCATATCCATAGCCCGTGGGCCGCCAGTGAAGCCGAGCTAACTGAAGCCGGCATCGAGTTGGGCAAAACCTACCCACATCCTATTGTCGATCTCAAGGCCACAAGGGTGGAAGCACTTGAGCGCTTTGCTAAAATAAAGACACCATAATAGAAGTGTCTGTGTGGCAGAAATCCCACTGACAAAGATTTCTACTGCACAAACTTCTAAAACTCTCTCCGTTAAAAAAGCAAGTCAACCAGGGCGACGCCGTGCCAGAACTTATCAACAGTTACCAACCGGAACCCAATGCTCTAGACGGTAAAGTCATGCTTATTACCGGTGCTGCCGGTGGCCTTGGCAATGCTGTCGCGAAGGCCGCAGCAAGCATTGGTGCAGAGTTGATACTCCTCGATCATCATCAACAAAAACTCAATCAGCTACACGATGAAATTGAAGCGCAAACCGGCAGGCAACCGGGGTTGTATCCGCTGGATATGCGAGGCGCCAACACCGATGACTACGCGGAACTTGGTAAAACAATAGAAGACACGTTTAAAGGACTGCACTGCATTGTTCATTGCGCTGCAACGCTCGGGCAAATCAGCCCGATTGATCATATCGATGCTAAATCGTGGCAGGAAACTTTTACCGTCAACCTGCACGCCCCTGTTTTACTGACCAAAGCACTGTTACCAGTGATGCGTAACAGTGGCAATGGAAACATCATATTCACTACCGACAACAAACAATCCGCTTACTGGGGGGCTTATGGCATAAGCAAAGCTTCAATCGCCACTGCAATGCATATATTTGCAGATGAGCTTGCCACGAGTGAAGCCAATCCTGCTACAACGCGTATAAACTGCAATGCGATTTATCCCGGCCCGATGCGAACAAACTTAAGAAGCTCCGCCTATCCGGGGGAAGATCCCGCTACCATTCCGCTAGCCGACGAAAAAGTACCTGCCTATCTATATCTGGCCGGTGGCAGCGATCACACGCACAATGGCAAACATTTTGAGCTGGCCTGATTTGTTTGCCTGGCCTGTTGGCCTGGTTAATCGGCTGGCTAAACTGAACAGACCAACAGCTTGACGTTATGAACAGGCGCTACGCTTCTTTTGACCAGACCGCGTATTCATTACCGCACGGGTCGGTAAAATGAAATCGGCGGCCACCCGGAAATGAAAAAATCTGCTGCACTATCGTGCCACCTGAATCTATGATCTTCTGCTGTGTCGCTTCAAGATTTTCACTTAAAAATACCACCAGTGCACTGCCGTTAGCGGCTACAGATTTTAGATCGGCTTTATAGAATCCACCATCGAGTCCCTGATTGGCGAAAGCCGTGTACTCTTCACCAAAATCTTCAAACTGCCAACCAAACGCTTTGTTAAAAAACGCCTTGTTTGCCCTAAGGTCATTCGCTGGCAGTTCGACATAATCTATTTTTTCGTGTCCGCTCATACATTTCCCCTTTTCTTGTTTGAATCCGTAGCCGCTAACTCGCAACGCAGATATCTAGACATTTTTTATCGACCCGGGCTTCATACCCGAGCACCGCTTTGAGCAATATCGTACTTCATCCCAACAATGCTGCCATTTTTTTCGCCAGCTAAACGGCCGCTGACAGACCACGCATACCTTCTGCGGCAGGTCAGACTTGCTGACAGATTTTTTTTTGTTTTTCTGTTTCACTACCAGGGTAGACGCTCGCCGTCGTAAGCCAAGAATCCACCCGTGTCTTTTGCCGTTAAATCAGTTAAAAGTCGAATAAAGTCATCAGCGACTTTTTCGGGTGTAAACAGCTTACCCTCTGGCACGTTACGCTGAAACGGTTCTGATAACGAAGTATCGGTGGTGCCCGGATGCAACGCAGTCACGCAAACCGCAGGCAGGGTTCTCTGCCACTCAATACTGATATTTTTTATCGCCATGTTCAGAGCAGCTTTAGAGCAGCGATAGCTATACCAGCCACCCAGCCGGTTGTCTTCAATACTCCCTACCCTGGCTGACACCGTCGCAAATTGTGGAGTCACCTCATCAGCCTTTGCGTTTTTTAAAGCTCGGCTGAAGTGTTTGGCGATTAATAGCGTCGACAATGCATTGATCTGCAGATTGTGTAGAAAAAATTCGCCGTCCACCTGCTGTAGAGTTTTTTCCGGCATCCGCTGGTCAGCATGCAACATACCGGTCGCGTTGATCAGCCAGTCGACAGAATCGATGCCTGCAGCAAAGTCAGCAATGCTCTGTTCACTAAGTACATCCACTTGCGACCAACTGGCGAGCGACTCATCGACAGGCCTTGTGCGACACCAGGTCGCAGACAACGATGCCTGCGGAAATGAATCGCGCAGTCGTTTCAGCACCGCGGAACCGATACCACCGCTGCCGCCAATCACCACTACCTTCACGTTTTCAGTCCCCTGTTCACCTGGCACTCCCGATTGATATTTGCTGGCGAGGATAACGCGTCGTGACTGGGTCGACAGTAGATTTTTGGTCACCAGGTGGTGATCATTCTTTCGGTCATTCACATTTTATATATAAACATATGTTTATATGTATATTTCTTGCTATATTTAGCGGTACAGATATCCACCCTCTACCGGCGACTCATGAATAAATCCAGTATTATCAGCCTGTTAAATAGCAAAATTCTGATTCTAGACGGTGCCATGGGCACTATGATCCAGAAGCACAAGCTGGAGGAAGCGGATTATCGAGGCGAGGAATTCGCTGGCCATGCCTCAGAACAGCGTGGCAACAATGACCTTTTGTCATTAACGCGCCCCGATCTAATCTCGCAAATCCACGAGGACTATCTTGCCGCCGGCGCGGATGTAATCGAGACCAACACTTTTAATTCAACACGGATTGCCATGGCTGACTACGGCATGGGCGATCAGGTGCAAAGAATTAATCGGGAATCCGCCAGACTAGCGCGAGTAGCAGCAGATAAATACTCAAGTGGTGACAAGCCACGCCTGGTCGCCGGTGTACTCGGCCCAACCAACCGCACCGCGTCAATATCACCGGATGTAAACGACCCCGGCTATCGCAATGTCACGTTTGACGAACTGGTTGAGAACTATCGCGAATCGTCCGTCGCGCTGCTCGAGGGTGGTGCCGATATTCTGATGATTGAAACCATCTTTGATACGTTGAACGCCAAAGCGGCAATCTTTGCAGTCAGGCAACTGATCGAAGATACCGGTGTTGATACACCGATTATGATCTCAGGCACGATCACCGATGCATCAGGCAGAACACTCAGTGGACAAACCACTGAAGCGTTCTGGAATTCAGTACAACACGCGCAGCCTGTCTGTGTGGGTTTAAATTGCGCCCTCGGTGCCAGTGAGCTGCGCCAGTACGTTGCTGAACTTTCGCGGGTAGCCAATACCCGGGTCTCTGCGCACCCCAATGCCGGACTACCCAATGCGTTCGGTGAGTATGATGAAACACCCGAACAGATGGTTGCACACGTAACAGAGTGGGCTGAATCCGGATTACTTAATATTGTTGGAGGCTGCTGTGGTACAACGCCTGAACATATCAAAGCGATAGCCATGGCGGTTGAAAACATTGCACCTCGTAGCGTGCCGGAGCTTAACGTGGCATGTCGGCTTTCCGGCCTTGAACCCTGCAACATAGACAGTGACAGTTTGTTTGTGAACGTTGGCGAACGTACGAACGTAACAGGCTCAGCTGCTTTTAAACGCCTGATTGTTGAGGGTGACTATGAAAAAGCACTCGATGTCGCACGTCAGCAGGTAGAGAACGGCGCGCAGATTGTCGATATTAATATGGATGAGGGCCTGCTTGACTCCAAAGCGGCGATGGAACAGTTCGTCAAACTGATAGCCGGTGAACCGGATATAGCCAAAGTACCACTGATGATTGACAGCTCTAAGTGGGAAGTCATTGAAGCCGGCTTACAGTGCGCGCAAGGTAAATGCGTGGTCAATTCAATCAGCCTTAAAGAAGGTGAAGAAGAATTTATACGTCATGCGAAGCTATGCCAGAAGTACGGTGCCGCTGTTGTGGTAATGGCGTTTGACGAAAACGGCCAGGCAGACACGGTTGAAAGTAAAGTCGGCATTTGCACACGCGCTTACAACATACTGGTGCAACAGGTAAATTTTCTACCACAGGATATTATTTTTGATCCGAATATCTTCGCCATTGCAACCGGCATTGAAGAACACAACGACTATGGCATTGCATTTATTGAGGCAACACGACAGATAAACAACACCTTGCCCCATGCGATGGTAAGCGGTGGCGTATCCAACGTATCTTTCTCTTTCCGCGGCAACAACATCGTACGCGAGGCAATACATTCGGTGTTTTTATACCACGCGATTAAAGCCGGTATGAAAATGGGTATTGTCAATGCAGGACAATTAGCTATCTACGAAGATATTCCCGCTGACCTGAAGCAGTGTGTTGAAGATGTCGTATTAAACAAACACGACGATGCCACAGAAAGACTTCTGGAGATCGCAGAAAACTATCGCGGTGATAAAGCCAGGGCAGAAGTACAGAACCTTGTATGGCGCGAATTACCAGTTGCAGAGCGAATGTCACATGCGCTGGTTAAAGGTATTGCAGACTACATAGAAGAAGACACAGAAGAAGCGCGACAGCAGTTTGATCGACCATTGCATGTGATAGAAGGCCCACTGATGGACGGCATGAATGTTGTCGGCGATCTGTTTGGTGAAGGCAAAATGTTCCTGCCACAGGTGGTTAAATCTGCAAGGGTCATGAAAAAAGCGGTTGCCTACCTGCTGCCGTTTATGGATGAAGAAAAAGCCGGCAATGCAGCATCAGGCAATGGAAAAATCCTGATGGCGACCGTCAAAGGTGATGTTCATGACATCGGTAAAAACATTGTTGGTGTGGTACTGCAATGCAACGGTTATGAGGTGATTGATCTGGGTGTTATGGTCGCAGCAGATAAAATCATTGAAACAGCAATAAAAGAACAAGTCGATATCATCGGATTATCCGGCTTAATCACCCCGTCACTCGAAGAGATGTCTAACTTCGCCAAAGAAATGCAACGCCGTAAGCTGGATATCCCGGTGATGATTGGTGGTGCAACCACCTCGAAAATGCACACCGCAGTCAAGATAGCTCCGCACTACGATCATCCGGTTGTTTATGTGACTGACGCATCGCGCAGTGTCAGCGTGGCCAGCAAGCTGATCAGCAAAGAACACAAATCAGGCTTTTTTACAGAACTCACCGAGGACTATCAGAAAGTCAGAGAGCGTTTCAAGCATCAAAACGAGCAGCGTCAACTGCTGAACATAGAGAAAGCTCGCGCTAACTCGTTCAAAACCGACTGGCAGAAAAATCCGCCAGCCAGACCTTCTATGACCGGTGTAAAAGCCATTAAAGATGTCTCTTTTGAAACCCTGTTGCCATACGTAGACTGGACGCCGTTTTTCCATACGTGGCAGTTGAAAGGCAAGTACCCACGCATCCTCAGTGACAAAAAACTCGGGGAGCAGGCAACCGAACTGTTTAACGATGCGCAAACAATGATTCAGGTGTTTATTGATCGTGCAGAGCTTAATCCCAGCGGGGTCGTGGGTATTTTTCCAGCAAATTCTGTCAACGCCGACGACATAGAAATCTACAGCGCCGAGTCACCTGAATCTGTAATAGCCACCCTGCCCGGTTTGCGTCAGCAGACACCGGTACCTGAAGGCAAAGCCAATATGGCACTGGCAGACTTCGTCGCTCCCACAACCGGCGGTATAGATGATTTTATCGGCTGCTTTGCGGTCACCACTGGTACCGCACTTGATCAGCTGGTAAAAGAGTACGACGCAGCTAATGACACCTATTCGAGCATTATGGCTAAGGCCATCGGAGATCGCTTTGCAGAGGCGTTTGCCGAGTATCTGCATCGTGAAGTCCGGATTAATTTATGGGGCTATGCTGCAGATGAATCACTCTCTCAGGATGAAGTGATTGCAGAAAAATACCGTGGTATCAGACCGGCGAGCGGCTACCCCGCCTGCCCGGATCACACACAAAAACCCATACTATGGGAGTTATTGGATGTGGAGAAACACACAGGCATTTCTCTTACAGAATCGCTTGCTATGTGGCCTGCCTCCTCGGTCAGCGGTTGGTATTTTTCGCATCCCGAAAGCCGCTACTTCGGCGTTGGCAAAATTGGCCAGGATCAAATCACTGACTATGCAGCACGTCGTGATCTACAAATTGCTGTTGCTGAAAAATGGCTGGCTTCAAGCCTCGCTTATAATCCGGATGAGGCCCGGCAGAGTAGCTCCAGGGCAGACGCTGCCTGAAAACAGATTCTTGCGTGAGCGTGTCAAGCCGCGCCTATTCAAAACCCGCCAGTGACCACTGACTGCATAAATCCAGAGACGGACCGAAGAGTCCGTCCATATTAGTGAGAAGTGGCTCACAATACTGAATCTATTTTAAATCTTACCGCGTATCTGTTTCACAGTTGATACGTAGCATGCAGCGCTCACAAAGGCCTTTCCGTATAATCCGACCGCTTAGCTCACGCTGATCAACCAGCCACCGAAGTATGGTCGAGCTACCTGACGACGGTTAGATATATACAGGACGATGAAATGAAGAAGACGTTACTCGCAAGTGCAATCCTTGTTTCCATGACTGCATGTGATAGTGAGTCACTGACTACTGTTATAAGCAGTGGCGGCGATGACCTGGTTGTCTCAACCGAGGCAGCAGGGTCCGGTGTGATTAGTGACGGTGCGGAATCCACAACAACCGCCAACAACGACGAAGACAAATACGACGATACCGGCAACGACGCCGATGGCGTTGTAATAGCAGACAATGGCAAAGGCGACGGCAAGGGTGATGGCAAAGGCGATGGTAAGGGCGAAACAACGACTGTAATCAATGACGATGCTGGCAGCAGCACTTCGGATGGCGGTCAGTCCATCAGCGACGACGCAGGTAGCAGTACTTCGGATGGCGGTCAGTCCATCAGCGACGATGCAGGTAGCAGTACTTCTGATGGCGGACAATCTGTAAGCGATGACGCAGGTAGCAGCACCTCTGATGGCGGACAATCTGTGAGCGACGACGCAGGTAGCAGCACCTCTGATGGCGGCCAGAACAGCGATGATGCCGGCAGCAGCAGCTCCGACGGCGGTCAGACTGATGATGCCAGCAACGGCAGCCCTGACAGCGGTAACGTCAACAACACAAGTCAGGGTTCACGAGAAACCAATGCAGGAAGCTTTGCTGCTGACACAGGCAACAATGTTATTCGTGTGTCTTCTCTAAGCGCACCGTCCATGGAAGAAATATGTACCAGATCTTCCAATCCAAATGACTTCTCTGATACGCGTGTAGGTGACTTTATTCTGCATAACAATGCATGGCGTACATTCCGTGCTGCACCCGGCTATGCCTGGGAACAGTGCATTGTCACCAATACCAACGGTGCAGTAGTTGGATGGAATTACGACTGGGGCCCCGGTGTCGCTGGTCTGTTTGGCAACCCGAGCCCGTCTGGTGATTTCTATGTACGTTCGTACCCTGAACTGATTTACGGCACTAAAGATGAGTTTCGCACCAGTGCACCACCGGCAGAAACCGGTTTACCTGTCCGCATCAGCGAAATGCCGACTTTCCGTATCGACTACTCTTACGATGCACCACAATTTGGTGAGCCACGCGCTGTAGATGCTTCTAATAATAGTCGCTTTCCAAACGGCACTATTATTTCCGGCGAGAGAAATGTCGCGGTGGAGTCATTCTTCTACGAGCAGGACGCTGAAGGAAACTGTTCATCAGATATGGTCAGACGCAATGGCGGTTCCAACCACGCTTATGAAGTCATGGTATGGCTGGACGCAGGTGCAGAAAGACTGCCTGCCGGCCCTAATGATTTTGTCGCGAACCTGAATATACGCGGTGCCGACTATAAGGTTTACACAAAAGACTCTGATCCTCGGTATATCGCATTTGTAGCTCAGAACCCGCAAACCACTGGCACGATCTACATGAACGACTATATCGACTGGGCACGAGAAAATGCACACGTAGTTCGTGAGCGCTTCGGTGCCAACAGCAACTCGGTACAAATCCAGGATGACTGGTGCATGGCCAACGTGTTGGTCGGTACTGAGATCTTCTGGGGTGCTGGTAATGTCGACATCTTTGACTGGACCATCACTCAAAGCAGATAAGCTGAAGTGCCGATAACGGTAACACCCGACCAGGGTACTACCGCAAATGAGCATTACTTGTGAGTACTCTTAAGCCGGCCATTGAGCCGGCTTTTTTTTGCAGACGTAAAAAACCACAGCGGTGTGTGAGTTTTTAGTATTCAGTGTTCAATGCATCAATCGCCGGTATCTCGCGCTCTCGGCGTGCTATGTAATCACGCAGTGCATCATCACATCATCTATAGCAACATCAAGACATGGCTCCTCGTAAGTCTGCAGCATGGCTTTGGCCTCGGTTAAAGCTCGCCCGGTAATCTCCTGACTACCATCGGCTAACCACTGCTCTATTGAATTTTTATCAAATATTTGCGGAATAAAAAACGCGTCCTGAAATTTTTGAGCGTATGCGGATGACCAACGCTACAGCACGGGTTGATTGCGTTTGTTAAAGGCACGCATTGCAGACTACATGGTTTCATCCCGAACCAGAGGTGAATTACCATTGCAGTTACCTGTCACTTCAGCATGAGTTTCCATGGTCTCATCACCAAATAATATAGCGCACATGTCGACCACCGCGCCGGGTACGCCCTTTGGGACAGTCATGCACTCTCTACAATTAGCTGGCTAATATCCGTCAGATCAAGGTGGCTTTATCATGTGATGTGGCGAGAGCTGTTCAGGTTAGTTTTTGGCGACTGCTTATGTACCTGAAGAAAGCAACTGTAAAGCCTCAAGTGCTTTTTCTGCGTCATCAGCACCGACAAAAATATGATCGTGATAGAAACCCGCGATGACATTGGCGCTGATATCATACTTACCCAGTTGTGTTGCGAAAGTCGCTGTCAAGCCGACAGCTTCAAGACTGGAATGTACTTGTAAAGTAATACACCTAAAAGTACCGCTATAAGAGTGCTGGTGCCGATCAGCCATCTTCTTCGGCACCACCAAAGTCATTCCCTCTTGCTCCATAAAACTCGCAACCGGCTCTAATTCAGCCAATTCCCCATAACGATTATCAGGGAAACTTAAAAATACATATTCTCCAGGATTGAGTGCTGGCGACATGGTCTTAAGTAATAATTCCAGTTCACGTCCGCCGGCTACGCTGCTTTTCTGTTCCAAGCTGATCTCTCCGCCAATGGTTATGTACAACCATCATTATTGGTTAAAGCGCCAGCTGCCTGAGCTACAACCCGCAGCGACAAATCTATGACTTGATTGCGCCAGACCTCACTTGCAGGGCAAAAGCACTCAAGTAACTCACGCTTGGCAGCTTGATATACTTTACTGTCTTTCGACGCGTGAAAGTGTACTCGATTCTCTGCTCTGATCGCGCCCAAAACCCGCATCGCACTGTAGGTGCCAAACTCCACCCCGGCAAAGTAAAACTTACGATCAGAAAATCTGTTTTTCAGCCAACTACCCATTGCGCCATTGACAGAGTAAGCCGTCGCATCTTCACTCCGCAAGCTGGCAATATTTTCTACGCCAAACGTATTGCTGAACCACTGAAGTTGATCCGAAGACCGGGCCTCGTCCAGCAGAATCTTGTACTTGCCGTACTCGCCAAGGCCGGTATGAAAATCCAGATGCGCCACAGACTGTGAGTCCGCTACCCAGGCATCACAACTACTCATAACAAACTCTGTGGCGGGTGATGTTTCATCGCCGCCGAAGAATATACCCTTAGGGTACTGATACTGGCCCGCGACAATGGCTTCTTTTAGCGCTGGCCTACCATGACGCAAAATATAGAAAATTGCCTTTAATCGGTAAAGTTCTAAACGCCCGGGTGGCGATTCTGGATTCAGAAATGCATTGAGGTGCCTGTAGGCTCCAGCCGCTACTTTCGATTTTTGTGAACCATTATGAAAATTTCGATTGAGATCAACATTTCGTTCATCAACTCGCCTCAAATGCTCAAATCCGTGCGGGTTGATTCCATGCACAAAGACAAATCGCAAATGGTCTCGATGCAATGCACCAAAATCATCTGACAATTTTTTCAATACCGCAAGCTGCACTGCAGATCCGAAAAAACCTTCAATACCATGCAAACCAGAGCTCATTATCAACGCAGGCTTATCACGCCGACCTACGCTCGCCACTTCAACATACCGTCCGCTCGACTGCTCTATTGTTTCGACTGATGCACCAGCTTTGGTTGCATAGTGGCAGAATTCTGACCGCGCCTGCTGGTAGTTTGCTGAAAAGAAAGTCATACCAGAATTTTGACTCAGTGAACCAGCTCACAATAACTGAACTAAAGTGCATACCTCAAGGAACCCTGATGTCCTCCGAACTGAGGTTTGGGCAATGAAGAATATCTGCAGCTTGCCGCTTGCGTTGTATAGAGTGGTAGACCCGGGATACGGTTAATAGTGCCAAAATCTTCTTCAAATAAAAAGTCAGCAAGGAAGCGCATTAGACTCGAGCCTTTAGAGGCCCGGACCTTGTTCTCCGCAGATCCATTTTCTGCGGTCGGCTTAACTGCGGACGATACCTTCACTGATAACGAGATTGCGGCAAATGATCTTTCCAACACCATTGTACTCAATGACCCGGGTGCTGCATCGGTAGGTAGCGAGTCGGAAGCGCGGCTGGAAATCGTATTTATCGATACCGCCACACCGGATTATCAACTCCTTGTTGACGATCTGCTGGCAAACCACGCGACCGATACTGTTTTTGAGATTATTACAATCAACCAGGAACAGGATGGCATTGAGCTGATATCCCGGACACTGGCCGGAAAGACCGAAGTAGATGCAGTCCATATCGTTTCTCATGGTAGCGATGGAAACGTAAATATCGGTAACACTGTACTGAACCAGAGCACACTTTCAACTCATGAAGATCTAATCGCAAGCTGGGGTGATGCATTCACTGATACAGGAGATCTTCTAATCTACGGTTGCGACTTTTCAGCAACCGATGCTGGCAAAACGCTTGGCGCCAAAATCGCGGCACTTGCAGATATTGATATCGCTTCCAGCGATAACCGAACCGGTGGAACAGCCGCTGGCGGTGACTGGACCCTTGAACATGTCCACGGCGAGGTTGAAACAGAAGTCGCATTTTCAAATGCGCTACAGAACGACTACAACCGTTCATTAGCAAACCTCATTACCGTCACAACTTCAGCAGACGAATTGGATGGCAACACCAGCAGTTTTGATGATCTGACTGCAAACCCCGGTGGCAGCGGCGTATCACTGCGTGAAGCTGTGGAAGCGGCTAACAATCAAGCGGGGTTAGATGCAATTGTTCTGCCTGCCGACACTTACAACCTCACCGGTGCCTACGGTGGGACAGGTTTAAACATCAACAGTATCATTACATTTATTGGCTCCGGTTCAACAAACACGATCATTAATGCTGCAGCGCTCAACGATCAGATATTTTTTATTGAAGAGACCGGAACCGTTAACCTCAGTCGCCTGACGCTCGAGGGTGCCAATACCGACACCGCTGGTGGCGCTATCGTTAACGAAGGAGTCTTAAATGCCTCTGACGTGGTTTTACAAAACAACTCTTCTCAATTCGCTGGTGGTGGGTTACACAACACAGGGCGGGCTACTCTGGAGAACGTAACGATAAGTGGAAATACCGGAAGCGTCGGAGGTGGCATTTCCAATGGCTTAAACGCCAGACTCGAGATCACTGATTCTGTAATTTCCAACAATATCGCAACCGGCGAAGGTGGAGGTATCCGGAGTTTCAGCAATGCTTCGCTCACACGAGTTACTGTAGATTCAAACACTGCTGGTACCGGTGGTGGTGGTATTTCTTTCGCATTTGGAAGCAATTCGGTTACAGATAGTACGATCAGCAATAACACCGTCGGCAACGGTGAGGGTGGCGGTATCGAAAATAACTCAACATTGTCATTGACAGGCGTGACTGTAAGCGACAACAGCGGGGCGAACAATGGAGGTGGTTTGTATAACATCAGTCGCACCGCAACTATTGTAAACAGTACATTCAGTGGGAATCAATCAATCGTTAATGGCGGTGGAATAAATGCGACCGATGGCTCTGTTACAATTAACTTTTCAACCATTGCTAACAACACAGCAGGCAACATTGGCGCTGGCTTGGCACAGAATCTAGCCACGGTCACCCTCGGTAATTCTATAGTTGCAGATAACTTCGGTGCAGCATCCGGTAATCAGCAAATAGATGGCACCTTTACCAGTAATGGTTTCAACATTATCAACGCACCCGCGTCAGAGTACGAAGGCGAAACTGTGCAGGACCTGATAGGAGTCGATCCGCAACTGCTGCCACTGGCACAAAACAGCGGTGTTACTCAAACGCACGCATTAACGGCAGGTAGCCCGGCACTCGACAGCGCAGACGGTACAACAAGCATTACGACAGATCAAAGAGGAGTAGCACGAGATGCTACCCCGGACATCGGAGCATTTGAAGGATTCATCGGAGCACCTTCAGGATTCAACGGCAGCAACGAACCACCAATAATTATCACGTCCCTGTTCACAAATACCTATACAGAAAATATCAGTCTTGTTGTTGACGACCTGATGACAATTACCGACAGCGACAGCGCAGATTTTGACGGCGGTACATTTACCGTAGCCAGTACAGGATTTACTGAAGCAGAAGATCGTATCTTCATTGGTACTGCAGGTTTAGGTCAGGGACAAATCAACCTAAACGGCAATACGGTACTGTATGAAGAGGTATTTATCGGTACATGGTCTGGTGGATCAGGCGCGAATCCGCTGACCATTAACCTGAACGCGCAAGCGGACATCACAGCATTAAACGCTCTGGCTAAAAGCATCAGGTTCACCATACTCAGTGATGACCCATCAACAAACAATCGAAGGCTGGTCTTCAGCGTGGATGATGGCGACGCAGATAGCGTCAACTTCGCTCTTATAGATATCGCAGTCGTAGAAACTAATGATCCGCCGGTGATACTGCTTGGCAACAACACTCCTGTCGTACAGATCAACGAGTTTCACTATGACAACATTGGAGTCGATAGCAATGAAATCATTGAGATCGCCGCTAATGCCAATATCGACATTGCTGGCTGGTCGCTTGAGCTCTATGACGATTGGTTTAATTATAAAACGATTCCACTCCAGGGGATTGTCCCCAATGAAGCCAATGGCTATGGAACAATCATTTCGTCGATACCACTCATACTTGACGGACCGAACGATTCCATCGCTCTGATTGATGTTTCCGGGAATGTAGTTGAGTTTATAAGCTATGAAGGCACTGCAACCGCTAACTCTGGATCTGCTATCGGTTTAACGTCTGTTGATGTAGGAGTCAAAGAGGATGACCTAATCACAAGACCTCTGGATTCGATTCAAAGAGATGACTTAACTCCGAACTCCACCTGGTCAGCAGCATCACCAAACTCATTTGGTTCGTTAAATCCATCTCAGCTGAGTGCATTAGACATCACGCAATCAATTGCTGAAGATACAACACTTGTTTTCAACACGGCAAACAGCAACATATTAAGAGTTGAGGACCCGGATACAAGCAATAACCTGAAGCTCACAATTACCTCAAACTTTGGTGTGGTAGCGCTGCCAGAAAATCCCGGGATCACTTTCACAACACTTGAAATAACAGGCACTCTGGCAGATATAAACACCCGCATTGACGGGCTACTCTATACGCCTGATGTAAATTTCAGTGGCACTGATACGCTAACCGTGCTGATAGAAGATCAGGACCCGGCAAACAGCTTGTCAAGCACTCTTGACATCGACATCGTCGTATCACCGGTTAACGATGCCCCATCAGGTAAGGATAATATTCTCACAGTCATTGAGGATTCTTCCGTGACAATTAAAGGTACTGACTTCGGCTTTACCGATCCTGTTGAGAATAATTCTTTTGCTGCAGTAACAATCACATCATTACCAGCGAATGGCACGCTCACGTTAGCAGGTGCAAGCGTTCAGTCAGGGCAGATCATCAGCATCACTGACATTAACAACGACAGACTTGCATTCACACCGGCACCTAATGCTAATGGAACTGCATATGCAGATTTTGGATTTGAAGTCTATGATAATGGTGGTACGTCAAATGGTGGTGTTAATAAAGACCCAACCGCAAATAAAATTACCTTTGACGTAGTCAATGTGAATGATGCACCAAGCGGCGCAAGCGCCACACTCACCATCAACGAAGATACAGCGCTTACTATCATATCTGCTTATTTCAGCTTTGGTGATGCACTTGATGGCAATAACTTTACTGCTGTCACTATCACAACTTTGCCAACTAACGGCACACTTGAACTCAACGGTAGTTCTGTTCTCGCCGGTCAGCTAATCAGCATCACCAACATCAATAACAACGAACTGCGGTTTTTACCTGACCCGGATAGCCACGGCGCACCCTATACCAGCTTTACGTTCCAGGTTCACGATGATGGCGGCACTGCAAACGGAGGCATTGATCAGGATGCCACACCTGACACCATCACTATTAATGTAAACAGCGTCAGTGATGAACCAGCAGGTACCGACAACACGCTAAGTATTCTTGAAGATGCACCCTATTCACTGACCAGCGCTGACTTCGGGTTCTCTGACCCTGCTGATAACGACAGCTTTACCGGTGTTACTATCACCAACCTACCGTTGAGCGGTACGCTGGCGCTCGCCGGTGTGCCAGTAACACTGGCACAAACCATCGGTATCAACCAGATTAACCTCGGTGACCTCGTTTACATACCAGCTCTAAACACTCAGGGAATTACTGCCGACCATTTTGATTTCAGGGTCAATGATTCCGGCAACACACTTAACGGTGGTCTCAATCAGGATCGCTTTCCCAATCGCATATTCATTGATATTACAAATATAAATGATGCACCATCCGGCTCGGACAACACCCTGACCACCGATGAAGACACCACACTGATTGTCAGAGCAGAAGACTTTGGCTTTAACGATCAGATCGATGGCGATAACTTTGCTGCCGTCACTATTACAGAAATACCTGCAGCCGGTTTGCTTGAGCTTAACGGTTCTCCAGTAACCGCAGGGCAGCTGATCAGCATCACCAATATAAATAACAATGAACTGCGTTTTCTACCTGAACCCCACCGCAATGGCGCAGCGTACACCAGCTTTAGTTTCCAGGTACACGATGACGGCGGCACCGCAAACGGCGGCATCGATCAGGACATCACCCCAAAAACTATCACCATTAATGTCAACAGTGTCAGTGACGAGCCCAATGGTGCTGACAAAACTCTGAACATCAATGAAGACTCGCCCTATGCATTGACTCGCACTGACTTCGGGTTCTCTGATCCAGCTGATAATGATAGCTTTACCGGT
>CALLLW010000064.1 GCA_938007995.1 uncultured Granulosicoccaceae bacterium | reverse complement strand
CAGCAGATATTGCGGCTCTTGCAACTTAATTTGTTTGAGAAAAGGTCATTGGATGATCTAATCACCGGCCGATTGAGAGAGGAATACAACGGCTACGATCCTCAAATGCGCATGTTCTAAAAGTTAACGGGACAGTAGTGGTGTTGCATATGTTTGCCTGAGCTCTTCGGCTAACCCTGCTTAGCAAGTTATCAAACACGCTCCAGTGTGGCATCATGGACGTGAAAGCTGTGTCAATCCCTGTCGACTTTGCGAGGCGTTTAAGAATGTCAATGCGTATGAAAAGAACTTCAGCTGCCACTTTGGTGTTTACAGCACTTTACCTGACAGCTGGCTGCGGATCTGATAGTGATGTGGTGCTGGTGGATACTGCAGAGAATACCGGTGCGACTGGCACTGACGGCGCTGTCGATAGTGGTAGCTCATCTGACAATGCCACAGGAGCGGGCAGCGAGACCATCGACAGCGATGCAACCGGCAATGAAGCCAATAACGGAGCAAGCAATGAGGCAAGTGCGGACACTGATAATAACGAACTGGTGTCTCCGGTAGCCAGCGAAGCGTCAGAGGCGCTTTATTCCGTTCGTTTTGTCGCCTCGTGGAGTGAAGAGACCCACCCGGTTAATTTTCCATCCAATCCGCATTTCTCACCGCTTACCGGTGCGGTTCACAACGAGCAGGTTATCCTGTGGGAGCCGGGTCAAAATGCATCTGACGGTATTGAAGTGATGGCTGAAACCGGTGGCACCGGACCTTTGTTAAACGAAATTCAGGCAGCCACCGATCAGGGGTATGTGTTGTCGAGTATAGAAGGCGGTGGTGTTGCCGAGTCGCCCGGTGCCATTGCCGTTGAGTTTTTAGTTAATCGTGATTACCCGCTGGTGACACTGGTATCTATGCTGGCGCCAAGCCCGGACTGGTTTGTCGGTGTTCATGGTCTGCAGATGGTCAATCAGAACGGCAGCTTCATAGATTCGGTAACGGTTGATTTAAATTTATATGATTCCGGCACTGATGGCGGTGAAAGATACACCTCGCCGGATGAAGATATACCGAGATCACCGATCGGGCTGGTCAATTCGTTTCCATCCGATTCTGACTTTCTGGAAGGTCAGCCTTCGGTAGGTAGTTTTATCTTTACCAGAATGCAGTAACAAAACATACAATCTGCTGACTATGCGAGTGTGATTGCACTACCTGTCATTGCAAGCTAAACGTAGTTAACTGAAGAAACATTTGATGATCAAACTCGGCCGTACCAATCAGTTAGCAGTCAGTCGGATTGGCGCTTTTGATACTTATCTCGACGGTGGTGAATCGGGAGAAATACTACTGATCGATAAAGAGTCCAGCTCGCATGCTATGGGCGATCTACTCGACGTATTCGTTTACATAGACAGCGACGACACGCTTGTTGGTTCAATCACAATGCCACGAGTCATGGCGGGCGAATGCGCCTGTATGAGTGTTGTGGCTCTGACGAATAGTGGTGCGTTCCTCGACTGGGGGCTGAAGTCGGATCTGTTTGTACCGCGCTCTGAACAACTCGGTGACATGGCGGTAGGCTCGCGCTGTGTGGCCTATGCCATGCTCGATAAAACCAGTGATCGAATGATCGCCAGTACCCGCTTATATAAATACCTTGATGATGAAAACAACAATCAGTTTAAAAACGGGCAGCGTGTTGAATTACTGGTTTGTCAAAAGACTGATCTCGGATACAAAGCGGTAATCAATGGTTCTCATCTGGGTGTGTTGTACGACAACGAAGTCTTCACTGATATTCAAATTGGCGACATTACTCATGGCTACCTTAAGGCGCCACGCGAGGATAAAAAAATCGATTTGATATTGCAACAACCTGGAGCCACCGCTCGCACTGATGCCGAAGTTGAAGTGCTCAGTTTTTTAAGGCGCCACGGCGGTGAGTCTCGTCTGACAGACAAAAGCCCACCAGAAGAAATCTATAAAACCTTTGGTATCAGTAAAAAGGCGTTTAAAAAAGCACTGGGTGGTTTGTATAAAAACAGGTTGATTGTCTTGAGCAAAGATAAAATCACTCTGGTTTAACAAAGGAGCAAATATGAGTTCCCGTCCTTTGGTTTCGGTCGAATGGTTGGAGTCAAACCTGACCAGTACCGATGTACATGTGGTAGACGCATCATGGCACTTACCTACAGAAAATCGTGATGCTTATGCCGAGTATCAGCAGCGGCATATACCGGGAGCGGTATTCTTTGATATCGACGCTATCAGCACACCGTGTGATCTGCCGCATATGCTGCCTGATGCTGAAACCTTTGCCTGCCGCGTAGGTAAGCTGGGTCTGCAGTCGCACCAAACAGTGATTGTCTATGACTCAAAAGGTTTGTTCTCTGCAGCACGTGTTTGGTGGACGTTATCCGTATTCGGTTTTGCTGATGTCAGAATTCTAGATGGTGGTTTGCCCGCCTGGCAGCAGGCAGGCGGTAAACTCGAGAGCGGAGTAGTGAAGCCTGCACCGGTTGAACTCAGCGCATCGCTTGCCGAACACTGTGTGGTTAATGCGCAGCAGGTGCTCGCTGCATCAGAATCCAGTTCAGCAGAAATACTCGACGCCCGCTCCCAGGCCCGGTTTGACGGCTCTGCGCCGGAACCGAGGCACGGGCTCCGCTCAGGTCATATCCCCGCAAGTAAATGCTTGCCTTACACCGATCTACTTAACGAAGGCAGACTCAAGTCAGATGATGAACTCCGCGCTATCTTTAGCGATCTCGATCTCGATCCTGACAAACCTGTTTACACCACCTGTGGCTCCGGAGTGACAGCGGCTATTCTGAGTCTGGGTTTGCATTGTATCGGCATCGATATCAACACCTCGGCAATCTATGACGGATCATGGACAGAGTGGGGTGGGCGGCAGGACTTACCTGTTACACAACGAAACAGTTGACTGACTGTACCCATGCCATGCAAGTGGTAAACTTTCGGCCCGAATGTCAGCAGGTGACGGAGCGGGTCGTAGCGTCGCATTCCTGAACAGCGAGACAACTCCAGCTGGTCACAATTCACATAGCGTGATCTAAAACTCTAAATTGGCCCGACAATGAGGGCCAGGTCAGGGTTTGCTGAACGAATTGACTTGCAATCCCTTGGTCATATTTCGGACAATGGTCAACTGCGTCTCATGAGACTTTAACCGGCGCGTTCATACGGGTTTTTAGCAACCGATTGAAGTTGTGCAGCCTGATTTTCCCCATCTCTAAAGCTTGAGTGAAAATTTTGCCCTCCTTTTACACAGTCACGATAGACACCGAAGAAGAGTGGGATTGGGATGCGGGCTGGCCGGTGGGTCAACACTCTATTCTTAATCTCGAACTCATGCCTGATTTTTATGCATTGTGTAAAGCGCACGGTGCAAAGACTACCTGGTTCACAAACTGGTCTGTGATGAACCAGGAGCAGGCACGCAGCACGATTGTTGAAATCACTGCAAATAAAGATGCAGAACTCGGCATGCATATTCATCCATGGCTGACGCCACCAATTACCGGCAAGTATGACAAGGCGCGCGATTCCTTCTTGCACAACAGCCCGCCAGAAGTCATTCATGACAAACTGAACTCGGTCTGGCAGGTGTTTACCGAGCATGGTTGCAGACCAAAAACTTTTCGTGGCGGTCGATACTCTTGCGGACCTGAAGTGCAAAAATTTTTACAGCATCCGGATCGAAAGTTTATTGCTGATGCCTCAGTCGTGCCGTACACCACCTGGGCTGATGATGGTGCCCCGGACTATCGTGACAGAGATCTGCAACCAAATCGTCTGGCTCCAATTGAAGCCGGTGGTTCTGCCATGTGGGAAATACCCTGCACACTCGCGTATACACGCAACAGTATGGAGTTCTGGGCTGATACCTTCGAACGTATCGAGCACAGCTTTTTGCGCCACTTCAGACTAAACGGAATCCTGAGTTCCACCGGTATTGTGCAGCGCGTCTGGCTCAACTTTGAGTGTACTCCGGCAAAGGAAATGATCGCACTGCTGACATTTCTGGAAAAAATAAATATCCCGTGTGTGACACTAACCCTGCACAGCTCATCTTTGATGAATGGTGGCAACCCTTATTCCCACTCGCAAAAGTCAGTTGATCAGATTAACGAGTGCGTTGCAGAAGTGCTTGCCTGGTTGGCGAACAACAACTCTTATACCCCCGTTACTATTGCAGAACTGGCAGAGCAACTGGAGAAACAATATCAGGAACAGCAAGTGCCAACAGGAGCGCAAGCGTGAAGATTATAGGTATCAGTCCGTTAGATAAGGATTCAACCGTTTCATTCATGGAAGATGGTGAGGTCTTGTTCGCCTGTGGTGAAGAACGCCTTACTCGTACCAAATTACAGGGCGGCTTTCCGACTCTGGCCATGAAAATGGGATTTGAAAAAACCGGTTGGACTGCAGAAGATATAGACACGGTAGCCTACGCTTTTTTTGATGCAGATGAAGAAGCACGCCTGATGCGTGAGTCTGTTGATATTGACAAAGCGTTTCACAACAGCAGCTGCACCAGTGCATCACTCAATGCGTTAAAGCAACTCAACAGCAATGGCTACAAGCCGGATCTGAGTGAACAAATCCCGGGGCTAGATGCTGAAAAAGAAGAATTCATGCCGCCCAAGGGTTTTTTGAAAAACTGGATTTATAATTACTCGGCAAGCAATGCTAAAGTCGATTGGGGTTTGCATAAGAAATTTTATGCAGACTGGGTCAAGCTGGCTGTTGCGGATCACACACGTATATCAACCGAGTTGCAGGACGGTTTAAAGGCGTTCAGCCTTGAGGGTAAGCTACAGCGCTTCAACCATCACGATACCCATGCAGCCAATGCGTTTTACTCAAGCGGTTATGATAAAGCCCTGCTTGTCACGCTCGATGGTTATGGATCCGGTAACTGCGGTGGTGTGTATCAGGGTGATGAAAGCGGCCTGACGCCACTAATTAAATTTACCTTTCCGAATTCACTGGGTCAGTTTTATGAAATGGTCACCAGTGCACTAGGCTTTAAGCCCGGGCGCCATGAAGGCAAGATTGTCGGTCTGGCCGCCTACGGTAATCCGGAGATCCTCGGGCCGATACTGCGTGAAAGGTTTGTTATAGAAAATGGCGATATAAAAATTCGCGCCAGTATGAATTACTACTTCGCCAGAGCGCTGGCGCAAAAGTACGCCAAGCGGGATGTTGCTGCAGCTTATCAAACCGTGCTTGAGCAAGTGACCAAGGAAGTATGCGAGTACTGGGTGAAAAAGACCGGGCTTCGCAATGTTGCCGTTTCTGGTGGTGTCAACGCTAACGTAAAGCTCAATCAGCGTATCCATGAGATAGACGGTGTAGACAGTGTGTTTGTTTATCCGAACATGGGTGACGGCGGCTGTGGTACCGGTGCTGCAATGCTGGCATTTGATAAAAGCGTACGTTCAAAGCCGGTAGATAATGTCTATCACGGTCCGTCTTACACCGATGCCGAGATCGAAGCGGAATTGAAGACCAATGATCTTCAGTTTGACAAGCCGGCAAGTGTTGAAGAATCGGTAGGCGAGTTACTGGCAAAGAATCATATTATTGCCAGATTTAACGGACGCATGGAATACGGCCCGAGAGCGCTGGGTAATCGTTCAGTGTTGTACTCGGCACATGATCCTGAAGTTAACTTGTGGCTGAATCACCAGCTTGGCAGAACTGAGTTTATGCCGTTTGCACCTGCAGTACTGGAGAGTGAAAAGTACAATTTGTTTCACAACTGCGAAGGCTGTGAAAAAACCTCTGAGTTTATGACCGTCACATTCGACTGCACAGATTTAATGGCAGAAAAATGCCCGGCTGCGGTCCATGTTGATAAAACTGCCAGGCCACAGTTTGTCAGTGAGCGCAGCAATGCGAGTTTTCACAAGATTATCAGTGCCTACCACAGAATTACCGGCGTGCCGTCTGTGATTAACACCAGCTTTAACATGCACGAAGAGCCGATAGTGTGTTCACCGAAAGATGCTGTCAGGGCATTCTTGCTGGGTAATATCGATTACCTGGCTATCGGTGATTATCTGGTTCCGCATCCTAATCTGGAAGAGCTGGTTAAGGAACGTGCTTAAATAGTAATCGGGTGGCATCAGCACAGGTGGTTGGCCTGTGCTGTTTGCCTGGCTGTTTGCCTGGCTGTTGGTTGGTAAAGTTGCTAACAGATTTTGATGTGGGCTTCGATGGTCAAAGATAGTGTAACTGCTGCAGTAATCGAGCAGGGAGACAGTTTCTTCAAGTACGCGCTGTTTGCATCAGGCAATCAGATTAGCTATCGACGTTTCATTGATTTGTTAAGCGATGATTGCGATTTTCGGCAGAGCTTTAATTCGCTGATGGTAAGTGCGCCTTTTGAAGCGTATCGTCTGGAAACACCGGCACTGACAAACGAAACCCTCGATATCCCGTTTGAGTTTGTGTTGCTTGAAGCGCTAAACCTGACTCATCGGCAAACAGATAAAGAGGCGTTCTCCGAATATTACAACCCTGATGAATGTAGTCCTGGTATTGTTAAGTTCAAAAGCCTTGGTGCAGATGCTGAACTGATTGTACCGTCGCCCCGCGCAAGTGAAGACACCTATAACCACCTTGCACGTTTTGTTCGAGAAGCGCCGGCATACCAAACCAATGAGCTGTGGCGTGTCGTTGGTATTTCTTTGAAAAGGATTGTTGGTCAGTCACCCGTGTGGCTGAATACGGAGGGTAGCGGTGTTGCCTGGCTGCATGTTCGAATCGATAGTCGCCCGAAGTATTATGGCTTTGACGAATACCGAAATGTTCGCGTTGATACAGTTTAGGTTTTAATCACACCTTTCTTAAGAATGATATTGCCGTAGAGCCGCCGTTCACCGGTTTGTACTACCGCAAACGATTTGGCTGCGCGCTCATAAAAAGCAAATCTTTCGATCGATTGAATCTCTGCCGGTGCATCCGCAATCTGATTAATAATCGATTGAAAGTCTTTTACCGTGTCGGGAACAGCAGCTGGATTATCGACCACCTGCATACACAAAGCCGGGTCGGGGACAAAATTATCGAGTGGCATGACTTCAAGAACCACAGACAATATTGCGCTGTTGTCTGATCCATCGGCGCGCACACAGTCGGGGCCCAGAGACTCTGCCGGGAAGTTAGCATCGACCAGTGCGATTTCATCTCCGTGGCCCATGGCTCGCAGGCAAAACAACAGTTCCGGTGACAACAGCGGGTTAATATTGCGTAGCATCGTAGCCTTCCTTTTTTTGCGCGGAATACATTATACCGTACTCGGCATAAGTGCAGTTTAACGCGCTGTGGCAATTTCCGGGTTGACGGCTTCACGCCGTATGCACAACAATTGTACATCAGGAATACACTCGGCGAGCGCTGGTTCATTGATTGCTGTCTCCCACAATTCGGTGCTGGTTGTTGCTTCAATCGCGGTTTCACTGGTTGCAGCATTTACCGGCCTGGCAATTACCAACAATATTGCGGCGTTGCCTGAAACAAAGCGAAAAATGTTGGTTGTGATGTCGGCTTTTATTATTGGCGGCGGCATCTGGTCTATGCATTTTGTCGCCATGCTGGCGCATGAGATCTCAGTGCCGGTGTATTACGATTCCCTGCAAACGCTTGGCTCGGCGCTGATTGCCATTCTTGTTGTCGGAGCAGCGTTATTGATGCTGCACTTTTCAAACAGAACGCCTGCGTTGCTGTTGATGGCCGGTCTGATGCTCGGCGCTGGCGTCATTGTTATGCACTACGTAGGCATGCTGGCGATCAGAGGGGTGGTGCCGCAGTTCGGTATTGTCTCAGTAATTCTGGCTATGCTGGTCGCTGCAGTGGCAGGGGTGACGGCAATCCGCGTCGCTTACGGTTACCGGTCGCGGCAGAACATTGTTTTGGGTTCGGTGGTATTCGGGTTCGCGGTAGCAGCGGTGCACTACGCGGCAATGCTCGGCACTACTTTCGAAGCGGATGACACCTACCAGCAACTGCCGGTCGCGATGGCAAACCACACGTTGGCGATCTCGGTGGCTATCGCTTCTTTTGTCATATGCGGAGCCTTCCTGCTGGCCACTACCAGTTTTTTGACCCAGACGTCGTCTTCTAACAAGGTCACTCATCAATCAGCAGCCCTGCTGCCAGCCCGGCCATCAACCAGCACACCGCAGACTGCAGGCCCAACTCAGCCAGCCACGCAACTGGCCACGCAACTGGCCACGCAACCGGCTACACAGGCTGCTATACAGACAGTCGCGCCAGACACAAACCCGCCGGTTTCGCTCTCCAGCGCGAGTATCGAAATCCCGTTTGAGAAAGACAAGAAAATTGGTTATCTCGAGACCGCTCAGGTGGCGGCTGTCAGAGCGGACGGGCACTACACCAAGCTCTATACAAAAGCCGGGGTTTATTTTTGCCCCTGGTCGATCACCGAGGCTGAGGGTAAGTTGGTCGACCACAATTTTCACCGCACCCATCGCAGCTACCTGGTGAATATCGACTCGGTACATAACTTCGAGAAGCGCAAAGACGCCGGCGTTTGCCTGTTTGAAGATTACCCCAAGCTCACCACAGTGCCGGTTAGCCGCAGTCGCGTGATGAGTTTATTGCAGGTACTGGAGGGCCGGCTGGAAGCGGGTGAAGAGCAGGGACTGCCTCGGGCACAGGCAACGTAGCCAATTCGGTTTTTAGTCTTCGGCCCTTCCACTATAGATTCGCCCTGAATCCAGAGATGCAGCGGTAAGCTGCATATTTCATTATAAATCATAAGTTTGGCACGAACGTCATTGGTGATTACAACTGTAATTGGTGAATCGACCGTGTCATTCGTGCATGGGTGGTTACCGAAACTATGTTCTGAGAGGTAAGCTGTAGGTACCCAACTGTCAGGAGGAGCCATGATCACCGGAAGCTTTGAGTATCACCAGCCGGGCACAGTGCCCGACGCCATCGCACTGCTGTCGAAACTCGGCGATGACGCCCGCGTCATTGCCGGAGGCCACAGTCTGATCCCCACAATGAAGCTGCGGCTGGCCATGCCGGAGCACCTGATTGACCTGCAGGCCTGCCAGGAGCTGAAGAAGATTTCTGTCTCCGGCGGTGAAGTCTGCATCGGTGCGATGACAACCCAGGCAGAGTTAATCGCCAGCGAAGAGCTGCATCAGGCAGCGCCGATCGTCCGCGAAACGTCGCTGCAGATCGCGGACCCGCAGGTGCGCTACATGGGCACACTCGGTGGCAATGTCGCGAATGGTGATCCGGGCAACGATATGCCTGCTCTCATGCAATGCCTTGATGCGACCTTCGTCCTCAGTGGCCCGGATGGTGAGCGAACCGTGCTGGCTCGCGAGTTCTATGAAGCCGCCTATTTCACTGCCCGCGATGATCTGGAAATCCTCACTGAGGCACGCTTTCCGGTTTGCGCAGGCGGGTACTCCTACGAGAAGCAAAAGCGCAAAATCGGTGACTACGCCACTGCGGCGGCGGCAGTGTTGTTAAGCAAAGGTGGCGATGGCGGTTGTGAGACTGCTTCGATCGCACTGACCAATCTGGCCGACACCCCCATCTACTGCCAACAGGCTTCCGAACACCTGGTGCAAAACGGCGTGAGCGATGCATCGATAGCCGACGCCGTGACTTCAGCCATGGGGCAGATCGACCCGGTTGACGACAACCGTGGTCCGGCAGAATTTAAACGCCATGCAGCAGCGATCATTCTGCAAAGAGCCATTCAACAAGCCTGGTCACGGGCCTGATCGAGGAGAGCACTGTTATGTCAAAACAAACCATCAGTCTAAACGTCAATGGTAAAAGTGTTACTGCAAAGGCCGAACCACGTGAGTTGCTGATTCACGTCTTGCGTGAACAACTTGAAATTACCGGTCCGCACATCGGTTGTGAAACTTCGCACTGTGGTGCCTGCACGGTTGAGATAGACGGCATGTCCGTCAAATCGTGTACGTTGTTTGCGGTACAGGCGCAGGGAAAAGAGATCACCACCATTGAAGGACTGGGTGATCCCGACAAGCTGCATGTATTGCAGGAAAAGTTTAAAGAGCACCATGGTCTGCAGTGCGGTTACTGCACACCGGGCATGATCACTCGCGCTCATCGCCTGCTTAAAGAGAATCCTAGTCCCACTGAAGAAGATGTGCGCTTTGGTATTGCAGGCAATCTGTGCCGTTGTACCGGCTACCAGAATATCGTCAAGTCGGTAATGGCAGCTGCAGAAGAATTGAACAACAAGGAGGCAACGACATGAGCGCGACAGCAGAATCAGTACAGGAAAGACGTGCAGCGCTGAAAGGTCTTGGAACCTCCCGCAAACGTGTTGAAGACGCGCGCTTTACCCAGGGTAAAGGCAACTATGTTGACGATATAAAACTACCCGACATGTTGTTTGGCGATTTTGTTCGATCGCAACATGCTCATGCACGCGTTAAGTCTATTGATACCAGTGCTGCGATAGAGCTTCCCGGTGTAATCGCAGTGCTGACTGCCAAAGATCTTGAACCATTAAGTCTTCACTGGATGCCAACGCTCGCCGGTGATAAACAAATGGTTTTGGCAGATGGCAAAGTATTGTTTCAGGGTCAGGAGGTGGCGTTCGTAGTAGCGGAAGATCGCTACATCGCCGCTGACGCAGTTGATCTGGTCAAAGTAGAGTATGAAGAGCTGCCGGTACTGGTTGATCCGTTCAAAGCCGAGTTACCGGATGCGCCAATCCTGCGTGAAGATATCGCTGATGAAAAAGAGGGTGCTCACGGTGCACGCCGACACCCTAACCATATCTTTACCTGGGAACAGGGCGATAAGGCAGGTACAGAAGCTGTCATTGGTGAAGCGGATGTGGTTGCAGAAGAAATGGTTTACTACCATCGAACACACCCGTGCCCGATGGAAACCTGTGGTTCTGTCGCATCAATGGATAAGGTTAACGGCAAGCTAACTCTGTGGGGTACTTTTCAGGCGCCGCATGTGGTGCGAACAGTTGCTTCTTTGCTGTCCGGTATAGCGGAGCATAACATTCGGGTTGTTTCACCGGATATCGGTGGTGGCTTTGGCAACAAAGTGGGTGTGTATCCAGGTTACGTCTGTTCTATTGTTGCATCCATTGTTACTGGTCAACCGGTGAAGTGGGTTGAAGACCGGATGGAGAATCTCAGCGCTACTGCATTCGCCAGAGACTACTGGATGCAAGGTAAAATCGCTGCCACCAAAGAAGGAAAGATCCTCGGCTTATGGTGTCACACCACTGCTGATCACGGCGCATTCGACGCCTGTGCTGACCCCACCAAGTATCCGGCCGGCTTTATGAGTATCTGCACCGGCTCCTACGATATTCCCACCGCTTATCTCGCGGTAGATGGTATTTATACCAATAAAGCACCGGGTGGCGTTGCCTATCGTTGTTCGTTCCGTGTCACTGAAGCGGCCTACTTTATTGAACGTATGATTGAAGTGTTGGCGATCAAACTGAATATGGATGCTGCCGAGTTACGTGCAAAGAATTTCATTCGTAAAGATCAGTTTCCATATCAGTCTGCGCTGGGCTGGGAATATGATTCCGGTGATTACCACACCGCATGGGACAAAGCGCTCGATGCAGTTGGCTATAAACAACTCAGAGCTGAGCAGGCTCAGCAGGTAGAGGATTTTAAAGCCGGTAAAACACGTAAGCTGATGGGTGTCGGGTTGTGTCACTTTACCGAGATAGTCGGTGCCGGGCCGGTGAAAAACTGCGACATCCTTGGTATGGGTATGTTCGACAGCTGTGAAATACGTATTCACCCGACCGGCTCTGCACTGGCGAGGTTAGGCACGATTTCACAAGGCCAGGGTCACGCAACCACGTTTGCACAGATACTTGCATCAGAAATAGGTATATCAGCAGACGATATCACTATCGAAGAAGGCGACACAGATACCGCACCATACGGGCTTGGTACCTATGGGTCGCGTTCTACACCGGTTGCCGGTGCCGCTACCGCAATGGCAGGTCGTAAGATTCGTGCTAAAGCGCAGATGATCGCGGCTTACCTGCTTGAAGTGCATGACAATGATCTTGAATGGGAGGTTGACCGGTTTGTGGTTAAAGGTGCACCTGAACGTTTCAAGACCATGAAGGAAATTGCCTACGCCTCTTACAATCAGGCGATACCGGGAGTAGAGCCCGGCCTTGAAGCAGTGAGTTACTACGATCCACCGAACATGACTTATCCGTTTGGCGCATACATTTGCGTGATGGATATCGATGTTGATACCGGTGAGGCAGGTGTACGCCAGTTCTATGCGCTGGATGATTGTGGCACGCGAATTAATCCGATGATCATTGAAGGGCAGGTACACGGTGGTTTAACCGAAGCACTTGCGATTGCAATGGGGCAGGAGATTGCCTACGACGAACTGGGCAATGTTAAAACCGGTACGTTGATGGATTTCTTCATTCCCACCAGCTGGGAAACGCCAAACTACCAGACAGACTACACGGAAACACCAAGTCCGCATCATCCGATCGGTGCAAAAGGTGTCGGTGAGAGTCCCAATGTTGGTGGTGTACCGGCTTTTTCCAACGCGGTGAATGATGCATTCAGAGCGTTTGGTTTAACCCACACCCATATGCCTCACGATCACTGGCGCATATGGCAAACCGCCAATAAGCTCGGGCTGCATAACTGATTGCCTAACTGATTGAGTGATTTCACCGATGAGTTGGAAAGACCTGCAGCAGCAGCTTGCAGACGGTAACTACATCGCCAGCGATGAGCTGGCGATGGCCGTCTATCTGGCGACACGACAACAACGGCCGCTGCTGTTGGAAGGTGCTGCAGGTGTTGGCAAAACCGAAATCGCAAAACAGCTTGCTGCTATCAACCAGACTCAATTGATACGGCTTCAGTGTTATGAAGGGCTCGATGCGAGCACATCAATCTATGAGTGGAATTATCAGAAACAACTGCTGCATGTTCAGGCATCCCGCACAGAAACAGCAGAGAAGATAGAGTCGCAGATATTCTCTGAAGAGTATTTGCTGAAACGCCCGTTACTCGAAGCGATAACCGAAGAGAACACCACAGTTCTTCTAATAGACGAGATAGATCGTGCTGACGAAGAGTTTGAGGCTTACCTGCTTGAAGTGTTATCTGATTATCAGGTTTCAATTCCCGAGCTCGGCACGATAAAGGCCAGATCAAAACCGATTGTGGTGCTGACTTCAAACGGCAGCCGTGACCTGTCAGATGCACTACGGCGGCGTTGTTTTTACACTTTTGTTGAATATCCTGACTTTAAAACCGAGCTGGCAATACTGCATGCTCGCATACCTCATATTGATGCAGAGCTGGCCGGTCAGATTGTCGGGTTTGTGCAGGCGTTGCGTAAAGAAGAGTTGGAGAAAAAGCCCGGTGTGGCCGAGATGCTTGACTGGGCCGCAGCGCTGGCAGGGCTCGGTATATCAAAGCTCAGTGATGATCCGGTCGAATTACAGGCGACTATGGTCTGTTTGCTGAAGACTCAAATTGATCAGTACGCAGTGACCCGCGAAGTCACCGAACGGCTGGCAGGTAAGGTGGTAGCTTGAAGACCACTCAATTCCCCGCCACCGTAAACGGTGTTTCGGAACGCGTGGCAGGCTTTATTGCGCATTTGCGTTACAACGGTTACACCGCAGGTGTTGCAGAGACTGAGGCAACGCTTCAATCACTGCGCCTAATAGACTTGCAGGATCACAATCAGGTCAGATTGGCCGTTAAAGCGGTTTGCGCCACAGACAAACAAAGCTTTGATCAGTTTGATGAGCTGTTCACCAGTTACTGGTTCAACCGTGGCAGGGAAAAAACATCTACGGCTAACTCTGGCAGCAGTAACGAAAACCAGCAACGGCGTCATCGTCCCGGTGTTGAAGACTCAATGGTAGCTGATAGCACCGGTACAGCAGAGCAGGCTGATCGCAATGATGTCGCAGGTGATTCCAGCTCGGATGGAGAGGGTAGGTTGATCGCGTCAAAGCGCGCTAACATTATCAAAACTGATTTTCGAGAGCTGGTCACACCGGAGTTACTGCAACAGGCGCAAGTGCTGGCCTATCGTCTTGCAAAGGTGATGCGTGATAGACGCTCGAGAAGGTATCGTCAGGATCAGCGCGGTTCGCGGCTGAACTTTCGCAAGACATTAAGAAACAGTATTCATCATGGTGGCGTGCCGCTAAGGCTCTACCGCGATACTAAACCGGATCGTCCGGTAAAGCTGGTAACACTATTGGATGTATCAGGCTCGATGACCGTCTATGCCAGAGTTTTTCTGGCGTTTCTAAAAGGGTTGATCAACCACGACACGCGTACAGACGCCTTTCTTTTTCACACTGCGCTGGTGCGGATTGGTGACGCACTGAAAGACCATGACACGATGCGTGCAATGAATCGACTGTCATTGATGGCACAGGGTTTTGGCGGTGGTACCAGGATTGGATCCAACCTGAAACTCTTTAACGAACAGTACGCAGGTAACTGTGTCGATGGCAGAACCGTGGTGATCATACTGTCTGATGGTTACGACACTGAGCCACCTGAATTGATAGCCGAAAATCTGCAGCGATTGAAAAGGCGCAACTGCAAAATTGTCTGGCTGAACCCGTTGAAAGGCTGGAGGGATTATCAGCCGGTTGCACGCGGCATGGCTGCTGCGTTGCCGTGGCTGGATCACTTCGCTGCCGCCAATACACTTGAAAGCCTCGCAGAACTTGAGCCGGCCCTTGCCAGACTTTAAGTGGCCAGACTTTAAGCGGCTAAACTCTGAAAAGCCAGACTCTGAATGGAAAGTTCCGCATCGCTTATGGCAAACATCATCAAATACAGAGAGTGCTATAAGTGATCAACAATAGCGCCAAACCCATCGCGTACGACGTATCAGACACTTTGCAGCAAATGAAAGCTGCAGGTGAACAGTTTGCTGTTGCCACAGTGGTGAGAACCATTTCAGTGACTGCTGCCAAGCCCGGTGCAAAAGCGATCATCAACGCCAACGGTGAAATTGTTGATGGCTGGATTGGCGGCGGGTGTGCAAAAAGTGCCGTGATTAAAGCTGCCATACAGTCTATTAAACTGGGTGAACCCAAGCTGGTCAGTCTGCAACCTGAAGAGTTGTTGACAGAGAATGGACTCAAGGCGGGTGAAGAAACCAACGGTGTACTAGCGGCGAATAATATGTGTCCCAGTCGCGGCTCAATGGAAATCTTTATTGAACCAATACTATGTGAGCCGGAACTGTTGATCATTGGTACGAGTCCGGTTGCTATGGTACTTGCATCGATGGCAAGAACGTTTTCGTTCAATCTGAATTGTACCGCTGCCGAACCTTCGGCGTGGCGGGATAACGGATTTGCTGCAGTGAGCTATGAGTCTCTGCAGCAACATCATGAGAATAGATTTATAGTCGTGTCAACGCAAGGCAGCGGAGATACTGCAGCACTCGAAAAAGCGTTGTCACTGCAATCACGGTTTGTAAGCTTTGTTGGCAGCCCGCGAAAAACTAAACATGTAAAAGACAAGCTTAAAAACTTGAATGTGTCTGCATCAACCATTGAATCCATTAAAGGCCCTGCCGGCCTTGATATCGGTGCAGTGACACCACAGGAAATTGCACTCTCTATACTGGCTGAGCTCGTTGCATTGCGCCGTAACGGATCAGTGCGGATAAAATCAAAAAACACTTAAACACACAAACGAAAAGATCAGGTAAACAGGTTATGGTTCTTGAAGAAGAAGTACAACTCCCGCTGGATAGACAAACGGTTTTTCAGGCACTGAATGATCCTGAAATACTCAAACAGAGTATTCCGGGATGCGAGGAGCTGAATCAATTAAACGACAACGAAATGGAGGCCACGGTGGTGGTCAAGTTTGGGCCGGTCAAAGCCAGCTTTAACAGCAATGTAGAGATCGATCCAAGTCAGGGTCCGGCGCTGTTCAAACTCACCGGTAAGGGTGATGCAGGTGTGGCAGGGTTTGCAAATGGCGGCGCAGACGTGCATCTTGATGAGAACGCAGACGGCACTTTATTAAAATACACGGTTAATATAGATATCAGTGGAAAGCTCGCACAGGTCGGTGGCAGATTAATAGAAGGCACAACGAAAAGACTGGCAAGGAAATTTTTCGAAAATTTTGAATCTGCGCTGCTGGCGAAGCACACATAGCATGCTGTGCGGTATTGCTCAGAAGCCACAGTCTGCGGTGAGGTTGTTTATTGGAAATAATTCGTTATACAGGAATCAATGTACCTTACAAACGATTCTGCAGTGAATCGTGACAATCGCGTTTTCTTATGACTAAATTTTACGGCGCAGGCTCTTGCGCCGTTTAATTATGCCGCTATGGTCAGTGATGTGGCATATTGATTTTCACCTCCTGAGGATAGTTTTGTGTTTATAGCGTTCACTTTGTTGCTGACCCTTTGCAGTGTAGTCTTTTGTCACCATGTGGCGAAAAAGCGTGGTGCTAACCCGGTTTTCTGGGGAGTCATGGGGGCGGTTTTTGGGCCTTTAGCCATCCCGTTTGTATTCATGTCCAAGCCGGTGGCGGACACATAGTTGCTTGTGTTAATGGCTGCCAGGGCGAGACCACAGCACAACAAGACCAATAAGCGATTGTTCGCGGAGTCGTTGTACACGCTGGCGTAAAAACAGGCACTACTCTTCACTTTTAAAACCCGCTCAGTCGGGTACAAGCCGTGCTTCCAAAATGTAGCTAAAGTTTCTGCGATTCGGACGATATCTCTGGCACCTTTTCCAGTAGCCTGGTATCGAAAAATGAATTCAAGAATAGTCACAGTAGTGCTCGGATTTGCAGTTTCCACTATGCTCAGCGCATGTTCCTTTTTGCCTGCTTCGGCTGAGCCTGAGCTAGGGGCGGCACTGGCTTCAGCTGATGGGTATGCTGAAGATAGCATTACCGTTAGTGGTGTTTCATTCGGCATTGGCGATGCCACGCTACAGGCGGAAGCCGATGATGTGGTCGCTCGTGCGGTTCAACATCTGCAATCCAATCCGGATAGTCGCGTATTGATTGAAGGTCACACAGACCGGGTTGGCTCTGAGAGTTTAAATCAGAAGCTTTCAGAAAAGCGCGCGATGGCGGTGGTTACTGCGCTCAGGGAACATGGTATCAGTGCTGATAGGATGACTGCAGTTGGCTATGGTGAGACTCAACCAATTGCTGATAACAGCACGCCGGAAGGTCGCAGTGAAAATCGACGAGTCGAGATTCACTTTGCCAGGTAGTTCTGAGCTGACAAAGTATCGTTAGCTAAATGACAACATTAGCCCTGCCTTGCGGTCAGTTCGATTGCAAGGCCGGTCGCTTTCTGAAGCATCACATCAATGGCTCCTTGTTTTCAAACATGTCCTGCGGCAGTGCATGAATCAAAGTCATTTCGCTTGATGTGCCAAGCCGCATTACAGGACCCCAGGTTCCGGTGCCCTGTGATATATAAAGCAACGAGTCCTGGCGTCTGTATAGGCCTTTTAACTGTGGAAACTGGCGTTTAACCAGAAAACCAAATGGCCATATCTGTCCGGCATGGGTATGGCCCGATAACATCAGATCAATGCCTTCTCTGGCGGCATCTGAAAATCCCGCTGGCCTGTGATAAAGCAGTATTTGGTATTTGTCCGGGTTTCTGGCTATCTTTGGTAGTTCGTTGGCAATCTGCTTTGCCGTGTCCTGATCATCAATACCGGTGATTTGCAGGTCATCAAAGATGATTGTTTGATTGCGCAGTATGTGAATATTGTTTGCTTCAATCGCGGCAATGGCACTGTCAAGATTGACATAGCGCTCGTGGTTTCCAAGGCATAAATACACAGGGCAGGTAAAGCTTGAGAGTGGCTTGAGGTAACTGGAATCGACCTGGCTGGAATCGATTAAATCACCTGTTATAAAAACCACATCGGGATTGTGCCTGATAGATTGCTTTACCACGCGTTGGATAAAAGCACGACTTCTGCTCCCGGCGTGCACATCACTGAGGTGTAAGATCCTGATTGATTTTCCCAGTTTTCTGCTGCTTACAGTGATAGAGCTATTCTCTATTTTCTGTGCTTTCCACACGGCGCAGGCCACCAGAATTATCCATACGATTAATACCAAGGCAGCCAATGACTTTTGGTCAATTAGTAAAAGTAACGGCAGGCTGAAAATAATCACGTTCAACAGGATCATGCCCAGGCCTAACAGTTGAACAGCAGGCCACTTGGCGATCAGATTTGCAGTTTGAAACGACAACAACACCCATAAGGTTAGCAGCGGCGCTGCAATAAGGCTCCAGCCAAGTAAAGGAAGCGTTGAGATTGCGAACCACCATGAAATTAGTATGGCGGTCGGGGCGATGATGATCAGCCAGAGTACAGGTGTAGCGAACAGGAAAAAAGGTAGAATTCTCATTGCCGCATCATGTCACTTCACACGATATTTTAAAACATCGTTTTGCGTCTGCCTGCTGTGTTGATTGTTTGCAACACGCGATAGAGCAAGTACCGCGACTTTATCAGGCAATGCTACGAAGACTTGTGTGCTTTTGCGTTGTAGGCTAACCGTGTGTATGCACCACGTGAAAACAAAAAACCCGCATCGGAAGCCGATACGGGTCTTTTCATGGCGAGGTTTTAAAACTGGCTGTCGCTTTAGCTGTCTGTGCTTGGCAGCAGTACGGTGTCGATTACGTGAATGATGCCATTTGACGCTTTGATATCGGTAGCAGTTACTTTTGCATCGTCAACCTTTACGCCGTCGTCAGTAGAGACTTTCAGCATCTGGCCTTGTACTGTCTCCGCTTCTTCCAGACCGGCAACGTCTGATGCCATTACTTTACCCGGTACTACGTGGTAGGTAAGAATCTGCGTGAGCAATTCCTTGTCTGCAAGTATTTCATTCAGCTGCTCCTCTGGGATCTTTGCAAACGCTTCGTCTGTAGGTGCGAATACTGTAAAGGGGCCTTCACCTTTCAATGTTTCTACCAGACCCGCTTCGGTCAGTGCGGTGGCCAGTGTATTGAAGTTGCCAGCAGAAACAGCAGTATCGACAATGTCTTTGCCGTAGCTACCGCCAGCGAAGGCGGATGTAGTGAGGCTGAGTGCGAATGCGACAGATGCTAAAATTCGTGTAAACAGTTTCATAAGGGTAGACCTTTCGTCGGTGATAGAAAATGAGCTCAGAAGTAATCTGAGGCTGCATGTTTACACGAGGGTTGTAATAGATGCGTGTCTTGCCTGTGGCGTGGTTGTGAAGATTAGTAGTTAATTTGTAAACGGCTGATTACTGGCCCTGTGTGCTTTTTAAGTGGGCTTTATCAATTCGTGCTCTATCGTGCTCACTAAAGACCCAGGTATTTATCACGTATATGCACATCGCTTGAGAGCTGATTGCTGTTACCGTCCCAGACTATCCGTCCTTTTTCTATTACATAGTGGCGATCCGCTATTTTCAGCATTTCATTCAAATTCTTATCGACCATTAAAATAGACAAGCCCTGATGTTTGAGCATGGTCAGTGAGCTCCAGATTTCATCGCGCACCAGTGGAGCGAGGCCCTCGGTTGCATCATCAAGAATCAAAAGATCCGGATTAGTCATCAGTGCCCGACCTATCGCAAGCATCTGCTGCTCGCCGCCAGAAAGTAGATTACCCATACTGGTCAGCCGCTTTGCAAGTAACGGAAACAATTCGAGCACGCGTTGCTCTTTCCAGGTGTTTTTATGCTGTTGTCGATTGGCGCTGGTCGCAATGAGATTTTCGCGAACGGTAAGGTTGGGGAAAATCTGTCTTCCCTCCGGCACCAGCGCCAGGCCCAGTCTGGCTATCCGGTAAGCAGGTTTGTCGCTGATTTCCTGATCCTGATAAGTTATCGAACCGTCTGTCACTTTACCGCCAACAGCAGGCAATATACCCATCAATGCATGTAGTGTGGTGGTTTTTCCCATACCGTTGCGACCGAGCAGGGTAACGACTTCGCCTTTGCTCAAACGAAGCGACAATCCAAACAGTGCCTGGCTGCTGCCGTAGTGTGCTGTGAGTTTTTGGATACTAAGCATCGGTGTCTTCACCGAGGTAGGCAGACTTTACATCGGGGTTGGCCTGAATTTCCTGTTTGTTGCCGGTGGCAATAAGCTTTCCGTATACAAGCACGGAGATTCGATCCGCCAATGCGAATACTGCATCCATATCGTGTTCAATAAGCAGGATGGTTTTACTACCGCTCAGGTTTTGCAGTATTTCGATCATCAGACCGGATTCCTCCGGCCCCATACCGGCCATCGGCTCATCCAAAAGTAGTAGTGACGGTTCAGTGGCAAGCGCCATAGCAACTTCAAGTTGTCGGCGTTCGCCGTGAGAGACCTTTGCTGCAGGTTTGTTGGCACTGGCTGCAATGCCTGTGGTTTGCAGATATTCGTAAGCGGGCTCGAGTAATGAGTTGTCTGTTGTTGCATCGCGCCAGAAGCTGAACGCATGGCCGGCATTAGCCTGCACAGCAAGAGCGACGTTTTGCAGCAGAGTCATCTCAGTAAACACTGAAGTGATTTGAAATGAACGCGCAAGACCGGCTCGCGCAAAGCTGTGTGCAGGTTTGCCCGCCATGTTTTTGCCGTTAAAAACTATCTTTCCACTATCCGGTTTTAATACACCGGACAGTTGTGAGATCAATGTGGTCTTGCCGGCGCCGTTGGGGCCTATCAGTGCATGTACCTCACCTTGAAGCACTGAAAGATTGACATGATCTGTCGCAAATACTCCACCGAATCGTTTGCATAAATCAGTAACATCCAAGATGGTTTGTTGACTGCTGTTCATTGGTTTTTAAACGACCGCAGGCGGGAAACAGCTCCAGCCAGCCCACCATTAAAAAACAGTACGGACAAAATCAGCAATATGCCAAACGGCAGATGCCAGTGAATAGTAACTTCGCGCAGCAGCTGCTCGAGCAAAATAAAAACCGCAGCGCCAAACACCGGACCCAGCAGGAAGGCTGCGCCGCCGAGTATGACCATAAACATCAATTCACCGGAGCGAGTCCAGTCCATCATTTCAGGTGAAATAAAGGTGGTGAAATTGCCCAGTAGAAAGCCTGCGTAGCCGCAAATTGCCCCTGATATGACAAACGCTATCAGTTGATAGCGATAACAGTTTATACCGAGTGAACGCATACGTTGCTCATTGGATCGCGCACCCTGAAGTGTTAAGCCGAAGCGTGACCGGGTAATCCGGTAAACAATCAGTAATACCAGCAGCAGTGACAGATAACAAACGGTGTACAGTGTCAGTGGGTTATCCAGACTGATTAGTGGAAACTCCGACCGAACATCAATGGTCAGCCCATCATCTCCGCCGTAGTTTTCCAACGCCACAATAGCGTAGAAAATCATCTGGCCAAAGGCCATGGTAATCATGATGAAATTAACACCCCGGGTCCTGAGAGAGATCGCTCCGGTTAGCAGGGCGAACAGGGCGCTGATTCCAACAGCAAGCCCGATATGCAGAAAGCCGTTAAACGAAGCTATTGAATCCATACCACCGTACAGAGAGTGGTATACGGGAATACCAACAGCGTAAGCACCGAGCCCAAGGTAGGCGGCATGGCCAAAAGAAACCAGACCGCCGAAACCGAGAATCAGATTCAGTGCTGTCGCAGCAAGTGCCAGGATAACAAGACGGGTAAACACATCCAGCCAAAACGGTTGCCCGCTGATGAATAACACGGGTGGTACCACTGCCAGTAACACTAGCGCTATGGTGTTTATCCAGAACGCCGGATGCCGACTTATGTTTTTTTTCAGAGGCAGGTTAGTCATGTTGCTATCGACTGGCAGCAGGAAAAAGACCTTGCGGCCTGATAGCGAGAATCACCGCCATTAACAGATAGATCAACATTGCTGAGATAGCCGGTGCCGCTGTTTCAGCTGCCTCGCTCGACATAATCAGTTTGAAAAGATCATCAAGGTAAGATCTGCCGAGTGTGTCAATCAGACCAATCAGCAGTGCTGCGATAAAAGCCCCTTTCATTGATCCGATACCACCAATGATAATGACGACAAAGGTGGTAATAATAATTTCGTTACCCATGCCGATAGATGCCTCTGCTATTGGAGCCACCAGTAAACCCGCCAGCCCGGCAAGGCCTGCACCTAAAGCAAAAACACCGGTGAAAAGCGTTTTGATGTCAACGCCGAGTGCACCGACCATTGTCCGGTTGGAAGCGCCTGCACGTATCAGCATACCGATCTTTGTATGATTGACAAGCAAATACAAACCTGCAGCAGCGGTGAGTCCGACTGTGATTATTAATAATCTGAATGTAGGAATCACCACACCTGAAAATACCTCGACCTGGCCATTGAGAAAAGCCGGTAACGGGATCGCGATGCCGGCAGGCCCCCATATCATTTCCGCCAGTGTATCAAGGCAGAGTATTAATCCGAACGTTGCGAGCACATGGTCCAGATGATGGCGTGAATACAGCTGCCGTACTACCACCAGTTCGATTATCAATCCACATAGTGCAGTCAGTGGTATAGCTAACAATGCCGCCAATATAAACGAGCCGGTAAGCTGAGTGAGTGATGCGCAAATAAACGCACCGAGCATGTACAATGAACCGTGTGACAGATTGACAAAGTCCATGATACCGAATGTGAGGGTCAATCCGGCGGAAAGCAAAAACAGCAGGATGCCGAGCTGCATGCCGTTAAGAAGCTGAATAAAGAGAAGGGAAGTATCCATCGGTGAGCTTTAAATCGGCTATTAAAAGCCAATGCGTCTGTGAGCGGGTACAGTAAGGGCTGAGGCGGAGTGAGTGCGGCGCAGAGAGCGAATATGCTCCCTGCGCCATCGTTACTACATATTGCAGTTGGCTGCGTAAGTGTCCTGATGATCGTCTAATACAACCTTTTCTATCTGTGTAGTCCAGTTGCCATCGGCATCTTCTACAACTTTGCGGCTATAGAAATCCTGAATTGGCATGTGGTTGTTGCCATAGCTGAAGTCACCACGTACAGAACCGAAGTTGGCTTCTTTCATCGCGGCACGCATACCGTCTTTATTACCCAGATCGCCATCAACTGCATCAACTGCCGATTTAATCAACAATATAGAGTCGTAGGCCTGAGCTGCGTAAAAAGAGGGGTAGCTACCATACTCAGCGCGGAAATCACTGACAAACTTTATGTTAGCCTCGTTGTCGAGATCAGGGCCCCAGTGTCCGGTGCTGACAGAACCAAGCACGCCTTCCATACCACCGTCCTGAAGCTTCGGTAGTGAAATTGAATCAACAGTGAAAACGGTATAGAGCGGCAGCGAATCGCGCAGGCCAGCCTGTTGGTACTGCTTTATAAATGCAGGGCCGGCTTTGCCCGGGTAGAAAACAAATATACCTTCCGCACCGGACGCTTTGGCCTTGGCCAGTTCAGCAGAGAAATCCAGTTGTGCATCCTTTCCCCACTTGGTCATGTCTTTGCCAAGAATTTCTCCCTTAAAGGTGCGCTCTACACCTGCCACCATATCTTTACCGGCGGCATAGTTAGGCGCCATGATGTAAAGAGATTTAACACCCTGTTGGTTTAAAGTTTCTCCCATCGCCATCGGGGTCTGGTCGTTCTGCCATGAGGTTGAAAAGAAGTTAGGATGGCAGAGTTTACCTGCAACCGGTGACGGACCGGCGTTTGCGCTGATAAGAAACTTATCAGCATCAAGAACTGACTTACGTGAAGCAAGCAGTACATGGGACCAGATATAACCGGCAACAAAATCTACGTTATCCTGCTTTACCAGTTTGTCTGTTGCCTGCTTGCCAACTTCCGGCTTAAATCCATCATCGGCCATGATCAGGTTAACCGGCTTACCACCCATGGTATTGTCGATATGTTTCAGGGCGAGCTTGACTGCTTTTTCCTGATCCTGCCCGATAGAGGCGCCACCGGTGGTCAGGGTAGTGACAAAGCCGATTTTTACTTCATCGGCAGCGTGTGCTGACGTTAGTGCGAACGCTGCACCGACGATGGCAGCGGTAAGTAATTTTTTCATTTAATCTGCTCCGTTTAGACGCGATTAAGAGAGCACGTGTTGTTCGCTCTCCCGACAGGCCTATGGTATCACTTGTGAGCTGAAGATGAATTGAATGGTCGGCAATTGCTGCTGCAAAAGCGCCTCTGATATTTTCAGGTGTTTTCCGGTGAGGTTTGAAGGCGTTTTAAAAAATATATAAATATCAGCAGTTTGTACGATCGAGTAGGTGTCTCGTGTTTTACAGGTGCCTGGACGGATAGTTTTTGAATCTAGCCCGGCATCATTTGATTACTGATTGAAGCATCCGGCGCAATGTTCGTTACCACGTGTGTGACCGGTGTAGAAAGAGAGATGTTGTATCGGTGGGAAGTATCGAGGATTTCCTCAAGCAACTGCTGCCTGGTTTTTATCATGCCATTGACTTCTTTTATGTAGTAAAAGATACCCCATTCCACTGCGTGATCGCCTGTTTCCAATACTCTGATTTCGAGCGGGTGCGAGTGATCTATCGCGCTGTTACCGTCTTTGACAATTTTTTCGAACGCCTCGTTAAACAGTGATTTAACATCAGCCGAGCTTGTATCGTAGCCAATCTTAAAGGTGAGCTTTTCACGCAGGCCACGAGCAGAGGCGAACTTCGAAAGGCTATGAATGGTTTGATCCCGAAGCTTAGTGTTGCTCACCATGACTCGGTGATTATTAACAACATCTATTAAAACCGTATGGAAGACCTTCGTTTTAAACACCCGCGCAAGAATCGGATTGGAGTCTCCCAGTTCGATCAGATCACCTTCACTGACCATATCGCTGTTTAACAATACCAGACCGCTGATAATATCCGGTGCCCATGCCTGTTGTGTGAGTGCGAGAAATACACCGATAAAACCTATCACACCACCGGCCTCAAGCAGGCTATTGAAACCTGCTATCCGAATCACCGTGATTAACGCAACGATTGCAATAAAACTGCTCACCACCAGAGTTAGCATTCTCGAGTGGTAGGTATCGGATAGTTGAATACCTTCGCTGCTGTTGTTGGTTCTGCCATAGCGGCGCCGCATCAGATAGCTTGCGATGTTCGATGCCATGTAGGCGAGGTATAGCACCACCAGAATCGAGATCAGCTTGATCGCCAGTCCCTGACCCTCTTCACCACCGAGGTAAATCGCGTTGTAACAGACTGCGGTGAGTATCGCCAGGTTCAGCGCCCGCAGCACGTTAACCCGATAGTCAGTCTGTCGGTCAGTTAACTTACCACCGGTTTTCAGGATGATCGGCCTGGCAAGCAGCATCAATAGCAGATTGACTGCGATAATGAGATAGTGGATAGCGGTAAAACGCGACAGCAAGTCAGTAATTGCGTTGGTCATGCAGGCTAGAGTAACACTACTGGCGACTCCGCCAGAAGCGCATCTGGCTTTTGTGCTTATCATGCGCTGACAGGCCGTGCATTGCCGGCCATGTTTTATTTACGAATGGGCGGCTTCAAGCAGGCCGCAATGCCGGTTCACCCGGTGGCGGGAGTGGTTACTCGTCGAGCTCGGTGACTTCCGTCTCTTCGCTGTTCGTCGCAGGGCTGCCTGTATCCAACGCAGGAATCCGGGCATCTTTCTTCGCTGCCTCTGGAATCAGGTTATCACCCGCTTTGACTGCCGCTTCAATTTCATCGGCTTCCAAGACCAGAGTAGGGATAGTATACGGCGCGACGGATCGTAGTCCGCCAATGGAATCTGACCCGGTTTCTTCGACGGCGGGCGAGTTCTTAACGATCGTATCAGCTGACTTGTCTCTACTCATCAGATACCAGGTACCGGCACTTGCCAGTACGGTAGCAGCGACCGCTGCAAGGCCTACCTGTTTGTAGATATCTTTGGATACCGCAGGGGTTTTAGTTGCTGTCGGGGTTTTGCCTGTGTCCGTTGGCAAACTGTCAGCGATGTTTGCAGGCTCTTTTACCGTGGCTTTTGCATCGGTTTCAGCCGATGCCCATGGGCATTTCTGCAAATGCTTACCATTTGTGCAGCCGCAGATTATGCAAACATCTTTGACTGCGACCGAAGACTGATTGTCGCCGGCAGAAGCTGAGCTGTCTGTCGCACTAACTGCACTCTGCACTGGCGGTGGTGTTTGTTTCTCTACCGCAGGTTTGGCATTGTTAAACTCGAAATAGGTACCTGTGTTTGACGAATCGACTGCCGTGCTGTTTTTCTGCTGCTTTTGTCGGCTAGCGAGGACATCGGTGGCACGGGCATTGGCTTCGGCTCTGGCCTCAGCCCGGGCTTTTTCCTGAGCTTCCGCAGCTGCACGCTCAGCTTCTGCCGTTGCACGTTCGGCTTCCGCAGCGATTCGTTCAGCTTCGGCTGTAGCCTGAGCCGATACTGCATCTGCGGCAGCTTTTTCACTGGCTGTGGGAATAGGCTGTGTAAGTTTGGCTGCCAGTTCATCGTTGTCTTTTGCAACCACCTCGTTTTTTGGTGGCTTCAAACCGGTTGCAACCACAGTCACTTTCATTTCGTGACCAAGAGAGTCGTCGAACACGGTACCAACCACAACGGTGGCATCGTCAGCTGCAATTTGACGAATGATATCGCCAACGGCCTGGAATTCTCCCATTGAAAGATCAGAGCTTGAAGTAATGTTTGCCAGTATCCCTTTGGCCGCTTTCAGGTCAACGTTGTTCAACAGCGGACTTTTAATTGCTGCCAGTGCCGCCTCTTCGGCGCGATGTTCACCCATACCTGTACCGGTACTCATGATGGCGTGACCCATCTCGCCCATGACTGTTTTAACGTCAGCAAAGTCGACATTGATCAAGCCACTGGTGGTGATAAGCTCAGCGATACTTTGCACCGCTTTGGTAACGACATCATTCGCCGCGGCGAAGGCCTCTACAAGAGAGATATTAGGCCCGAGGTAACTTAAAAGATTTTCATTGGGCACAACGATCATCGAATCGGCGCAGTCTCGAAGTGTTTCGAGCCCGGCGACGGCGGCATTTTTTCGTTTTGGACCTTCAAAAGCGAATGGTTCGGTTACTACTGCAACGGTCAGCACGCCCATCTCGCGGGCTATTTTTGCAATTGTTGAAACAGCGCCGGTGCCGGTACCGCCACCCATGCCTGCGGTAACGAACAGCATGTCTGCATCACCAATCGCTTCTGTGATTTGTTCACGGCTTTCTTCGGCAGCAGCGCCACCGACTTCAGGATTAGCACCGGCTCCAAGACCCTTGGTCATACCGTTGCCAATCTCCAGCACGTACTCGGGTGGGAATCGTTTGAGGGCTTGGGTGTCGGTGTTGATACACTTGAATTCGACATCTTTGATGTCGGCAGCAAGCATGTGCTCAAGCGCGTTGCAGCCCCCACCGCCGATACCAAACACTTTGATTACAGCAGAGTTTGCTAAATCAGGAGCAGAATTTGGTAAGTGGAGAGAACTCATAAATGAAATGTCTGAATATTGACGTCAATCAGTAAATAGTGCGTTATTTGTTGTATGTCCCGAATATCTTCGCTTCGGGCTGCGGAATGTATCTGCACTATATGGGCCAGCCGAAGCATTGGTTTTTAGATTGTTTGTGGTCAAAATGATTGAGCGTCCGGCAAGTGTTGAGTTCCCATGGGTAATAGCGGCATTCCAGCCCGAATAATGAGATGCTTTGAAAGTCTCAATCATACCTAAAGTAAATATCGGATTGTGTGTGGGTAAAACCTGCGCTCGCGTGCGCACAGAGTTGCTAGTGGCCTGCTAGTCAGGATGACCCCAGGATGACCCGGAAAAACTTATGAAACCAAAATGCATACCTGAAATTCACCAGTTTCCGTACCGGCAGATGATCACCAGCCGATGGCGCGATAATGACGTCTACGGGCATGTCAATAATGTAGTTTACTATTCGTGGTTTGACACAGCGGTCAACGGTTTCTTGATTGAGCAAGGCGTACTTGATTATAAAACCGGTGAAGTGGTCGGGCTGGTAGTCGAGACCCGTTGTAGTTATTTTAAACCCGTTGCGTTTCCTGACTCAGTCACCGCTGGAGTGGCGGTGACAAAAATCGGTAACAGCAGCGTGCACTACGAGGTTGGCATTTTTAAATCAGTTGAACAGCAGGCCTGTGCGGTGGGACAATTTGTACATGTGTACGTAGATGCGGCATCACACAAACCGGTGACTGTGCCCGACAATTTGCGTGATGCACTGGTGGGCATCCAGCGCTGAATAATCAGTGCCCATCCAGAAACATGCGCTACTGTGAACCCCTGAATGCACGCGATCTTTCACCAACTATATGTAGTTATATAGATTTACTGAACGCCTACATGTAGTCGGTGAAATCTCACGAACTTCAGTGATTCTCGCAACACCCCTGTTTCTTGGTGGGCACTAACTAACCCCCTGCCAGTGGTCTGTCGGCGTTAAGCAGTTTTTGCACTTCATTCACGGCTAGGGATAACATCGCATAATCCACCTGACTGCTGGCCATGATCTCTTTCAGCCTCTGCCGGTATAGTGACAATCGCTCTTCTGAGACTTCAGCCCAGGCCGTAACAATGTCTTCAGCACTGTTGCTCTTGCCGGCGGTTTCAAGAATCTCAGCGCACAGGTGGCGTTGCCGGTAGTGAATATCCTGCCTGAGTGCGGATTTCGCCAGAATATGCCAATGACTGTCGACATCCAGCAAGCCGGTCTGTTCGCGTAACCACTGTAGCTTCAGGAAGTCACCCAGGTGAAAGTACAAGGCGGTGATGAGCTTAAGATCCGCACCAGACTTATTGTGAATATCCAGTATGTCAAAACTTGAAGACAGAGGTACCACCGCTGCCACATCTGCAGCAAGTTCCTTTGGAACACCGGCCTCTGTAAAGTAGTTACAGCGGGAGTTGTAAGTGGCTTTATTGGGTTCTGCCAGAGCTTCCGGTACCAGACGTCGCAGTGCGTTGATACTGTCACCGAACTTATCGATGATATCTTGCGGACCATTATGGCTGCGCCGGTTTTTAACCAGCCAGTGTACGCCACGCTCAACCCAGCCCTGCACCAGCAATAGCATTTCTGTTTGAGTGGAGTTACTGACCTTATTATCAAGGGCTTCAATGGCGGTCCATAACTCGCGCAGCTTAAATAAGTGCCGCACCGCAACGAAGGCGGTGGCTATTTCGCTGGTTTGTGCGCCGAGCTCGTCGCGCAAACGGCGCAGAAAGGTTGGCCCCAGGCGATTAACAAAACTGTTAGTCACCTGTGTTGCAATGATTTCATTGCGCAATTGATGCGAAATGATGTTTTTCTGATATTTGTTTGACAGCTGTGGCGGAAAATACTGCAAAAGCTCATCGTCAAAGAATGAATCCTCAGCAAGGCTTGAGTCCATCAGTCTTTGATAGATGTCCATCTTGCTGTAGGCCACCAATACGGCAATCTCGGGTGCGGTCAGTCCGCGGCCATTGCTCAATCGTTCATCGATTTGCTCGGCATTCGGCAGAAACTCAATTGTACGATTGAGCTTGTCTTCTGCTTCCAGTGCGCTGATAAAACGACTGTGTTCATCCAGCCATTGCGGCGCGTTTGCCAGAGTCAGGCTGATGCACTGCGTTTGCTGGTAGTTGTCTCGCAGTACCAGTTCAGACACATTGTCTGTCATATCTGCGAGTAGCTTTGCACGTTTACCGGCTGCAAGTTTACTGCTGTTAACAAGACTATCAACCAGGATCTTTATATTGACTTCGTGATCTGAGCAATCAACGCCGGCGGAGTTGTCTATCGCATCGGTGTAGATCTTTCCACCTTTTGCAGCAAATTCTATTCTGCCAAGTTGTGTACAACCAAGATTACCGCCTTCACCCACCACCTTGCAGCGCAGTGCATTTGCATTGACCCGCAGCGCGTCATTGGCTTTATCCTGAGCATCAGCGTGTGATTCGGTTGAAGACTTTATATAAGTGCCGATGCCGCCATTCCAGAGTAGATCGACTTCTGCCTTCAGCAGTGCATGGATCAGATCATTGGGCGCCAGTTCTTTTTCTTTGCTGTCGATCAGCTCCTGTACTTGCGATGAGAGCTTGATCGACTTGGCTGAGCGTTCAAAAATACCACCGCCTTTAGAAATCAATTTGGCGTTGTAGTCCTGCCAGCTTGAGCGATCAAGTTTAAACAAACGGCTGCGCTCTTTATAACTGTCGGCAACATCGGGATCAGGGTCAATAAATATATGCAGATGATTAAATGCAGCCAGCAGTTTAATTTTCTTTGACAGCAACATGCCATTGCCAAAGACATCTCCGGCCATATCGCCAATGCCGACCACGGTAAACTCTTTTTTCTGGATGTCATGTTCGGTTTCGCGGAAGTGTCTTTTTACTGACTCCCACGCACCTTTGGCGGTGATTCCCATGCCTTTGTGATCGTAGCCCACCGAGCCACCGGAGGCGAAAGCATCACCGAGCCAGAAGTTGTATTCTGCTGATATACCGTTGGCGATATCCGAGAAGGTTGCCGTGCCTTTGTCTGCAGCTACAACAAGATACGGATCATCTTCGTCGTGGCAGACCACATCGTCTGGTCGAATAACCTTGCCGTTCTCGTAGTTATCAGTGATATCGAGCAGGCCGCGTAAAAAGTTCTGGTAACAAGAAACGACTTCCTCCATCAGTTCGTCACGCGTACCTCCAACAGGTGGCTGTTTGATAACAAAACCTCCTTTGGAGCCCACCGGTACAATCACAGAATTCTTTACCATTTGTGCTTTCATTAAACCAAGCACTTCGGTGCGAAAATCCTCGCGCCTGTCTGACCAGCGCAAACCACCGCGCGCCACCTTGCCACCGCGCAAGTGTGTTGCTTCAAACCGCGGAGAGCAAACAAAGATTTCAAATGCCGGGCAGGGTAGTGGCATGCCGTTGATTTCAGTCGGGATCAACTTGATTGATAAATACGCAATCGGTTGCCCGTTTGAATCTTTTTTATAGAAGTTGGTTCTGACAGTTGCATTAACCGCGCTTTGTACAGTCGCAAGAATTCGATCTTCATCAAGACTGACTACATCATTAAGCAGCGCCGAAAACTGTTTACGCAGCTTGTCTGTATTGCTGGATTTAATCTCCGGGTTAAATCGGGTTTCAAACTGGCAGGTGAGATTGTTCACCAGCTCCGGGTTGTTGATCAGGCAGCCGGTCAGATAATCAAAAGAGTAGGGAATTTTGATTTGCAAAAGATACTTGGTATAACTGCGAATAATTGCTGCCTGTCTCCAGTTAAGGCCTGCTGCGATCACCAGTTCATTCAGACCATCGTCTTCAATTTCTCCATTCCAGACTTTTAGAAAAGCCATTCTGAAGTCATCAGAGATTTTGTCTACCGCCAACGGCTTGCCATTTTTGCTGCGCAGTCTGAATTCGCGAATATGCAGAGTGCTTTCTTCAGTGGCTATCATAAACGGGTCTTCGCTCTCGACCTGAAAGCCCATATTTTCAAGGATATGAATAACCTTTGATAATGATACTTCGGTATCCTGATGATAGATATTGAAGCTTACTTCGTTATCAGTTTGATTCTCAGTCTTATGCAACAGAACATCCAGTGAATCCGGATCTGTGTCATTCAACAATGCAATGTCTCTGGCGGCATCAGTGACACTGTGTCTGTTTTTATAGCTATCCGGTATGCCGCGTAGCAGGCGCAGTGCGCTGCTACTGCCTTTTTCTTCACCGAGTTGCTCGCACAATGCTTCACGCAGGTTTTCATCCCAGTTCTGTGTGGCGTCGATGATCAGGCTTTCGATATCACAAAAATCAGCAGGCTTTTTTGCAGGTTCCGGAATACTCAGAAAGAAGTGCATGCTGGCCAGTGCGTTTTCAGATGAGAACCTGGCATTGAAGTCGATCGTGTCAGACTTGAGTTCGGTCTGTAGTATCTGTTGAATGCGCTGTCTTAGCTCCCGTGAGTACAGATCCCTCGGTACGAACACCATGCAGGTTGCAAACCGGTTGTAATGACCGTAGATACCAAACAACCTTACCTGCGGATGGTGTTCAAGTTTCATGATGCCAAGACAGATATCGTAGATTGTGTCTTCATCGGTTTGCAGCAACAGATCTCGCGGCAGGCTTTCAAGTGTTGACAGCAACAGTTTGCCATCATGAGCACCGGGGCTGATGTTGGCTTTTGCAATAGTGTTATAAGACTTATGCCGCAGCAGTGGAATGCTGTCGAGATCAGAGCCGGCTGCTCTGGGTGTGAAGAACCCTGCTATAACACAACGACCGCTGTCTTTGCCCTTAGTGTCGATTCTCTGGAAAGTGATGATGTCCATATGAATCGGTAACATTACAGGTGCTTTAGACAATGACTTGGTGACTGTTAGAACGTCTGATTTTTTCGCCTTGAGCAGTTCATCTTTATTGATGTACTTGCTTAAGGCTGTCATCGGCTTTTCTACCCGGAACAGGCCAAGCGCTTCAGTAACTCTGGATGTTTTGCCGGTATTTGTTATTTCGCAGTAGCCGGTAAAAGTAAAGTAATGTCGCTGTAGCCATTTAATAAAATCCGCGGCCTCGGCGATGGCGAATTTATTCGGGTTGGTGGCACGCAGTCGGTCAACCGCCTGCATGGAAGCTGACTTCATCGGTTCCCAGTCGTCACAGACAAGGTTAACGTTTGCTATTGATTCTTTTATTGCCGCTTCCAGTTGCCGGAATGATTTTTCATCGTAATGCCGGTCGATGTGCAGCTGCATGAACGATTCTGAAATTGCGTTTTTATGGGTCTCACTGACCTGGCCGTCCAATTGTCCGTTTTTCTTTCGGTTTACTGAGAAAATCGGATGAATAAATGTGTTAATGCCAAAGCCGAGCTTTGTAATCACAAGCGAGATGGATCGAACCAGAAACGGCTTGTCAGTGGTGGTGATTTCAACGATCGTGTGTGCCGATTCCCAGCCATGCTGTGCTTGCGTGGGGTTGTAAACCCGAATCAGGCTCTGTTCTGGTTTGCGTTTGTCAGCAAGACTCCAGTGCGACATTGCCGCGGCACTGAGTTCTTTGGCGCTGCGGTGAGAAATTTCTTCAAACGGCACCCGGGCATAGTAATGTTTTACCAGTCGTGATTGCTTGGCCAGGTGTTTTGCGGTCTGTTCTGACTGTGAGTCGTTTGCTACAGGCATAGATAACTGCTCTGATCGGAAGATTGAATGTGCCGTTGGTACTCTCCGGCGAGTGCATGCTGGCAGATCGACTCGATTGTACAACTGCGATCATTAGTTTGATGATCTACGTGCGTCGATCAGCCTTGTTCATTGCCGGCTTTTATCGGGTAAAACAGGTTTCCAACAGCCACTAAACAGTAGAACACTTCACCTGAAAAAGCGACCAATGGCTGATACAGGGGTATAGCAAAAGCGTTAGCGCTTTACCGGCCGGTTTCGATAAAGCGGTAACTGAAATTACAGCGATGACGTTACAGCAGAGCGCGCGTTTGCTGTGCCGGTAAACGTGGCCCGAAATGGGTGACGATCTTCGCTGCCGCTTTGCTTGCAAGTGCTGCTGAATCGACAAAGCTCATGTCGTGCGTCAGTCCATAGAGAAAAGCACCGGCATACATATCACCCGCGCCGTTGGTGTCAATAACATCAACCTTCGGTGTAGGAATACGGTGTAGCTTCTCTCCGTCATACACCAGCGATCCATCAGCACCCACGGTTATTGCAAAGCGTTTGGCGATTTTCTTCAGCGCGTCGACTGATTTTTCTGCAGAGTCTGTTTTGGTCATCATGGTGGCTTCCTGATCGTTGCAGAAAAGCAGATCAAGGTTGTCACCGGCCATCTCCATTAAACCGTCGCCAAAGAACTCGACCATATTCGGATCAGAGAGCGTTAGTACGGTTGGTACATTTGCGGCTCGTGCTGTTGCTGCTGCTTTCAGTGCTGCCGCTTTGCCGGTGGGTGATGCGACAAGATATCCTTCCATGTACACGTATTTTGAGTTCTGGATGGCTTGTTCGGAAACGGCATCTTCATCGAGGCCAACAGTCACACCCAGGTAGGTGTTCATGGTTCGATCGGCATCCGGAGTGACCATCACAATGCATTTGCCGGTGGTGCCATCAATGCGCTTTTGTCCATCGAGATTGGTATCGACACCACAGGCCTGCATGTCTTGCAGATAAAAATCACCGAATTCATCGTTGGAGACTTTGCAACTGTAGTAACTTTTTCCACCGAACTGCGCCGTTGCTATTACGGTGTTGGCCGCGGATCCACCAGAGGCCTTTTTATGCTGCAGATCGCTCAACTGTTCGACCAGCTCGTGGTGCCGGTCTTCTTCGATCAGAGTCATCAGGCCTTTGTCGACACCGAGTGACGCCAGTTTATCGTCTGAGATCTGGTATTCCATATCGACGAGGGCGTTTCCAATGCCGTACAAATCGTATTTCATTAAGTGCTCCGATTGCAGTTTGTTCTGGTTGAAGGGAGCTGCGCAAACGTCTGCCGCGAAGCGTCCCTGACAGGGTTAAATAAAAGAGTAGTCTATTTCATTTGTTGCGCAGCTTACCTCAGCGTCTATTCTCAGTCTCTTGCAATCGGGATTGTTGCCTCTGCCCGGCGTCAGATTCAGCCTATTTGTTCTGCCACGGTGTTTGCGCAACGGATCATTTTGCTGTGGCTTGACTGCCAGCCTGACTGCCAGCTTGAGTAACAACAGTGGTTACCGATTGAGAAGGCTTTGGCGAATAACTTGATTCCGGGTTAGTCAACGGCGCGAAATTGAGTGATAATCTGCGGCCGCGAACAGTGCGGAAACGGCTTACTTACCTTTTACTTGGAATTCAGTTAAATGCGATCTCACTACTGCGGCGTCGTTGATGCCGGGTTTATCGATCAAAATGTGACTCTTTGCGGCTGGGTGCACCGACGCCGGGATCACGGTGGTGTCATTTTTATCGACCTGCGCGATCGCGAGGGTTTGATACAAGTCGTTATCGATCCGGATACACCGGAAATCTTCGCTATCGCCGAGCAGGTGCGTAACGAATTCGTGCTCAAGGTCACCGGCCGGGTACGTTCGCGACCCGAAGGCACCACCAATGATGATCTGCGCACGGGTCAGATAGAAGTGCTGGCCAGGGAACTGGTGGTGCTGAATGCCGCCGAAACGCCGCCGTTCCAGCTGGATGACGAAGATGTGCAGGAAGAAACCCGTATGCGCTTTCGCTACGTTGATCTGCGTCGGCCAGAAATGCAAAAGCGCATGCGACTGCGTTCTGCGGTCACCCAGAAGCTGCGTACGTTTCTTGATGCAAACGGATTTCTTGATGTAGAAACACCGATCCTGACGCGAGCCACACCGGAAGGTGCACGTGATTATCTGGTGCCGAGTCGAACCCATCAGGGAGAGTTCTTCGCCCTGCCTCAGTCGCCGCAGCTGTTCAAACAGATCCTGATGATGAGCGGCATTGATCGCTACTATCAGTTTGCCCGCTGTTTTCGTGATGAAGACTTGCGCGCTGACCGACAGCCTGAATTTTCACAGCTTGATGTCGAGATGAGCTTTGTCGAAGAGAAAGACGTCATGGGTACCATGGAGGGCATGATGCGCGAGTTGTTTGCCGATCAGCTCGATGTGCAGCTGCCTGAGTTCCCGACCATGTCCTATGCCGAAGCGATGAACCGCTATGGCTCTGATAAACCCGATCTGCGCATTGATCTGGAACTGGTAGAACTCTCCGAGACTGTCAGAAACGTCGACTTCAAAGTGTTCTCTGCACCGGCTGCAGACCCGAAAGGCCGGGTGGCGGCGATCTGTCTGAAAAACGGTTGCAACCTGCTTACCCGAAAACAGATCGATGACTACGATGCCTATGTGAAGCGCTACGGCGCCAAGGGCCTTGCGTATATCAAGTGTAACGACCTGAGCAAAGGCATGGAGGGATTGCAGTCACCGATCCTGAAGTTCATTGGTGAAGAAGGCGTTAACAACATTCTGCAGGCAGTGTCTGCAGAGACCGGTGATATCGTTTTCTTCGGTGCAGGGCCTGCCAATGTGGTGAACGACTCGCTTGGCGCATTGCGGCTCAAGCTGGGTCAGGATCTTGGTCTGGTTGCTGATGGCTGGCGCCCACTGTGGGTGGTAGATTTTCCGATGTTCGAATGGGACGAGCGCGATAAACGCTGGTCTGCGTTGCATCATCCGTTCACCGCACCTTCATCCAGTGACCCCGAGCAATTGCGCTCGGAGCCGGGTTCAGCACTGTCTCGCGCTTATGACATGGTATTAAATGGCAGCGAGATTGGTGGCGGCTCTATTCGTATCCACGATATGAACATGCAAAAAGCTGTGCTCGAATTGCTCGGTATCGGTGCAGAAGAAGCAGAAGACAAGTTCGGCTTTTTATTAAACGCATTGCGCTACGGTGCACCGCCGCACGGTGGCATCGCGTTCGGTATCGACCGCGTGGTTATGCTGATGGCAGGTGCTGACTCAATTCGCGACGTGATGGCGTTTCCTAAAACCCAAAGCGCCAGCTGCCCGTTAACCAACGCACCAGGCAAAGTCTCAGAGAGGCAGATGAGAGAGTTGAATCTTAAATCGCGCAAAGTCGCTGAAAAAACTGCCGAGACCGAATAACAGTTTTGGCCTGGCGCAGACCCGAGTCGGTGCTGGTGGTGATTCATACGCCAGCTGAGATTCTGCTGTTAAAACGCAACGCCGATTTTGAATTCTGGCAGTCGGTCACCGGTTCACTGGAGCCGGACGAGCAGCCCGCCGAGGCTGCCGTACGTGAGCTGTTTGAAGAAACCGGTATTTCGGGGGTTGAGCTGGTGGATTGCCAGCACAGTGAGGAATTTGAAATCTCACCGCGATGGCAGCATCGCTACGCGCCGGGAGTACGCGTTAACAAAGAGCATGTGTTTCTGTGCTCTTTGCCAGCCAGAGTGGCAGTAAGGCTCAGCCCTGAAGAACACACCGAGTATGTCTGGCTCGATTATGAATCTGCTTTTGAGAAGGTCAGTTCACGCACCAACCGGTCTGCGATTTTGCAGTTTGTTGCCTGATCAGTACGTAACGCAGGCTCCTGGCTTGTCTTTATAAACTGCCGTGCAACCGTTAAAATAACACCCAGCCGGACAAACCACAGAGAATCAGTTACATGGCAGGTCATAGCAAGTGGGCCAATATTCAGCACCGCAAGAAGGCCCAGGATAACAAGCGCGGCAAGCTTTTTACCCGCCTGATCCGCGAGATCACCGTTGCCGCCCGCATGGGTGGCTCAGACCCTGCCGCCAACCCGCGCCTGCGCCTCGCAATCGATAAAGCGCTTGGCGGCAATATGCCCAAAGACACCATCGAGCGAGCCGTCAAAAAAGGCGCTGGTGAACTCGATGATGTGCAGTATGAAGAGATTACCTACGAAGGCTATGGCACCGGCGGTGTGGCAATTATGATTGAAACCATGACTGACAATCGCAACCGTACCGTGGCCGAAGTCAGACATGCGTTTACCAAGCACGGCGGTAACATGGGTGCTGATGGGTCGGTCGCTTACATGTTCAAGAAACTCGGTATTCTTTCTTATAGCGCCGAGGTCGATGAAGACAAACTCATGGAAGCAGCACTTGAGGCGGGTGCAGAAGACGTGATCACTGATGAAGACGGCTCAACCGAAGTGATCACCACTGAAGAGGCCTTTGTTGATGTGAAAGAAGCCATGGTTGCCGCCGGCTACGAGCCGGAAATGGCCGAAGTCACGCAGCGTGCTGACAATGAAACCACGCTAGATGCAGAGCAGGGTGCGAAGCTGTTGAAAATGCTCGACGTAATTGAAGAGCTCGATGATGTACAAAACGTATACAACAACGGCGATATTCCACCAGAAGCCTACGAAGCGAGCTGACATCAGAGTCAACCTCAACAGCGTTGTATCGTCGCTAAGTGACCCATGCTGAAACGTATTCTCGGCATTGATCCCGGCTCAGTCATTACTGGCTATGGCGTGATAGATTCAGACGGCACTCGCGATTTTCATGTGGCCAACGGCTGTGTCAAAGTGGTGGGTGATAACCTCGCCACCAAGCTCGGTGTTATTCTGTCTGAAGTGAGTGCGCTCATAGACCAGTGGCAACCGGCTGAAGTCGCTATTGAATCCGTGTTTGTCAGTAAAAATCCGATGTCAGCGTTAAAGCTTGGGCAGGCCAGAGGGGCAGCAATTTGTGCTGCTGTGCAACGCGAATTGCCGGTTTATGAGTATGCCCCCAAAGCGATCAAGCAGGCAGCAGTAGGTTACGGTGGTGCAGACAAGGCACAGATGCAGGAGATGATTCGATTGTTACTTAACCTTGAAGAACCACCAAAAGCAGATGCTGCAGATGGACTGGCGGTTGCGATCTGCCATGCGCATACCGGTGCGGCCACGTTGCTGCGTTCAGCCAAAGGTGGCAGGCGTAAATCCAAACGCTGGACCAGCGTGCCATGATCGGCCGGATAGCAGGTAACATTGTGATCAGCCAGCCACCGTACCTGATGGTTGACTGCAATGGCGTGGGCTACGAGATAGAAGCACCTTTATCAGTCTTTTATGACTTGCCAGCGGTTGGTCAGCAAGTGGTGCTGTTCACCCATCTGGTGGTTCGGGATGATGCACATCTGCTGTTTGGATTTTCGTCGATTGCACAACGTGCGATGTTTCGTGAACTGATCAAAGTCACGGGTGTGGGTGCCAAAATGGCCATTGCCATACTATCCGGCTTAAGCGCTGAAGAGTTCAGTCAGTGTATCGCTGATCATGATGTTGCCACGCTGACGCGATTGCCCGGTATTGGTAAAAAGACTGCTGAAAGACTGATTGTAGAAATGCAGGACCGCGTCGCCAAACTACCCACTGAATCGGGTATTCCTGCATCAGTCGGTGGTGGTGGTGAATCAACCGGCAGCAAACAGGCACAGGCAGTTGCGGCACTGGAAGCGCTTGGCTTTAAGAACCCTGAGGCCCGCAAGATGGTCAAGGCAGCTGCAGGTGAAACAGTGGAAGAAATTATTCGTGATGCATTAAAGGCGGTATCAGCATGAACGATGAACGACTGATCACCGGTGATCCGCAAATAGAAGATGCACAGGAACGTGCAATGCGGCCGCAAACACTGGCCGATTATCGTGGGCAGCCACAAGTTGTCGAACAGATGGAAATCTTTATCGGTGCCGCGCGTGCACGCTCTGAATCGCTTGATCATCTGTTGATCTTTGGCCCGCCGGGGCTTGGCAAAACCACACTTGCAAACATTGTTGCAAACGAACTTGATGTCAGCATCCGGCATACCTCCGGGCCGGTCATCGAGCGCGCAGGTGATCTTGCAGCTCTGCTGACAAACCTTGAAAAAAACGATGTGCTGTTCATTGATGAGATCCATCGTTTAAGCCCGGTAGTCGAAGAAGTTCTGTACCCGGCGTTGGAAGACTTTCAGCTCGATATCATGATCGGCGAAGGCCCGGCCGCCAGATCAATAAAAATTGATCTGCCTCCGTTTACCCTGGTGGGTGCAACAACCCGGGCCGGATTGTTAACCTCACCGCTGCGCGATCGCTTTGGCATAGTGCAACGGCTGGAGTTTTATCAGCCCGCTGATCTGGCTCGAATTGTTGCACGCTCAGCCGGCTTGATGGGGGTTGGTATAGACCCTGAAGGTGCGATGGAAATCGCCCAGCGATCGCGTGGTACACCACGAATTGCCAACCGCTTGTTACGCCGTGTGCGCGACTATGCAGAGATCAAAGCCAACGGACAAATCACCCGAGCCGTCGCTGATGCTGCCCTCAACATGCTCAATGTCGATAAGCTCGGGCTTGATAACATGGACAGGCGGGTGTTGTTTTCGATCATCGAAAAATTTGACGGTGGACCGGTAGGTCTCGATAACCTGGGTGCCGCCATCGGTGAAGAGACAGGTACCATCGAAGAGATTATCGAACCCTTTCTGATTCAACAGGGCATGATGATGCGCACACCTCGCGGACGGGTGGTCACCCGTTCTGCTTGTGAGCACCTCGGTCTGCCGGTGATATCACCCGGGGTGCAGGTCAACGATCTGGTCACCCTTGCCGAGAGTAATCCCGAGCAGCCGGCCAGCAGCTAGCAGGTAATCTATTCTGCACGGTAACCCTGTGGCGGCTTTCTGCTGCAGTAAACTTCAATGTTGCAAATGCGATAGATGGTTTTTTATCTCTGTTGGTCAGCATGTGTTAACACTGCGGAAGTTATGAATACACCTGAGCCAAAGGCGGCGTCTGATCACTTCTCGATGCAGATTCGTGTGTACTACGAAGACACCGACTTCGGTGGCGTGGTGTACTACGCGAACTACCTGAAATACATGGAGCGTGCACGGACTGAATTTCTGCGTACATTGGGTTTTGATCAGAGTCGACTAATGGCACAGGAGAGGCGTCAGTTTGTGGTTAAATCTGCAGCTGTTGAATTTGTTTCACCGGCCCGCTTTGACGATCTGCTGCTGGTAACTGCCGAGATAATAAAAGTACGTCGAGCCAGTTTGCATTTTTTGCAGCAGTGCAGCATTGCCAATGACGCAAATGCTGCTGACGCAAATGAAAGTAACAAAACCGCGGGTGATCTGGTGGCAAGCGCTGAAGTGGTGATAGCCTGCCTCGACGCCGACTCATTTAAACCCTGTGCTGTGCCCGGGTCCTTACAAACGGTATTGAATCCTTGAACGCTGATTTCTCTTTCTGGCATTTAGTTATGGCGGCCGGTCCGGTCGTTAAAGCGGTGATGCTCATACTGGTACTCGCCTCGGTTGTTTCATGGGCAATTATTTTTGCCAAAAGCCGCCAGATATCGCGCGCAACTCGTATGGCCACAGCATTTGAAAATGAATTCTGGAGTGGCGCCGATGCCAATCAGATGTATCAGCATATCCGTTCCAGAGAAGGTGAAGATTTAAGCGGTATGGAAAGCGTTTTTGAGCGTGGCTTCTCTGAGTACGCCAGGCTGGTAAAGCAAACCGATGACAGCGAAACCGTGGTTGAAGGTTCCTACCGTGCGATGAAAATTGCGTTTTCGCGAGAGACCGATTCAGTCGAACAGCATCTGCCGTTTCTGGCAACAGTCGGCTCCACAGCACCTTATGTGGGACTGTTCGGTACCGTCTGGGGCATCATGAATTCATTCAGGGCGCTGGCCAATGTTGAGCAAGCCACACTCGCGATGGTCGCCCCCGGTATTGCTGAAGCATTGATCGCCACCGCCATAGGGTTGTTCGCTGCGATTCCGGCAGTGGTTGCCTACAACCGGCTCAGCAACAAGTCTGAAAGACTGTTAAACCGCTACGACAACTTCATGGATGAATTCACTTCTGTGTTGCAAAGGCAGGTACTGCGACGTAACAACGCGAGTTACCGGTAATGGCAATGTATAGCGCCCGGCACCGGGGTGGCAGACAAAAGCGTACTTTAATGGCAGAAATCAATGTTGTGCCATACATTGATGTGATGCTGGTGTTACTGGTGATCTTTATGATTACCGCACCGTTGTTAACCACAGGGGTGGAAGTTGATCTGCCTGAAAGTGATGCACGCGCTGTCCAGTCTGAAAGCACAGAGCCTGTGGTTTTATCAGTCAACTCGCTTGGCGATCTGTTCCTGAATGTTGCAGCAGATCCCGAGGTGGCCATCACTGAAGAAACAGTGATCAGGTTGGTCAGAGAATCACTTGCCGAAGAGCCGCAACGATCAGTGCGAGTTGCAGCAGATCAGTCGATTGACTACGGGCGCGTCATGCGTGCCATGGCAGCGCTGCAGGTCGCGGGTGCTGACAAAGTGCAATTGATGAGTGATACAGCGCGGTAGTGCTGCCGGGTAAACTCATGCGGCCGGCTGATTATGTCTGAGCTTTTTCTTCGTTATCCATTGTCGATAGTTTTTTCTGTCGTTGTGCATGCAGCTGTTATTGCGCTGTCTTTTGTTGTGCTCGACAGACAACCGGTAGAAGAAGAGGCAGGCGAAGAAGAAATCATTCTCGCAGAGCTGGTCACCAATACCGAACTACAGGCGGAAATGCAGGCGCTTTTGCAGAACATCGAGGAGCCGGAAGTTGATCCCGGGGTAGTCAGGCAGCAGGAGCTGCTTGAGCAGCAACGACTCGAAGAATTCCAGCAGCAGGAAGAAGAGCTCGAGAACCAGCGGCTGTTGCAGGAAGCGGAACAGCAACGACTTGAAGAACAACAACTGCGTGAAAAAGAGCTTGCAGAGCAGCAGGAAGAGCAACGACTTGCGGCTGAGCAACAACGGCAGCAAGAAGTGGCAGAAAGACAACGACTTGAGCAGGAAGAGCAGCAGAGGCTGGCCGAAGAGGCAGAGCAAACGCGCCGTGAGGAAGAGGCGGAACGTTTAAGAGTTGCTGAAGAGGCAGAACAACAGCGCCAGGCAGAAGAAGCTGAACGCATCAGACTTGCTGAAGAAGCTGAAAGGCTAGCAGAAGAACAGGAGCTTCAGCGTCTCGAAGAAGAGCGCCGACTTGACGAAGAACGAAGGCTCGCCGAGGAGCAGCGTCGTCTTGAAGAGGAGCAAAGGCTTGCTGAAGAGGAAGAGCGTCGCCGGCTTGAGGAAGAACGCCGCATAGCGGAAGAAGAACGCGAAAGGCTTGAGGAAGAACGTCGTTTGGCTGAAGAAGAACAAAGGCGTTTGGAAGAAGAACATCGTCTTGCTGAAGAAAAGCGCGAACAGGAAAGACTAGAGCAGGAGCGGATTGCTGAAGCAGCGCGACTTGAAGAGGAACGTCTGGCTGCAGAACGCCAGCAGCAGGCAGAGCTCGAGCGACAACGCCAGCAGGAAGAGGCGGCGGCAGCGGCCCAGCAGGCTGAGCAACAAGCCCGGCGCGAACGCCTGGTGCGTAGGAAAAATCAGCTCACTCAAGAATATAAGCAATCAATCAGAAAGGCCGTTACGCGCAAATTTCGTCCGCCTTCGGATCTGCGACCGGGCACCACCTGCACGGTGCTGGCACGTCTGGTTTATCCGAATGAAATAGTCGATGTACAGGTACAGCAGTGCAGCGGTGGTGGTGCGCAAATGGAGCGTGCGGTGGAAAGGGCCGTATGGTCCGCCCAGCCGTTTCCATCACCCCCGCACAGAGCGGTTTTTGAAAGACAGCTGGTGTTTGAATTCAAGCCGGGTGGTTAGCAGGGTATTGAGAACCCACTGGCTCGATCAGGGTGGCGTTACTTTATTGCCGGAGCGCCAGCCGGGTCGAAATGATATTTAACCGGCAGAGCTTACATGATCATCTTGTCAGCAGTACTGTCAAAGAATAAGCAACCTCTAAGCATTGTTGCGTGCAGAAACTTTGTATCATTGTGGCAATCAATTACTTCATGGGTAGAAGCGTCAATGCATAGAATACTGGCCATCACCGCACTGATGTTATCGATATTGCTAATCGCAATGTCCAGCGCCTATGCCCAGCTGACAATCGAAATTACTGAAACTGCAGGCGTGCAGGATAAAATCCCGATTGCCATTGTGCCGTTTGCCGATGATGTTCCCGGCGGAGTGCAGGTTGATATTGCCAAAGTTATCGAAGATGACCTGATACGCAGCGGTCGATTCAGCGTGGTGCCGCGTGAACAACTGCCCAGTAACCCTGCTACCGGTACTGAAGTCACTTTTTCTGACTGGCGTTCGACCAATGTCGAATATTTGCTGATTGGCAAAGTCAGCGGCAACCCCGCAACCGGCCTGGTGGTTGATGCTGAGTTAATTGATATTGTTCAACAAAAGCGATTGCTGGTATTACCAGCTAATGATCAGGGCCAGCTGCAGTACTGCTGCCGTTATCAGATCAGCCAGCCGCAGCTGCGTCGCACGTCACATGCCATTGCCAACCTGGTGCTTGAGCAAGTCTATGGTGTGCCGGGTGTATTCGATACCCAATTTGTCTACATCACCTCAACCGGTAGTCTGAATCAACAACGCTATGCGCTTGAGATGGCAGACATCGATGGCCAGAATGTTGTGCGTATACTGGAAATATCGCGTCCGATTCTGTCACCGACGTGGTCACCGGATGGCGAGCAGCTGGCTTATGTATCGTTTGAGTTTACCGGTCGCTCGGCAATTATTGTTCATCATCTGGCGCGGGCTGAACGACGCAAACTGATATCAATTGAAGGTATTAACGGTGCACCGGCATGGTCACCGGACGGCCGCCGGCTGGCACTCTCACTGTCGCATCGTGGTAGCCCTGACATCTACATTGTCAATGTGGCTTCTGGTCAGCTGTCACAGTTAACAACGTCGCCATCGATTGAAACAGAGGCAGCGTGGCTGGATGACAACACGATTGCGTTTACATCCAATCGCAGTGGGTCCCCGCAGATCTACCGCAAAGGTCTGTCCGCCGACTCTAAAGCACAACGCTTGACCTTTGAGGGGCCTTACAATGCAGGCGCCACGGCGTCGCCGGATGGATCAAAGATCGCCTTCATTCATAACGATGATGGCAACTTCCGTATCGCCGTTCAGGATCTCGATACCGGTGTGCTTGAAGTGCTGACCAATGGCGCGCTCGACGAATCCCCCAGCTTTTCACCCAACGGCGATCAGATTCTGTTTTCAACAACAGAAAACGGTGTGGATGTGCTCGGTGTGGTCAGCGTCGATGGTCTGGTAGAGCAGCGGATCAGCCTGGCGAATGAAAATGTTCGCGACCCTGCATGGGGACCAAGGCGATAGATGTCAGGGCAGCAAGATTGTCACGATAGTAAACATAACGTGTCAAACAAGATACAATGAGCTTGAGAATCAAAATGAGGTGGTTGTGAGTATCGATAAATTAACTCTGCGTTCGTCCTTTGTGGTGTCTGCAATGACCCTCGGGACACTCTCCGGTTGTGCTTCTTTTTTTGGTGGCGCAACCGACGAGGTTCCACCTGCAACTCCTGCCAGTACCAGTGTGCCGGCTGAATTGCCGACACCACCTCCACCGGATGTCATTCCCGGCTTGCAGGAAGGTGCAGAAAGCAATGCGGTGGGATCAGTCACACCGGTAGAAGGGCTGGGTAATCTGCAGAGTGGCGCAATCCTCGGTGGTGTACCGATCAACCGTGACTCGATCTCTGATCCCGGGCATCCGCTGGCTCAGCGTACCGTGTTTTTCGGGTACAACAGCTCTCAACTAACCCCTGAAAGCCTCGATCTTATCCGTGGTCACGCCGAGTACCTTTCGCGTTTTACCGATGTGAGAGTCAGGGTCGAAGGTCACACCGATGAACGTGGATCGCGTGAATACAACATTGCGTTGGGCGACAACCGCGCCAGATCGGTCGCCAAAGTGCTTGAGCTGGGTGGTGCCGATCCGGGGCAGTTCTCCACTCTTAGTTACGGTGAAGAAGTGCCCGTCGATGAAGGCTCAAATGAAACGGCATGGCGCCGCAACCGACGCGTTGAAGTTGTGTATGAAGGGTATAATTAGCCGGATCAGGCAATGCACGGTTAAGCTCCGATTCGGTCGATCTGCGTAGCGTTGCATTGTCAGGTTAGATTCAGCCGTAACAGGAGGGTGTTGTGAGACTAAAACGCGTACTTCAGATATCAATTACAGGCTCGATGCTTTCAGTTTTGCTGCTCGCATCCGGTGCTGCACAGGCGCAAGCCGTAGAGCAAAGACTGCAGCGGCTCGAGCGCTATCTGAACAACTCTGCCTTAATTGACATGCTGCAGCGTATCGACTCACTGCAAACAGAGGTTGCACAGCTGCGTGGCGCTGTTGAGGAAAAAGACAACACCATCGCCGCCATGCGCGAACGCCAGCGCAAACTCTACCTCGACACAGACAACCGGCTCGCCGCACTCGAAAGTGGCGGCGGTGGCGGGCTGGATGATCTCGACAGCCTTGACGATCTCAATGATCTTGATGACCTCGACAGTCTCGACAGCTTTGATGGTACCGCTGGCAACATTAGTGGCAGCGAAGTATCGCTTAGCAGTTTGTCAGAACCACAGACCGCAGTCATACCGCAAGCCGATGAACGTCAGGAACGCCTGGAGTATCAAAACGCTTATGATCTGTTAATTCTTGGGCGCAACCGCGAAGCGATTGCCGAGTTTGACGACTTCCTGCAGAAATACCCGAACGGCACATTCACCGATAATGCCCATTACTGGCTCGGTGAGGCCAACTACGTAGAGCGCCGATTCAACGAAGCCATCGACCGCTTCAACGTGGTGATTTTTCAGTTTCCCGCCAGCCGTAAAGTGCCGGACGCCAGACTTCGAAAAGGCTTTGCACTGTATGAACTGCAGCGCTACAACGAAGCCCGCGAAGAACTGACAGTGGTAGAGCGCGAGTATCGCGGCAGGTCAATTGCCGCCCTCGCACGGCGCCGGATAGAACAGATGAACAACGCCGGGCTGTAAGCCGAACCCGGTTTCAAACCGACTCGATCCGTAATCAGAAAAATTATCAATCAATCCAGCCCGCAGACTATGCAGACCGGCCAAGTCAGTCTATAATAGTCGGCTTGGCAGGGCACAGCCCGTTTGCCAAATCGTGATTTCCAAAGCGTCAGCGCAATGCTGGCTCGTGTAACCAACGGAAGTCGCGAAAAATCTTGCAGGGGCCGTTAGCTCAGTTGGTAGAGCAGTTGACTTTTAATCAATTGGTCGAAGGTTCGAATCCTTCACGGCCCACCATTTATATCTGTAAATATGAATAAGCTGCCAGCACCTTCAAGCTTTCCGTCGTTTCGCAAATAGTCTCAATTAACATATGGTTAACAACTGAATTGTATTCCCCAATACCGTCCATTCAGGCAACTTATTTCCAGCCTCAAATCCGCTGAGACGTACGATGATGCTTGCTTACGTCACTGTGATAAACAAGCATCAGCAAACTTAAATAGATCATAATAGCCCAAGACAATCGGTGACGGCTTCGAGGGAGATGGCTGATGGCTAACGCAGATCAAATCAAAGCGCTTATAAAATCCCATCTCAAGAATGACGGGGAACGCTTTGTTACTGTCGCGCTCCAGGTTGCGGCAACCGAGGCAAAACAAGGACATACCGCGTTAGCAAGGGATATCCGACGCATCATCGATGAACGGCCAAATCATCAAGTAAGAGTCATATCCGTCAGTTCAGAATTGGACGATCTGGTTACACTGGAGAATACCTCTGGTGTATCCGCATCTTTTGTAGTGCGCAAGGACCTGCAAACCAAACTCGACCGAATAATTAATGAGTATAGTCAGGCGGAAAAACTAAAAAAATTTGGTTTGAGCAATCGACGCAAAATTCTGCTTTCAGGGCCACCGGGTACTGGAAAGACTATGACAGCAGCTGTTCTCGCTGAGAAAACAGACCTACCGTTTTTCATTGTGCAAATTGACAGGCTCATCACGAAATACATGGGTGAGACAGCTGCGAAGCTAAGGCAAATATTCTCTCTCATTCGAGAGCGACAAGGCGTCTACCTGTTCGATGAGTTTGATGCCATTGGCGCTCAGCGAGGCCTGGACAATGATGTTGGAGAAATGCGACGCGTACTCAACGGTTTGTTGCAGTTCATCGAACAAGACGAGTCCAGCAGCTTGATAGTTGCTGCCACAAACAACATAGAATCGCTAGACGTCGCACTATTTAGAAGATTCAGCGATGTGCTCCATTACGAGAAGCCATCATTGGATGAAGTAGAGACGTTGATAAAAAACCGCATAGGTACTTTTACTGGCAGATATCGATTGGAAGATGTTACTAAATATGCGGTGGGATTAAGTCACGCAGAGATCACACAGGCTTGTGACGACGCAATCAAGGAAGCGATTCTGTCAGATAGAAAAACAGTCAGCAAAACATCGCTTCTGAATATGCTCGCAGATAAGAAAACATCCTATGGAACTATGAAGTAAGGTTGATCTATGGCTGTAAATCCGTACCCACATCTTTTTGTAAATCCAGCGTTGTCTTCTTCAGAATTTACTTCGCGCCAAAGCGGTCGCGACAATATCACTTTTCCTGATCGTTCTAACGTTGGTAGCCACGCAAGGCATGTACGTGCGGGGCTTGACAAAGCCTGGAAAGCTTCCAAAAAAAGAAATCAGGAACGTGCTTCTGCGTCGTTGCCAACACGCACAGGAACATACATAGAGTTTCAAAGCGCGCCCGGCTTCGAACTAAGAACCAAGAGCTTTGATCTTCGTTCATCCGGAATACGTTTGCTTAACGTCGTGACGAAGTCCAACGAACAGAATCAGCAGATTACGCACGCAACGGTGTTTGTGCCGTCCGGCAAAGAGAAGATACTACTAAAAAAAATCGACCAATACGAAAAGGAAATAACACCCTCCGCACAGCCAAAAAACGAGCCACTAATTGCAAGTATCGACAATCTCCGAGAAGCGGTACTGGAATCGTTTTGGCGAGACGAACCGTCTTTGCAACCCAAGGATTCCGAGTGGTGCGAGGTTTGGCTAAGAATTGGCAACGATCAGACCGAAACGATCTCAAATTTCTCGGCCATTTGTAAACAGTTGGAAATTCCTCAGAAAGAAGGCTTCCTTACATTTCCTGAAAGATCGGTCGTTCTAATTCGCGTAACTACTGATCAATTGAAAGATTTGCTCTACTCTAGTGATGACATTGCAGAGTTCCGTAAAGCAAAATCAACCGCTACGTTTTGGACTGAAATGCAGAGCGCAGAACAGGCGGAATGGGCACTAAATCTCGCCAATCGTACAGCGGTCAATGGCGCGCCAGCAGTATCAGCCTGCGTTATAGATACTGGGGTTAACAATGGACATGTATTACTCCAACCTATACTCGATGACTCGGACTGTCATACAGTCTTTTCTGACTGGGGCGTGAACGATGAGAATGGTCATGGAACCCTAATGTGTGGTATCGCAGCATACGGAGCAGAACTTGAATCGTTGCTGCAAACCGACAGCCCAGTAGAAATTTCGTACTGTTTAGAATCGGTAAAGTTAATACCCGAATCTGGACAACACCACGAACCCGCACTGTACGGTTTGAGAACGAAGCAAGCAATTAGTCGTGCTGAAATTCAACGAAGAGACATAAATAGAGTAAGTTGCCTCGCAGTTACCAGCGACGACCACAATGACGAAGGTCGTCCAACGTCATGGTCAGGAAGCATCGACCAACTTTGTGCCGGTGCAGAGGACGCCGCACGTCGCTTAATCCTTGTAGCAGCGGGCAATGTCCTATCACCAGAAGATTGGAAAGGTTACCCAGAAACTAACATCACCAAAACCATACAAGACCCTGCGCAAGCTTGGAATGCGTTAACTGTTGGTGCAGTCACCCACAAATGCATTATTGGTGATGATGAGTTAGCGGAGCAATACTCCCCAATGGCTAAGTCTGGTGAACTATCCCCATTCACATCTACATCCCAAATTTGGGAAAAGAAATGGCCAAACAAACCGGATATCGTTTTCGAGGGCGGTAATCTCGGGATAGACAAAGATCGATTCACCACGGAGTTGGATGACCTATCCGTGCTAACGACCAACCACTTACCACAATCTGCACAGTTCACCACGATGAATATGACGAGCGCTGCAACTGCGCAGGCCTCCCATTTTGCAGCCAACTTGTGGGCACAGTACCCTGATGCCTGGCCAGAAACAATCCGTGCACTGATAGTTCACTCAGCAGACTGGAATGATGCACTAAAATCGCAATTCAGCAGTAAAAGCCGAAGCGGAAAGCAAAACTTCGAAATTTTAATGCGGCTGGTTGGATATGGAGAGCCAAGCGCGGCGAAAGCTGCAACATCTGCCAGTAACAGCTTGACACTTATTGTCGAACAGGAGATTCAACCTTTCACCCTAAGGGCAACCGGTAATGAGTATAAAACCAATGAAATGCATCTGATCGAACTTCCCTGGCCTAAACAGGCGCTGAATGACCTACCTGGTGAAACTGAAGTACGAATTGACGTAACACTCTCCTACTTTGTCGAACCGGGTCCGGGTGAAATTGGCTGGAGGGACAAATACAGATACCGATCACACGGTTTGGACTTTGATCTGATCGGCCCGCAACAAACCACCGAAGAGTTCTTAAAGAGTCTAAATAAAAACGCACTTGAGGAAGGTGAGGAACACTCCGGGGGTTCTGCTATCGCCTGGACAATTGGCAGAAACACTCGAAGCCGCGGATCATTGCATAGAGATTGGTGGGCCACAACGGCAGCAGACGCCGCGCAATGCAACACGATTGGAATATTTCCGCGATCCGGTTGGTGGAAGGAACGACACCACCTGAGAAAAGGAGAATCATCCACTCGATACAGCTTGGTTGTAACGATAGATACACCGCCACTGGACATCGACATTTACACGCCGGTTGCTAGCACCATAGATCTCCCGACTGCGATATCTGTGAAATGAAGCAAAGCGGCGAGATGCTATCGAACGAGAGTTAACTGGTCATGGCACCTAACAAACAGCCGCATTCTAACTAAGCCAGGCACTATTCTACACCGGACGAGATAGCCGAGTGCTACGGTGCCTTTCCAGCGCCATAAAACACCGCTAACCAATCGCAGGTTGATTTACTACCTGTCCTCGGTCGACCGCTTACCTTTGTGAGTTCTGACCAGGCACTGTAAAAAATAAGATGGGTGAGGATAATCAAAAGTCATTGCCACCGAGTTGGTGCAGAACGTCCGTGCCAATGTATCTATCGACTGGCATATCAGAGGCCAGGCCCGCGTACACATACGTCGGTTGGTAAAGCGTGCTTTGAGCAAGTACGGTTACCCGCCGGATCTACAGGATGAAGCGGTGCAACTGGTGTTACAGCAGGCGGAGGCTATGGCGAAGGAATGGTCAAGGTAGGCTTCAGCGTGGCGCAACCCTTATCTTGCAGTTAAATTGGAATTCATCGATTGTCGCCCATTGTCCAGGCAGTCGGATCAAGTGTGGACATCCGCCTGTCAGTGGCAGTACCATCATCGAAGTTTGTTTATCGGCAGATGTAAATGGATAAACTTGAAAACATTAATGTGCAGCGGATCCGCTCTACAGCGGCGTTGCATAGCCTTACTCTTGAGTCACTGTTCAGCGACCTCAAGATTGCAGGCTCAACGCTGGAAACGCTCAATAAGACGAGCAGCGGGCTTTCATACTCACAGCTCAGTAAAATTGCCGGTCACCTGAATCGCGGTGTGCTGTACTTTATGGAGCCCGGAGAAGTCGATCCGAATAAAATGCTTTCTGCACAGTTTCGCAGCCTCGCCAACCAAAAACCGACAATATCCCGTAAGCTAAAAATCATCATCGAGAATGTCGAAAGCTACCGGGATATTTATCTAACGCTTCGCGAGTACATCAGTGAACAGGCCATGCCTTTTGTGCCGAGCCAAATGCCGACTGATCCGGCAGAGGCCGCTGCTGTGGCTCGTGACTGGCTTGATATACCGGATCTACAGGACGAAGCGGTGCAACTGGTGTTACAGCAGGCGGAGGCTATGGCTGGTCAGTGGTCTTCGTCAGGTTAGTTGACGCTGATTGGCTGCTCGGTAGAAGCTAAGGATGCAGTATTTGAGGAGAAAAGCCAGATAGTGTCCGTAGAGGAAATTGCGAAACTTTTTATCTTATTGATAAATTTGGTTTTTTTAGGCTTATCTGCCCTTTTTTCGTTGCATCCAATACTGGAAAAACAACGAGTCAGCGCGATTTTCGCGATAAATCCAATCCTTGTATGTGATGGGAATAACAGAAAATTTGCAGTAAACTTCAGATTTTTGGATATCTGACACTACATATGGTGTCATAGTGGTGGCATTCTTGCTGGTTCAAGACGCGATAGATCAACTCAGCCAAAATAAAAAGACCACGAGATGCAGTGAAATGATTGCTCTGCTGGAATCTATGGGTTTGAGGTAACTACCGGTAAGGCAGAAAATCATAAGGTGTTCGTACACCAGCACCTGGACCACTTTCATTCAAGTGGTTTCTCTTGTGAGCATGGGAAAGATAAGGCTCTGAAATTACCCTACGTTTTGAGTGTGATCAGGGTGTTGAAAACGCACACCGAAGATCTAAACAAATATCTGAGTTCAGGTGATGACTATGTTTGATGCAAACAAATACGAGATATCTACAAAATTAGTCGAAATTGATGGCGAGACATACTTCGAAGCTCGCGTGCGTGAGTTACCTGATGTTCGCGAGTATGCAGATACACGCGATGCTGCTGTTGCATTGGCTGTCGATACAATTGAAACCACTGCGAAAGTTTTTCGCGAACAAGGCAAGCAAATGCCTGCTCCTCTGGATTGGGAAGAAGTTGAATACAGTGGTCGCGTAACGCTTCGACTTGCTAAACATTTACATCGTTCTCTAGCTATCAGTGCTGACAGAGAAAGTGTGAGTCTCAATAGCTACCTGAACACGTTAATCAGTTATAACCACGGTATGTTTCAAGTTTCGAAAATGTCTTTTTCCTCTCCGCGTATGGCGATTGCTTTCGAGGCGGTGAACAGTTGTTACTCAACTAACTCATATCAGCTGCAGTCTTCTCAGTGGACGCAAATAATATCTCAGCAGAGAGACGCGGTGCCTGATTTGCCTGTATCCGCACTCAAAGAGATTAAGGCGCTTTCAACATGAATGTTTCCAGAGATGCTGTTCAAAATCTAATTGTGGAGGCCCAAAAATCACTCCCGGTAGATGTAGTTGCCCTGTGTAACAGGTTTGGAATAAAGGTTTATGAAGTGCAGGACTGGGCAGAGAACTCAGGGATGATTAAGAAGAACCCGGACGGCGATAGCTATTCGGTTTATGTAAATGCAACCCATTCCAAGGTCAGGCAAAGGTTCACAATTGCCCATGAGTTAGCGCATTGGATTTTACACAGAGACATTATAGGTGACGGAATTTTGGACGATGGTCTTTATCGATCTGGTCTGCCTACACCCGTCGAGGTGCAAGCAAATAGATTTGCAGCGGACATACTAATGCCGAAATCGAAGGTCAACGAGGAATGGCAGAACCCAGACTGCGATCTTGACAGTATGGCGGGTATATTCGGAGTTTCTCGGCAGGCAATGGCGATTCGGTTAGGGGTGCCACTCTGACTACCTGTTTTCGTACTTGGTTCATTGGTTTAGGCGTAAACCGAATTCCATATATTCTGACCAGAGTTCTGACCAGGACAGTTACTGTAAAAAAGAGTTCTGACCAGGACAGTTACTGTAAAAAATAAGATGGGTGAGGAAAAACAAAAGTCATTGCCACCGAGTTGGTGCAGACCGTCCGTGCAAATGTATCTATTGACTGGCATACCAGAGGCCAGGCCCGCGTACACATACGTCGGTTGGTAAAGCGTGCTTTGCGCAAGTACGGTTACCCGCCGGATCTACAGGATGAATCGGTGCAACTGGTGTATTCTCACTAAGACAGGCACCGTAAAGAATCGCTACCTAATCGTTACATGACTTGTAACCAAGACAGGCACTGAAAAAAATAACTAGTTGATAGTTGAAAGAGAATGCCAAGTTGTTTAACCAACTAAATTCGATATCGACAGGAAAAAGCTTTTCAAAATCAGTCTCTGAATCTGATTTCAGGAGGAAATTGGCGGCAACGAAGTCCGGAAATATTATTGACGTGCAGCGTGCCATCTTCCCGTTGGGAAGATGGCAAGGCAGGTCCGGTCTTTTTTTTCTAGCCGTAGAGTACTTCGCTACTACTTCGGTTGGTTTGTCTGCTAAGTCCGAAGTAGGCGCATAGCTTTTTGATGGATTGCGCTGATCCCGCAATGCCCTTGAATCGTTTTTCAAATCGCGTAGAGAGCTCAATCCAGTGGTCAGCAGAGATGTCGAGTTTTTGTAGTATGGGTGGTATGGTATCGGTGATAGCACCGCGTTTATCGTCTCTGATAACTCTTCCAGTCCAATCTACCAGTGTCAGATAGTCGATGAGATTAAAAACTAATCCCTGTGGCATTGACTGTTGCGTATTCCGGCGAAAGTGATCAGTCATTCTGGTTTTATTTGATCACCTATTTTCCTAACGCTCGAGTGGCTGATAGTAGCAGCTCAGGTGATCAAATTGATCCGGAAAGTGTGGATAGCACTTTACGCATTGATTCTC
>CALLLW010000063.1 GCA_938007995.1 uncultured Granulosicoccaceae bacterium | reverse complement strand
CCGCAAGCGGCAATGTGCTGAGGCGTATTGTCGGATAACGAGCTACCTGCAAACGATGGAAAGGAAAGGCTACAACTCGCTCTTGGCCATCCAAATCGCATTAGCAGGACGAGCCAACTCAGTTTAGGGGTGAGTAGTTACAAAAGCGGATAAACAAAAAACAGAAAAGACACAATATCACGAGCGTTGATCATCCTCACTCCAAAGATTGACTTACGTAGAAATAGAATACCGCTTATCGACAAGCCATTGCGCTTTATACAGGCTGTGCCAGCTCGTGTTCGTTAACCACAATCACCACCGGAACACGCTTTACAAAATGGTGGTGTACTTGCTCGCAAATATCCTGCTCATTCGATACTTGTACAGCATCTATACCATAGGCATTGGCAATGGCGATGTAGTCCGGCACGGTAAACTCAACCCCTATCGTCTCTACACTCGCACGCTGCATACTATTTTTAATTTCCTGGTAACCACCATTACACCAGACTACAACTGCAACAGATTGCGCTGCATCTTTTAATGTACCAAGTTCTGCGAGCACAAACTGAATACCACCGTCACCTATCAGACAAACCACAGGTGCATGGTTAGACGCCAGTGCCGCTCCGGTTGCAGCAGGCAATGCATAACCCAACGTACCGAAACCAACAGATGAGTTCAGCCAACACCCGACCCGCGTTGTGTTGAAAATCATATTGCCGGTGTAAATAATCTGTGTTGAATCACCGACAAAAATGCAGTCAGGTAGCTGGTCACGAATTGACTCAAGAATTCTCAGATGCTGCTTTTCGTTTGGTTGAAGCGTCGCCATCGCGCCGTGCATCGCCTCTTCAGCACGCAGCTTTCCGCTGCCGTTGACAACCGGGCTGATTTCACCAATCAATCTTTCTACTGTTTTACCCACATCACCTGTCAAACCCACTTCAGCTTGATAGTTATTGTTGATTTGCAGCGGATCTATATCACAGCGAATAAGCCTGCCTTTAATCGTAAAGTTATTATCCTTGAACTGATCGTAATCAGTTTGCGAAAGCTCCGTACCAAGCGCCAGTACAACATCTGCCTGATTAACTACTTCACGCACTGCCGGAATGGTACAACTGGCCGGTACTGCAAGTTTGTGTTGGCAGTCGAGTACACCACGTGCATTGATCGTCAGATGTACAGGCGCATCGATCATCTCGGCAAGCTTTTTAATCTGCGACGCTGCTTCAATGCTGCCGCCCCCCGCCAGAATAACCGGCTTTTGCGCCGCATTAAGTAATGCTGCAGCATCATTAATTCCAGCATCAGAGGCGGCACAACGCGCTGACACTACAGGCCCCACATTATCCAACAAACCCTGTTCTACTGCTGTACCAAGCAAGCTAACCGGTATTTGTAAATGCACCGGCCCGGGCCGCTGACTGGCGAATAACCGAAAAGCTTTAGCAAGCTCCAGTGGTAGTGCCTCGGCGGTTAATATGGTTTGGCTGTATCTCGCCACCTGACTACTAAAAGCCAGTTGATCCGGCATTTCATGCAACCTGCCCTGCGCCTGGGGTGTTGCAATGGTGTCGTTAACACTTGAGATCACCAGCATCGGTATAGAGTCAGCCAATGCCTGCCCCATGGCAGTGGCGATATTACTCAGGCCCGGTCCGGTAATAACAAAACAGACCCCCGGCTTACGGCTAACACGGGCATAGCCGTCTGCCATAAAACCCGCACCCTGCTCATGCCTTGGTGTGTGATGCTGAATACTGCTTTGTGCAAGACCACGATACAGCTCTATCGTGTGCACCCCGGGGATGCCGAAAACATGTTCAACCTGGTAGCGTTCCAGCAACTGAATTAGCGCCACACCCACAGTCAGTGCCGGTTTTTTCATTGCCGTCTACTTCATCAATGACGGCAGGAACAGCGCGATTGCAGGCACCAGTGCTAAAAGCACAAGCCTTAAAATGTCTGCAATCCAGAATGGCGTCACACCTTTGAAAATCGTCTTAACAGAGACATCTTTCAGCACACCTTTCAATACAAATACGTTTAAGCCGATGGGCGGTGTGATCAAACTGATTTCAGTAGCAACCACCACCAGTATGCCAAACCAGACCAGATCAAAACCCAGGCCTTCGACCAATGGTGCGAAGATTGGCACAGTCAAGAGAATCATCGACAATGACTCAAACACGCAGCCAAGCACCAGATAGATAGCCAGAATAATAAAGATGACCCCGAGCGGCGACACATCAAAACTTTGCACAATACCTATCAGCGCGTCAGGTAAACCGGCGCGATTAACAAAGTTTGAAAATATCATCGCACCGAAAACCACCATAAATAACTTGGCGGTTGTTAACGCTGCTTCACGGGTAACCTCCATCAGAACTTTGATGGATAACACCCGGCGGAATGCCGCAATCAGAATTGCACCGGCGGCACCCATGCCAGCCGCCTCAGTCGGCGTGAATGCACCAACGTAAATACCGCCGATCACAAATATAAATAAACCCAGTGTGGTCCATACATCGAGTAACGCTTTGACTCTTTCACGCCAGTCGGTTTTCTCGCCAGCAGGTCCGGCCTCCGGGTTACGAGTCACAACGTAACGCACCGCCCCAAGATAGAACAACACCCCGACCAACCCGGGTACGATACCGGCAATAAATAACTTACCCACTGATGCGTTAGTGATCAGACCATAGATCACGAGAATGACACTCGGTGGAATCAGAATACCCAGCGTACCACCCGCTGCAATAGATGCTGATGCAAGTGAATCGTTGTATCTATAGCGCCGCATCTCCGGCATAGAGACTTTGGACATGGTAGCGGCGGTAGCCAGTGATGAACCACAGATCGCCGAAAACATACCGCAGGCACAGATGGTAGACATCGCCAGGCCACCGCGTCTGTGGCCTAAAAAAACATACGCAGCACGGTAAAGTTCTTTTGCCATACCGCCACGCTCAACCATCAACCCCATCAGAATAAATAACGGTACAACAGATAAACCGTATGACTGACTTGCATCAATCACAAGCCGGCTGGCACTCGACATTGCCGCACGAAAACTCGACTCATAGGTAAAGCCGATAACACCCACAAGACCCAATGCAACCGCCAATGGCATGCGCATAAACGCCAGCACCAATACTGCGGCAAATCCAATCAGGGATGAAATCATGCTTGCTTTGTCAGATAGTTAGTCAGGTTTGTGAACAACAGGCTTCAGATGGGCAGCGTTTGCAACATCTTCAACACTTTGACCTGGCTTTGTAATCAGGATCAGAAACCGTAACAGCGATATCGCGGCTGCTGTGAATATAGCCGCAGTAATAAAGCCTACAATCGGATACCGGGGAATGGCCAGATACTCAGTGATATCACCATCCTCAAGCGCACGAACTGCATAGTCTAATACACGATCACCCAGCTTCATTGCCACATAGAACGTGACGGCCAGAATCAAAAGCGAAGTAATCCAGCCAAGGTGCCCACGGCGGAAGTGCGGGATAAGATCAACAATTATGTGATCGTGACGCATAAACATAATGGGAAACGAAAAGAACGTAATAGCACCCATACATATTTCTACCAGCTCAACCGCACCGGTAAGTGGAGAATTGAACAGATAGCGCCCAACCACATCAACACAGGTGATAACCACCAGTGCCAGCAGTACCAGCGCTGCCATATTGGCAGCAAAAAAGCTGACGGAATCCGTCAGCTTTTCTACTTTCTCAAGAATTGACCGCAAGCACTATTCCTGCGGAAGCTGAGACTTTAAAAACTCAAGAGCTGCTTCGGCATCAACACCTCTACTTGAAACTTCTTTAAGGATAGTGCTTTCAATACCAGCGGTTTTCTCTTTGAAGTAAGCGCGCTCCTCATCGCTCGCTTCAATCACAACAGATCCGGTTTTAGATGATTCATCAGCACCAACGGCATCAGCCTCATCCCAGAATTTACCGATCTGTCGAGACATTTCCACACCGCGTATTTTATCAACACAGGCTCGCTGATCATCGGAGAGATCGCTGTAAGTGTCTTCGTTAAGCACCAACGCAAACGATGTGGTGTACATACCATCCGGATTTTTGAAAGAGTATTTGGTCAGTTCATTGATCTTGAATGAATACAAAGTTTCGAGCGGAAAGAAAACCCCGTCAGCGACTCCGGATGAGATTGCCTCATACACTGCAGGCGCAGGCATGTTTACACCGGCAACTCCAAGCGCTTTTCCAACGTCGTTAGCGACACCACCACCAACGCGAATTTTCATGCCTTCAAGGTCTTTATAAGAAGTGATTTCTTTAGAGGTATTAACCACACCGGGGCCGTGTACAAAATGTGACAGCACCTCCACGCCTTTTGCTTCTTTGGCATCAGCAAAATACTTTTCATGAGTAGTCTGGAATGCAACAGATAGTTCTTCAGCGTTACCCGGCAGACCAGGCAGTTCAATCATTTTGGTCGTCAGGAACTTGCCTTTGGTGTAGCCATGCACAATCCAGCCAAGGTCAGCGACGCCATCGCGAACTGTGTCATATTGAGCCGGTGGTGGTGCGAGGCCGTTTTCGAGCTTAACGGTCAGTGACCCGCCGGTACACTCTGTGAGCTGCTCATTCAACCACGGGTACACCTTGGTGGCCATGGCGTGCTTCGGACCTGCCCAGTGGGAAAAAGTCAGTGTCTTATCTGCAGCCTGGGCAGACGCAGCAAGGGCGACTGACACAAAAGCCGGTACCAATAATTTGTTAAACATATTTAGTTTCCTCCAACTTATGAGAATAGCTACTGTGGCGACAGACTATTTCACATCGCAATCATTATCAAGTAGCTGGCAGACAAAACGCCAAACTGGCATCAAACTGACCTGTTTTACATAGTGATTTGCAGCAACTGAAGCACCGCAAAAAATCGCCGGCAGGAGTGTTGAGGGTAGGAACTATATCGACGACCTCGTGAACACAGAGATCTTTCGAGATCGGCGAGGGCATTGCACCCTCGCCGCAAAACGATAATGTTATCGAGCGTTAAAAAAGCTCACTGGCAACTCTACGACTTCTTCTCGCTCAGCTCTCGAATCACGTCAACAACACGCTCGTTAGAGCCTGCGATAGAACCTGAGGTTTTAAATTTTCGATCAATCACAACACTCGGCACGCTGTTAATACCATCCTGCCGGGCCATTTCCATTGATCTGCGAATTTTTGCATCAACGGCAAAAGATTTCATGGTCTTGAGGAATTTGTCTTCGTCAACACCTTCAATCCCAAGGCCACCAGCCCACTTGGCAATCGACTTGGGAGACGCCAGCCGCTTCTTTTCTTTATGGATAGCATTGAAGAACGGCTCAAAGAACTCTTCCTCTATACCAAGCACCTGAGATGCATAGTAGGCCTGCGAGTGAGGAGCCCATGCCGGATTCAGTGGCGGTGCCTCGCGCACAAAGTCGACATGATCAGGCTTTGACGCAGCCCATCCGTTGATTGTCGGCTCGAACGCGTAGCAATGTGGGCAGCCGAACCAAAAGTACTCAAGCACCTCTACCCTGCTTTCGTCAGCCTTCTTGGGCGGGTTGGGCAGCTCCTGGTAACCAGCCTGCGCATGTGATGCACCAGAAAAGGCAGAGAACGCCAGTACAACCAGCGCGGCTTGGAATAGTTTCTTTAACATTGACAAAATATCCTCTCGGAATGGAACGGGTTTGAATTAAAAATTAGCAGATAGTTGCGTTAGCGGCACTTTAAAAGTGATCGTCTCGGGAGCAAGACAGATCTCATCACTGCATGCCTGCAGTTGAAGCTCTACGCTAGTTGTTGCAGCAACCCCAATAGAATCAGGAAGCTTGCCAGTCAACTGAACGCTGCCTTCCAACAGACTCAGCTGCGAGCGCTGAAATCCAAGCTTGCGAATTACAGGTTCCGGGTAACTGACTTTAGCAAGCGGTTGCCCTTTAGCAAGGCTCAATTTGGTTGGGATCAGATAATCCTGTAACGGTTTTTCAGAATTCACATGCCATCCTTCGGCCACATCAAGCGTTAGCGTGACGGCACCATCTTCGACTGACTCGATTGATGCCTTCACCTTGCCTTTGGCAGCATACCGGTGACTGCCTGTCTCTCCGCTGATCAGATCATTGGTGGCGGTTAGAAAGTATCCAAAACCACTGCCACTGTCTGCCAGCAGTGAAGAAAATGCAGTGACCAAATGTTCTGCCCTCTCGCGATACTGGTCTTCCCCGGTGCGGTTCCAAAGCTGCACCAGAACTTTCAACGCCAGAGAATTGCCGGTGGGAGCTGCGTTGTCATAGATTGCTTTGGGCCTGGTAGGTAATGCAGCGCCGGATGCCTCTTCCTGACCAATAAAGTAGCCGCCGTTTTCATTGTCCCAGAAATCCTTATTCATTGTTTCAACCAGAGCAATAGCACGGTTTAACCACTGCTGATCACCAGTTTCATCAAACGCTGTCACCAGCGCATGGGCCAGGTAGGCGTAATCCGCTTGTGATGCAGGAGTTGTAGATCGACCTTCAAAGTTCGCTCGTTTTAAAGTGCCATCACTCTGAAGATTATTCTCGATCAGGAAATTTATCGCCTGCAGCCCGGCCTCCGTGTAACCTGGCTTGTTGAATACGCGCCCTGCTTTAAGCAGTGCGGCACTCATCATGGCATTCCATTCAGTGATAATTTTTCGATCGGTGAGCGGAGGGATACGTTTATTACGCTCTTCCAGCACAACTTCTGAATAACGGCTGAGTTTGGCCGCAAGCTCGGCTTCGGGCATATTGTATATATCTGCCATGTGAGCCAGTGAGTCTTCCATACGCAAGATGTTTTTTTCTTCAAAGTTGCCATGCTCACTAACGCCCCACAGCTCAAGCGCAAGCTCTGCTTCTTCAGCACCCAACGCATCTGTCAGCAACTGCTTCAGCTCATCCTGCTCCCAGATGAAGTAAGTGCCTTCCGCACCTTCAGAGTCGGCATCAGTAGCAGAGTAAAAGCCGCCACCGCTGCTGGTCATATCTCGCATCACATAGTCGGCAATCCTGATTGCAGTGCGCGCATGTTCCTGCCTTCCGGTAAGCATAAATGCCTGCGTGTAGTTCTGTAACAGACTCGCCTGTGTATAAAGCATTTTTTCGAAGTGCGGGATCAGCCAGTCATTATCAACCGCATAACGATGAAAGCCACCACCGACCTGATCATGAATGCCACCGGCGCTCATACGAACCAGTGAAAAATCAACTGCCTCGAGCGCTTCTGAATCACCGTTGCGTTCAGCCAGATCCAACATAAAGAACAAGGTTGATTCACGCGGGAACTTGGGCGCAGGACCAAACCCGCCCTGGTAGCTGTCGTAGCCCAGAAGCAAATCTTCACGCGCCTGATCAATCTGTGCTTGTCCGACCTCTATAGCCTCGCCGGTAAGGTCACTGTTCTCTGCAATAGCCACTGCCAGACTGTCTGCAAAGTCGGACAAACGTGGTCGGTCTGTACCCCAGATATCATTCACCTGGTTCATGACATTGCTAAACGCATCAGGTGGCATGTAGGTCGCACCATGGAACAACTTGCCATCAGACATTAAAAAGCCTGACAAAGGCCAGCCACCACTGCCGGTGGTTACCTGCACGCCCAGCATATACATGGCATCAACATCCGGTAGCTGTTCGCGATCAACCTTGATAGGGATAAATTGCTCATTCATTTGCGCCGCGACTTCTTCAGACTCAAAACTCTCCCGCTCCATCACGTGACACCAGTGACAAGTGGCATAGCCAATGGAAAGAAAAACAGGCTTGTCTTCAGCCACTGCTTTTTCAAATGCTTCCTTGCCCCACGGATACCAGTTAACCGGGTTATGCGCGTGCTGTAGCAAATACGGCGAGTCTTCCCTGATTAAACGATTGATGTACTGCGGCGTACCGTCTTCTTTGAAATGCTCGGTTCGAGGCTTGTAGTCAGCGCCACGATCTTTGTAGGATTGCAGCAGCTCTTTCTGTAACGTTTCATCGATATCCAGTTCTGCAGCCACAGATGGATTCAACAGACAAAAGGCGAGCAATGTAGTCCACAGTATGAACCACAGATTCACCCCTCTATAACTACGTGTATAATTCAGGGCACAAACCCGGGCATTCTTCATCGCGTAGTGATTCCGGTTAACAAGCTGCAAAGCGCCACATCCGGCTTTGGTGTTATTCATAAAACATCACCGGCGTTTTCTGCCAACGCATATACCACATTGTTTTCACTCCACAGTTTTACATCCACACCGGAAAGCCTTTCAGTGTTTTGCTTCAATGAAAGCAAACCTTCTTCAGACGGGGTAAGAAACAAGCTGTACTCTTTCATGGTCTCAGGATCAGAAAGCTTTAGATGTGCTGCAAGGTTGCCATTCATCGTGCAGTACCTACCACCCAGCAACGCCAGCTTGACAAAAAAACTGGAGTCCGGCAGCTTGATTTCAAAAGGCAGCTCACCTAACTGCCCCTGCAAATCTGCCAGTGACTGTGCCCGGGCATCCATCTTGAGTTTACTTAAATGATTCAGCGCGGCTTCTTTCATCACCATCTCAGTGCGCTGAGACGCGACAATATTGTGGTGAGTATAAACAACCAGCCCGGCAAGCAATATTGAAGCCGCCATGGCAAAGCCCAAAGTGCGCCGTCTGCGCCCCGATTGTGACTCCGCAAACATCGTGTGTAATCTGTCGCTACTCATTGATTGCGACTGATAGTAATCGATCAGCCTGTTTTCAGCGGCCTCATCCAAAGCTGGACCTATCCTGGTTCTATCTGCCATTGTCACGCCCTCCGGCCATCAGCTCGACAACCTCAGCTTTGGTATCGTGAACGCCGTGTATATTTTCACCAGCCATCCACTTCTTCAGTTTAATTTTAGAACGATGAATCAAGCTTAGGATCGTACCTCTTGCGGTGTCGGTCATTTTAGAAATCTCATCAGCGGTGTAACCTTCAACCACCGAGAGATACAAAGCCTCGCGCTCAACATCTCTCAGGCGCTGAAGAAAACGATCCAACTCCTCAGCAGAAACATTGGCTGGCATCACAGCTTCGGGCGCATGAAGTGATTCTTCAAACTCACTGAAGCGGATTTTCATCGCACGTCGATAACTATCAATGTAGAGATTGCGGATGGTGGTGTAGAGGAGCGTTTTCTCCGGTGCTTTCTTGTAACGGTTATCCAATCGGATCCAGGCGTCATGTACAATATCTTCAGCATCCTGCCGATTAGTGGTCAACGACAACGCGTACCTGTAGCCGGCATTTAATATGTCTATATCAATGGGTTTTCCACTACGCATTTGCTTGTACCGTGACTACTGAATTTAACGCTTGGAGAACAGGCACAATAAAAGGTTCATCTGCAATCGCACCTGCACCACAAAACGATTAAAAGACGGATCTGATTGCATAGGTGAGTTGGCAGATTGATATTTCAGACAACGCCTGCTGCGAGCGTTGCGGCATAGTTCAGTCACCTGCCAAAATGCTGACGCCACACAACCAACACAGACACCTCAAACTGCGAGTGCTAAAGCTTTTACCTGGCAAGGTCGAATGCCGCTGCCATCAGCTCCCTGGTGTAGGCCTCGGTGGGGGCGGTAACAATTTGCTCCGCATCTCCATACTCAACGACTTTACCCTGCTGCATCACCATAATCTCGTCACTCAGCGCGCGAACAACTTTTAGATCGTGACTGATAAAAACATAAGCCAGCTGATACTGTGATTGCAGGTCACGCAATAAATCAACAATCTGTGCCTGTACAGACATATCAAGTGCTGAGGTGGGTTCATCCAGAATCAGCAGCTCAGGCTTTAGCACCATAGCACGCGCTATTGCAATACGCTGACGCTGCCCACCGGAGAACTCATGCGGGAAACGTTTCAAACTTGATTGCTCCAGACCTACCTCATCGATCGCACGAGCTACAGCGTTGGTTCGTTCACGTTCAGTCAAATTTGGCTGATGTACTTTCAAGCCCTCTTCAACAATCTGCAGAATAGACATTCGAGGACTTAAACTGCCAAAAGGATCCTGAAAAACGATCTGCATCCGTTGCCTCAATTCACGCATTTGCGCTGATTTGTACTGATGCACCGGGTGTTCGTGAAAATAAATTTCACCTTTACTTTTAATCAATCTGAGTATGGCCAGCCCCAGTGTTGTTTTACCTGAGCCGGACTCACCGACCACGCCCACAGTTCTGCCAGCAGCAACACGTACATCAACGCCATCACAAGCCTTTACATAACTTTTAACCCGACCAAAAAAGTCTCTTTTTACCGGATACCAGACCTTCAGGTCTTTTACCTCGAGTACGGTTGTTGTCTGCTCTGATCCACGCAACTGTTTCGGTCGAGGTTCGGCACTGAGCAAGTGCTGCGTGTAGGGATGCTGTGGTGTCTCAAAGATCTGTTGTGGTGTACCACGCTCAACAATCTCACCGTCAGTCATGACACAGATTTTGTCGGCCATCTTTCTGACCACACCAAGATCGTGAGTAATCAATAACAGCGCCATACCTAAACGCGCCTGCAATTCTTTTAAAAGCTCCAGAATTTGCGCCTGAATTGTCACATCCAGAGCAGTTGTCGGTTCATCGGCAATCAGCAGATCCGGTTCGTTGGCAAGTGCCATCGCAATCATCACGCGTTGCCGCTGCCCACCGGATAACTCATGTGGGTAAGCCGTTAAGCGTTGCCGCGCATTGCGAATACCAACCAGATCCAGTAACTCAAGCACTCTGTTTGTCGCAGCAGTTCCGGTTAAACCACGATGCAGCTTTAAAGATTCTGCAATCTGTCTTTCAATGGTGTGGAGCGGATTGAGTGATGTCATTGGCTCCTGAAAGATCATACTGATCTCGTTACCCCTGACCGCCCGCAGCAGCGAAGCACCGGCTCCAACCAACTCATCACCTCGATACAAAATACTACCACTGGGATGATGCGCAAGCGGATATGGCAACAACTGTATAACCGACAACGCAGTGACCGACTTACCCGACCCACTTTCACCGACCAGTGCGACCGTCTCACCACGGTTGATCGTTAATGAGACGTTTCTAACTGCTTGAGTCTCAGCAAACGAGACACTGAGATTATGCACATCCAGCAAGGGACTGCGATTGTCATCAGGATGATTCATGCAGCAGCCGTCTGACTAAAAGTTTTACGCGGATCCAGTGAATCGCGAAACGCCTCACCGGCAAATACCAACAGACTTAACATGATGGCTAAAACAAAAAACCCGGTCAGTCCCAACCAGGGTGCATGGAGATTCTCACGCCCCTGTATCAACAATTCTCCCAGTGAGGGTGAGCCAGGCGGCAAACCAAAACCAAGAAAGTCCAGACCGGTGAGCGTTGTTACCGCACCGCTAAGAATGAAAGGCAGAAATGTCAATGTTGCCACCATCGCATTCGGCAATGTGTGACGAACAATGATGGCTCTGTCACTGACACCCAGCGCTCTCGCCGCTCTAATATATTCAAAATTACGCGCGCGCAAAAACTCCGCTCGCACCACACCAACCAATCCGGTCCAGCCCACCAGAGTCATTAATCCGAGCAGTGTCAAGAAGCTCGGTTTAATAACGCTTGCCATAATGATTAGTAAAAACAACACAGGTAAACCCTGCCATATCTCGATCAATCGTTGACCGATAAGATCAATCCAGCCACCGAAATAACCCTGCACCGCGCCTGTGGCTATGCCAATCACTGATGTAAAAAAAGTAAGCAACAATCCAAACAACACAGAGATTCTAAAGCCGTAAATCACTCTCGCCAGAACATCCCTGCCCTGATCATCAGTACCAAGCAGATGACGACTGTCGGGGGATGTTGGTGCCGATCGATCAAGCTTGAAATCCACCGTGTCATAAGAAAATCTGATCGGTGGCCAGATCATCGTGCCGTTTTTTTCCGTGATTAAATCCTGCACGAATTCATCGGTGTAATCTGCCTCAACCTCGAAGTCACCACCAAAGGTAGTCTCCGGATACACCTTAAAAATCGGGAAGTGCATTTTACCGTCGTAGTTGACCAGAATAGGCTTATCGTTGGCGATGAGCTCAGCACCCAAAGACAACACAAAAAAAACAAGAAATATCCAGAACGACCAATAGCCACGCCGGTTACGCTTGAAAGTTTCAAGCCTGCGTTTGTTGATTTCACTGAGCCCGCCCGCCATCAGAAGTCACGTCTCTCGAAGTCAATACGCGGGTCGATCAGGTGATACATGACATCGCCGATCAATTGCAGGATCAGCCCCAGCAGGGTGAAAAAATACAACGTTGCAAATACCACCGGATAGTCACGATTAATGGTTGCTTCAAAACCCAGTAAGCCTAAACCATCCAGCGAGAATATAACTTCTATCAACAGCGAACTGCTGAACAGAATACTGATAAACGCCGCTGGAAAACCTGCAATGACAATCAACATGGCGTTTCTGAAGACATGGCCGTACAGCACTTGCCGCTCACCCAGACCTTTAGCCCGCGCAGTTTTAACATACTGCATGTTGATTTGATCAAGAAAAGAGTTTTTAGTCAGCATGGTCAGACTGGCAAATCCGCTTATCACCATCGCTATCACCGGTAATGTGATGTGCCAGAAGTAGTCGACGATTCGTTCAGCCCAGTTCATGCTGTCCCAGCCGCTCGAGGTCAGACCACGTAGAGGAAACCAATCCAGAAAACGCCCACCGGCAAACAGAATGATTAAAAGAATGGCAAACAAAAATCCGGGGATCGCATACCCGATAACAATCGCACCACTGCTCCAGACATCAAACCTTGAACCGTCTGTAACCGCCTTTTTAATCCCCAGCGGAATAGAGATCAGATAAACCAGCAACGTTGTCCAAATCCCCAAACTAATCGACACTGGCATTTTATCCAGCACAAGTTCGAGCACACTTTGATCGCGGAAAAAACTATCGCCAAAGTCAAACCGGGCATAGTCCCAAATCATGGTAAGAAAGCGCTCATGCATTGGCTTATCAAAGCCGAACTGCTTTTCCATGTCTGCAATGATCTCGGGATCAAGGCCCTGCGCACCACGGTATTTACTGGTCGCATCACTGCTTCTTATTGCAGGCTCGTTACCACCACCCTGTATATCACCCTGTGATCCCGCAAAGGCCGAGGTTGCATCGGCGGCGGTGCCACGTATCTCTGCGATCATCTGCTCTACCGGTCCACCCGGTGCGAACTGGATAACAGCAAAGTTGATCAGCATAATCCCGAGCAAGGTCGGAATGATCAACAATAGTCGCCGTATTATATAGGTGAGCATTATTTAGCCAGGTCGTGCGATTTGTTCTGCCGACAATCTAGCTAGTGGGCTGTGCGGAAAGTTCGGTAACAAACTTTTCACAGCCACAGTCGGCTGAGCTTGCGCGAAAAAACGCAGGCATAGCAGGGCCTACGTCGAGCCATTTTTTATCAAAAATGGTTAACGCAGCTATGGCGGCCGTGGCGAAGAAAAGTGTCATCGAACTTTCCAAACAGCCCACTAGCGATCAAGATCAAGTTTGCTGTCGAGTTTTTCGTCTATCCACCAGGCATTTAAAAAGCCGGTGCCGTACTTTGGCGCCACCTCAGGCTGACCAAATCGATTCCAGTAGGCAAGACGATATATAGAGTTAAAGAACTGCGGCACCACATGATCAAGAGACAGCAGCACACGGTCGAGTGCACGTGTTTTCAACTGCAGGTTTGCAAGCGTCGGGGCGACAACAATTTCTTCAATCAACGCATCGACCACCGGATTTTTAATACCCATGTAATTGCCGGTGCCACGCTCGTCGGCAGACTCAGTGCCATAGTAGGCACGCAGCTCAGGCCCCGGTGGCGGGAAGAAATTAAATCTGACAGAAACGATGTCAAAATCAAAGTCATCGGTTCTTACCTGATACTGAGACGAATCCACCACCCTGAACTCTGCATCAATACCGACTTTCTTCATGGCCTGCAGATATAGCGCATGTACTCGTTCAGAGCCGGCAGAGTTTAAGAGAATCTCTACTTTCATCTGCTTACCGTCTTTCACCAACTTACCATCAGACAATGACCAGCCGGCTTCCTTGAACAGTTTTAAAGCTTCACGAATCTGCTTTCTGTTGTTACCACTGCCATCAGTCACCGGTGCAACATAGGCATCTGTAAAAACTTCAGGAGGTAATTGATCACGGTATGGCTCGAGGATCGCGATTTCTTCAGGTGTCGGTGGTCCGCTGGCGCCGTACTCAGAGTTTGGAAAAAAGCTGTTTATGCGGTCATACTGATCATAAAGAATCGTCCGGCGAGTCGCCTCAAAGTCGTATAAGAAGTTAAATGCCTTGCGAACACGCTGATCATCAAACGGTGCGCGACGGCTGTTCAGCATAAAAGCCTGTATACCTTGTGGTTGCTGATCCGGCGGGGTATCAAGAATAATCTCACCGTTTTCAACTTCATCGATATTGTAGGCGGTAGCCCAGCGCTTTGAGCTGTTCTCTGCGCGGTAATCAATCTCACCCGATTTAAAAGCCTCTACCATCACCTCAAGGTCACGGTAGTAATCGTAGCGAATAGTGTCGTAGTTATTCAGCCCGCGCGTCACCGACAGATCCTTTGCCCAGTAATCCTTAACACGCCCGTAGGTGATTGATCGACCCGGTTCAAGCGTGGTTATCTCGTATGCGCCGCTTGCAGGCGCGGGATCGAGGTAGGTTTTACTGATGTCTTTATCGGCCCAGTAATCACTTGGCAACGGCCCCATGCCGGCCGCAGTCATCAGAGGCTTCATCGAATCGGTGGTGGTAAAACTGAACTTGAGCTTGTGATCTTCCAGTGCCTCAACGGACTCTATCTCTTCATAAAAAGACTGCAGGAACGGACGACCATGTTCACGGATCGTATCAAACGCAAAAACAAAATCCTTCGCCGTGATCGATGTGCCATCGCTGAATGTCGCTTCCGGTCGAAGATTGAAAATTGCCCAGCTTTTGTCCTCAGGGAATTCAACGGTCTCGGCAATCAGACCATATACGGCGAGCAACTCATCTGCCGAAGGCGTCATTAAAGTGTCACCTGTCAGCCCGATGCTTCGAGGATACTCACCTTTCAGAATGTACGAATTGAGACTGTCAAAACTACCGAAAGCACCCAGCACCACGGTGCCACCTTTTGGCGCATCCGGGTTGGCATAGGGCCAGTGCTCGATACCATCCTTGTAAAGTGGCTCACCAAACTCAGCCATTGCCCACGACTTGGTGACCTCCTGCGCCACGGTTGACTGAGACGCCGCCACAGCAATAGCCAGTAGCATGGTACACAGGACAGAATTGACGAGCCGTTTCATTGGTCCACCTTTGGTTGTCGAAATTTTCTGACGTTAGTTTAGCAGTCGATACCACAAAGGGTTTATATTGCTGAAAAATTGCCTAATTTGAAATCCCCAATTGGAGAAAACCTTGAACGATCAGGTAGCTGTGGTAACCGGTGCGGCACGCGGCATAGGCTTGGCGACGACCAAACTACTGACTGCCAAAGGCCTGAAGGTAGCGATGGTGGACCGTGACGCTGCAGAACTCGAGACGGCCAGCGAGTCACTTGGCGATCAGATACTCGCGCTGGCGCTTGATGTCTCGTCTCCGGAGCAAGTCGAACAGATCTTTACTGAAACCGAAAAACAATTCGGACGCCTTGACTGCCTCGTCAACAACGCCGGTGTGGCAGACTTCGGGCCTATAGAAAGCACCAGCTTTGAACGCTGGCGCACGGTGATGGAGACCAACCTTGACGGCGTTTTCCTGTGTACACAGTCCGCCACCCCATACCTGAAGAAAACATCTGGATGTATCGTCAATATCGCAAGTATCTCCGGCTTACGCGCCTCCACTCTTCGCGTCGCCTACGGCACTTCCAAGGCTGCAGTGATTCAGCTCACTCAACAGCAGGCGGTGGAACTCGGTGAGTTTGGTATCAGAGCCAACGCCGTGGCCCCCGGACCAGTCAGAACAAAACTGGCAATGGCCGTTCACACGCAGGACATCATTGATGCCTATCACGATGCGATACCACTCAACCGCTACGGCACAGAAGAAGAGATTGCCAATCTGATTGTATTCCTGTGCTCCAAAGAAGCGAGCTACATCACCGGCCAGATCATCGCCGCTGACGGTGGGTTTGAATGTACCGGTGTTGGCGTACCTGCACTGCGTAAATGATCTAGCGTTTTATTCCAATAATAGGTTCAACGTGGGAACATAAGCTGAGACGCATCCATTTACAACCAATGATCCAAGAGTGACGTTGGTAGATGCGCTTTTGTGATTGTGCATCCATTAAAAATTGAACATACATCACCAACTTACAATTACCTTATCATCGATAAGCTTATCTCCCCTACAAGGTCGAAAGACACACAAAACGTAGGGGGGATAAGCTAAAGCGCATCCACCAATAACCAATGACCCATGAGTGACGTTGGCAGATGCGCTTTTTTGTCTGTGCATCCTTTCAAACTTGAACATACATCACCAACTTACAATTACCTCATCATCGATAAGCTTATCTCCCCTACAAAATTCAAAAGACAGGCTAAACGTAGGGGGGATAAGCCATAGCGCATCCACCAATGACAGAGCAGCCGATACGCAAACGAGCCGTAAAAATTCTCAACCTTCCTGCAACATCAAGCCAATAAAAACTCACGACCCGCCAATCCAACGACATCACAAGACCACTGCAAAGCATCATCAGCAGACCAATGATGCTCAAGCTGCATCTGAATCTGCCCGGCATCACACCGCACATTAACGCTCAGATTGTATTCAGGTTGATTTTGATAATCCCAGCTCAACCCGTCATCATAAAATACTGACTGGCTGAACTCAGCAAGTGAAGGGTGAGCAAAACAGATAAGCTTTACTTCAGTCGCATCATGCGGTCTGCCGCTGTTCCAGCTAACAGCAACCGGCAACACTGACCCTGCCCGCACAAAGATCGGCAACTGCCCCAACGGTGCTTCGACACTGACAACCTCACCACCATCATACCACTCAGCTTCAAATCCGGCATTCGGACTCCACCGGTACCATCCACCATCACTGACAGGCAAATAAACATCACGCCGCGTTACACCCTGCTCCGCCACTGGCGCCACAAGTACCGACTCGCCCAACATAAATTGCGACATCTCCGACTGACAGAGCTCATCATCAAAGTAGTACAGCATCGGTGTGATTAACGGTGTGCCAACAACATGTGCCTTCCAGCCAAGATGATATAACCACGGCAACAGGTGGTATCGAAGATTAAGCACATCACGTATTTCTGCTTCAACAGAAGCATGCATCCACGGTAGTGATGCAGGATCCTGCTCCTGTGGCTTCCATGAGTTCATCACTGCACGCGGATGCAATGCCATCATTTCAAACCAACGGCACAGTAACTCAGCATCAGGCTTTGGGCCAACAAAGCCACCGATATCATGACCCACCAATGGAAAGCCGGACAGACTCATTGATAGTCCGTTTGCCAGATTCCATTTTAACGTATGCCACGATGTAGTGTTATCACCGCTCCAGGTCTGTGCATAACGACTGATGCCCACAGGACCGGCGCGAGAGATAATATACGGGCGGTTGTTGCTATCAAATTCAAGGGCTGCTTCAAAACTGGCACGCAGCATCAGGATAGCTTGTAGAGGCCGGACATCCATGGCCTTCATACCTTGACCAAAGCCATTCAAGCTCGCCTCTTCATCCCAGATTTCACACTCGTTGTTATCATTCCATGTTGAGGTAAAGCCCGCACCGAGCACTTGTTCTTTAACACCTCTCTGCCACCAAGCGACGGTTTGCGGGTTGGTAAAATCCAGACTGGCACCAGGCCCACCCCAAAACATCTCAATCGCCGGTTGCCCGTTTGCATCAGAAATAAACCCGCCAAAAGCTTCCACCTCTGCAAATAGCGGATGCTCTTTAAGCAACACCGGTTTAATGTTGGCGCAGGAATACAGCTGGTTATCTTTTAGAAAATCAAAAAACTCACCGCGCGCAGGAAATTTTTTTTCATTCCAGGTAAAAACATAACGCCTGCCATCATCACGGGTGGTGTAACCTGATCCTGAATGAAGTGCACTAATCGGAATATCGCGATCCCTACATTGCGCTACAAAATCAGTCATGACCTGTTGCGCATGATTATCATCAGCATGATGCATAGAAGTATGCGCAAAACCGCAAGCCCAGCGCGGCTGTAAATGCGGCTTGCCAACCAGGCGCTGAAAACGCTCTACAACCTGCTTAAGTTCAGGCCCGGTGCAAACATAGTAGATCAACGCATTTTCATACACTTCAAAAGTTCTGTAGTGTTCGTGATAATTAGAATGCTCGGCGCCAAGATCAAACACACATTCAGATAACGTGTCATAAAACAGGCCGCAATATCCCGTGGACTTATTCCCTGTAATTACCCACGGCACATGCTTATACAACGGATCCGACGTTTCAGCGTTATAACCAAGCGCATCAGTTTGCAGGCATCGAAAGCGTTTACCAGTCCGATCAAGCGCGCCCGGCTTATCACCCAGACCAAGATGTTGAGCATCCAGCGGACGCAACTGCGCATGGTGCATCTGCGCCCGGCCAGGCAACACCCGGTAAGCTGCCATTGGCCGATCCTGCAACAGCGGTCGCCAGCCAGAGTCATCCTTTTGCGCTATATTTATCGCAAACGGATCTGCCGCAAACTCAACCTTGAATTCACCACCGGTAAAATCGGTTTCTGATTCAGACACTGCAGGGCAGCTGAACCCCTCCGTCGCAAGCCTCGGCCTGCCTTCCCACGGCACATCGCCATCAGGTGCAATCATCCAGCTGTTGGGCACAGCAAGACCTGCGTCCGGCAGGATCGCAACACGACAAAGCCACGGTTCAAGAACATCGAGTTGCAACTTAAAACCATCCGACAACGATGCGGTAATCTGATTTTCCGCAACACTGAGAGCAGACTGAAGCTTGAGAACAGCCAAGGTGTTACCCCGCCAGGAATGAACCCGTATGGTAAGTGTAAGTGCCGGGATAACCAACCATTACGCCAGTTGTAATTTATTCTCAACCCGGAACTACTCCAACACACTTTATCTTGTATAGCGGAACACCATCCCATAAAGTGACTCTAAGTAATTCGCTCCCAAGTTCGAACATAAGGTGTTCAACAATGCAACGCAGAAAATTTATACAGCTAATAGCGGCTTCAAGTGTCAGCTCCGCCTGCACACTGGATTCCGGCAATGTTAACGCCGGAGCTCTGGCCCCCACCGTGGCTCAGCAGGAGGGACCGTTTTATCCGGTCGAACCGATCTCAAATTCAAACAACCTGTTGACGCCAGGCTATCAAGGTTCTGAACTCATATTGTCCGGTCGGGTATTCGATAACAGTGGCAACCCGCTGAAAGATGCACGTCTTGAAATCTGGCAGTGTGATGCACGGGGCATTTATAAACATCCCTCAGCACCGGCAACTGCCAGCTTCGACACTAACTTTAATGGCTCCGGCTCAACCGTTACTGACAATAACGGTCAATACACCTTCACCACTATTGTACCGGTACCTTACACTGGCAGACCCCCACACATTCACACCAAAGTTTTTGTTGATGGAGATGAAAAGCTCACCAGTCAAATTTATCTGGCGCAAAGCGGTGGCCATAAAAAATTGAAAATTGATCTCAACACCGGTAACGATCAAACATATACTGCCAACTTCGATTTTATTATTAAAACCTGATCAGAGTCTTTGGATGCAAAACGTACCAGTAACGTCAGTCTACGCAGCACTACTTGGATTTATATTTGTTGTCATTACTTTGCGAGTGGCACAAACACGAAATGCCAGAAAGCTCTCACTCGGCGATGGCGGCGATCCTGAATTCAGCAAACTGATACGCGGCCACGGTAACTTTACAGAAACCGTTCCCATTGCACTGATTCTAATAATGCTGCTTGAGCTGCAGGGCACAGCCACTATCACTCTGCACACTCTTGGCGTTGCGTTGCTTGCAGGCAGAATCTCACACTACCTTCAGCTCACCGGCAGCATCGACAATCTGATGTTTCGTGTTATCGGCATGATACTGACACTGGGCACGATCATTATCGCATCAACGCGCTTACTGTTTGGCATGTGAAGCCACACGAAATGACTTTAACCAGATTCCCACCAGCCGGATTACTTGCGATAGCGATCTTTCTTCTTGTTGGCTTAAGCACCTGCGCCAACCTTGTTCGGCCCAACTTTACCACCGAATTAAAAACGCTACGCGCAGGGCAATACCAGCTTGATCCGATGCATAGCTTTCTTATTTTTCGTATTGATCACCTGGATCTCTCTAAAATTGTCGGGCGTTTTAACACAATGGAAGCGAGCCTCGACTTTGATCCTGAAAACCCGACAGATCTTAAGTTAAGCGGCATTATCACCACAGACAGTATCGATCTGAACAACGAAAATCTGGAAGAAACCCTGCAGGAAGAAAGCTGGTTTAATGCAGCACAGTTTCCACAGATCACTTTTGACAGCACAAGTGTTCAGCTTGCAGCAGATTCAACGCTTGAAGTGGACGGCACGTTATCGATGCGCGGCGTTGATCAGCCAGTCACGTTACTAGCCAAATTTAATGGTGGCGCAGATAACATACTCACTCGCAAGTACACCATTGGCTTTTCAGCGACAGCACAGATTTCACGCGCTGCTTTCGGCATGGATACCTTCACCGCTTTTATAGGTGACAACATAGAGGTGGAACTTCACGGTGAGTTTCAGCAACAGTCAGAATGATTGTTCTTTTCGCATCCACAGAAACGGTATAGTAGGTGATCCTGGTTTGCCAACTACTTAAAAAATGAGTGAATCAACAATTGCCTATTTCGGTTACGGATCATTGGTCAACCTCGGTTCACTGCGTACTCCGTACATCAGTGCGCACCGGGCAACCGTAACCGGCTGGCAGAGAATATGGCTGTCACGGCCTTATGATCCAGGTAGCTTTGCGGCCGCTGACGGACTGGCATTTTTATCGGTGACCGCAGCACCGGATATAAAAATAGACGGCATGATCATCACTGACCACGCCAGCAGCCTCGATGCGCTGGATGAACGTGAATCTTTGTACTCACGCGTCGATATAAATAATGATCTATTACAGTTTCACGACGACCCGATCGAAACCGCTCAGAAATTTCTATATGTTGCAGATGATCACCCTGCTGACAGCAATGCCCGCATTCTAAGGTCTTATCTGGATGTCGTGATGCAGGGTTACTATCATCAGTTTGGTCTTAACGGCCTGCAGAACTTTTTCGCAACTACGTTGAACTTCGACCTTAAAATTCACGAAGACAGAGACAACCCTCTGTATCCGCGTGCAACCGAGCTAACACAGGAAGAAAAAGATATTTTTGCCGGCTTTCGCTAGTAATGTCCGCGCCTTTTCAATCTGCCTGCGAGTAGGCATAATGGCGCTGCGCGCAAAACAAGCGCCATACCGGATACCTTTATAAAAATGAAAACAATATCCGCGCTATACCTGTCTGTAGTGCTTACCCTGTTAAACCACACTGCCCTCGCCAACACCACTCCTGTGCAGCCAGAGTACTACCAAGTGAGCGCATCGCTGACAGCGCACTTGAACGTTCGCGCAGAGCCGTCTGCCAGCGCACGAGACATTGGCGATCTGAATCCCGGTGCTCGACCCATTGAGGTGCTAAAAACCGACCCCACCGGTGAGTGGGGCCATATAGTCTGGCAGGAAACCACCGGCTGGGTAGCATTGCGTTTCCTTGAACGAATAACGCTGCCACAGCTTCAGGATACTATTGTGCCCATCGGCTTGATATGTGCCGGTACCGAACCTTTCTGGACCATGGAAATTGAATCACCGGACAACGCAGTTTTAAGCACCGAGGCCAGCTCAACCCCGATGTCGATCAATACCGTCAGCACGTCCAGAAACAGAAACCAGCACCCGGTGGCGCTGGAATTACTCAGTAAAAATCACACCAATGTTACTGTGCTCAGCAGGCAAGCCTGTTCCGATGGACTAACCAACATACAATACAACTGGGCGGCCGAAATTATAATTCAACCTGAATTTAACCTGCTTTCAGGCTGCTGCGTGATGCGCTAAAAGGTTGCAACCGAAGACATACAGGCAATTCGGCTACGCATTTAACCCACAACAGAAATACTCCAGATGGTGTAATGTCGGCAACAGGCACTCCGGGAGACTAACGTGGCACAACAAACTGAAGTGACTTCAGGCTACCACGCTGATCCTGCCCGGTCCTTTTCATTGCATGCTGATGCCTATACACAGAGCAGATGGTTTCAAACCGACGTCAATAGCATTATCGGTAAAAGCTGGCAGTGGGTTTGTCACGTAGAAAAAACAAGAATCCCTGGCTCTTATATAACCGTCGAGATTGCAGGCCAGCCGATTGCCATTGTCCGTGATAAAAGCGGCGAGCTGCGCGCCTTCTACAACGTCTGCAAGCACCGCGCGCATCATCTGCTCAGTGGTGAAGGCAAAACCTCACTGATAGTCTGCCCGTATCACGCCTGGGCTTATCGACTCGATGGTAAGTTACAGGGTGCACCTCACACACAAAACCTCAAGCAATTTAACAAGGATGAAATCTGTCTTGATCAGGTACAGGTAGAAGAATTTTGTGGTTTTGTTTTTGTGAATCTCGACCCGACTGCCCCGCCACTTGCACAGCAATCCGGCGCACTACAATCAGAGATCACACACTGGGCGCCTGATGTTGCCGAACTGACCTTCGGCCATCGCCTTAGCTATGATATTAAATCCAACTGGAAGAACGTTGTAGATAATTTTTTAGAGTGCTATCACTGCCCTGTCGCGCATAAGGACTTTTGCGATCTTGTAGACATGGATACTTATAAGGTAACCACGCATGGAATCTATTCAAGCCATATGGCAGATGCAGGCAATTCAGCCAACGCCGCCTATGATGTATCTGCTGCAACAGTTAAAACCCACGCAGTCTGGTGGCTTTGGCCAACCACCTGCCTGATGCGCTACCCCGGCCGCTCAAGCATGATTGTACTCAACATCATACCCATAGATACCAACCGCACTCTGGAAACCTACGACTTCTATCTGGAAACACCAGAGCCGAACAACATGGAGCTCGATGCTATTCGATATCTCGATGAAGTACTGCAGGTTGAAGATATCGCCCTGGTAGAAAGTGTACAAAAGGGCATGAGCACTCCTGCATTCAACCAGGGAAGGATTGTTCACGATCCAGAAGGCTCAGGTAAGTCTGAACATGCGGTCCATCACTTTCACGGATTAGTGCTCGATGCCTACGCGCAAAAAAACATATAAAGCTCTGTTCATTCACGAGCTACGTACTTATGATGCTTGAAGGTAAAATCGCATTGGTGACCGGCGGCAGAGGCGGCATTGGTCGCGCTGTAGTTAAAAGACTCATGCGAGAAGGCGCGACGGTGTATGCAGCCGACCTGACCGAAAACGGCTCACTGCAAACACATGACGACGATGGCAGTCAATTTATCAAGCTCGATGTCACCAGTGAAGATGATGCGATTACAGCTTTCAAAACCGTAGAACAACAACACAGTTGCTTGCATATCCTTGTCAATGCTGCCGGCATTGAAATAGAAAAAACTATTGAACAAACCACCCTTGAAGAATGGAACCAGAGCTTCGCCGTTAATGTCACCGGCACGTTTCTGACCTCAAAACATTCTCTGCCGTTACTGCGCGCTGCGGCAACACAGGGTGCGACCTCAAGCATCATAAACTTTGGCTCTTACGACGGATTTATTGCAGACCCGGGGCTCGCCGCATACTGCGCCACCAAAGGTGCAGTACACGCACTGACCCGTGCTATGGCGTGTGATCACGGCCCTGAAGGCATCAGAGTCAATGCTATCTGCCCGGGTTATGTCGATACCCCCATGCTGCAAAGCTTCTTTAAAGGTGATGGATCCGGTGGTCAGGGCGGCAATATCGAATCACTACAACAAGCCGTGCGTGATGTTCACCCGATGCGCACCTATGGCACCCCGGACGACATCGCCAATCTGGTTAACTGGCTCGCATCAGATGAAGCGCGCTACGCAAGTGGACAATTGTGGGTGCTTGACGGTGGTCTGTCAGCACAGGTACAGCAAATGAGATTGTAAAGTCGGGAGTTTCATAACCACTGATTTACCTGCTCACCTTACCTAATATTTATATCTAACAGAGTGTTGAATGAAACTTAACGGCAAACTCGCTCTCGTTACCGGCGGCAGCCAGGGAATCGGTCGCGGTATTGTAGAAGCGTTTATTCAACAAGGCGCGCAGGTTATTACCTGCGGTCGCTACACAGAACCCAAAGACCTTCCGGCCGCTTGCAACTACATCCAACTGGATGTGTCCGACCCCGCGGCAGTTAACCGGTTTGCTGCAGACATACACAATCTAGATATACTCGTTAACAACGCCGGTGTTCAGGTCGAGAAAAACACAGTCGAGAGTACTGATGAAGACTGGGACCAGGTAATGGGAGCCAACGCACGAGGTGTTTTCAACATGTGCAGAGCCTTTATCCCCAACATGACTGAAGGCGGCTCGATTATTAACATTGGCTCCATTTCAGGCAACATCGCCGATCCATCGATGGCCCTCTACAACGCATCAAAAGCTTTTGTTCACGGACTAACGCGCTCTATTGCCGTGGATCACGGCCCGGCCATTCGCTGCAACGCAATATGCCCTGGCTGGATTGAAACCGGCATGCTCGAAGCCGGCTTCGCTACCGCAGATAACCCGCAAACAGCAATGCATGATGCACTGCAGCGCCACCCGGTAAGACGTTTTGGCAAACCGGAAGATATTGCATCAATGGCAGTCTGGCTTGCCTCAAGTGACGCAAGCTTCGCCACCGGACAACTGTTTACCATTGATGGCGGCATGACCGCAGCATCACCATTAAACCCCGGATTGTTTTAAACTGACTGGATAGAACCCATGAACGAATTCCGAACCACCGCTGTATTGGGTGCCGGTGTTATCGGCGCAAGTTGGGCGTCGTTGTTTCTTGCCTCAGGCAGAAGTGTTGCCGTTTATGATCCAGACCCCAATGCAAAAAGTACCGTGCTGGAATACATCAACAATGCATGGCTGGTATTACAAAAGCTTGGCCTGACTGAAAACTCTAATCAGTCCGGTAGCAACATAGAGTTCCACACATCAGCGGCTGACGCGGTTGCAGGGGCTGATTTTATTCAGGAAAGTGTGCCTGAGCGCATTGAGATCAAACACGCTATTTACCGTGAAATTGAAAATGCTCTTACAAAAGATGCCGTAATTGCATCTTCGGCTTCCGGCCTGACACTATCAGAGATGCAGTCGGGTTTTAAAGATCCGTCAAAGCTGGTGCTGGGTCATCCGTTTAATCCGCCCCATCTGATACCGCTGGTAGAAGTCATGGGTAATGAAAAGACAGCCAATGGTGTGGTTGAGAAAGCCGAGGCCTTTTATCGTGCTATAGGCAAAGTAACGATACGCGTAAACAAAGAAGTGCCAGGCCATGTCGCCAACCGGTTACAGGCAGCAGTCTGGCGCGAATCTATCCACATGGTAGCCAGCGGTGTCGCGAGCGTTGAGGATATAGACACTGCCATGTGGGCAGGCCCGGGGCTACGATGGGCAGCCATGGGGCCCACCATGCTGTTCCATCTGGGCGCAGGAGAAGGCGGTCTTGATGAATTTTGCCAACGCTATTCTGATAGCTTCAACCGATGGTGGGATGATCTCGGCACACCACACCTCAACCCACAGATTGCCCGACAATTGATCGCAGGTGTAGAAAAAGAAGCAAACGGTAGTTCGACCGGCGAACTAACTGCAAAGCGGGATGAAATGCTAACAGCAATTCTCTGCGCCAGCAGGCAGTTGCGAGATCATGATTAGTATGGTTAATTTTGGACGACGATCAAAGTAGCCTTTAAGCTGTCTTAAGTAATTTTTTGCACACAGAGAAAACTGATGTACCTACTTAAAGATCTATTGCCGGGTTTCTTTGGTGGTTTGCTGGAATTCCTCTTTGCCAACCCGCCCACCAACAACAAGGAACACAGAAGACCCACCATTGGTGAGAAGCCGCTGCCGTCAAAACACAAAGCAACACCTAATGCGATTCTTATAGCTAATATTCTGTTTTGGGTTTTGGTTCTTGCGCTACTGATATTTTTCACTTACTGGCTGAGCAGATAGCGCTTAGTTGCCTCTGACAGCTCAACCAGTCACATCAACTATTACCGAAAAACGCATCAGGAAACTCTAATAATTCATCACAAAAATGCACCGGGTTCATCACTAGCCAGAGGTGATTAGCCGACGGTATCCATTTAACATCAACGCATGCACATTGTTGTTGAAGCCCTTCTGCCACTGCTCAGCACAAAAAAGCAACCCTCATGACATCCACCAACAGCGACACTCCACCATTCGATAAAAAGTTTGCTCGATACAATGAGGCAGACAATCCGGGCCTGGCGGTGATGGCAATACGGGATGGTGAGACAATATTCAAAAAAGGCTATGGGTTGTGCAATCTTGAAACGAAGGCAAAGATCGATTGCGATACAAATTTCAGAATGGCGTCGGTATCAAAGCAGTTCACCGCCATGGCAGTCGCCATTATTGAAGACCAGGGCAAAATATCAAGAAACGACCACATAAGTCAGTATTTGTCGGATGTGCCAGAGTACATGCAAAAAATTCAAGTCTGGCACTTAACCCACCATTTATCAGGCTTACCGGACTACGGAGATGCACTCTGGAGCTCTGACAAGAGCAAACCCTTGCTAAGTAAAGAGGATGTATACAACTACTACAAAAAGCAGCACAAACTCGACTTCACTGCCGGCGAGAGATATGAGTACAGCAATGGTGGTTATAGCCTGCTAGCTCTTGTAATTGAAAGTGCGGCAGCACAATCACTCATCGAATTCAGTCGAGAGAATATATTTCTACCCGCAGGCATGACAAACACTGCCATCATTCAATACCCTTCAAACATCAAAAACCAGGCGATATCTTATGGTGAATGGCCTTTCTTTGAAGACATTGATTATAACACTGGCAATGCACTGCTGGGTGAAGATGGTGTGTACACATCACTCAATGATATGGAATCATGGATACACGCGATAGATAACAATGTACTCGTGAATGCCGCAACAACAGAACGTTTATTTGCTCCAGTGAAAGCAACCAATGGAGATACCGTTAAATATCGCTACGGCTGGGAACTGGCAAAGTACCACTCGATGGATATGATTGTGCACGGCGGCTCATGGGTTGGCTTTAACACCATTACCGCAAAACTGCCGGAGAAAAATATCTGGCTTGTAGGATTTTCCAATACCGAAGCGATCAGTTCTTCTGACTCTGTGATCACTATGGCTAAATACTATTTAAGCAACGATATTTAGCCACAATTACTCAAGAAATTTGCGCTTATCAGAATAACGACAGTGCTAGCTCGTAGTGCACAGAACTCATTAGTATGTCAATCCAGCATTGCCTCCATCATTCCGGCACCGGCATATACAGCAGCTTTTTGGTTACCCTCGATCACCAGTAGAAATAACCACCAATACAGCAGGAATCTTGTTCTTCCGTTTAGCAGGTTCTCTATTTACAGATAGCGACAATTTTCGTCGCAGAAAACAACAGCGTAGTTAATTTTACTTGCCACAGCATCAACTAAAGTGAAAACTGCTTGCCGAGACAGGCTAGCCTCAAGCTGCTGTTTCACAATGATTATACGAAGAGTCGCAGCGATGGCGTCGCTGCACCACAGTTAGCGCTGTGATCGCTCTTTTTTAGTCCTGCACGCCCGGATAGCCGCCGGGTCGACCACTTAGCACAAGACCCGGATTTTTCTGGAGACTTGTATGAGTAATCACTCATTGAATCGCGCTGAGTATTTTTCGTTCCCCAATGGCGAAAAAGCCACGCTCCCCTTTTCAGACTCAGAGTACCACCGACGATTATCTGCGTTGCAATCGCACATGAATGCGAGTGGCATTGATACGGTCGTTTTGACGTCAATGCACAATGTAGCCTACTACACAGGGTTTCTATACTGCGCGTTCGGGCGGCCCTACGCCGCTGTGGTCAATAGCGCCGGCATCACTACGTTATCCGCAAATATCGATGCCGGCCAGCCATGGCGACGATGCTATGGTGAAAATTTAATCTACACAGACTGGAAGCGTGACAATTTCTGGAGCGCTTTAAAAAAGCTTTCCGGAAACCCGAAATCACTGGCGCTTGAATACGATCACATCACCATCGACTTCCAGCGAAAACTTAAACACCATTTTGCAGATGTTGAGCTTACCGATATCTCCGGCTTTACCATGCAATCACGCATGAAAAAATCAGATGAAGAAATCGCACTTATTACCAAAGCCGCTGCGATTGCAGATATCGGTGGCCAGGCAATATTCAATGAGATCGCCCCCGGCAAGCGTGAGATTGATATTGCCATGGCAGGTCGCAACGCTATGGAGATCGCAATAGCCAGTGAGTTTCCAGATGCCGAGTACCGCGATACCTGGGTCTGGTTCCAATCGGGCCTGAATACCGATGGCGCTCATAATCCTGTTACATCCAGAAAGCTCAGGCACGGCGATATCTTGAGTTTAAATGCTTTCCCGATGATCTCCGGTTACTACACTGCGCTGGAACGCACCCTGTTTGTAGGCGAGGCAACTGATGCCGAGCTTGCTATCTGGGAGGCCAATGTGGGCGCACATAAACTTGGCCTGTCACTGATCAGGCCGGGTATAAAATGCTCTGAGATCTGTGCGCAGCTAAACAGCTTTTTTGAAGAGAAAGAATTGTTGCAATACCGCACGTTCGGTTACGGGCATTCGTTTGGCGTTCTATCTCACTACTATGGACGAGAGGCCGGACTGGAGTTGCGGGAAGACATTGACACCATACTGGAGCCGAACATGGTGATCTCGATTGAACCGATGCTCACTTTACCCGAAGATCACGAGGCAGCTGGCGGCTATCGTGAGCATGACATTCTGGTGGTTAACGAGGACGGGGCCAAAAACATAACCGGCTTTCCTTACGGGCCAGACCACAATATCGTTCAGTAATCAGCAGAGGTTACCAGTGGGCGATCAACCTGTCGGATTGGTCGCCCACCTTTGACTGAATTGAGAGGTATGATTGGGTGGCGAACCGATATTCATCGCGGTATATTTCCAACTCATAGTTGACCTATCATTTCAACTACCCACAACCCGCATATATTGAAAAGTCCTTCCATCATGCGCGGGACCGCACACGCTCTAAGCACCAGCATAGCAGCCGCACTGCTACTCTCGATCAACACATCTGTTGTTGCACAGTCAGACAACAGCTCCCAATCAGTCACTGTTTATCGCACACGTCACGCAGAGAAAAAAGACCTCAACAGTTTCGTAAGTTGATGCATCAAAATTACATTCAGCAGAGACCGAAGGTGACTCCAAAGGAGATAGCTACGATGATCTCTGCGGCACATTAAAGTGCGCAGAAGAACTTAATGCTGGTGGCCTGCACCGCGCAAAACTACAGGCAAAGTGGTTCGCTGCGGAAGGCGTTACCGATACTCTGGATGCCGTCTACTCAAGTCACAAGAAAAGAACAATGCAAACGGTACTGCCCACTGCGGAAGCAGCCGGGCTTGAAGTGCAGCAACTACCCAGAGATGGCACTGAGTTGAATCCTCAAAGCACAACTCCATTAGATTGCCTGACGATTGAAGCCATTATGAATACTCCACCGGGTGACACCATTTTGCTTGAAGGCCACAGCGGCACGCTGTACGACATCAGGGGTGATGGCAATAAAAACTCGATGGCCTGGGCCTTCTTACTGATGATGACCCAAGCCCTGATCGCTTTCCAAAGAAAGATGACGGTAAAGTCGCACACTTTGGAGATGTCTGGAAAATCGTTATCAACGATAGTAAGGCTTGATTGCCAATTCAAAATAGGTTTCACTGAAGTGCTCAGCGCTTGTTGTATACAATCGCGGGAACGACAACACGTGTAAAATGTTAAACTGAAAAAATCAACAGTCATCATATCGACCTCTTTCCAGCTCCAACCCCAAACAGCGAATAAAACCATGGGACTTCTGCAAAACGGCCAATGGGTCGATCAGTGGTACGACACCGAATCTACCGGTGGCAGATTTGTGCGTAAAGCACCGCAGTTTCGCAACTGGATCACCGCTGACGGTGCAGCCGGACCCAGCGGAGAAGCGGGCTTTAAAGCAGAGACCAATCGATATCACCTGTATGTTTCCCTGGCCTGCCCCTGGGCCCATCGAACGATGATATTTCGTGCGTTAAAAGGTCTTGAAGCGATGATTTCAGTATCAGTGGTTCACTGGTATATGGCTGATAACGGCTGGACTTTTCAGCAGGCAGACGGAGTCATTGCCGATAGCGTAAATCAGGCAGACTACATGTACCAGATCTACACCGCTGCAATACCGGACTACTCGGGTCGCGTGACGGTACCGGTGCTTTGGGATAAACAGCAGCAAACCATCGTCTCTAATGAATCGCCAGAGATCATACGCATGTTTAATTCTGCGTTTGACAGTGTTGGCGCAAAACCCGGAGATTACTATCCGGAGCCACTGCGTGCAGAGATCGACGAACTTAATGACAGAATCTATGAGCCGGTAAACAACGGCGTTTACAAGTGCGGTTTTGCCACCACGCAAGAAGCTTACGAAGAGGCACTCACACCACTGTTTGACACACTCGATTGGCTTGATAAGCGACTATCAACACAGCGGTATCTGACCGGCAACAGCATCACCGAGGCAGACTGGCGACTGTTCACTACGTTAATACGATTTGATCCGGTGTACGTGGGTCACTTTAAGTGCAATATCCGCCGAATTGCTGACTATGCAAATCTATCAGAATATGTGCGAGATCTGTATCAACAACCGGGTATTGCAGATACAGTCAATATGGAGCATATAAAAAACCACTATTATGCAAGCCATGAAACAATCAATCCTGCACGTGTGGTACCCGCCGGGCCTGTAATTGATTTCTCTGCACCGCACAATCGCGATCAATTTGCTTGACGCGAATTTTAACCGCTCAGCGAGTGCAAAAGTTTTGCCCTGTAGTAAAAAGCAACAACCGCCACAACTACACTGGCGGCACTTTTAATTTTTTGTGCCTGCGGCTTCTCACATCAGCATAACTTACACCCACTGCTGCAACCACAACACAGACAACCGCTACAAACCCGCGAGTACCAATGTGCTCGCCAAGCAAAACCGCACCTACCACGGCAGCTACAGCGGGCTCGGTACTGACCAGTATTCCGTAGCTTGCCGATGACAGTCTTTTCAGCGCTTCAAACTCAAGCGTAAACGGAATCGCTGTAGACAACAGCCCAACGCATAGCCCGATCAACAGCACAGTCGGATTCAATAGTTTATCAAGTTCAACTGTAGCGAGTACCGGCAACATTAAAAGCGCTGCTATGGTCATACCGATAAGCAGCCCGTCATTGCCTCGCAAACCATCCGAGATACGTTTCGACAGTAAACCAAACGTACCCCACCCAAGCCCTGACGCCAGCGCGTAGAGAATGCCGACTGGATCCAGCTCAGCACCAGACAGCGGCGTCAGCAATAGTATGCCTGTAGCTGCAAGCACCACCCAACACAGATGCTTTAGCTGTCTGGACATAACCGCTGAGACGGCCAATGGACCACTGAACTCTATCGCTACTGCAACGCCTAACGGGATACGTTCAATCGCTTTGAAGAAACAATAGTTCATTGCGGCGATGCACAAACCGTATATCAACAACCAATGCCACTGCCTGGCCGCCTGGCGCAACCAGCCAACATCAGACCATTTGCCGCGGAACAGCCACAACATTGACGCAGAAAAAATCAACCGCAACGCAACTGCGCCGTCTGCACCAACCATCGGAAAAAGATAAGTTGCCACGCCAGCACCTATCTGGACTGCAAGCACAGCAAAGAGCACCAATGCAGGCGGCGGCATGCGGGCTAAATGCACACTAAGCGATTGATCTAACGAAGTATTACTCAAAATAGGTAGCTAATATCTGGATGGCGTTTAAGGCAAGAGTCGCGGCCCGAACAGAGGGGCTTGCAGCATACGTAATGAACCGACGCAATAATGTGGCAGGCACATACGTTTCCACAGCATAACAGCAACGAATCTTGCTTCAAGCTCCAGTACTACGCACTGGCAATCGGTATTCTGTCGCGTGACTTCCGGGAAGCACATAATCAAACGAGGTTGGAAATATGCAGACAAAAGACGAACAAAACCGTCGCGATTTTTTACGCAAAGCGAGCGCACTATCAGCCACCGTGGCGTTGACGGGTGCGGTGAGTGGCAATGCATTCGGTCAGCAAACACGCGGCATTGAAGGCCAGCAGGCGCCGGAGATCGAACTCGACTACTGGATTGACGCGAACGGAGAACCGGGCAGCTTCTCGGTGACTGAAAACCGCGGTAAGTGGGTATTCTTGAAATGCTTTCAGGACTGGTGCCCGGGCTGCCACCGCAGTGGATTCCCCACGTTGCAAGCATTTTCGGAACGTTTTGCCGATCATCCTGAAGTCGCAATCGCCGGAATACAAACGGTTTTTGAAGGCTTCTCTTCCAACACCGTTGAAGATGTTCGAAAGCTGCAATTGCGCTACGAGCTGCCGATTGTAATGGGGCACGATCCGGGTGATCCGGAAACTCATGACCGCCCGGTTACGATGAAAGCGTATCGCACCGGTGGCACTCCCTGGCTGATTCTTATTTCACCGGAAGGCACGGTGGTGTACAACAACTTTCACGTAAAGACTGAATCACTGATCGAGTACGTTGAAAGTCAGCTCGGCTAAGCCGGACCAGCACGCGATACTTATAGAGTGACAAAACCGGCAGAGCGAGATCAGCTCAGCCGGTTTCCGATCTCTGACCTGCCTGTACACATCCCCTCCAGTACTCTGCACTGCCGCCATGTATTACTCACAGCGAAACGCCGCCGCACGCTAATCGCGTTTTCTCCAGCAAGGGTGGCTGGATCACCAAAGAGATTAGCCTTTCTATTTGTGCCACATCCCGCGCTTAGGTATGCGGTACAGAGCCTTCAGCAACCACCTCCAATCCCATCATCAACACCACTTATTTTCAGGTAAACTCACGCTAATATTTTTTATTTGTCATTAGCGGAGTGACTATGCCAGCCCTTCTTGACCATGTAGACCCGGACGGTCTGCTCGAATATTCAGTCGTGTACACGGATCGCGCACTGAATCATATGTCGCAGTCATTTCAGACAGTTATGCGCGACTTGTCATCTATGCTCAAACAAACCTACAACGCGCACTCTGCAGTTATCGTACCGGGCAGCGGCACGTTCGGCATGGAAGCAGTGGCAAGACAGTTCGCCAAAGATAAAGAGTGCCTGGTCACTCGTAACGGCTGGTTCAGCTATCGCTGGTCACAGATACTTGAACGCGGTGGCTTGCCGTCAAACACAACCGTACTGAAAGCACAGCGCGACGCCAGCAACCAGCACGCGCAGTTTACCCCGGTCGATATAAACGATGCGGTTGAGCAAATAAAAGCCAGTAAAGCAGACATTGTCTTTACCCCCCACGTTGAAACCTCTGCAGGCCTGATGCTACCGGACGACTACATCCGTCAGCTGGCAGATGCAGTGCACTCGGTCGGTGGCTTAATGGTGCTTGATTGCATTGCGTCAGGCACGATCTGGGTAGACATGCAAAAGACCGGTGTCGATGTTCTGATCAGTGCGCCACAAAAAGGCTGGAGTGGCCCACCCTGCGCCGGTTTAGTGATGCTAAGTGAAAGAGCACGTGAAGCTATAGATCAAACCGAAAGCGACAGCTTTGCCTGCAACCTGAAGCAATGGCTGCAGATAATGGAAGCCTATGAGAACGGTGCTCATGCGTATCACGCCACCATGCCAACGGAAAGCCTGCGCGTGTTTCGCGATGTAATGCAGGAAACCTTTGAATTCGGTTTGGATAACGCCAAACAAAAGCAACAACAACTCGGCAATGAAGTACGCGCCCTGCTTAAAAGCAAAGGCCTGATCAGCGTTGCAGCAGAAGGCTTTGAAGCACCGGGTGTTGTTGTCTGTTATGCGGAGACACCGGAAATTAAAACCGGTAAAGTTTTTGCCGAACATGGCCTGCAAATAGCCGCCGGTGTACCACTGGAATGCGACGAGGGTGAAGACTTCTCGACTTTTCGCCTGGGCTTATTCGGGCTGGACAAGCTCAAAGATGTTGATCGTGCCGTAGCGTCCCTGAAGACTGTAGTCGACGACATCTTTCAGTAAATGACACGCTGCCGCTTACGCTATGTAAGCGGCACGTTTGCGGTAAGTATTGCCGGGTAAACAGCCAGCTCTTCATTGCAATCTATGTTTCACTGCCTATGTTTCACTGCGTTAAAACCCGGCTCGCGCTAAACATTACCAAGTGCCGCCAAGCGAGCTGGAAACGCTATGGACTTCTGAATCTAAACAAACACCACCACAAAGCGCACGCAATTCAACGAGTCGGCCAATCGACTAAATACTACATTCACAGCAGCACCGCTAAAGCAGGCCAAACATCAAACACTTACGCGCGATCTGATACCCGGGTTTTTCGCAAACAACAAACCGCTCAGCACGAGTATTCAGCAGATGCACTTTAACTAGAAGCGGTTAGTATTCTGTTTGCGTTGTAGCACAGAGACATTAGGTACCTCCTCTACCAAACCCACTGTACGGGTCAGTTGATTCTGCGGTCCAACCTCTTTTCCTGCCTTCACGCCCAGTCCGCAATGTCGCATGGAAGCCAAGCCTGCTATTTCATTCTGATCAGCTGACCTCCATCCCTCACGACCTGGCACACATCTGACGCACAATGTATTTAAAGGCAACATGGATGTCTGGTTCAGGTTCTATGGCGATCTCTTTAACTTCAAAGAAATTCGATTCTTTGATATCAAAGCTAATTTCACCGGCCTGTACACTCGCGCATTAACCTCCCCCTGCGGCCGGATACGTATCCCGATAAACGAAGATCGCGGAGAAACCGGCCAGATCGTCAACTACCTGAAAAAATACAATGGCGAAGGCATTCAGCATATTGCAGTCGGCTCACACGATGTCTACCGATCGGTAGATGCAATTGTCGAACGTGGCGTATCTTTTATGGCGCCGCCACCGGATGCCTATTATGATTTGTCCCATGAACGTGTTACACACCACAGCGAACCGCTTGATCAAATGAAAAAACATGGCATTCTGATCGATGGCAAAGGCGTGCTGGATGGCGGTGAAACTAAAATCTTACTGCAGATTTTTTCCAAAACGGCAATCAGCCCTATTTTCTTCGAGTTCATTCAACGCAAAGGCGACGACGGCATTGGAGAAGGCAACTTCAAGGCATTGTTCGAAAGCATAGAAGCAGAAGAACTCGCTCACGGAGAATATGGCGATCACACAGACAAGAAAGGAGCCGCATGAGTCTAACCATAGCACCAACACCTGAGGGGTATAACCAAGGTTATATGACTGGCTTTGGCAATGATTTCGAAACCGAAGCATTGCCTGGTGCCTTGCCGCAAGGCATGAACAGTCCGCAAAAAGTAGAGTATGGACTGTACGCAGAGCAGCTTTCAGGTACCGCGTTTACCAAACCCTCACCGGAACGCAGCTGGTGCTATCGGATTCGTCCATCCGTTGTACATACGCATCGCTTTACCCGCATTGATGTGCCGTACTGGAAGACGGCACCGCATATTAATGACGAGCTAACGTCACTTGGCCAGTATCGTTGGGATGCCATTCCACATTCGGACACTGCGCTTAACTGGATAGATGGCATGCGTACTGTCACCACCGCCGGTGACGTGAATGTGCAACAAGGCATGGCCTCACATGTTTATCTCGTCAACGTATCAATGACCGACGAATATTTCTATTCCGCCGATAGTGAATTACTCATTGTACCGCAACAGGGTCGCTTGCGTTTTGCGACTGAGTTGGGGGTGATTGATGCCGCTCCACAGGAAATTGTTGTTATACCCAGAGGGCTAGTGTACAGAGTCGAAGTACTGGAAGGCCCTTGCCGGGGTTTTGTATGCGAGAACTACGGGCAAACGTTCAACCTGCCGGATCGCGGGCCAATTGGTGCAAACTGCCTGGCGAACCCGCGAGACTTTAAAGTGCCCGTTGCCGCATTTGAAGACCGTGATGCAGCGTCAACCGTAACAATTAAGTGGTGTGGTCAGTTTCACCAAACCAGCATTGATCATTCACCACTCGATATCGTTGCATGGCACGGAAACTACGCGCCCTATAAATATGACTTAACCACTTATTGCCCGGTGGGTGCAATATTGTTTGATCACCCCGATCCATCAATCTTTACAGTACTCACAGCACCTTCGGGCGACACCGGTACAGCTAACATTGATTTTGTATTGTTTCGCGAACGCTGGCTAGTCGCTGAAGATACCTTTCGCCCTCCGTGGTATCACAAAAACGTGATGTCTGAACTCATGGGCAATATCTACGGCCAGTACGATGCCAAACCGCATGGCTTTTCACCCGGTGGTATGTCGCTACATAACATGATGTTGCCACACGGCCCTGACCGCGACGCTTTTGAAAAGGCATCCAACGGTGAACTGAAACCTGCCAAGCTTCAAAACACCATGAGCTTTATGTTCGAAACTCGTTTTCCGCAGCATCTGACAGAGTACGCAGCACACGAAGCGCCGATGCAGGAAAACTACATTGATTGCTGGACATCACTAGAGAAAAAATTCGATGGCACGCCAGGTAAAAAATGAGGCTCTACAGTTACTGGCGATCCACAACCTCTTACCGGGTGCGAATTGCTCTGCACCTGAAAGGCACCATTCTGCTTTGGCGATACGCCCGGACTTGCAGATATTTGCCTGGTGCCAAAACTTTATAGTGCACACCGCCGGGGAACGTCGCTTACAGGGCTGGAACAGCGAACAGACATAGAACAACGCTGTTTGTCGTTAACTGCTTTTAACAACGCACAACCCGAACATCAGCCCGATTCGCAACCTTTCCTGTAACGCAAAACAAAAGAGATAAAGCTGATGACTCAACGCCTGTCTTCATGGGTAACTTCTGCAAATTCTGCAGACACTGAGTTTCCATTGAACAATCTTCCCTATGGGGTTTTTACCGGAGCCGGGCGAACGGCACACTGTGGTGTTGCTATTGGCGATCAGGTTCTTGATGTCACCGCAGCTGAAGCCGCCGATCTGCTCCAGCTAGGTCAGCGCAATGTTTTTGCCGGTGGATCCTGGAATGCGTTTATGGCACTGGATGAATGGTCGCAGTTCAGGAGCTACCTTATCGACGCGCTCAGCGAGGGAAGCCCGGCACAGACTCAACTGCAGGCACATCTGGTGTCACAGTCTGATCTGCAAATGCTGATGCCTTTTACCGTTACCGAGTTCACTGACTTCTACGCCGGTCGTCATCATGCAACTAACGTTGGTACTATGTTTCGCGGCGCTGAGAATGCACTGCCACCTAACTGGTTGCATATACCCATAGGGTATAACGGTCGGGCATCGTCCGTTGTGGTATCCGGTACCAATATCACACGACCCTTCGGTCAGCTAAAAGGCCCGGATGACGAATTTCCCCGCTTTGCACCGTCGGCACGCTTTGATCTGGAACTGGAGATGGGTGCGATAGTCGGCAAACCCTCTTCCGATCGAATCTCAGTCGATCAGGCCGATGACAATATTTTTGGTTATGTATTACTTAACGACTGGTCAGCGCGTGATATACAAGCATGGGAATATCAGCCACTCGGCCCTTTTCAGGCCAAAGCCACCGCAACAACCATCAGCCCGTGGATCGTGACCAAAGAAGCACTGGAACCTTTCAGAGTGAACACGCCTGCTCGTGAATTTACCTTACTGGAACATCTAAAAGACACTGGCCCGATGCTATACGATATTCAACTAAGCGTTGTGCACACTGCCCCGGATGGAACAGAAACCACAATCACAAACACCAACTACAAAAACATGTACTACTCGGCCGCTCAGCAACTGGCACATCACACATCATCCGGTTGCCCGATGCGAGTGGGTGATCTGTTGGGTTCGGGTACCATTTCAGGTGAATTAAAAGAAAGCCGTGGCTCAATGCTAGAGCTGAGCTGGGGTGGCAAAGAGCCATTAACACTCAGCAACGGACAGTCACGATCCTTTCTTGAAGATGGAGATCAAATCACACTGGTTGGTGCCGCTATTCAAACCGACTATCGCATAGGGTTCGGCGTGTGTACCGGTAAAATTGTACCGAGCAATACCACAACATAAAAAGCCAGCGTATAAAATAGATAAGATATTCGTCGGCCACAGCAGCACACCAGAGCCGCAAGGCCGACAACTCAGCCACCCACCAATCTAAAAGTCTCACACCAACAACAATCAAAGGCCAACAACAATCGATCACCGATCACCGTAGGGGCGATAAGCTGGAAGCGCATCTACCATCCTGCCAAATAAAAACCCAACACCGCACCATCCCCAAGATCTTCCATACGTGTTATCCCAAACTCAGGTGACAACCACATATCCACCTAACGTCAAACAACACCAACCATTCACGCACCGTTTAACGCAGCAATTAAATAAACAATAAACGCCGCCCCGCTAACAATAGTCCGCAGCCAATGCCTGGGCCCCCACTTCCTCAACAGCACCTCCGTCTCTGGTGAGTCCGGGTCGTTAGCAGGATCCAGCAATATGTCGTTCACCGGTTTTATTATAATAAGCGTTATCGGTATCACCGATACCAGTAACAGTGAACCCGCCAGCCAGAGAATATCCGAACTCAGATACCACGCTATAAGGCCAGCAAGGAAACCAGTTACCGCCAGTGCTATCTGCATCGGGGCTGCGAGATTGTACATTGGCCGGAAGAAACGCCCGCCTACAGCTACGCCTGCTTTCAACGCTGCAGGATGCTGCGCTACAGATATATAAGCCGCAGCACCAAAAAATGTACCACAACAAAATATGGAAATAAGTTCAATGATCATTGTGATTTGCTGTAAAGCCGCGCTTGGTCGTAGTGTAGGCGCTGGTAGAGTTGCGGTAAAGCTACACAGAGCCTTACCAAACAACACACAGCGCATGCGTTGCTGATCCTGCAGCGTTCCATTCCCACTATGTGCAGCTAAGCCAACAAAAACTCAACACTAAAAGCCATCTTAAACTTTGCAAAGCTTTAGTAAAAAATGCAGTTTTTTCTTGTTAGGTCGCATTCAAAATTCTGGAAATCCCGTAGAATACAAGTCCGCATAAAGCGGCCTTTTTTTACGATGGTACAATTTGATTATGAACTATTTAGCCGTTGGTTTTATTGTCTTTATTTCCTGTGGAGGGTGTGTATCGCCTCCTAGTTATCAGCTAAGCACTCCCCGTAGCCAAATTGACACATCAACTCTTGCAACCTCAAAAACAGAGCTAATAAGAGAAGGCATGAGCAAGGATGAAATACGAGAAATATTTGGGCAACCTGACCAAGTCAAATCAAACCCCCTTGGTTCGAGCTGGGAATGGACTCCTGAGAAATGCTATGCCGAAACGCTAGCGGTGCAGACTTTCATCGCCCCTTACCCATGCAAAGTTGACTTTGACAAAGAAGGCTTGGTTGACGGATGGAAAAATAACACAAGGGCTTATAAGCAATAAATCACTGTTCTTGTTTGTTTAGAACAATGCAGCAAAATACAGGCAAATAACTTGTCAACACTGCCTTGTTATTCAATTTCTCGAGAGAGTGCACGCTCCCCTCAGTCAGTGACTGGTGCTACATAGGACGACGGCTGTAGCAGTTTTCCAGATAGTTCAGCGTCCCGGACAGACTGCACCAATGAGCCTATCAGTGATCGACAGCATTGCTGGTTTACACTCGACTGTAAACTCAATAATTGATGCCGATTGCGGGCAACCCGACCAGCTTGACCAACCTCTGCAGTGATCCACACCTCCGTATGTGTATCGTTTTTAAAAACTGATCCAATGGCTGTTGATTTGTAGTTATTTTTCCTTTGCCGGAAATTTCAGTAGAGTCGACGACTGGCGCGTAGACGGGTTGTCGAACAGACAAGATCCCCTCCCGTTTCCAGTCGCCGCTCGGCAAACCGGACGTGCAGTTTTCCTGCATCCGGCTTTCTCCAGGATTATCATGCCTTCGCCCACGGAAGGTTTTGCGGTTTCTTTCTCAGCTGGATAAGCCCTAACGATTTATACAGGTACTCATCGGGGTAGCGTTTGGTCCCCGAACCACTGATCTTATGTTTCCGCCGTAACCACTGACGCAGCCGATAGGTGGTGTGCGCATCTGCAACTCGATAAGACTTGTCGGTAAGCGATCCATCCACCCCATGGTTGCAAGGTATCCAAAGCTCGTAAACGATAGGGGTTCCAACAAAGGAGCCAATCATGCAAGCGCGACAACCTCGAAGAAGCCATCAGCAGTGGCATACGCTCATTGAGAGATTCAAA
>CALLLW010000062.1 GCA_938007995.1 uncultured Granulosicoccaceae bacterium | reverse complement strand
CATGCTTACCAGGCAAGGGAATTAACTTGGCACCTGCGGTAAAAAATTCAGGCGCGCCACATTCATCCGCGTTCATGTGTGAGTGTTCATGGCAAAGAACAGAACCATACGGTGGACAGGCCAATGTCATGGCAATAGAGTTGGCCGCTGTACCAGTGGTTAATGGAAGAACTTCACACCAGCTTTGGAACAATTGTTGGCAATGTTCGGTAAAAAGTTCACTGTATTGGTCGTATCCATAGGATTCTTCAAACCCTTGGTTGGCGTCTACAATGGCTTGTAAGATTTTAGAATTAATGGGGGCTTCGTTGTCGCTTCTGAAATTCATTTTTTTATTGGTAAGTTATGATTTAAATTAAAGATGGGTGCTCTTTGAAGAGTAATCTATCTGCTATTTGGGAATTTGATGGTCAATGAACTGGTATAAATGACGTTCCAATTGTTTGAGTTGTGTATGGGAGCAACAAAATATACCTAAATCTTTGGCACGTGATAAAGTGTATTTATTCAAAGCCTGATAACTTATCAGCATAGCTCGACCAGAATGACCACCACTTATAGATTTAATGGTGTCAAGGCGATAGATGGCTGTATTTGCTGCTGACTTATCTGCTTTGGTATTGCTGAAACGACGTGTTTTACACTCAATGATGTGAAGCCTGTTATGGCAAACCATCGCCACATCCAATTCGTTTTTTACAGTTCCTTGATTACGGACTATGGTCATGCCTTTAGCAATATCTGCCAGAGCTGGTCGGTTTTTCCTCATGCCATACAATAGCGCAAACACATGGTTTTCTAGCCATCCTCCATTGCTATAAAAACGACTGTCTTTATCTTTAAACTTAAGCTTTCTTCCTCTGACAGTTAATTTTTCAGCAGCTTCAAATTTATCCAATAGTTGTTGTAACTGGTGGTTTTTAAGGTCGTGTTTACTGAGTTCAAATTGGTGGTTGGCATCAGCACTCATTGCCATGTAATTCAGGCTTGCAATGGCTTTATCGGCCTTTCCCAATTGCGAGATAATCCAGTTGGTTAAATGACGAGATGATTCAGGTTCAGGCGTGGTTTGGCCCTGATTGAGTATTTGAGTGTTGAAAGATTTTAAATATTCCTTAAGCTTAATGTGGTGACCCATGTGAATGGCTTGTTGTTCAACTCCCTTGTTGTTCATCGAAGTTTTTAACCAATACAGTTCATCTGTAAACTTATCTACCAAGAAAATAGGTAAATTGAAGGTGTTAAATTGTTCGTGGGCGATTAAAATTAATTTATTGTAACCACTCGATGCATTGAATATAAGGTTGTTGTCTTGGTTCTTATTAATGATTCTGGCAAATTGATCCCTGATAATTTGTGTATCAAAAGTGACTGGTTCACTTAAACATTTTATTCCACGAGCTTGAATGGCTGATTTAAGCCCGCTGATGTCATCTTCTTTGCGATGTAATAGAATGACTTGTTCTGCTTTAAGTTCGACGGCCGCACTTAAAATGCCGGCATGTTTAGGATGGTAGATGGTCATATGTATTTGCATGATAATATTATATAAAAAAAGCTTGATGTGTTGTGGTGTTTCTGAGCTTATTGAGTTAAAATTCCGTTTCAATTCGATAACGGTAAAAAGTTGGTTAGCGCCAACTTTTTTTACGCCTATAAATGTTACGCAAAGTTAATTAGAGTTGAAAAAAAGTGTCTAAATTAAATCAAATATTATTTCCCTCCAATCATCAATTCCCTGCTATTTTGGCTTTAGAAGATGGCAGTGTTTTTCATGGTGTTGCGTTGGGTAAATCAGGGGTCTCATCCGCAGAAGTGGTCTTCAATACTGCCATGACAGGTTACCAAGAAATACTATCTGATCCATCTTATGCGGATCAAATGGTGACCTTAACTTATCCACATATTGGTAATACGGGCACCAATAAAGCTGACAACGAGTCAAGTCAAATTTATTCCAAAGGTTTGATTGTCCGAGATTATTCAATTACAGCCAGTAATTGGCGCAATGAAATGAACTTAGATGAGTACCTGAAACATTTTGGTGTGGTAGCCATCAGTGATATTGATACACGTGCTTTAACTAACCTGCTAAGACTCAATGGTTCAATGAATGGATGTATCATGAGCGGTCCCGATTTGGATGAACAAACAGCGATATCGCATGCCAAAAACTTTGCTGGGTTAGAAGGCAAAGACTTGGCCAAAGAAGTGACTTGTAGTGAAGTGTATAAATGGGACGAAGGTGTGTTTGACTTATCAGTGAATGATTTTAAGTCGCCCAAAGAAGGTACGTTGAAAGTGGTTTGTTATGATTTCGGTGTTAAGCATAATATTTTAAGGATTTTACGGGACTTGGGTTGTGAGTTAACCATAGTTCCTGCCAAAACATCAGCCAGTGATGTGTTGGCTATGAATCCTGATGGTGTGTTTCTATCAAATGGGCCAGGTGATCCTGCGGCTTGTGATTATGCGATTGCTGCATGCCAGGATTTTTTAGCTGAAAAACTGCCTCTGTTTGGAATTTGTTTGGGGCACCAAATCATGGCATTGGCTATGGGGGCTCAAACCATAAAAATGAAGTTTGGTCATCACGGGGCCAATCATCCAGTAGAAAATTGCAGTGATAAAACCGTTTTAATTACCAGTCAAAATCATAACTTTGCGGTTTCTGAATCAGTTTTGCCTGACAATATTGAGGTTACACATCGATCATTATTTGATGGGAGCTTACAAGGTATCAGCCATAAACACCAATCTGCATATGGTTTTCAGGGGCATCCGGAGGCCAGTCCTGGTCCACATGAAGCTAAGAAGTTATTTGCACCATTCATCTTAGCTATGCAAACAGCGAAGGTAAAGGAGAACAATCATGGGTAAGAGAACTGATTTAAAAAGTATATTGGTTTTGGGCGCAGGACCAATTGTTATTGGCCAAGCATGTGAATTTGATTACTCAGGAACCCAAGCTTGTAAAGCATTGAAAGATGAGGGTTATCGAGTGATTTTGGTTAACTCCAATCCTGCTACCATTATGACCGACCCAGAAACGGCTGACAGTATTTATATTCAACCGATTAATTGGCAAACTGTTGCTAAGATTATTGAACTAGAAAAGCCCGATGCTTTACTACCTACTATGGGTGGCCAAACGGCATTGAATTGTTCATTGGATTTAGTTAGTCAAGGTGTATTGGAACAGTATGGCGTTGAAATGATCGGAGCTTCGAGACAAGCCATTGACATGGCGGAAGATCGTGAACAGTTTCGGGTGGCAATGGAAGAAATTGATCTTGAATGTGCCAGATCTTTTATTGTTCATGACATGGATGAGGCACGAATAGCACAAAAGAATATTGGTTACCCAGTTATCATTAGACCTTCCTTTACTTTAGGAGGCACGGGTGGAGGTATTGCTTATAATTTAGAAGAGTTTGAAGACATCACTGCTGAAGGTTTAAAACTTTCGCCAACCACAGAAGTATTGTTAGAAGAATCTTTGCTTGGTTGGAAAGAATATGAAATGGAAGTGGTGCGTGACTCTGCAGACAACTGCATTATTGTCTGCTCGATAGAAAACATTGATCCGATGGGTGTGCACACCGGCGATTCGATTACTGTCGCACCGGCGCAAACACTGACCGATAAAGAGCTTCAGATCATGCGTAATGCATCAATTGATGTACTGCGCAAAATCGGCGTTGATACCGGTGGCTCGAATGTGCAGTTTGCAGTGAACCCCGAAGACGGCAGGCTGATTGTTATTGAAATGAATCCGCGTGTATCGCGGTCATCAGCACTGGCTTCTAAAGCAACGGGTTTTCCGATTGCCCGGGTTGCTGCCAAGCTTGCGGTGGGTTACACACTTGATGAGCTAAGCAATGACATCACCGGTGGTGCAACACCGGCATCTTTTGAGCCGTCCATCGATTATGTGGTGACTAAAGTGCCACGTTTTACGTTTGAAAAATTTCCAACCGCCGATCCGCTGCTGACTACACAAATGAAATCCGTTGGTGAGGTTATGGCGATTGGTCGCAATCAACAGGAATCATTGCAAAAAGCCTTGCGCGGGCTTGAGACCGGAGTCTGCGGGTTCGATGAGGTATTAACCGTTACTGATGCAGATGAGGTCAAAGCGGAGCTGGAAATGCAGTTAACCCAACCGGGAGACAAGCGGCTCTGGTATGTGGCAGATGCGTTTCGGCAGGGTTATTCGCTTGAAAAAGTGCACCAGCTCTGCAAAATCGATCCCTGGTTTCTGGTACAGATTGAAGACCTGATCAAAGAAGAAAATCAGTTACGCGGTAAGCCACTGGCGCAACTTGATGCTGCAACAATAAGAAGGCTAAAGCGCAAAGGCTTTTCAGATAAGCGCCTGGCGCAATTGATTGATGTGCCGGAGGCTGATGTCCGGTCACTGCGACACCAGCATGATATCCGGCCTGTATACAAGCGGGTGGATACCTGTGCGGCAGAGTTTGAGTCGAATACCGCTTATATGTACTCAACCTATGATGAAGAATGCGAGTCTGCACCGGGTGACAAAGAAAAAATTGTCATTCTTGGTGGTGGGCCGAATCGTATCGGTCAGGGTATCGAGTTCGATTATTGTTGTGTGCATGCGGCGTTGTCTCTACGTGATGCAGGCTATGAGACCATCATGATCAACTGTAATCCCGAGACTGTCTCCACCGATTACGATATGTCCGACCGTTTGTACTTTGAACCGTTAACACTTGAAGACGTGCTTGAGGTATTGCACAAGGAAAACCCGAAAGGGGTTATTGTGCATTATGGTGGTCAGACGCCGCTGAATCTTGCCAATGATTTGAAAGCCAACGGTGCACCCATTATTGGTACATCGCCGGAAGCAATTGATCTGGCTGAAGACAGAGAGCACTTTAAACAGCTGGTTGATAAAGTGGGCGTGAAGCAACCGCCTAATCAAACCGCAATCAATCTTGAAGAAGCCACTGCGGCCGCAGAGCAAATCGGTTTTCCGCTGGTTGTCAGGCCGTCTTATGTACTGGGTGGCAGGGCAATGGAGATTGTTTTTTCGCAGGAAGAACTGCAGCGCTATATGGGGCAGAACATACCGGTATCAAAAGATGCGCCGTTGCTGCTGGATCGTTTTCTTGATGATGCGACCGAAGTAGACATTGACGCGATCAGTGACGGTAAGGAAGTCATGATCGGTGGCATCATGGAGCATATCGAGCAGGCGGGTGTGCATTCCGGTGACTCCGGTTGTGCGTTGCCACCGTATAGTTTGTCACCCGAGATACAGGCGGAGCTTGAGTCGCAAATGAAGCGCCTGGTGCTTGAGCTAGGCGTTGTTGGCTTATGCAATGCGCAGTTTGCAATTCAGGGCAACGATATCTACATCATCGAAGTTAATCCACGTGCCTCGCGTACCGTGCCGTTTGTCTCTAAGGCAACAGGGGTCCCGCTGGCACGTATAGCGGCACGCTGTATGGCCGGAAGCAGTCTGGCAGAGCAGGGGCGTACGCAAACCGTCAGGCCGAAGTATTACGCGGTTAAGGAATCTGTATTTCCGTTTGTGAAGTTTCCGGGTGTCGATCCTTTACTCGGGCCGGAAATGAAATCAACCGGTGAGGTCATGGGCAGCGGCAACAGCTTTGCCGAGGCGTTTGCCAAAAGCTCGCTTGCTGCAGGCATGCAACTACCGCAAAGTGGTTGTGCGTTTTTCAGTGTTCGAGATGCCGACAAACCGCGCGCCATCGAGCTTGCCAGGCAGGTTCATCAAGCTGGCTTTACCCTGGTGGCAACCATCGGTACGCAGCGTGTGATTGATGAAGCCGGCATTCCTTGTAAAATTGTCAACAAGGTAAAGCAGGGACGTCCGCATATTGTTGATATGATAAAGAACAACGAGATATCGTTGATCATCAACACTGTCGAAGGTCGCATGGCGATGGCTGACTCCTTTTTAATCAGGCGCGAAGCGCTGAATCATAAAGTTGCCTATGCCACCACCGTCGCTGCCGGCGCTGCAATTGCTGCGGCACTCAAGGAAGATGCGGTGGAGAATATATTCAGCTTAAAAGAAATACACGAGGAATTGGCATGAGTAAGGTTCCATTAACTGCTGAGGGTGCAGATACCCTGAGAGAGGAGCTTCAGGAACTCAAATCTGTGCGCAGACCTGCAGTTATTCAGGCAATTGCCGAGGCTCGTGAGCATGGCGATCTGAAAGAAAACGCCGAGTATCATGCCGCTCGGGAGCAGCAGAGCTTTATTGAAGGGCGCATCAAAGAAATCGAAAGCAAGTTGTCACACGCCCAGATCATCGACATCACTCAGATGAACGATGATGGCAAGGTGATATTCGGTACTACGGTGCAACTGCTTGATCTTGATACGGATAAATCTGTCACCTACAAGATCGTTGGTGATGATGAAGCAGATATTAAGAAAGGCCTGATCAGTTTCAGCTCGCCTTTGGCACGCGCTATTATTGGTAAGCATGAAGGTGATGAGGTTAACTTTGATGCACCCAGTGGTGTACGTGAGTATGAAATTGAAAAGGTAAGCTACATCTGAGCAGTTCCACATCGCAGCAGTGAAAGACCCGGCAGATGTTGATCTGCAGAACCGAAGGGTCAGGCAATAAGAAGGGCCAGGCCCTGAGAGGGGTAAGGCCCTTAGAAGCCGTAAGGCCCTGGGAAGCGTAAGGCCCTGGGAAGGGCAAGACAATATGTAGAGGACTATTTTTGCCGGTTGGTATTCTTTGCGCCGGCTTTGATTGATGCGGGGAACTCAATGACCGGTTTCTCATGGTTTCGTCTGAACAGTACCGCCACTTGCCCGACCTGTTGGATTACATGAGAGTTGCTCTTCGCGGCCAGGCTGGCAATCATTTCTTTCCGCTCTTCGCGATCACCGGCGACTTTGATTTTTATCAGCTCGTGATGCGCGATGGCGATTTCAAGCTCTGCTTCAACCGATTCAGTGACGCCTTTTTGACCCACTCGTACAATCGGTGACAGTGAGTGACAGAGTGTTTTTAAGAAGCGAATGTGTTTGTTGTTTGGTGTCATGGGCAGGTAGCGGGAGAGTGACAGGGTTGGCAAGCGTGGCGCGGTTAACCAGAGTTTCGGGATAAGCTTATCGTGATAAAACGGGGCAACAATACCAATGCCGGGAGCGCAGTTTACATGGATCCGCCGGAATGAGTCGCAGTAAAAGCAGCAAGCGCTGGTTGAATGAGCATCACAAAGACGACTTTGTTCGCAAATCGCGGCTACAGTCCTACCGGTCGAGAGCCGTCTATAAACTGGCAGAAATCGATCAGCGAGATCAGCTAATCACGTCAAAGATGTCTGTGGTTGAGCTGGGTGCTGCCCCGGGTGGGTGGTCGCAGTACGTGGCTGAGCGTTTATCACCACAAGGCTCGTTACTGGCGGTTGACATACTGCCAATGGATGCGATTCCGGATGCAACCATCATCACCGGTGACTTCACCGAGGATGAGACGCTGGAACAGATAAAACAGACGCTTAACGGCAAGCCTGCTGATCTTGTTTTATCAGACATGGCCCCCAACTTCTCTGGGCAACCGGCGGTGGATCAGCCGCGTGCCATGTATCTGGCAGAGTTGGCACTCGATATGTGTAGGGAATTACTGGCTCCGGACGGAGATTTTCTGGTTAAAACTTTCCAGGGAGCGGGCTTTGAAGAATATCTCAAGGATGTCCGCCAAACCTTCGCTGTTGTTAAGTCGCGCAAGCCCGAGGCGTCACGATCGCGCAGCAGGGAAGTGTATATTCTGGCGAAATCCAGAAAGTAACGGATCTTGCGTTATACTTGATGCGGCACCGGGGAGATTTGTCTGACCATGTGTAGCGAAACCAATGAACACCGGCAGGGTCGAACCCGGGTGATTAATAGAGGCGTCTGGATTTGAACGATCTAGTAAAGAATGTGATGTTGTGGGTTGTGATTGCCGTCATCCTGATGGTGGTTTTCAACAACATCGGTGGGCAAACGAGTGCAAATAACTCAGTGCCATACTCCGATTTTATCAGTGATGTTAAATCAGGCGGTGTGGAAAGTGCGACGATTTCCGGCAGAGACATCAGGTTTCAGGAAACCAACGGCACTATCTTCAGCACCTACAGCCCGGAAACAGATAACCGCGCCCTGATCGGAGACCTGCTCGACGCCGGTGTTCGAATCAATGCAGAGCCACCTGAAGATACCAATTTCTTCGCGCAATTGTTCCTGAATACCTTTCCATTCCTGATTTTTGTCGGCATCTGGATTTATTTTCTGCGGCAAATGCAGGGCGGCGGCGGTGGCCGTGGCGCGATGTCATTTGGCAAGAGCAAAGCCCGATTAATGGGTGAAGACCAGGTCAAAGTCACCTTTGCGGACGTAGCGGGTGTTGAGGAAGCCAAAGACGAAGTGTCAGAGCTTGTTGAATTCCTTCGTGATCCTGGCAAATTCCAGAAGCTTGGCGGCAAAATACCGCGTGGTGTGCTGCTGGTCGGATCGCCTGGTACCGGTAAAACACTACTCGCTAAAGCCATAGCCGGCGAAGCCAAAGTGCCGTTTTTCACTATCTCTGGTTCAGACTTTGTCGAGATGTTTGTCGGTGTGGGTGCATCTCGTGTGCGGGATATGTTTGAGCAGGCCAAGAAGCATGCGCCATGCATCATCTTTATCGACGAGATCGATGCTGTCGGTCGCCACCGTGGTGCAGGCCTGGGTGGCGGGCATGACGAACGAGAGCAAACACTCAATCAGTTGCTCGTAGAAATGGATGGTTTTGAGGGTAACGAAGGCATTATTGTCATCGCCGCTACCAATCGGCCTGACGTGCTCGACCCTGCCTTGCTGAGACCGGGCCGATTCGACAGGCAGGTAGTTGTGCCATTGCCAGACGTGCGTGGTCGGGAGAAAATTCTCAAAGTCCACATGAGCAAAGTGCCGGTGGCAGACGATGTACGGCCTGATCTGATTGCACGCGGCACACCTGGCTTCTCCGGTGCTGACCTGGCCAACCTGGTCAACGAAGCAGCGTTGTTTGCTGCACGCAATGACAAAAACCTCGTTGAGATGTCAGAGTTCGATCGTGCCAAGGACAAAATCATGATGGGCGCCGAACGCAGGTCCATGGTGATGACTGAAGAGGATAAAAAGAAGACCGCCTACCACGAGGCAGGGCACGCGATTGTTGCCCGATTGGTGCCTCAGCATGATCCCGTTTACAAAGTCACGATCATTCCGCGTGGCCGAGCATTGGGTCTGGCGCAGTTCCTACCCGAGAAAGACAAGATCAGCGCGAGTAAACTCGAGCTTGAAAGCATGATTTCTGTAGCTTACGGCGGACGAATCGCAGAAGACCTGATCTACGGCGAAGAGAACGTCACCACTGGCGCATCCAGTGACATCGAGCAGGCGACCAAGCTTGCGCGTAACATGGTGACCATGTGGGGCCTGTCAGACAATCTGGGGCCGCTTGCTTACAGTGAAGAGCAGGGTGAGGTGTTCCTGGGCCGCGGTCAGACACAGCCTAAGCAGATATCCGACGCCACCAAGGAATCGGTAGACGCCGAGGTGCGCGCCATTATTGACAGAAACTATCAGCGTGCGGAAGAGCTGCTTAAGGCACACATGGACACAATGCATCTGATGGCCGATGCATTGATGAAATATGAAACCATCGACGCGTCGCAGATCGACAGCATCATGGAAGGCAAGATGCCCGACCCACCGGCTGACTGGACTGATCCCGGCAAGGGTGGTGACGGACCTCAGAGTGGCTCGGCCGTGCTTGCTGATGAGCCGGAAGAAAAGCAGGCGGCTGACAAGCCGGTAACGCCACCGGTGTCAGGTCCCGATCCTGACCCGGCGAGTTAACCGGTAGCCAATCGTCCGACAGACGTAGCAAAGGCCGCTGAATCGCGGCCTTTTTTTTTGCGTCATCTATAATCGTGCAGAAAACTTGATTCGGGTAGCACCACAATTTTCATATTAGCGTTTTTTGCATCGATATCTTTGCATCAGTGGCGTTCTGTGGTGAAAGCCGGCCATAACACTGCACCGCTGCTGCCGCTGGCAGAGAACAGCTTTAATTTAAGGACAAAAACTTATGGCTAGAAAGTATTTCGGTACCGACGGTATGAGAGGCCGGGTCGGTGTAGAGCCAATGACGGCGGCTACAGTGATGAAGCTCGGCTGGGCTGCCGGTAAGGTACTTGCCAAAGAAGGCAATCGGGATGTCCTGATAGGCAAAGATACACGCGTGTCCGGGTATCTGTTTGAGTCTGCGCTTGAAGCTGGCTTGTCTTCAGCAGGAATTAACCTGCGGCTGCTGGGTCCGATGCCAACCCCGGCAGTAGCTTATCTGACGCGTACATTTCGCGCAGCAGCAGGTATCGTGATCAGTGCCTCGCACAATCCGTACTACGATAATGGCGTTAAGTTTTTCTCTGCCGAGGGCACCAAACTACCTGACTCGATGGAGCAGGAAATCGAAGACATGATGGAGCGTGAGATTGAGACTGTCGACTCAGCAGATCTTGGCCGTGCCCGGCGAATAGATGATGCACCGGGGCGTTACATTGAGTTTTGTAAAAGCACCTTTCCGTCTGGCGTTCGACTGGATGGTATGAAGATCGTTGTGGATTCGGCAAACGGTGCGGCCTACCACATCGCCAGAGGAGTTTTTGAGGAGCTCGGTGCTCATGTCATTGTGGTTGGTGCTGAGCCCGATGGACTGAATATTAACCGTGATTGCGGAGCGACTTCCCCCGATCTGTTGCGTGCGCATGTGTTGATGGAGCGGGCTCATGTTGGTGTGGCGCTGGATGGTGATGCCGACCGGTTAATCATGGTTGATCATCGAGGTGAGGTTGTCGATGGTGATGAGCTTTTGTACGTGCTGGTCAAGTCGCGACTCGACAGTGGTGAAAAAGTGCCTGGCGTTGCCGGTACGCTGATGAGCAACCTTGGGCTCGAGCATGGTTTGCGCGATCTGGGTGTGGATTTTGTTCGCGCCAAAGTCGGTGATCGCTACGTACTTGAGGAACTGCGCAACCGCGACTGGGTGCTTGGTGGTGAATCATCCGGTCATATTATTTGTCTGGATCGCACCACTACGGGCGACGGTTTGGTAGCGGCATTGCAGATACTTGCCTATCTGCAGGAGTCTGGAGAGCCGTTGGCAAACCTCAGGGCAGGCATGACACGATACCCGCAAGTGTTGGTGAACGTGCCATTGAGTCAGCGCGAAGCATTGAACGATAACGCCGTTGTGCAGCAAGCTGTGGCCGATGCTGAAGCCGAGCTTGGTGACTCGGGCAGAGTGTTGTTACGACCATCCGGTACTGAACCAGTGGTTCGTGTAATGGTCGAAGGCCGGGTCGCTAATGATGTAGAAAAAATCTGTAACCGGGTGGCAGAAGCCGTTGGCAGGGAGCTGGGCTAGCTACTTTTTAGATGCATTGGCCGAATGATTTTAGCCAGATTGAGTTTGCAGTATGGCCAGGGCAGGTGCTGCGAAGTTACCTGCCAACTGCTATGTGGCCAATAGTTATACAGCCATCAGTTATGCAACTAGAAGTTACCCGGCCAGAAGTTACCCGGCCAGAAGTACGGCCAGAAGTACGGGCAGTGGATTCCTGCAGATTGCTCGCTGCGTTACGGCATGTAGAAAGTCTGCGCAGCGATTGGTTTAGTAGCTACAATCCTTTTGAATTTTGCGGTTTATTGCTTTTTGTTGGGGGTCACGGTAACCTTGCGCGGCTTTGGGCAGTGGTTTTCTACGCTGCGAAATATTCTTCAACTGACTAACCTTTTTAACTGGAACCCCTGAACATGCGCACGCCAATGGTTGCAGGCAATTGGAAGCTCAACGGCTCTCGCCAAAGCGCTGTGGCGTTGGCTGGTGAAGTGGCAGCAACAGAGGTTGCCGGAGTTGATGTTGTAGTCTGTCCGGTGAGTCTTCATCTCGGTGATGTCTCACAGGCCCTCAAAGGGTCCAGCGTGTTGCTCGGAGCGCAAAACGCCTGTGCAGAAGAGCAGGGTGCGTTTACCGGTGAAGTGTCATCGACCATGCTCGCCGAGTTTGGCTGCCAGTATGTGATCATTGGACACTCCGAGCGGCGCAGTTTATTTGGCGATAGCAACGAGTCTTGTGCTGCGCGCCACAAGGCAGTGGTTGCCGCCGGATTAACGCCGATTTTCTGTGTTGGTGAAACACTGGATGATCGCGAAGCCGGCAACACCATGGCGGTGGTTGAAAGCCAACTGCAGGCTGCATTTGATGCTTGTGGCGATAACGCATTTGCGTCTGCGGTGATTGCCTATGAGCCAGTCTGGGCTATCGGAACCGGTAAAACGGCAACGCCTGAACAGGCGCAGGAAGTCCATGCAGAGCTTCGTCAGTTTATTGCTGCACGTGATCAGCAAACCGCATCTGCTGTCAGAATTCTCTATGGTGGTAGTGTCAACCCTGGCAACGCTGCCGAGCTGATAGGCAAGCCTGATATTGATGGTGGTCTTATCGGCGGTGCTGCACTGAAAAGTGCCGATTTTCTAGCTATCTGCCAGGCGGCAGCAGCTCAAGCTTAAACATCCAGACGGATCAGTCTCCCATGTTGCAAACTATCGCTCTTGTCGTTCACGTTTTCCTGGCGCTTGGTGTCATTGGCCTTGTGCTGATCCAGCACGGCAAAGGGGCAGAAGCCGGTGCTGCTTTTGGCGGCGGTGGCGGCGGTGCTTCGGCCACTGTTTTTGGATCGAAGGGCTCCGGTTCGTTCTTAACCAGAATGACTACCATGTTCGCGCTCGCGTTTTTCTGCACCAGTATGTTGCTGTTTTTTCTCGCATCGCAACGCAGTAACACCGGTATTGGCAGTGTCATCGACAATGTAGATGCACCAGCTCAGCAGGTTGACGTTCCTGCACCGGCAACAGATACACCGGGTGCTGAAGATGGTTCAGACGATGTACCGGCAGCTCCGGCTGCAGACGCACCGGCAGATTCTGCTGATGTGCCTGCAGTTCCTCAACCGGAGTAACGGGCGGAGTAACGAGTAAAAGGATTTAAACAACGCAGAGTTATATAAATAACTCTGTAATTTATTACTCAGACTGCTCATTGTGGTTTAAAATGGTGGGGATCGTATTACTTGCCGACGTGGTGGAATTGGTAGACACGCTATCTTGAGGGGGTAGTGACGCAAGTCGTCCCGGTTCGAGTCCGGGCGTCGGCACCAATCTCGTATATGAAAAGAGCATTAAACCCGCTCAAATAAGGCCACCCGTTATCTAATGCTAGCCAATTATTTTCCGATCCTTGTGTTTATCCTCGTCGCCCTGGTGTTCGGCGCGGTGCTATTGCTGCTGGGCACGCTGGTTGGCCCTACCGAACCCAACACTGAAAAGAACTCACCCTACGAGTGTGGCTTCGAAGCATTCGAAGACTCGCGTATGAAGTTCGACGTTCGCTACTACCTGGTGGCTATACTTTTCATCATCTTCGATCTCGAGATTGCATTCCTTTTTCCATGGGCTGTGGTTCTCGACACCATCAGCATTGAAGCTTTTGCTGCGATGGGTGTCTTTCTGGGTATTTTGTTAATCGGCTTCATCTACGAGTGGAAAAAAGGAGCGCTGGAATGGGAATAGAAGCGGTCCTTGATAAAGGCTTTATCACCACGTCTACCGACAAACTTGTTAACTGGGCGCGCACCGGGTCAATGTGGCCGATGACATTCGGTCTGGCTTGCTGTGCAGTTGAAATGATGCATGCCGGTGCAGCGCGTTATGATCTGGATCGATTCGGTATTGTATTTCGACCGAGCCCCCGCCAGTCTGACGTCATGATTGTGGCAGGCACACTGGTCAATAAAATGGCCCCGGCGCTTCGCAAGGTTTACGACCAGATGCCAGAACCGAAGTGGGTGATTTCCATGGGGTCATGCGCCAATGGCGGTGGCTACTATCATTACAGCTATGCCGTTGTGCGGGGCTGTGACCGGATCGTTCCTGTTGATGTCTATGTGCCCGGTTGTCCGCCAACCGCTGAGGCGTTGCTGTACGGCATCATTCAGTTACAAAACAAGATTCGTCGCCCCAATGTGATTACGCGCGCCTGACTGACACTTGAATACAGCATCTTCACAACGATGCACTTACTGTTTGTCAGGTACACACAAATTATCGATACGCTACTTTGAAAAAGACATATCAGAAAAATGCGCAGGGTATGGCTGCGGCACTCACTGCTGCGGGTATTGCCGGCGTCACGAAAGTGTCAGTCATCAATGACGAACTCTCGTTAGAGGTAGACGCTGACCACCTGCTTGCCGTCGCAACTGAACTTCGCGATAACCCGACATTCTCCTTTGAGCAACTGATGGATGTTTGCGGTGTTGACTATCTTGCCTACGGCGAGGATGAATGGGAAACCGGTGGCAGCGGCTTTAGCCGTGGTGTGGCGTCGGCTTCTATTGGTCGCATGAGCTTTGGCGATGAAGTGCCAGAACACAATAGCGATGCGCCGCGTTTTGCATCGGTGTATCACCTGCTGTCGCTGCAACACAACGCACGTGCACGCTTGAAGGTGTTTGCCAAAGACAACGAGTTTCCGGTTGTGCCTTCCCTGACTTCAATATGGAGCTCTGCTGAGTGGGCGGAACGCGAGTCGTTCGATTTGATGGGCATCCACTACGATGGTCATACAGACCTGCGCCGACTTCTCACCGACTACGGTTTTGTAGGTCACCCGTTCCGTAAAGACTTTCCGTTGGTGGGTAACGTAGAGATGCGTTACGACCCGAAGAAAAAGCGTGTTATCTACCAGCCTGTTTCTATTGAGCCAAGAGTACTGGTGCCGAAGGTAATCAGAAGCACTGCTCGTAGAAATACAGACACCGCCGTTGAAGAGGCGACACAGGAAGGGCAGAGCAATGCCTGAGATTAGAAACTACACACTGAACTTTGGTCCGCAACATCCGGCAGCGCACGGCGTACTCCGACTCGTGCTTGAAATGGATGGCGAGGTCATTGATCGTGCAGACCCGCATGTCGGGTTGTTGCACCGTGGTACTGAAAAACTCGCAGAGAGTAAGCCGTATAACCAGAGTATTGGTTACATGGATCGACTCGACTACGTATCCATGATGTGTAACGAACATGGTTATGTACTGGCTATTGAAAACCTGCTTGGCATTGAAGTGCCCGAAAGGGCGCAGTACGTCCGCGTTATGTTCGACGAAATCACCCGCATACTGAACCACCTGATGTGGATTGGTGCGCACGGGCTCGATGTTGGTGCGATGTCTATGTTTCTTTATGCGTTCCGTGAGCGTGAAGACTTAATGGACTGCTACGAAGCAGTATCCGGTGCTCGCCTGCATGCAACCTACTACAGACCGGGCGGAGTCGCGCGCGATCTGCCAGACAGCATGCCTCAATATCAGGAGTCACGCTTTCGCAGTAAAAATAACGCTACAAAGCTGAATGATGCCAGACAAGGCTCGATGCTTGATTTCATTGAAGACTTCACAAATCGTTTTCCAGGGTGTGTGGATGAATATGAAACCCTGTTAACCGACAATCGTATCTGGAAGCAGCGGCTGGTAGGTATTGGTGTAGTCAGCCCTGAGCGTGCACTGCAGCTTGGTTTTACCGGTGCCATGTTGCGTGGCTCTGGCATCGAATGGGATCTGCGCAAGAAGCAGCCCTATGAAGTTTACGATCGGATGAAATTCGATATACCGGTTGGTGTTGAAGGTGACTGCTACGATCGCTATCTGGTGCGCATGGAAGAGATGCGGCAATCAAATGAGATCATCAAACAGTGCATCACCTGGCTGCGCAGCAACCCGGGGCCTGTGTTAACTGAAGATCACAAAATAGCACCACCACGCCGTTCTGAAATGAAGGGCGACATGGAATCATTGATTCATCATTTTAAATTATTTACTGAAGGATTCTGTCTGCCGGAAGGTGAGTCGTATGCCGCAATAGAGGCACCCAAAGGTGAGTTTGGTGCGTACTTGATTTCCGATGGCGCCAACAAACCTTATCGCCTGAAGATTCGTGCACCCGGCTTTTATCATATGGCCGCCATGAACGAGATGGCGCAGGGTCATATGTTATCCGATGTGGTCGCAATCATAGGTACGCAGGACATCGTGTTCGGCGAGGTGGATCGATGAGTTCAGAAGCAAATACCAAAGCGAATTCTACCGAGCTCGATAGCCACTCTATCGAAGAAATAGATGAGTGGCTGAAGCGTTACCCTGAAGATCAAAAGCAATCAGCGGTTCTTGCGGCATTGCGCGCAGTGCAGCATCAAAACAATGGCTATTTAACCGTCGAGCTGATGGATGCCGTGGCTGAAAAGCTTGAGATGTCGAAAATCGCGGTTTACGAGGTGGCATCGTTTTACTCGATGTACGAAACAGAGCCGGTCGGTCGTCATTGTGTAGCGATATGCACCAACATCAGCTGCATGTTAATGGGTAGCGATACCATCGTTAATCATGTTGAGAAAAAATACGGTATCAAACTCGGCCAAAGCACACCTGACGGAAAAATATTTCTAAAAGTTGAAGAGGAATGCCTCGCTGGTTGCGATGGTGGTCCAATGATGCAAGTCAATCACGTTTACCACATGAGTCTTACACCGGAAAAGGTCGATGAGATTCTGGACGCACTGGAGTAAGCCTTAATGAGTAAGGAACGCAACCAGGTTGTCTATACTACGCTTAAGTTTGATCAGCCATGGACCTATGAGAACTATCTCAAGATCGGTGGTTATGAGGCGTGGAAGAAAATCCTTAAAGAGAAAATGTCTCCTGAAGATGTCGTCGCTGAAGTTAAAGCGTCCGGTCTGCGGGGTCGTGGTGGTGCAGGTTTTCCAACCGGTCTTAAGTGGAGCTTCATGCCCAAGCCGGTTGAAGGCGGCCAGAATTATCTGGTGGTCAACAGCGATGAATCAGAGCCCGGCACCTGCAAAGACCGCGATATCCATCGCTTCAACCCACATACCCTGGTTGAAGGCATGCTGATCGGTTGTTACGCCATTGGTGCGACTGTCGGCTACAACTACATGCGTGGCGAATGGATGGATGAGCCCTACGAACGGTTCATGGCAGCACTCAAAGAAGCCTACGAGCACGGTTGGATAGGGCAGAACATACTCGATACCGATGTTTCCATTGATCTCTATGGAACCCTCGGTGCGGGTGCTTACATCTGCGGCGAAGAAACCGCGTTGCTCGAATCGCTTGAAGGCAAGAAAGGTCAGCCGAGATTTAAGCCACCATTCCCGGCTAACTTCGGTTTGTACGGCAAGCCAACCACCATCAACAATACTGAGTCAGTTGCATCAACACCAGCAATCATCAGAAACGGTGCTCAGTGGTTTATGGATCTTGGCGTTGAAAATTCCGGCGGGCAGAAATGTTTTTCAATGTCCGGTCATGTTAACAACCCGGGCAACTTTGAAGTCTGCCTCGGTACTCCGTTCAGTGATCTGCTGGAACTTGCCGGTGGTGTGCGTGGTGGCAGAAAACTCAAAGCAGTCATACCTGGCGGGTCGTCAATGCCGGTACTGCCGGGTGACATCATGCTTGCTACCAATATGGACTACGACTCTATTGCCAAATCTGGTTCTATGCTCGGTTCCGGTGCTGTCATCTCTATGGATGAAACCACTGATATGGTCAAAGCGCTATGCAGAATATCGCGCTTCTACTACTCAGAGTCCTGTGGTCAGTGCACGCCATGCCGTGAAGGTACCGGCTGGTTGTATCGAATGCTGGTGCGGATTATAGAAGGTAAGGGACGTCCGGAAGACATCGAAAAACTCGAAGACGTCGCAGCAAAAATTGCCGGTCGAACTATCTGCGCTCTGGGTGAAGCGGCTGCATGGCCTGTACAGGGTATGCTGAGACACTTCAGACATGAATTTGAATACTACGTGGAGCACAAGCGCAGTATTGTTGAAGAGCAACTGGGGTCTGCCGCATGAGTGATGCCCCTGTAAAAGATAAAGTCGATACAGACCTGATTGATATCACCGTCGATGGCAAGCCGTTAAAGGCGCGCAAAGGCCAGATGATCATAGAGGTCACTGACGAAGCCGGTATCACTATCCCGCGTTTTTGTTATCACAAAAAGCTTAGCGTTGCGGCAAACTGCCGTATGTGCCTGATCGAAGTTGAAAAGGCACCCAAGCCACTGCCTGCCTGTGCAACTCCTGTTGCACCGGACATGGTAATTAAGACCAGTTCCGAACTGGCCAAAGGTGCGCAAGCCGGAACCATGGAGTTCCTGCTGATCAATCATCCACTAGACTGCCCGATTTGTGATCAGGGTGGCGAGTGTGAGTTACAGGATGTAGCGCTGGGATATGGCAACAGCTCGTCAGAGTATATCGAGACCAAGCGCGTGGTCATGGATAAAAACATTGGCCCGTTAATCTCGACCGAACTCACGCGTTGCATTCACTGCACACGATGTGTGCGTTTTGGTGAAGAGATTTCAGGCGTCAGAGAACTGGGCGCGACAGGCCGTGGTGAAAATACTCGTATCGGTACATACATCGCTAAAAGCGTTAACTCTGAACTGTCGGGTAATGTGATTGACCTGTGTCCGGTGGGTGCGTTGACTGCAAAGCCATCACGCTTTAGTGCACGCTCATGGGAGCTGGCACAACATCAATCGGTATCGCCACACGACAGCATCGGCAGTAATGTCTTCGTTCACGTCGGCAACGATGAAGTTAAGCGCGTAGTGCCGCGCGAGAACGAAGCGGTCAATGAGACCTGGATATCTGATCGCGATCGTTTCAGCTACGAAGGTCTGTACACAGATGATCGTGTGACAACACCGATGTTGCGGATTGACGGTGAGCTCAAGCCGGTTGACTGGCAAACTGCGCTGCAGGCCACTGCAGATGCGTTTAAAGAAAATATTGATAAGCACGGCGCAAAGTCGATTTGCGCTATGGGTTCAGCGGCAGCCACCACTGAAGAACAGTACCTGTTGCAGAAACTGATTCGTGGTATCGGCAGTAACAATGTTGATCATCGCTTAACACAAACTGATTTCAGTGATCAAAGCCGTGCACCGGTAATGCCGTGGCTGGGTATGAGCCTTGAACAGCTTGAAAATGTCGATGCCGGTTTGCTTATCGGTTCCAATGCCAGAAAAGAGCAACCACTGGCGGCACTTCGGCTGCGCAAGGCAAGCCTGAAAGGCGCGCCGATCAGTTTTATTAACCCGCGCGTCTACGATATGAATTTCGAGCCGCAGCACAACATTGGTGCAGCACCTCGCGATATGCTGTTGCATGCATTAGCCGTTGCTGTTGCCTGTGACTGTAAAGATGAAGCAATCACAAGCATCGCGTCCCAAGCCAGTGTTACAGACACACATAAAGAAATTGCAGCGCAGCTGAAAGCTGCTGACAACCCGGTCGTATTGCTTGGCAATCTGTCGATTATGCATCCGAATTATTCCGACTTGCGTGCAATTGCAGCATGTATTGCGCAGGCAACTGGTGCAACTCTCGGCTATCTGCCTGAAGGTGGTAACACAGCGGGTGCATGGCTTGCCGGTTGTGTGCCGCATCGTCTGGCTGGTGGTGCTGAAGTCGATCAGTCTGGTATGAATGCCAGTGAAATGCTCAGCGACAAAACCAAAGTGTTGTTGTTGATGGGTGTGGAGCCTCGCTACGAGCAAAGCAATGCGGCACTGGCGCGTAAGGTTTGCAAAGAGACAACGCTTATTATTATGTCAACGCACCTGAGCCGTCACGCCGTTGAACATGCCAACATCGTATTACCCTCTGCAGCGTTCGCAGAAACTGCCGGTACGTTCGTCAACGCCACCGGTGCATGGCAGATGTTTAATGGTGCGACTAAACCACCGGGTGAAGGCAGGCCTGCGTGGAAGATCCTCAGAGTGATTGGTAATCACCTTGACCTTGAAGGCTTTGATTACGAGAGCGTTGTCGATATTCGCAATGAACTTAAAGATCTTTGCCGTGATATTCAGCTAGACAACAGCTACACCGCAGACAACATCGAAGTGCCTGCAGCATCTGGTGCCGGCAGCTTGTTACGCTGTGGCGATCTGCCTGCGTATAAATCAGATATGCTTGTGCGTCGTGCCCGTTCACTGCAAAAAACTGCAGATGCTCAGCAGAATTATGTATCCCTGCATGGTAATGACATGCAGCGTCTTGGTTTGGCCGAGAATGCTGTTGTCAGTGCAGAGCAGAGCGGTGACACTGTGATGATTAAAGTAAAACAGGACGATGGTATTCCGGAAGGCTGCGCATGGTTGCCAATGGGCAGTATGGATCTGGCAGGCTTTGGTTCTATGTTCGAGCCGGTAACATTAGTGGCGGGCGAATAGCATGGGATTTTTTGAAGGCCTGTTGTTTCTGATAGTCACGGTACTGAAGGTATTGTTGATTATTGTTCCGCTGTTGTTAACGGTTGCCTACCTGACCTACGCAGAACGCAAAGTGATTGGCGCAATACAGGTGCGCAAAGGCCCCAACAGGGTTGGGTTTGCCGGGTTACTTCAACCGATAGCAGATGTTTTAAAACTGCTGACCAAAGAAGTACTGGTGCCGACAAATTCGCATCGCTTCTTGTTTTTGATTGCACCGATCCTCTCCCTGGCCCCTGCATTCGCAGCCTGGGCGGTGATACCGTTTAGTGATACCGCCGTACTTGCTGACGTCAATGCTGGACTACTCTATGTGTTAGCGCTGACATCATTGGGTGTCTACGGCGTGATTGTCGCCGGTTGGGCTTCTAACTCAAAGTATGCGTTCCTTGGTGCAATGCGTTCAGCGGCGCAAATCGTGGCCTATGAGATTGCCATGGGCTTTGCATTGGTTGGTGTACTGATGGTCAGCGGCAGTCTTAACCTTGGCGACATAGTTCGCGCTCAGGAAGGCAGTATCTTTCACTGGTTCTGGTTGCCATTGTTTCCGCTTTTTATTGTCTACTTCATTTCCGGGGTGGCAGAGACCAACCGCGCACCTTTTGATGTTGCAGAAGGTGAATCAGAGATTGTTGCAGGCTTTCACGTCGACTACTCGGGTATGGCGTTCGCGTTGTTCTTCCTGGCGGAATACGCCAACATGATCATGATTGCAGCGCTTGCTGTGATTATGTTTCTCGGTGGCTGGCTGTCACCTGTGCCGTTTCTGCCTGACGGCATGTTCTGGTTCTTTGCTAAAACTGCTTTTATGCTGTTCTTCTTCCTCTGGTTCCGTGCAACCTTCCCGCGTTATCGTTATGACCAGATCATGCGACTTGGATGGAAGGTATTTATCCCGGTAACTATTGTCTGGCTGACTGTTGAAGCCGTTGCAATACTTCTGGATATCGGCCCCTGGTTTGATATCAGGAGCGCTTAACGAATGCATACAGACAACATCTCCGGCAAGACACTTCTGGGCCTGCTATGACTGGTAACGTTAAATCAACCTTAAAAAGTTTGATGCTGCTTGAGCTTCTCAAGGGCATGAAACTGACCGGCAAATATTTATTTAAAACCAAATTTACGGTGCAGTATCCGGAAGAAAAAACGCCGCAGTCGCCGCGCTTTCGTGGTTTACATGCGTTGCGCCGTTATCCGAACGGCGAAGAACGATGCATTGCCTGCAAACTTTGCGAGGCAGTGTGTCCGGCACTGGCAATCACTATCGATTCAGAACAACGTGCGGACGACACCCGCCGCACAACCCGTTACGACATCGATCTTTTCAAGTGCATTTTCTGCGGCTTTTGTGAAGAAGCCTGTCCGGTAGATTCGATTGTCGAGACACGTATTTTCGAATACCACTTTGAAAAACGCGGCGAGCAAATCATGACCAAAGACAAACTGCTCGCAATCGGTGATAAATACGAAACCCAGATCGCTGCTGATCGCGCTGCTGACGCAGCGTTTCGTTAAGAGGCAATCATGGATCTAAAACTTCTGGTTTTCTGGGTTTTTTCCCTGGTGCTTGTCGGTGCCGCAGTGGGTGTCATCACCACGCGTAACCCGGTGCAGGCGGCGTTGTTTCTGGTACTGGCGTTTTTCAACAGCGCCATCATCTGGATGTTGATGGAGGCAGAGTTCCTCGCTATCACACTGGTGCTGGTGTACGTGGGTGCCGTGATGGTGCTGTTTCTGTTTGTTGTGATGATGCTTGATATCAACCTGCTACCCATGCGCGAAGGCTTTTCCCGTCACTTGCCAATCGGTGCAACCATAGCCGCATCAGTGGTGGTGTTGATGGTGCTGTTAATTCGTGGCCAGTTCGCGGGCTCCGGTTTTGAACAGCCACTGCCCAAACCGGCTGATTACAGCAATACCGAGCAACTGGGGCTCGCTATTTACACCGATTACCTGTTCCAGTTTGAAGTGGCCGCAGTGATACTGCTGGTGGCGATCATCGCCGCTATCGCGCTGACTATGCGCCGCAGACCTGATACCAAATACCAGCGGCCTGCTGAGCAGGTACTGGTTAAGAAGGAAGATCGCTTGCGGGTTGTCTCGGTTAACAGCGAAGACAACCAGGATATCGCAGCCCAGGTGGCGAAAAAACCTGCCGGCACAGGTGCTGTTGGCAATGGCCAGTCAGCAGAACAGGGAGGTCAGTCATGATCCCGATTTCCCATTTCCTGACACTGGGTGCGATCCTGTTCGGGCTCAGCATTGCCGGAATATTTCTCAACCGGAAAAACATCATCATCATTCTGATGTCGATCGAGCTGATGTTGCTGGCCGTCAACATGAACTTTGTGGCGTTTTCCTATTTCCTTAACGACACAGCAGGGCAGGTATTTGTATTTTTTATCCTGACTGTGGCGGCAGCTGAAGCTGCAATCGGCCTCGCGATTCTGGTGGTGTTGTTTCGAAATCGCGGTTCGATCAACGTTTCTGATCTTGATCAGCTGCAGGGGTGACACAGATGAAACTCCTATACATACTCACGCCATTAGCGCCTTTGTTCGGTGCAATCGCCTCAGGCTTTTTTGGCCGCAAATTAGGTCGGGTCAATTCGCATCGCGCGACCATTGCCGGCGTTGCTGTGGCATTCGTGTTGTCACTGGTAGCACTCGTTCACAGCTTTTCCGGTGGGGCCGTCTTTAACGAGACTATCTACACCTGGATGGTCAGCGGTGATATCAAGTTTGAAGTCGGCTTCCTGGTGGATCGACTGACCGTAGTGATGATGACCGTTGTTACCTCGGTATCACTGATGGTGCATATCTACACCATTGGCTACATGCATGATGATCCGGGTTATCAGAGATTCTTCAGTTACATATCTTTGTTCACCTTCGCGATGTTGATGCTGGTGATGGCCAATAACTTCATGCAGCTGTTCTTTGGCTGGGAAGCGGTCGGACTGGTGTCCTACCTGTTGATTGGTTTCTGGTACAAAAAACCCACCGCGATCTTCGCTAATCTGAAAGCCTTTCTGGTGAACAGAGTCGGCGACTTTGGTTTCCTGTTAGGTATTGCAGCAGTACTGATGTACACCGGCACACTCAACTACACCGAGGCGTTTGCCGCAGCAGATGGCATGATAGGCCAGACCATGGAGATTATTCCGGGAGTTGCATGGTCGGCACTAACCGTGACCTGCATCTGTCTGTTCATCGGGGCAATGGGTAAGTCCGCACAGATACCATTACATGTCTGGCTGCCGGATTCGATGGAAGGACCAACGCCGATATCAGCCCTGATCCATGCAGCAACCATGGTTACCGCAGGTATCTTTATGGTGGCGCGTATGTCGCCGTTTTTTGAGCTGTCTACCACGGCGCTGACTTTTGTGATTGTCATCGGCTCTCTGACGGCATTGCTGATGGGTCTGATCGGTATTGTGCAAAACGACATCAAGCGGGTAGTCGCGTACTCCACACTATCTCAACTGGGCTATATGACTGTCGCACTCGGCGCATCTGCCTATGGCGCTGCAATCTTCCATCTGATGACGCACGCTTTCTTTAAAGCACTGTTATTCCTCGCTGCAGGTAGTGTGATTATCGGTATGCATCACGAGCAGGATATCCGCAAGATGGGCGGGCTGCGCAAATACATGCCGATCACTTACTGGACTTCATTAATTGGCACACTGGCACTGATCGGTTTTCCCGGTTTCTCCGGTTACTTCTCGAAAGATGCGATCATCGAAGCCGTGCATAAATCGCAGATACCGGGTGCAGGCTTTGCCTACATTTGTGTGTTGCTCGGGGTGTTCATCACGGCGTTCTACAGTTTCAGAATGTTCTTTCTGGTGTTTCATGGCAAAGAACGCTTTGACGACCACACACGTGAACACCTGCATGAATCGCCCAAAGTTGTTACCTGGCCGTTAATACTGCTGGCTGTGCCATCAGTCATTCTTGGTGCGATGACTATCGGCTCAATGTTGTTTGGTGGTTTCTTTGGTGATGCGATTTACGTTGCAAAAGAAAACGATGTGCTGGCCAAGCTCGGGGCGGATTATCACGGTGCATTTGCCTTTGTGCTGCACGGTTTTAAAACACCGGCTCTGTATCTTGCTCTGTTGGGGGCGGGCAGTGCCTGGTTTATCTATCTGAAGAACCCGTCTATCGCAGACTGGTTTGCGAAGAAGTTTGGCTTCGTTCATCGACTGCTTGAAAACAAATATGGTTTTGATGATTTCAATCAAAAAGTATTTGCTGGTGGCAGTCTGAGCCTGGCGGATAAGCTCTGGAGTGTTGGTGACGTTAAAATGATCGACGGTTTGTTGGTCAACGGTACGGCCAACAAGATCGGCTTTTTCGCATCGCTGGCTCGCGGCAGGTTAACAGGATATCTCTATAACTATGCCTTCGTTATGATTGCCGGTTTGCTGGCAATGCTATTTATCTTCTTTATCACAACGTAGTCACGCTTGATGCCAATACTAAGCTTAATCATCTGGTTGACCATACTCGGCGGCTTGCTGACTTTATTTGTTGGGGATCAGCGTTGTCGTATGACAGCGCTTGTCATATCAATCATCGCTTTTGTGCTGAGCCTCGGGCTGTATATGGGGTTTGATAACAGCACTGCAGCAATGCAGTTTGTTGAAAATGTCGCATGGCTGCCGTCATTCGGCATCAACTACAGTCTGGGTGTTGACGGTATTTCCGCACCGCTGATCATTCTTACTACGTTTATCAACGTGATCGTGGTTATTTCAGCATGGGAAGTCATCAAAGACAGGCCGGCGATGTATCTTGCGTCGTTCCTGATCATGACCGGCTTTATGGTTGGCGTGTTCGCCGCCACAGACGCTATCCTGTTCTACATCTTCTTCGAAGCAACCCTGATCCCGATGTTTTTAATCATTGGTATCTGGGGTGGGCCACGCCGCGTGTACGCAACGATCAAGTTCTTCCTGTATACCTTTCTGGGTTCAGTCTTTATGTTGATCGCACTGATCTACATGGGCAGTCAGGCAGACAGTTTTGCGATTCAGGCACTGCACGATATGGCGTTGTCATCAAAGGCGCAGACACTGATCTTTTTTGCGTTCTTTGCGGCGTTTGCGGTCAAGATACCCATGTGGCCGGTACACACCTGGCTACCCGATGCACACGTTGAAGCACCGACCGCAGGCTCTGCGGTGTTAGCGGCAATCATGTTGAAGATGGGCGGCTACGGGTTTATGCGTTTTAGTCTGCCGGTCGTGCCGGATGCCAGTCAGCAGCTTGCGTGGCTGGTGATATTGTTTTCATTGATTGCCGTGGTCTACATTGGTTTTGTTGCACTTGCCCAGGCCGATATGAAAAAGTTGATCGCTTACTCATCTATTTCTCACATGGGTTTTGTGACGCTCGGTATGTTTGTGATCTTCGGCATCATTGCCAACTCCGCAGATGGCGTACAGAGCGGCCACGCTGTGATGGCACTCGAAGGTGCGATGGTACAAATGATCTCACACGGATTTATATCTGCCGCTATGTTCCTTTGCGTTGGCGTACTTTACGACCGTGTTCATTCCAGAGAGATTGCTGATTACGGCGGGGTGGTGAACACCATGCCGTTGTTTGCAGCGTTTATTGTTTTCTTTGCTATGGCCAACGCCGGTTTGCCGGGTACTTCAGGTTTTGTCGGTGAGTTCATGGTGATACTGGCTACGTTTAAAGCGAACTTCTGGTTTGCCTTTCTTGCTGCAAGCACTTTGATACTGGGTGCTGCCTACACTCTGTGGATGGTGAAGCGAGTGATATTCGGTGATATAGCGAATGACAACGTCGCGGCACTAACCGATATTAACAAGCGTGAGAAAATCATGCTCGGCCTGCTTGCTGCGATGGTGCTGTTCTTCGGTCTCTGGCCACAACCAATGGTAGATATGATGCACGCCACCATTGAAAACCTCGTGGTGCAGGTCACCACATCAAAACTGTAGAGGCTGACGATGGATAACTTAGGATTAGCCGCTCCGGAGATGTTCCTGCTCTGTGCAATCTGCCTGATACTCGTTGGCGATTTATTCGTCACCGATGATCGCAAGCCGCTGACATATGGCTTGTCTCAGGTAGCGTTGATTGTGACTTTAATACTGACCTGGTGGGTTTCACCGGAAGACGGTGCAGTGACCGCTTTTAGCGGCAGCTTCATCATGGATCAAATGAGTGTTGTGTGTAAGTCATGGATTCTCATTGTTTCTATCGGGGTGTTTTTATACTCGCGTGACTTTGTTAACTCCCACAGAATCACTAACGGTGAGTACTACACACTGGCGCTGAGTGGTGTACTTGGCATGATGATCATGGTCTCCTCAAGCACCATGCTAACGCTGTATCTGGGGCTGGAATTATTGTCCTTATCTCTGTACGCCATGGTCGCGTTGAAGAGAAAAGATGAAAAATCATCTGAAGCAGCAATGAAGTACTTTGTGCTTGGTGCGCTCGCATCAGGTGCGTTGCTGTACGGCATCTCAATGATTTACGGCGCCACTGGCAGCCTGCACTTTGATGCCATTGCGGCAAGCCTGAGCGACGGCGGCCATGGCAGTACCACTGCAGTCTTCGGGCTGGCGTTTCTGGTAGTTGGTATCGCGTTTAAGTTTGGTGCTGCGCCTTTTCATATGTGGGTGCCGGATGTCTATGAAGGTGCACCAACTTCTGTCGCCCTCTATATCTCTGCCGCTCCGAAGATAGCTGCATTCGCACTGGCAATTCGCTTCCTGATCGACGGACTCGAGACTGCCCATACCAGCTGGCAGGGCATGCTGATATTGCTTTCATTGTTATCGATTGTAATTGGCAACCTGCTGGCGCTGGCTCAGGTTTCAATCAAACGCATGCTGGCCTATTCAACCATTTCGCATGTTGGGTTTATTTTTCTCGGTATTCTCGCCGGCAGTCAGCAAGGCTACTCGGCTGCGATGTTCTACGCGATTACCTACTCGTTCACCAGCCTGGGTGCATTCGGGGTGATACTGGCAATGGATCGCATGGGAGTGGAAGTCACGCTGCTCACTGATCTTCGTGGCTTGTTCCGTCGCAGCCCGGTCTATGCTGTAGTAATGATGCTGTTGCTGGTATCAATGACCGGTGTACCACCGACTGTGGGTTTCTACGCCAAGCTTGCTGTACTGAGCGCCGCTGTTAAAGCTGATCTGGTTTGGCTTGCCGTGATTGCCGTGATCTTCTCGGTGGTGGGTGCGTTTTACTATCTGCGCGTAATCAAATATATGTTCTTTGATGAGCCGGTAGAATCACAGCCAGTGCTGGCTCCAATGGATGTGCAACTCGGCCTGACTATCAATGGTGCGGCGATCGTCTTTTTCGGTATTTTTCCAGGTCTGATCATGGCTGCCTGTGCAGCGGCGTTCGGGTTGTAAGGGTCTTTTGCTTTGCTAACGTGTTCGCCACACGGCAGCTGCAAAAATATGTACTTTTGTAAGAGTAAAAGACTTGATATCCGCGTCAATTACTTCTATCATTGCGAATTGCAGTTGCGGGGTGGAGCAGTCTGGCAGCTCGTCGGGCTCATAACCCGAAGGTCGTAGGTTCGAATCCTACCCCCGCTACCACGGATCATTAAAAAGGCCCCTGCTAAGGGGCCTTTTTGTTGTTTGGTCATATAAAATTTTACAGATGCGGCCTGCACCGTGGCTTTCATCGCGAAAAGTATCGCGGTGGTACAGCGCTTCAGGCGGCATTTACAGCGGAATTGAATGCGAAGGGCACCAGAGAACATTTGGGATTTTCTGTCCCCCATAGTCGAGGGCATGGACTACACCTTCGTGGGTGCCTCACTGGGACAAACAGAATCAGGCCTGACGCTGCGGGTGTATATCGATAAAGAAGCCACTGACGACATTCAGGGCATCGGTGAAACCGGACCCAACCGATCCGGTGTAGTGGTTGAAGATTGTGTGGCCGTCAGTCATCAGGTTAGCGCAGCGCTGGATGTAGAAGACCTGATCGCAGGTGAGTACACACTTGAAGTATCTTCGCCAGGCATGGACCGGCCGCTTTTCACTGCTGCAGATTTTGAACAACAGATCGGTAATACCATCAGAGCCAGGCTCGGTGTGACAGCGTCTGGCAGGCGTAACTACAAGGGCGTGGTTGAAAGTGTTGAAGATGAAGTCGTGGTGGTAGAGATAGATAACGACGTCCACGAGCTGGCAATACGCGATATCGAGTTTGCGAATCTGATAACCGCACCTGATGGTAAACGCCGATGAGCAGCGGTAACGGCATGAAAGTAATGAACAGTCAGCGGCTGCATCCCTGGCATAGCCAACGGGGCAACCTACAGAATAAAGCGAAGTGTTGCAGCATACCGAGCTTTATTTTAAACAGGCTCAGTTTTAACACCGGGCACAAGGTACAGGCAATTTGCGCAAGGTATAGCTACTTATGAGCAAAGAAATACTAATGGTGGTTGACGCCGTCTCTAACGAGAAAGGCGTTGAAGAAGAGATAATTTTTGATGCGCTCGAAGCGGCGCTCGCCTCTGCCACACGCAAACGCAGCGGTAAAGATATTGAGTGCCGTGTAAAGATTGATCGCGAAACCGGCGATTACGATACCTTCCGTCGCTGGGAGGTTGTGGCTGATGATGAAGAACAAGAGTTCCCGCTGCGGCAGATCACACTATCTGCAGCCCAGGTAGAGGATCCTGAAATCGAGATCGGCGGCTGGGTGGAAGACGACATCGAATCTGTCGATTTTGGCCGAATCGCAGCACAAACCGCCAAGCAGGTGATTGTGCAAAAGGTCCGTGAAGCAGAGCGTGCACGGGTGGTTGAAGCCTTTAAAGACCGGGTTGGCGAGCTGGTCATGGGTATTGTCAAGCGCACCGAACGCGGTGGCGTTTATATTGACCTCGGTAACAATGCTGAGGCTTATATACGCCGTGAAGAAATGATTCCCAGAGAAGCAGTTCGAACCGGTGACCGGCTGCGTGCTTTTCTGCGCGATGTTGAACCGGAAGCCTATGGTCCGCAGTTGTTTGCAACCAGAACTTCACCAGAGTTTTTAATCGAGCTGTTCAAGCTTGAAGTACCGGAGGTCGGCCAGGGCGTCATAGAAATACGTGGTGCAGCGCGTGATGCAGGCAGCCGTGCAAAAATAGCCGTGGTATCGAATGATCCGCGTCTTGATCCGGTGGGCGCTTGTGTGGGTATGCGAGGCTCGCGGGTACAAACAGTTTCCAACGAACTTGCCGGTGAGCGTGTTGATATCATCCTTTGGAATGAAAGCCCGGCCCAGTTCGTTATCAACGCCATGGCACCGGCTGAAGTTGCGTCGATCATCGTTGACGAAGACAACCAAAGCATGGATATCATTGTTGATTCAGAAAAACTGTCACTGGCGATTGGTCGCGGTGGGCAGAATGTTCGTCTGGCAGGTGAGCTGACTGGCTGGGCTCTGAACGTGATGGACGAAGGTGCGGCAGATGAAAAGAATGAGTCTGAAGCGCGTGTGCTGGTAGATAAGTTTGTTGAGCAATTAACGGTTGATGAAGAAGTTGCCACCATTCTTGTACAGGAAGGCTTTACCAGCGTTGAAGAAGTGGCCTATGTTCCCGAGCAGGAACTGCTCGACGTGGATGAATTCGACGACGAGATGGTACAGGAGCTAAGAAGTCGTGCTCAGGATGTCCTGCTAACCCAGGCGCTGGTCACTGATGAAAAGATCAAGAACCTGAATCCGTCTGATGAGCTGTTGGCGATGGAAGGTATTACAGCGGAGCTTGCGGTATCGCTGGCAGAAATTGAAGTTACAACAGTTGATGATCTTGCAGATCTGGCGACTGACGAGTTAATGGTTATCGACGGCATGGATGAAGAAACCGCCGGTACACTTATTATGAAAGCGCGTGAGAGTTGGTTCGAGGAAGACGAATCTTCAGCTCAGGAATCCGGGGCTGAGGCTGGCGCTGAGGCTAGCGGGGGATAGAGACAAATATGGCAGATGTGACCGTCAAGCAGCTCGCTGACACGGTGGGAACACCGGTCGAGAAATTGCTGCAGCAGCTGAAAGATGCTGGGGTAGAAAAAACCGCAGCCGAAGACACTATAGATGCTTCTGAAAAGTCGCAGCTGTTGACGTTTCTGCGTCAGTCTCAGGGAGTTGAAAAGAAAACTGCCGGTGCCAGCAAGATCACGCTGACGCGCAAGAAGCGTGGCGAGATTAAAATTGGTGGCCCGGGTAAGAAAGCCGTCACTGTTGAAACCCGGGGCAAGCGTGTTTATGCCAAACGGGATGATACCGCTCGCGAAGAGATGATTCGTCAGGCGGCGCTGCGGCAACAGCAGGTGGAGCGCGAAGAGTCTAATCGCGAGCAGGATGCTGCCCGCAATGAAGAGCAAAACAAAGAGCTCGAAGCGGAAAGAATCAAGCGCGAGGCAGAAGAGGCAGTAATTTCTGAAGCGGATCGCATCAAGGCGGAAGAAGCCGCAGCAGAAGCTGCGCGTATTGCTGAAGAGCAGGCGCGGGAAGACGCTGAAAAAGCCAGAATTGATGCCGAAGCCGCTGCACGTGATGCGGTCGCGGCAGCGGCCCTTGCCGAGCTTACGCAAAACGTTGAAGAAGCCGGCAAGGCGCGCGAACGTGCTGCCCAGGCCGCCGCAGAAGCTGAACTGCTCAGAAAGCAGGAAGAGCAACGGCGTGCCAGTGGTGGTGGTCGTGAAAAAGGCGGTCGTGCTGCACCTGGCTCAAACGTGGTTGATATTCCACCACCGGATAACGGTAAGCCGGGCCGACGCGGTCGCGGCAAAGGCGGTGGGCGTAAGGAACTTCGAGTATCGGGAGGACGTGGTGGCAAGCGCGAGAAGCGCGGTCGTCGCGAGTCTTACCAGCACATAGAATCGAAGCATGCGTTTGCCAAGCCGACTGCACCAGTCATACATGATGTAGAAGTGCCTGAAACCATCACCGTTGCCGAACTGGGTAACCGTATGGCAGTCAAGGCCGGTGAAGTCATCAAGACCATGATGGGAATGGGCGTTATGGCCACCATCAACCAGGTACTTGATCAGGATACGGCAGTACTTGTTGTTGAAGAGATGGGCCACAATGCCATCACTACTACAGCAGATGATCTGGAGCTCGAGTTGCAACAGCGCCTGATGGCCGCAGCCGAGACAGACGACCAAGAAGATCTGGCGATCAGACCACCGGTGGTGACTGTTATGGGCCACGTCGATCATGGTAAAACATCGCTGCTCGACTACATTCGCTCAAGCCGGGTAGCTGCCGGTGAGTCAGGTGGTATCACACAGCACATCGGTGCCTACAACGTTAATCACGATAAAGGCTCGATTACATTTCTTGATACACCGGGCCACGCTGCTTTCAGTTCTATGCGTGCACGTGGTGCACAGGCAACCGACATTGTTGTTCTGGTCGTAGCTGCCGATGACGGTGCGATGCCACAAACAATTGAAGCGGTACAACACTCGCGTGCCGCGGAAGTGCCGATCATTGTTGCCGTCAACAAGATGGACAAAGAAGGCGCCGACCCTGAAAGAGTCAAGAACGATCTGTCCAAACATGAAGTCATCTCAGAGGAATGGGGTGGCGATGTGATGTTTGTACCAGTCTCGGCTCTCACCGGGCAGGGTATTGATGACCTGCTTGATGCACTGTTACTACAAGCAGAACTGCTCGAACTTAAAGCGCGCAGTGAAGGGCCGGCTCAAGGTGTGGTTATTGAAGCAACGCTCGATAAAGGTCGCGGTCCGGTTGCCACCGTACTGGTACAGGCGGGTGAACTCAAACGTGGTGACATCATGGTTGCCGGTAAAGAGTTCGGTCGTGTGCGAGCCATGTTTAACGACAGCGGCGAAGGCGTTGATGTTGCCGGACCTTCAACCCCTGTGCAGGTACTTGGTCTTTCAAACACACCGGATGCCGGTGAAGAGATGCTGGTATCTAAAGACGAGCGCGGTGCACGTGAACTGGCTGATCTTCGAAATGAAAAATCGCGTGATGCCAGACTTGCAGAACGCAAGCCTGCCAAACTTGAAGATGTGTTCTCACAGATCAAGACCGGTGATTCGAATACACTGAATCTGGTGGTTAAAACCGACGTTCAGGGTAGCTTTGAAGCGTTGCGTGATGCGCTTGAAAACTTCTCCACTGATGAGGTCACTATCCGCGTGATCGGTGGTGGCGTGGGTGGTATTACTGAGTCAGATGCGCAATTAGCAGCGGCATCCAATGCAGTGATGATCGGTTTTAACGTCAGAGCAGATAACTCGGCGCGTCGCATAATTACCGAGCAGGATATCGAGCTGCACTACGACAGCGTCATTTATGAAGTGCTTGATCGAGTTAAGGCCGCTGCCGGATTGATGCTGGCGCCGGATATTGTCGAAAATATTATCGGCCTGGCCCAGGTGCAGGATGTCTTCAGATCGCCGAAGTTCGGTCACGTGGCCGGTTGTATGGTGGTTGATGGTGTGGTGCGTCGTGATGAGCCGATTCGTGTTCTCAGAGACAACGTAGTTATCTTCGAAGGTGAGCTTGAATCACTGCGTCGTTTCAAGGATGACGTTAACGAAGTACGTATGGGAACCGAGTGTGGGATCGGTGTAAAGAATTACACAGATATCAAAGCCGGTGATCAGATCGAAGTCTTTGAACGCAAGGAAGTCGCACGGACTCTCTAGACTGTTATGGCTAAAGATTATCCGCGCAGCTATCGGGTGGCAGATCAGATACAACGTGAGTTATCTGATCTGATTAAGCACGAGCTCAAAGACCCGCGTGTACCGCAAATGGTGACCATCGCCGGAGTTGATGTCACCAAGGATTTGTCCAGCGCTAAGGTCTATGTTTCTGCATTTACCATAGAGGCGGAAGGCACTGAAAAACAGGCCGAGCTGGTAGAAGCGTTAAATCAGGGTAGTGGGTATTTGCGTAAGCTGCTCGGCGGCAGAATGCGTTTACGATCAGTGCCATCATTAAAGTTTTTCTATGATGAAGTGCAGCAGAGCGGCTCTGTTTTATCCAGCCTGATTGATCAGGCGGTGGCAACGAACACCACAGAGGCGGATCCGTTGGAATCGGATCACCCAAATGCCGACAAATCTCAACCTGATGTTGGCAACGTTTGGAACAAAAACCTCTGATGCGTGCGTTGAACGGCGTGCTGCTGCTGGATAAGCCTCCCGGTATTACATCCAACCGCGTGCTGCAAAAAGTTCGCAAGCTGTACGACGCTAAAAAAGCCGGCCACACCGGTAGCCTTGATCCTTCAGCCACTGGCATGTTGCCAGTCTGTTTCGGTGAAGCTACCAAACTCTGCGGCTATATGTTGAATGCCGAAAAAACTTACCGCGTGTCTGCATTGCTTGGTGTCACAACAGACACCGAAGATGCTGATGGCAACGTACTGCAAACCCGCGATGTACCTAATATTACTGAAGCACAGATGATTCAGACTGTCGCTTCTTTCAAAGGCGAGCAGCTGCAAACGCCACCGGCATATTCTGCAATCAAAAAGCAGGGTGTCAGATCCTATAAGCTCGCGCGTGAGGGCAAGCCGGTGGAGCTTGAGCCGCGTTTGATTAATGTTATTGATGCGACTTTGATTGGTTTCGACAGCACACATTTTACTCTCGAGCTGCGTGTATCAAAAGGCACCTACATTCGCTCGATAGTCAGAGACATCGGTGAGAGCTTCGGCTGCGGTGCTCACGTTACCGAGCTGCGTCGGCTGTCTGTATCACCTTTTGATGACAAACCAATGCTCAGCCTCGAAGATATTCAGGCTGCAGAAAACGCCGATGACTTCCTGCTTGAAACAGATCAGGTAATCTCGGACTGGCGCTCGATTGCAATCGATGATGATACTGCCTTGCGTTTTCGCAACGGCTCAAAGCCGGAGTACGTGGCAATTGAAGCAAAATCTGAAGATGAGCTGTTCAGGGTCTATAATGCAGCTAATCAGTTCCTCGGCCTTGGCAAACTCGCCAACGGGCGGCTGGAAACCGTTCGTCTGATCGGCGGGCAGCTGCAATGAAAAATATTCTAACCGTGAGTGTGGCAGTAACCCCTGCACATTCGCATTTTATAATCTCACTAAATATTTAGGAGAAATCATGGGTTGTTTAAGCGCCGAACAGACGGCGGAGATCATCAACGAACATAAGCGCGACTCCTCGGACACGGGGTCACCGGAAGTTCAAGTAGCCTTGTTGTCCGCGAGAATCACACACCTTACGGAACACTTTAAAGCTCACAAGCACGATCACCATTCCAGACGTGGACTGCTGCGCATGGTTAACCAGCGCCGCAAACTGCTCGACTACCTGAAGCGCAAAGACCAGAGCCGCTATCAGGATCTCATCGCCAAACTAGGCCTGCGCCGCTAGATGCGCTCCACGTTTAATGACATCCCAGTCATCACTTAAGGAATTCACGTGAATCCAGTAATTAAGAAATTTCAATATGGCGGCCATGAGGTCACCATGGAGATAGGGGAGATTGCACGGCAAACTTCCGCTGCTATCAAAATAAGCATTGGCGATACCATGGTGTTGGTTTCAGCCGTCGGTAAAAAAGACGTTAAGCCGGGGCAGGACTTTTTCCCGTTAACCGTCAACTACCAGGAACGAACATACGCGGCTGGCAAGATTCCCGGTGGTTTCTTTAAGCGCGAAGGTCGTCCAAGTGAAAGTGAAACACTGGTTTGTCGTCTAATTGATCGACCCATCCGTCCGTTGTTTCCCAAGGGATTCAAGAACGAAGTACAGATCATCCCGACAGTGATGTCGCTTGATCCTGAAATCCAGGCTGATATCGTCGCCGTGCTTGGTTCATCTGCAGCACTTGCGTGTTCAGGTATGCCGTTCATGGGGCCGATCGGTGCAGCACGAGTTGGCTATATTGATGGATCCTATGTATTAAACCCTTCCAAGACTCAAATGGAAGACTCGCAGCTTGACCTGGTTGTTGCAGGTACCGAGAACGCGGTTCTGATGGTCGAATCAGAGGCCGATACTCTGTCTGAAGAAGTCATGCTTGGCGCTGTTGTCTACGGCCATGAGCAGATGCAAATTGCGATTAAAGCAATCATGGAACTGGCAGCAGAAGTCGGTGCTGCAGCTTGGGAATGGTCAGCACCTGAAAAAGATGAATCACTGGCAGGTAAAGTGGCATCACAGGCTGAAGCAGGTTTAAGCGAAGCTTACAGCACCGCTGACAAAATGGATCGTCAGAACAAGGTTGCTGCAGTTAAAGAAGCAGCTGTTGCGGCCCTTGTCACTGAAGATGAAAACTCACCTTCTGCAGGCGATGTACTGGGTGCTGTGTCATCGTTAGAAAAATCACTGGTACGTGGTCGCATCCTTGCCGGTGAAAGACGTATTGACGGTCGTGATACCAGAACCGTCCGACCAATCGCTGTCAAGACTGGCATACTGCCACGTGTGCACGGTTCTGCGTTGTTCACCCGTGGTGAAACACAGGCAATTGTTGCGTGTACTCTGGGTACCACCCGTGATGCACAAATCATTGATGCAATCGAAGGTGAGCGCAGAGATGCGTTTATGCTGCACTATAACTTTCCTCCGTACTGTGTTGGTGAAACCGGTTTTGTTGGCTCACCCAAGCGCCGTGAGATCGGCCATGGCAAGCTCGCCAAGCGCGGTGTTCAGGCGGTAATGCCTGATGAAGAAACTTTCCCGTACACAGTGCGTGTGGTTTCTGAAATTACTGAATCAAACGGTTCAAGTTCCATGGCGAGTGTCTGTGGATCAAGCCTTGCGATGATGGATGCCGGTGTACCTTTGTCTGCACCTGTGGCCGGTATTGCGATGGGGCTGATCAAAGATGAAAATCGTTTTGCGGTACTCAGTGATATCCTCGGTGATGAAGATCATCTTGGTGATATGGACTTCAAAGTCGCGGGTTCTGAGCACGGAGTTACTGCACTGCAAATGGATATCAAGATCGACGGTATCACTGCAGAGATTATGGAAGCCGCACTTGAGCAGGCAAAAGAAGGCCGCCTGTTTATTCTTGGTGAAATGAACAAGGTGTTGTCTTCTCCTCGTGAGGAACTGTCAGAGCATGCGCCACGGTTTATCACTGTCAAGATTCACCCGGAGAAAATCGCCGCAGTTATCGGTAAAGGCGGTGCGGTAATCAGAGCACTGACTGAAGAGACTGGTGCGACCATCGACATTGGTGATGACGGTGTGATCAAGATTGCTTCCAGTGATCGGGTTGCCGGTGAAGAAGCCAAAAGACGCATCGAGCAGATAACCGCTGATGTTGAAGTCGGTACTATTTATGAAGGTAAGGTTCAGAAGATCATGGATTTCGGTGCTTTCGTTAATATTCTACCCGGTAAAGACGGACTTGTGCACATCTCACAGATCTCCGAGAACCGTGTACAAAACGTTTCTGATGAGCTCAGTGAAGGCCAGACTGTCAAGGTAAAGGTACTTGAAGTGGATAAGCAGGGCCGTATCAGGCTCAGCATGAAAGCCATTGCTGAAGAAGGCAAAGAAGAAGCTGCACCTGAGTCTACTTCAGACTAGGTTTAGCCTTTGCAGTTGTAAGTAAAAAAACGGGCTGCCAGCGCAGCCCGTTTTTGTTTCTGCGTTTTATTTTTATAAATCTCCGTATCGATGACAGCCGCTGAACTGAGTCAACACGAACATTACATGCGTCGCTGTCTCGAGCTTGCACAACAGGCATTCGATGCTGGTGAAGTGCCGGTAGGCGCCATTGTTGTTTGTGACGATGAGATTATTGCCAGTGCAAGTAATACACAGATCAGTGATTGTGATCCCACCGCACATGCAGAAGTTATAGCGCTGCGCGCAGCCGCACAAGCGGTTAACAACTATCGTCTGCCTGGTTGTGTTCTCTATACTACCGTTGAACCCTGTCTGATGTGTGCCGGTGCATTGTTGCATGCGCGCGTATCGATGGTGGTGTTTGGTGCTCCTGAACCGCGTGCCGGTGCGGTTGGTGGAGAAGTGAATTATTTTGCTCGCATGAGCCATGTACACAAGCTTGAGGTAACCGGTGGTATCCTCGAAGCAGAGTGCCGATCAATCATACAAAAATTCTTTAAAGATCGAAGATAGTCCCGGCGCAGTTAGACACTAATAACAACTGGTAATGGGTGCGGCCGGGTAAAGGTCGAGCCCCGGTTGGGTGATCAAAAAGTGTGACACTGGTTGTCCAAGCAGATTGATTGCCGCGGCTGAATCGCGGTTTCAAGTGACCCACCGGTAGCACAACTCACTGTTTTTATTAGCAATGTGCAGCAGATCTGTGCTCCTGTTTATCCGGGTGATGCAGTCATTCCTGCTCGTTGCCAGTCCCGCATAAAGTATATCTGCAAGCCGTCGCTATCTCTCTTACACAGGGCGGAATCAGCAATTAGGCGGTAGCTGTGAAGGAAACGCTACCCCTGGTGTAGAGGTGGCGACAGATGAACGTGGTAGCAGAGCACTCCCAGAACGGTAAAGAAGTAACAGTCTCCGTAGCAGGTCGGTTTGACTATCGTATTTATGACAGCTTCAAAGCATCCTTTCAGGAGATTGACGAAACACAGAAAACCGTCAATGTAGATCTCAGCCAGACTGACTACATGGATAGCAGTGCGTTGGGTATGCTGCTAATGATGCGTGAACATGTCGGTCGCGCTGTAAAGATTTGCCTGGTAAATCCTTCACCCGATGTGATGCGTGTACTTGCAATCGCAAACTTCGATAAGCTTTTTTCCATTCGATCCTGACACACACTGTTACTCACCACGGTTTGCGATAATACTGTGCTCAGTGCAGCCACCAAAACTCATCAGTGGGTGTATACCGGCCACGAGCTCGGTGATCCTGATCTGCTTGACAAGCTAATGCTTTCGCTTTGTGATGTTTGCGCCATTACCTACCCGCACTTCCGCCTGCAACTGTTACTCAACGAACTGATCAACAACGCAATAAATCACGGCGTGCTGCAACTGCCTTCAAATATAAAGGACAGCACAAAAGGATTTGATCGCTTCTTTACCGAACGAGCTAACCGCTTGCGAAGCATAAGCGGCGGATACGTTTCAATCGAAGCTGAACGGCTGTCAGAAAATAGTTTACGTATCAGTGTTCAAGACAGCGGCGCCGGGTTTGATGCTATTCAATACCTTGCCGGTACCTGCAGCGAAGCAAACACAACAACGTCAGATATCAAACTACACGGGCGTGGCCTGGCAATCATCCACGCACTCAGTGAGTCTGTCGCTCACGCAGGCTGCGGTAATATCACTGTGGTGGAGTTTAACGTCTCACACGCGTGAAACCGAAACGTTAGCCCGCAAACCCATGTGTAGGGGAGATAAGCGACAGCACATCTACCATGTCAAGCCATTGGTTCTACACAAACAAGATCCGTAAGCCAAAACGCCATGGCCTGCATGCACCATATCGCATAGAAACATCGCTATTGTTTAAACGTCAACACGGTAGATGCGCTAAGGCTTATCGCCCCTACGCAAGCTACGCAAGCTACGCAAGCTACGCAAGCGCCGTCGTCTAAACAACCAAAAATGTAAGACAGATAAGCCGGATCCGCCAATAACACCGGCCCGAAAATCTTGCGCTATCGTTGCCCACAAACCCACACGTAGGGGCGATAAGCGACAGCGCATCTACCATGTCAAACCACCGGTTTTACACGAACAAGATTTGATAGCCAAAACGCTATGGCCGGCGTCCTGTCACGTAGAAAAATTGCTATTGTTTAAACATCAACACGGTAGATGCGCTAAGGCTTATCGCCCCTACGCACGCGCCTTGTACGATGTAACAGGTAGGGCGGATAAGCTTGCGCATCCGCCGATGGAATTCAGGTGGAGGTGTAGAACATCGGTATGTTGCTAACTTTCAATCGCTTCAACGGTTAAAGATGAACCATCGGTACCGGTTACTTTTAACTTTGTGCCTGCGGGTACATCTTCTCCGATAACGCGCCAGCGGGTATCGTCGATTATCGCATTGCCAATGCCGTTTTCTATCGGTTCTTTCAGTATAACTGTTCTTCCACGCAGTGAATCTGCACGGCGGTTGAGCGTTGGGTGAGAGTCACTCGCATCGGGTTTATTTTTGTAAAAATGTCTGCCTGTCAGTGTGACTATTACAGCCAACAGGGCAAACAGTACCAGCTGCAGGTGCCAGCTCATTGCCGGTAGCAGCCAGGTAAAAAATCCGGTGATCAGTGCAGCTATAGCAGGCCATAGCAAAAAGCTTGTTGATGCAAAGAGCTCTATCGCGAAAAGTAGTACAGCCAGTGTTAGCCAGTGCCAGTGACCTAAATCCATACTGAGTATTTCCATAATTATTCAGCCCTTCCATTTGTCGATCAATTTATCAAAAGTGATATTTTTATGGTTTGTCGCTCGGGCCTTTGTTGGCATCTTTGGCAAGCTCCGCGATCCCTCCAATGGTACTGAGAATGCCGGATGCTTCGAGTGGCATATAAACGGTTTTTTGATTGGGTGACATCGCCATGTCTTTCAGGGACTCGACATACTTCTGAGCGATAAAGTAATTCAATGCCTTGGCGTCTCCGCTGTTTATCGCCTGTGATACCAGTGCGGTGGCTTTCGCTTCTGCTTCCGCTTCCCGTTCACGTGCTTCGGCAGTGCGGAAGGCTGCTTCTTTTGCACCTTCTGCTTCAAGAATGGCAGCTTCCTTATGGCCTTCGGCAAGTAGAATGGCGGCCTCGCGCTCACCTTCTGCATTGAGCACAGAGGCGCGTTTTTCGCGCTCGGCTTTCATTTGTGTGGCCATTGAATCGACAAGGTCTTTGGGCGGAGCGATATCCTTGATTTCGATGCGTATAATCTTTACACCCCAGGGCGAAGTGGCATCATCAACAACAGCAATGAGCCGGGCGTTTATTTGATCTCTGTGTGATAGCAGCTCATCGAGTGTCATTGAGCCCATCACGGTTCTGATGTTGGTCATCACCAGATTCAGTATGGCTGACTCAAGCTTGCTAATCTCATACGCTGCTTTAACCGGATCAAGTACCTGGTAGTAGACAACGCCATCAACCTGCACCAGGGCATTGTCTTTAGTGATTACGTCTTGAGATGGTACAGGCTGCACCTGTTCCATCATATTCATCACATGACCAATACGATCAAAAAACGGTATGACCAGATTCGGCCCCGGCGTCAGGGTACGAATGTACTTGCCAAAGCGCTCTACAGTGCACTCGGTGCCCTGGCGGACAACTTTGAAGGCTGTAGCAATGAAGATGATTGCCAAAATGACTAGCGCAATGACAAAACCCGAGGCTAAATCCACAAGGGATCCTCCTTAGTAACAACAACTTTAAAAACAGCAGTGAAAACACGATACCGTAGTTTAAATGCAGAAAGGAGGGTGCGAATTTCTAGTATGATTACAAATTCAGCAACCCGCCCGATGCTCTGGAGTGATAATACCTGTGGAAAATCCGATTGATTTGCAAAGCATGGGTATTACTGCAATCACTTTCGATCTTGACGATACCTTGTGGCCCTGCGCACCGGTAATCACTGCAGCCGAGCAAACTTACTACGACTGGATAAGCCAGCGCTTTCCGCAGCTGGCAGACAAGCACAGTTTGTCGGACATCATCGATCTTCGGCGTAGTATGCTTGCGTTACGGCCAGAGCTAAAAAATGATGTAACTGTGTTAAGGCAAATAGCAACTGCTGAGCTACTGGAGCCTTATGGTGCGACAGAAGCTGATGTGAACGAGGCTGTGCGTGTCTGCGTTGAAGCACGGCAAAAAGTGACTTTTTACGACGAAGTGCTTACTGCATTGCAGGAATTGAGCTTTCACTACAGACTGGGTTCAATCACCAATGGTAACGCTGACTTAAGCGCGATCGGTGTTACTCACATTTTTGATATTGAGCTTGCTGCAACGCTGCAACTACCAGCCAAGCCTGCACCGGATATGTTTATTGCAGCCTTTGAGGCGCTGGGCGTATCGTCTGAGCGTGTTTTGCATGTTGGGGATCATCCGTTCAATGATGTTACTGCAGCCAAAGAACTGGGTTGCAGAACCGCATGGATTACAAGATACGATGACACTTATCCCGATGATCTTGAACCGGCAGATCTGAATATCACTGATCTGAATGCGCTGGTGCAGCTGGCACCGGTGATTGCTCGTTAAGAGTTGTATAGAGTTTTATTTGTTGCTTTGCCGGATGTAGAGCAAAGACTGCAGTATTTGCAGAGTGGTATTGAGTTCACTCTGTGTTGAGAGTCGATGGTCGGCATCCTTGATCAATGTGAGCGTCATGTCGTCTGACTGAATAGTATCCATTAGCAAAGAAGACATCCGATGCGGAACATCCGGGTCTTTGGTGCCATGTATTAATCGCACCGGTGCGTTGAGCTTAAAAGGTTTGTCCAGCACGGTAACTGTTTTGCTTTTATTAATCAGGTTAGCGCTGATCGGGTAGGGGGATCCGTCATCATAGTCGGAAGGCAGGTAAATGGTTTCGCCTGCAGCAAGTGCCGAGCGTTGTGTCGGTGTTAAAGAGGGTAGTAACAGTTGTTCAGTAAAATCCGGCGCAGCAGCGAGTGTGATGAGACCGGCTACTTGTGCTGTACGTTGTCTTGCAATTAACGTGGCGATCCAGGCACCCATGCTGGAGCCGACCAGGATTACACGGTTATTGTGAGCGGCGGCAACATAATCAAAAACTGCCAGCGCGTCCTCTGACCAGCTACCAATATCGCCATCTTCAAACTCGCCTTCCGAATCACCATGCCCACTATAATCAAAGCGTGTGTAACTGATACTTTTTTGTTTGCAGAATGTTTCAAAGGCAAGCGCTTTCAACCCATGCATGCTTGACTTAAAGCCGCTGCAAAAGATAACGGCAGGTGCCTCCACATCGGACCTGGACGACTGGATGAAGGCGATACGACGCTCGTTTACATTCAGGTGCGATGTCTTCACTGATTCAGGTGGTAAGCGTTGCGAGCTGGCGTCGGTGGAGAAAATGCGGTGCGCAGGACGTCGGCTCAGGCAAAAAGCAAGGGCCGGTAGCAAGCGATGCAACAGGTCGCTATATGGGTATTGTGAGGCCGTACAAGACTGCACCGTTAACTGCAGTGCAGTGAAACGGCTAATCCTCTGGTGTTGCGTATAGTGCTTCAGGTGCCGCGAGCAGCACCTGCTTACAAACTACTTACTCAGCGTGCTGGTCGGCTAGTAACTAGCCGACCAGCGAAAGTCTGTTTTAAGCTGCAACTACTTTGGTAGCGCAAGGACCTTTGTCGCCCTGGCTTACTTCAAACTCAACTGCCTGACCGTCGTTCAGTGTGGCGTATCCACCGTCATTCTGGATCTCAGAGAAGTGCACGAAAAGGTCTTTGCCACCGTCTTCCGGTGTAATGAACCCATAGCCCTTGTCTGCATTAAACCACTTAACTGTACCTTTACTCATTGCTTCGATGTTCCTGTTTTCTAAAGTACGCGCTCAAATGTTTCTAATGAAAGCGAATCGCGAACAGGCCGTATGGCCACCGCAACGCAATGCCTACCCGGAGCGCGCATCGGGATAGTTCTAAAGGGGGTGCAAATAAGGTGAGATTTATTGATATGCTTTTTTCGCAATCAGAACTACGTTGGTGCTGGCGTATCACTTGGTGATCGCCTTAATGACCGTATAATTTTCAGTAATGACCGGGAAACTCTCTCTGCAACTGTGACAATAGTAACACGAATAGGCGTTTGGCGTAGCAAAAACTGCAAATGGTTAGGATATTCCTGCATGTCATCGTTGATGCTCGGATCCAGTGCCGGGAATTTTAGATGTCATTACAACCTGTCTGGCAATAAGCACCGGAGCGCGGCGTCTTCGACAAAACCCCGGTGTGTTCACTTCGTGCCAGAATTCAGGCCAAAGTCTGTACTGTTTTTATCACTTGTGACTGATCGGACAGCATCGGGCATTTTACGTGCAAGTCACCGTGCACAAGGTACACTAACGCCCGCTCAATTGCCGCAGGCGCGCATGGCGCAAGGCTGACAAGTTTCGGAGAACCAGATGTCGGAAGCACAAAAAGACGAGAAATCCAGCTCCTCAGTTGCTGAGAAGCTGTTCAATGCGCGAAAAGTCCTCATCTGTGAGGAAATAAATCAAAAAATGGCCAAGCGTGTCATGGCCGAGTTGTTGGCACTGGCCGAGGCGTCGTCCCTTCCGATTCAGCTGTTTGTTAACAGTCAGGGTGGACATGTTGAAGCGGGCGATAGCATTCACGATGTGATTACATTCATCGAACCGGTGGTCAAAGTGATTGGCACAGGTTATGTCGCCAGCGCCGGCACGCATATCTTTCTGGCCGCCGAGAAGTCAGATCGATTCTGTCTGCCGAATACACGCTTTCTTATTCATCAGCCGTCCGGTGGTGCCGGCGGCAGTGCATCTGATATTGCTATTCAGGCTGAACAGATAATTAAGATGCGTGAAAGGCTGGCACAGGTGATCAGCACCAGAACCGGTACTGATATCGATCGTGTACGGCTGGACATAGAGCGCGATAAGTGGATGGACACTGAAGAGGCCATCGAATACGGGCTGGTCAGTAAGGTCATCACCAACAGCAGCGAATTAGGCTAGACGTTAAGTGTTACTGACAAGTCGGCCAGTTAACGTGCTGACTCGTCATGGGGTACGCTCAAAGACATCACTGCGCCTGCACTTGATCAAGTGCAGGCTCCAGCTGCTTCCAGACATTCTCAAGCATCACCGCCTGGGCTTTAGCGCTCGGATGAATACCATCTGCTTGAAACCATTCATTTGATGCAGTCATGCCTTCAAACAATGAAGGGATCAGTATCGCATCGGTTGCTTCTGCGGCAGCAGTAAAACTGTTGTTGAAAAGTCGATTGAAAGCCTTGCCGTAGTTGCCGGGTAGTTGCACCGCAACGATTACAGGTGTGGCACCAACGGTATTGGTCATCTCTGCCATTGCGGTGAGGTTTTCCTGCAGTTTCTTTATTGATAAACCACGCAAACCATCGTTACCTCCGAGCTCGATAATCACCATGCGCGGGTCGTACTCGTCGAGTAAATCAGCCAATCGGCCAAGTCCGTTGCCGGAGGTGTCGCCAGTCACGCTGGCGTTAACCACCCGCCAGTCAGGGCTTTCGTCTTGTAGGCGCTGTTCTAGCAAGGCAACCCAACCATCCTCTAGCGCCAGTCCGTAAGCGGCACTGATACTGTCGCCAATCACCAGTATGGTTTCCTGCGGATCATCTTCAGCGGCTGTGGCACAATTAAACACCACGGTTGCGAGTGACAGATACAGCACCGCTGCGAGATTGATTTGCCCCCGCAACAGACGTTTGGCAAAACTTGTATTTTCTGTATTCAGCATTAGCTTTTGCATCATCGCGGGGCACCAGTTGTAAGTAATATTCGGGCACGCCGGCCTTATTCAATACCTTTATCCGGATCCGCGATCCGCTCAATTTCTGCACAGGTAAAATCTAGCTTGATAATCACTGCACGCAATGTTTGTAAGAGTGTATCCACTGGAGAAGGCGAGCTTACGATACTGGATAACGTCAATCTGCAACTCGCTGCAGGCGAGGTTTTGGCTATCGTCGGTCCGTCCGGCTCCGGAAAATCAACATTGCTGGGTGTGCTTGCAGGGCTCGACTCTGCAACTTCCGGTACCGTCAAGTTACTTGACCAGCCGCTTCATGATCTCGATGAAGATGGTCGAGCTGCGGTGCGCGCCGGGGCGGTGGGATTTGTGTTCCAGTCATTTCAGTTGCTACCCGGGCTGAGCGCACTTGAAAATGTGATGTTACCGCTGGAGCTTGCCAATATCGCCGATGCCAGGTCGCGGGCACAGCAACAGCTTGAGTTAGTCGGTCTGCAACACAGGCTCGGTCATTTGCCTGCACAATTGTCAGGCGGTGAGCAGCAACGGGTTGCTGTGGCGCGTGCTTTTGTCGCAACACCCAGTGTGTTGTTCGCCGACGAGCCAACGGGCAACCTCGATCAGGCAACTGGTAACACGATAGTAGAGCTGATGTTTCAGTTGCGTGCTGAACACAATACCGCACTGGTGCTGGTGACTCATGATCAGAATCTCGCATCACGATGTGATCGGTTGCTGTCGATGCATGATGGTCAACTGCAATGAGTAGTGACGCAACTGATTTACAGCTGTTGCGCAAATCGGCCCATCGGTCAAGTCTGAAGCGGGACTTTGGCCTGGCGTGGCGGCAGCTGCGTCGCGAGTTTCGATTATCGGAATATCTGGTGTTGATTTTCGCGCTGGTGCTGTCGGTGGCGGCAGTTACATCGGTCGGTTTTTTCGCCAATCGAGTCGAGCGTGCAATGGCCGCTCAGGCGGCGACGTTGCTGGCAGCCGATGCGGTTGTCAGTTCACCAGCACCCATCACATCTGACATCTATCAGCAAGCCGCAGAGCAGTCATTGCAAACCGCAGAGGTTACCGAATTCCCAAGTGTGGTTTTAACAGAGGATGGAGAAACTGCACTGGTCTCTGTGAAAGCGGTAGGCGCCGAGTATCCTCTGCGTGGCGAATTAAAACTTGCAACAGAGGTTTATGGTGCTGAGCAGACTGCAGCTGATGCTCCGAGCAGTGGTGCAGTCTGGATTGAACCGAGGCTTGCCAGTACGTTACAGGTGGACGTCGGTGATAGGTTAATTTTTGGAGACTCAACAGTAACACTTGAACGGCTAATCACCTTTGAACCGGATGGTTCAGTCGATGCCTTTCAATTGGCGCCAAGGTTAATGATGAACGCTGCCGACTTATCCGCCAGTGGTTTGCTGGGGGAAGGGAGTCGGGCGCGATATCGTTTACTGCTCGCCGGTAGCGAGTCGCAGATCGACTCCTTCGTTAGCTGGTTTGATGCAAACGCCGATGCCAGTCTGCAATTGCAAACCGTCGAAGAAGGCAGGCCAGCTGTGCGTTCTGCACTGGTCAATGCAAGACGCTTCCTCGGGCTTGCCGCAGCAGTCGCGGTGTTGTTGTCTGCAGCGGCGGTAGCGCTTGCAGCCAGGCAGATTGCAGAGCGCGATATGAATACCGGTTCACTGATGAGAACCTTCGGTGCCAGTGGCAGCACCGTGCTGCGAGTCGTTCTGATTCGCCTGAGTCTGATTGCACTGGCGGCAACCCTTGCCGGATGTATTATCGGTTATCTGGTGCAGTTTGGTTTAACTGCGCTGCTCGGTCAGTGGTTTGCCACTGATCTTCCAGCAGCCACACTAACGCCATTGATCGGTGGATTTATGTGTGCAGTGTTGGCGTTTGTCGGGTTTTGTCTGCCTTCACTGGTACGGGCTATTGATACTCCGGTGTTGCAGGTGCTGCGCCGCGATTTACCGATGGCCCGGCCATCTGCACTGGTGGCGCTTACAAGCGCTGTTGCAGCGCTTGCGCTACTGCTTATCTGGCTGACTCGTGACTGGCAACTCGGCGGCTTGCTACTACTGGGCATGTTACTGGTTGCAGCTGTACTGATGGGTATATCGCGGTTGTTGGTGGCTTTGTCTGTCAGAGTCAGATCAGCGTATTTACGCCGTGCACTGGAGAGCCTGCGGCGGCGGCCAGAGAGTGTCAGCTTACAGATCACCGCTTTTAGTGTTGGTTTACTCGCCATTTTACTGCTTACCCTGGTACGCAATGATGTGCTGGGTGCATGGCAGAGACAAATACCCGATGACGCGCCTAACTTTTTTCTGGTAAATATTCAGCCTGATGAAGTGCCGCAGGTGAAATCTTTTTTGTCTGAGCGCGGCGTACAGAACGATACGCTTTATCCGATGATACGAGCGCGGCTTGAATCGATCAACGATCAACCGGTCACCGATATCAAGTTTGATGAGCATGGCCAGCGCTTCGCAGAGCGTGACTTTAATTTGTCTTATCTTGCTGAGCAGAGGCCGGATAACAAAATACTCGAAGGCGAGTGGTGGGATGAGCAAACTGACTCACCGCAGTTTTCTGTAGAGGAAGATTTTGCCGGTGATATCGGTGTTGAAATAGGTGACCAGATGCAGTTCAGGGTGGCAGATAAAATAGTCACCGGTGAGATCACCAATCTGCGTGAAGTTGACTGGGAATCCTTTGCAGTGAATTTTTTTGTTGTCGGTACACCCGCAGGGCTTGATGACAAGCCTGCGAGTTTTGTCAGCAGTGTTTATGTACCCACAGGGCAGGGCGAGTTTGTCCGTGATCTTGTCTCACAGTTCAGTGGCATTACCGCGCTTGAGATCGGTACCATGATAGAGCGGGTAACCGGCATCATTGATCGTGCAGCGCTTGCCGTACAATATGTGTTTGTTTTTACTCTGTTGGCAGGGTTGCTGGTGTTGTGGGCATCGGTACTTGCCAGTCGGCGTGAGCGTTTTCGTGAGGCCGCCATACTGCGTGCACTAGGTGCTTCACGTACGTATCTTGCGGCTAGTACAACACGTGAGTTCGCCCTGATTGGTCTGTTAGCGGGTTTGGTTGCTTCAACGATTGCAGCGCTTATTGGCTGGGTAATCATCGAACGTGTGATGGAATTTACCTATGAGTTCAACGGCTGGCTATGGGTGACTGGTGTACTGGCTGGTGTGCTCGGTGTGCTGATCGCCGGTAAGCTCGCAACCAGACCGGTGCTCAATCAGTTGCCCATCGCTGTGCTGCAATCACAGGTATAATCGCGCTATGCGACATTCCTACGAACCCGATCTTGAACAGCTGCAAACACCTGATGCCGCGTTGCACTACCTTGGTGCGGACTGCAGTGGCGAACAGTGCAAAGAGTTGCAAAAGGCGATTCATCTGGTGGCCTCTGCCAACGGCACTGACACTCTGCCTGAAAGGCTTGAGGCTGCAGCACTGTTAACCGAGCTCGGATCGGATCACCAGACTATTATTGCGGCCACCTTCGGCGGCTCAACTGCCCGACATGACATCTCGATAGAATACATTGCAGAGGTTGTATCTGCACAGCAGATGCTACTGATAAAAAATGTTCGATGGCTCAACAGTTTTAATGTGGCTGGTCGCGACGGCAGTATGTCGCAACTGGCAGACAAAGACAGTGCGGCTAACTTGCAACAGGCCGAGCGTGTGCGGCAGCTGATTCTGGTAATGGTGGAAGACATCCGTGCCTTGCTGGTCAAGCTCGCGTTTCGCGTATGTAAAATCAAAAAGCTGCTGCGTGAACCAACTGATCATGCGCGCGCCATTGCAACAGAAACCTTAAATGTTTACTCACCGCTGGCAAATCGACTGGGTGTGGCGCAGCTCAAATGGCAGCTTGAAGATCTTTCTTTCAGGTTGCTCGAACCGGATGCTTACAAGCGGGTGGCTAAGTCGCTTGAAGAGCGTCGTGAAGATCGTGAAAAGTATATCGGTGATTTTGTTGAACTGTTGACTGAAAAGCTGCACACCGGCGGACATAAATATCTGCAGGTTTCAGGCAGGCCGAAGCATCTTTATTCCATCTGGAAAAAAATGCAACGCAAGCGTGTTGAGGTGACAGATCTTTTCGATGTACGTGCAGTTCGAGTGCTGACAGAATCGCTGCAGGAGTGTTACTCAGTGCTGGGTATTGTGCACAGTAACTGGCAGCACTTGCCGGGTGAATTTGACGACTATATCGCCAATAAAAAAGAGAACGGTTATCAGTCATTGCATACCGCTGTTATTGGTCCGCAGGGAAAAGCGGTAGAAATTCAGATTCGCACGCGCGAAATGGATGAAGAGGCAGAGCTTGGTATTGCTGCACACTGGCGCTACAAGGAGGGTGGTGGGGAAGACTCCCGATTGCAAAAGAGCATTAACTCGCTGCGCTCACTGCTTGATGCCAAAGAGGTCAACGATGAATATTTGCTTGAAGCGTTTAACACCGATGTATTCGCAGACCGTGTTTATGTGTTTACCCCGACTGGCGAGGTGGTAGACCTTCCTTCAGAATCCACACCGCTGGATTTTGCCTATCATGTGCACACTGAAATCGGTCATCGCTGTCGCGGGGCTAAAGTGAATGGCCGCATCGTACAGCTGGGTCACAAGCTGACTAATGGTGATCAGGTGGAGGTGCTCACCGGTAAGCTGGCCAATCCCAGTCGCGACTGGATGAACAAATCGCTTGGTTTTCTACAAACCAGTCGCGCAAGAGGTAAAGTGCGCGCCTGGTTCAATGTACGCGATCAGGAAACTCATCTTGAAGATGGTAAAGCGATTGTTGAAAGAGAGATCAAAAGGCTCAACGCACAGGAACTGCAGACCGACGACCTGGCAAAGCAACTGAACTTTGATCGACCAGATCAGTTGTATATTGCACTCGGGCGAGGTGACATCAATCACTCAAAAATTGCCACAGCCATTAACAGCTTGCTCGCCCCTGAGCATCAGCTCAAAACCGCACCGCGCACCCGTAAGCCCAGGCGACAGGCAGACTCTGTTCAGGTTGGTGGCGTTGGCAGTCTGCTGACACAAATGGCTGCCTGCTGTAACCCGGTGCCTTACGATCCGATTGTTGGTTTCATTACTCGTGGCAAAGGGGTCACGGTTCATCGTCGAGACTGCAACAACATACTGAATCTGCGCTCGCATGAGCAGATGCGCTTAATAGAGGTGGACTGGGGCAGTGAAACGGTTGGTGAGTACCAGGCGGGTGTTGAGCTGGTAGCCTATGACCGGCAGGGATTGCTTCGTGACATCACCTCTGCGATCACCAACGAAGGTGTGACTGTATCTGCATTAAATACCCGCACAGATGATGCAGACCTGACGGCGCACATGAACATTACGGTAAACATCAACAGCATAGAACAGCTGGTCGCATTAATGGATAAGATGCGGCAACTGCCCAACGTGATATCGGTCGAACGGTCACGTGAAGTTAAAAGCGGAGCAGAGAATGCTTAAGCAGGAGCGTGCAAACTATGTGCGTAAGCGCCTGGATGAACTCTACCCTGAAACCCCGATACCGCTCGACCACACAGATGCCTATACCTTGCTGGTTGCGGTTTTATTATCAGCGCAATGCACTGACAAGCGGGTTAATGAAGTAACGCCTGCATTATGGAAGCTTGCCAACAACCCGTTTGATATGGCATGTAAGAAACCAATAGCGGTAGAGAAAATTATCAAGCCCTGTGGGTTATCACCGCGAAAGTCCCGGGCGATAGTCGAGCTTTCAAATATTCTGGTCGACCAGTATAACGGTGAGGTGCCAGAGTCATTTGAAGCGCTCGAAGCGTTGCCCGGAGTGGGGCACAAAACTGCCTCTGTGGTAATGAGCCAGGCTTTTAATGTACCGGCCTTTCCGGTGGATACTCATATCCACCGTCTTGCTCAGCGTTGGGGCTTGACCAAGGGCAAAAACGTCATTCAAACCGAACGCGATCTTAAAAAGCTGTTCCCTGTAGCTAGCTGGAACAAGTTACATTTACAGATAATATTTTATGGCCGCGAATACTGCACAGCGCGCGGCTGCAACGGACTGCTGTGTGAGATTTGCCGCAGTTGCTATCCGAACCGAAAAACAGCGCCAACTATAAATTCTGCCTAGTGGTCTGTTGCTGATTAGTGGCCTGTTGCTGATTAGTGGCTTGTTGCTGGCGACTTTCCGGTTGTGTCATTTCCGAAGGATGGAAGTATGTCGGCTTTTGTCCTATAGTGACACGGTGCCTGCGCATCGTAGCTTGTTCATAGTCGATTTCATTGCCCGATGTATCTCAACCAGTGACCACCCGAATCAGAACTGGCACAAGTGGCAGGCGGCAACGCCGTAAAAACTCTCTGCTCCACACCAACTAACGGGAGATCTTGTTGCAAGATCACGCTTTAGGTCGCTTTGATAAATCCTTCCTGATTCATATGATCAAGGATTTTTTCCTAGTGCTATTGTTGGTGACACTCCTTGAATTTGCGCTTAAGGCCGGCAAAGTGTTTTGGGATTATCGGTCCAATGGAGAAGCGCAAGCTCTTGAAGTGGCTGAAAAGCTGTCTGACAACGTTATTTCTATCATGAGAAATTCCGGCGGTCCGGTGGCAGCGAGTACGCTCTATCCGATACTTGATCAGAACTGGAAAGAGCTCGGCTATGAAATTGCGATCGAGCCATCTGCCAAAACCCTGCAGGCCATAGAGAAAAATTTTTCCTACACACCAATCGGTATCCCCAAAGCCGCAATGGCTGACGGAGAGCACAAAGCTGCATCAGTTGATATCAAAGCGGTTGCTTTTTGTCTCAGTTGTCACACAGGTGCATCTGTTGGTGAGGTGCTTGGTACCGTTACTGTGCGCAACTATCTGGGGCGGGATTTTCAAATATGGTGGGAAGACGTCAAGCTCACTCTTGGTCTTGCGGTTGGCAAGATAGTCTTGCATTCAATTCTGCTCTTTATGATTTTGCGTGCACGTATGGAACCGCTGCTGCGTCTGCGTTCGGTGGTGAGCAATTTGTCAAAAGCCTATACTGACTTAGGTCAGCGTGCTGAAGTCCGTACATCAGATGAATTCGGCGTGCTTGCGCGTGATCTGAATGTGTTTCTCGATCGCATTGAGCGTCTGCTGGAGGAGCTTGAGAAAGTTTTACATAAAGTAGTGAATGTTAATGATGACATTCTTCAGGTGCAGGGTGACTTACGCAAACAAATAGATCAGGTTGTTTCAAAGTCCCGCATGCTTGAGCGTGATGCAATGTTTCAAGCCAAGCGTGAGCCGCGTTTGTCCAATGCATGGTTTGATTCAGTTAAGCGATCTATTGCTGAGCTTGATAGTAGCATCAGTGGTGCCAGCTCTGCCTCTGCAGCCGGTATTGTAAATGAGCTTCGCACGGTAGTGACGAACGCTGAAGCGCAAATAGCAAACTCGGAGCATCTATACACTTCACTGGCTGAACTGGGTGATGATGCAGAAACGCTCAAAGCACCAATAGCCGAAATGACTCGCCTTGAAGAACGCATGCAAGGTATTGTTGAAACCGGCACTGACCTTGTAAGCCGTCTGCGACCGCAACGATAGAGCTATATTTCTGGAAGTTCTACGCTGCTTTTTTATGATCAGTATCCTCAGCAGGCTGATCGAGTGCTTCGGGTTTTGAGAATAAGAAGCCCTGAGCATAGTCGATTTTCATCTTTTTAATCATCTGAAGAATAGATTCTGTTTCGACGAACTCTGCAACTGTTTTGATGCCCAGTACATTTGCTATCTCTGCAACACTGTTTACAACGGTTTGGTCGAGCTGGTTATCGAGAATATTCTTTATAAATACGCCGTCGATCTTAATGTAGTCTATCGGTAGATCCTTGATGTGAGCCAGCGAAGAGAAGCCGGTACCGAAATCGTCAAGTGCTACTTGACAGCCATGGTCCCTGAGATTGTCGAGTAGTGCGATAGTTTCTTCATAGTGAGCCATCGCAGTAGTTTCGGTTATTTCAAAGCAGATGTAGCGGTTGAATTTTTCGTTATTCTTTACTCTCTCCAGCAGGAACTCTCTGAAGTTCACGTCAGAAAGTGATGCACCGGACAGATTGATATTCATGCAAAAACCTTCGTCATCGGGGACTTCCTGACGACTTAACCAGTCCAGAGAAGTATAGACGACCCATTGATCAATCTTGGGCATCAGATCATTCCGTTCTGCGGCTTCAAGAAACAGAAACGGTGCCCAGAAACCACCTTCGTCATTTTTCATGCGTATGAGAATTTCGAAGTGATTTTCGTTTTTATCATTCACCACTGGAACGATAGACTGTCTGAACAGCGCAAAGCCCTCATTTTCAAGCGCCCATAGAATTCTTGAAATCCACAGCGCTTCGTCACGAAAAACACTCAGTGTGGTGTCTTGATTCGAATATAACTGAACCTGATTTTTGCCGTTTTTCTTGGCTTTGATACAGCAGGAGTCTGCAGCGAAGATCAGCGCTTCCTGTGTTATCAGATCATTAGCTGCCTGTGCCACACCAATGCTTGCTGAAACCCGGTGTGGCTGACCGTTCCAGTAGAACTTATAGTCTTCAACAATGCAGCGAATACGCTCTGCAACTTCATGTGATCTGTTGATGTCACTATTGCACAGTAGTATGGCGAACTCATCTCCACCTATCCGTGCCACAATATCCCTGTCTTCGATTATCGAGGTTAACTGAGTAGCTAAGTTTTTGATCAGCCGATCACCTGCGGTGTGTCCGCAGCTATCGTTTACTGTTTTAAAGCGATCGAGATCGATGATAATCAAAGAAAAATCGATACCGTCCTGCGAATACTGCTCGATTGAATGGGTGAGCTGTTGTGTTAGCTCGCGTCGATTTGGAAGGCCGGTAAGAAAGTCATGAGTTGCCTGATGTTTTAATTCTTTCGCAAGAGCGGCTTCTTTACTGATATCGGTTATTGTTCCCCGGTATCCGTCTATTTTTCCAGATGTTGACTGTGGTTCAGTGAGTATTCGAACGGATGCGGGTTCTGTGTCTGGTAGCGATGATCGAATCTCACCCTCCCATGTGCCGTTTTTCCAAAGTGCTTCTTTCAACTGTTCCGGATGATCAACGCGGTCCTGAATTCTGTCTACAAACTCCGCACTGGTTAGCCCTGTTATTTCCTCTGCAGACAAGCAAAATAAGCGATGCACGTCACCTGCGATGTAGGTGATGCGTGTGTCTTTGTCCGTCTCCCAGAAGCAGTCTGCGCCCATATTGGCAAAAGCCTCAAATCGGGAAGTTATTTGTGAATTGTCTTTTTCTGATGCCAGTACTCGGTGCCTTAGTAGTTCCAGCGAGTTAAAAACGCTGCCTATTTCATCAGTACGAGACAGATCTTTATGTTCCGGCGCTGCTGACTGGATGCCTGATTCCTGTCCACTAATCAGCAACTGATTGAGTCGCTGCAGAGGCTTAATCAAGGTTGGTGTTAAAATGACAAGGCAGGCGCAGGTGACAAACAGGCTGATCATCATCACCATAATAAGAATACGCATCACATAGCCTCGCATGTAGGATTTTACCCATGAGGCATCTGTGCGGATTCGATAAATAACCGAACCATCATTGGTTTGTTTAAAACTGCTTAGTGTTGCGGTGCTTGTTATAAAGTGTCTTGGAAGAGTAGCACTCACAAGCTCGGAAAGATTGTTGGTATCACCTGCTGAATGACTTTTGCCATCAATGTCAGTGTACTGGTAGCCTGTTATTGTCAGATTGTTTGTGTTGTCATGGCTTGACAGCAGGCGGTTTAGTTGCGGGGCAGGGTTGCTGTGATCGAGAACAGCGACAACTGACGCCAGTGAGCCTTCTATTTTTGCCAGCTGTCGGTCTCTTTCTGTGAACCAGGAAAATACCAGCAACGCACCTTCAATGAGCAGGATGCTTATAAATATCCCGATCGTGATTCTCCAGAAGATTCCGGAATTAATCAGTGTGGATTCGTTCTGTGCGACTTCGCTCATGTATTTCCCAGAATCAAGGTGAGTTGGTAATAACAGTTGAGAGTACCGTTGTTCTACGAATTCTGATTGCAGCCGCTGGAACAACCTGCTGTGGTGACTCGGGAGCGGCTGAATACAGGATGTCTTTAGGTAGTACGTATTGTTGTTTGCAGTCCGTGAAGTAGAGGCTGATCGAGTACAGGTTTTTTCGGGGAGTACGTGAATTGTGTCACGTTAAGGCGTGTAGGCACTCCTGATCCGGACCCCGGGTGTTGACTTGGTAAAGCGGTGAAAAAAGTGTGTATCTGACCTCTCAAATTGTCAGTTAGTCAAGCTCACGGTGCTCTGTTAATCAGCCAAACGACTGCAGAAAATAATAGTTGACATGTATTCCTTGAGCACACTATCTCAATAGGGCGAGTAACCGATCCGATATTGATGAAATAACCACAGATTGAGGCTGATTGCAGGCTTGTATAGAGGCGCCGGAACTATACGGTGATTGAGTATTGCAAGAGATCCATTGGTGGTGCTCAAAAGTGGCATCCACTGCGGCATTGGCATCGGCAAAGTCGGTATGCGTCGTTAATATGGTGTGTCCCACACCACGACAGATGGGTGATGTTGGCACCTGTGTCTGGTGAAAAGGTCAGTGTGTACGGGTTTACGGATTAAACAAAAACTTTTACTGTATTCGACCATTGTCATGGTGCTGCAAGTGCTAACAAGCTGTACGCCGACCAGAGTACAGGCGAACCTGCATTTGATTTCGTCAAAAAATAATATTTTTATCACAGTAACAATACGTTTCTACAACGACTGTGTTGGTTGCATCGAAACAGGTCTTTCAGTGAATTTAGTACAGGAATGCCGGTCATAGTGGTCCTTATTGATGTTGGAGATTCCAATGCGATTGCCACTTTCTACGCTAGAGGCTTTCAATGCGGTAGCAAGAAATCAAAGTCTGCGTGGTGCAGCGGACTCGCTGGGTGTTAAGCCCTCTACGATAAGCCATCAGTTAAAAACGCTTGAAGAAAAACTGGGTGCATCTGTTTTTATCAGAACAACACGGTCGGTCAAATTAACCGAGGCGGGAAGCTTGTTGTATAAGGGCACAGAGCCTGCGTTTAGCCAGTTGTCCCAGGCCTATGAATCGGCGCAGTCCTCTGCCTGTTCCGTTAGTGGCGCGCTAAAGCTTGAAGTGTCAGATCTGGTTTACGACATTCTGCTTGGTCCGGTGTTGCAGCAGTTTTGCGTATCCTATCCCGAACTTGCTATTGAGCTTTCCATTTCGGACGGCTTATCCAACCTGATCGATAGCGGCATGCATGCGGGATTTTGCAAGGGTAATATAGTGTCGCAGGATATGGTCGCGGTAGCGGTCAAGGGCTCTTTGTCTTCCGGTGTATTTGCGACGCCTGAATACCTTAAAAAGCACCCTGCGCCGAATCGACCGCGGGACCTGCTTGATCACAACTGCATACGTTATCGATTCCCGACAACAAAGCGCATTGAAGAGTGGGTCTTTTCAGGTGAACCTGATACTCAACAGCAAGTGGTTTCGGGCAGGCTTATTACCAGCACCCGTTCTTCTCAGCTTGATCTCTGTTTAAAAGATCTTGGTATCATCTATACGCTCAAAGACTATGTGGAAGACGAGCTTCAGTCAGGCAGGCTGGTTTCATTGCTGGATGACTATGTGCCGCAGGCTGAGTGTGTTTATATATATTTTCCAGCCGAATATCGCTCGATAAAGCCGTTGCGAATTCTGCTGGAATTTCTGGCGGAAAAGCATCATGGGTAACTGCGATACAAGGCAATTGTAATGCTCTATCGTACCAGGTAGAAATCTCGCTATTGCGCAGGTAAATTCGCTTGACAGTGTAGGTCGAATAAGCCGGAGGCGCATCCGACATTGACTTGATGGTAGATGCGCTGTCGCTTATCGCCCCTACGTTGGCAGGCTTTAAAAACACTATTTGATTGATCCCGTAGGTCGAATAAGCCGGAGGCGCATCCGACATTGATCTGATGGTAGATGCGCTGTCGCTTATCGCCTCTACGTTGGCTGGCTTTAAAAACACTATTTGATTGATCCCGTAGGTCGAATAAGCCGGAGGCGCATCCGACATTGATTTGATGGTAGATGCGCTGTCGCTTATCGCCCCTACGTTGGCAGGCTTTAAAAACAGTACATAGATTGATCCCGTAGGTCGAATAAGCCGGAGGCGCATCCGACATTGATTTGATGGTAGATGCGCTGTCGCTTATCGCCCCTACGTTGGCAGGCTTTGAAATCAGTATATAAATTGAACCCGTAGGTCGAATAAGCCGGAGGCGCATCCGACATTGATTTGATGGTAGATGCGCTGT
>CALLLW010000061.1 GCA_938007995.1 uncultured Granulosicoccaceae bacterium | reverse complement strand
CGTGAGGCTGTTCTGAAGGATCGACCGCTGTGATGCTTGTTTGCCAGTGACTCAAATTCATGTCTCGGTATCAATTTCAGTATTTGGGACAAAATCGTATTACAATGAGCCATGGCCTGATCTCCTTCTATGGCAGTGTTTTTTAGCAAACCCATTGTACTAGAACTGGCGATCAGGCCATAACTCAGCCGCTGTTAACGGGACAGGTGTGTAGATAAATACGACTTTAAACGTGCACATCATGATTCTTACTGACCACTGAGTCACTTTGATTGTCGCCTCTGCGGGAGCTTGCCATTGGCCCAGGTGCTGCGTTGCAGCTCTTGAAAAGGGAACAACCATTGCCTGCGAGCTGCGCCTTGCTATAGAACCCATGGTCAACTCTCATCCGCAAAGTTTGCACGTCACACTACACTGGCAGGATGCTGAAAAACTATTGCGCCTGGTCTGAAGGCGTTCAATTCTCCTCCGGAAAAATGCTTGTTTGTAAAACTTACACTGCGGTTTCTCGGTCGAATTTGCCTGCTCAGGCCTTTGCATATAACGTTTTTCAACACGCCTCTTAGGCGGTTGAATTACAGTCACCGGTTAAGTTTGTCCGGTTGCAGAGTGATGTTGACCCGGCCCTGATTATTGCCTGCTGCTTTAAAAGTGAGTTCGTTCAGGTTGTATTCGATTGTGTCGCCGGAGAGGCGTTGCCCCGGTCGTTCAAAGCTGGCATTGCCACGAAAGGTGATTTCAGTGGTTGCTGTGTTGTAGACGATCTCGTTGCACTCGCCTTTGATCAGTTCGTTGTTTGGCGTAAGCTGCTCGAATCTGATTGGCGAACCGTTGCCGGTGATACGAAACAGAGCGCCGTTGCGAATTTCAATGACAATGTTGTCGGCGAAGATAGACATCGAGCCCTGGGTAATCTCAACATTGCCAGACAAAGTCTGCGTGCCGCTGCGTTCGTTGTACACCGAGCTATCGGCTTTAACGTTGATCGGTTTGGTGTGATCATTGGTCTGGGCTAGCGCTATATTGGTGCCTGGCAGAGTCACGGCTGCCAAAACAAACAACAGAAAAATCTGCCGGATCAGCAAGGTCTGTAAGTTGCCCCGGTTGCCACTTGAGAATCCGCCACCTGCGGCCCTGACTGGTGAGAAAGAGAGGCCTGTGAGCAGTTGAAGGGTCTTATCTGTTATCAGGGGATTCAAACTGTGCCTCCACACCGGATGCAAATGAAAGGACGCCTTGATCAATTTCGGCCTCCATTGATGCTGCACTGTATTGCCAGCCATTGCCTGTTACCTGAACGGGTTCGCGACTGGCAAGGGTTCGGTTGCCGTTATCAATAGACAGTGATTGGGTGCTAACGGTGATCGGTGAGTCGTTGGCAGGCTTGGTATGAGTGAGTTGTACGTCGCCGAGCAGATCGAGCACGTCAAAGTTTGGCGAAACGGTGCCGGTCCTCGCTTTGGCATGCCACTGCCCCTCGCCGGCACTGTTCAGGCGAACCACCGGATACTCAATGACCGAGTAACCATCTGAATAATGATGGGACAAGGATTGTCCGGTGATGGTCACTTGTCTGCCTGCCTGTGTACCGGTGACTATTGCATTGTCCGACGCGGCTGTAACGGAATTGTTTGACACGTTGATGATCTCAAAGCCTTCCAGGTAGTAGTCACTCTGCCGTTCCACCATTTCAATACGATTGTTATCGACCTGCGGCTCGGTCTCATGATCCTCGATCCACTGCCAGGACACCACAGCGACAACCAGTAGCGCAAAGATTAATATCGCCCGGAGTAAGCTGGAAGGCATTAGTCAGATATTCGCATTTTTGAAGGAGCTGGTACGCTATACCATGAAGCGCGCCACTGCAGCAGTATACAGGTCCTGTGATTTTAGTATCAGCTCGCAGGCTTCGCGAGCCGCGCCATTGCCGCCCGTTTTTATGCTGGTCCAGTGTGCCACCTCAGAAACCTCTTTATTGGCGCCGGGTACGGTTAACGCCAACCCGACTCTTCGCATGACCGGCAGGTCAATAATATCATCGCCCATATAGGCAAAGTCTTTTGCGGTGAGGCCGGTCTGATCGCACAGGGTTTCAAAGGCGGGCAGTTTGTTTTTTGCTCCCTGCACCAGATGTTCAATCCCAAGCTCCCTGCATCGGTGTTTTACCACTTCGGATTGGCGGCCGGTAATCACCGCGAGAGTAATGCCTGCATCACTGAGCATGCGCATGCCAAGTCCGTCTGTTGCGTTAAATCGTTTGAACTCCTGTCCGTCGTCGCTGCGATAGAGTCCACCGTCGGTTAGAACACCATCAACATCGAAGATGATTGCTTTAACAGTGCTTGCGAGTTCAGTTACGTCAGGCATAGGGATCATTCTTTAGTTTTTCAGAGGACTGCACGACTCGTCGCCTTACAGGATGATTGTGAAAAGCGGGTCAATGGAAAGCAACCAGGTTAACGAATTCACTTATTACTACCGCACTTAATTACTTAGCGTGTTTGTTAAGATCACACAATCCCTGCGTGTAATAGTGTGTGCATATTCAGCGCCCCGCATACACGGTTGTGATTGTCCAGTACGGGTAGTGCGTATATTCTGCGTTGTTCCATGATTAACAGCGCGTCTGCTGCGAGTTGTTCTTCATTGACCGCATAACCTCCGGTAGTCATGACGTCGTCAATGCAGGTTGTGGTGATGTCGGTATTATGGTCAAGTGCACGTCGCAAGTCGCCGTCAGAAAAAACGCCGAGTAGTTTGCTGTGCTGATCAACAACAGCCAGAAAGCCGAGTTGCCCGGCGCTCATGCTGAATAGAGAGTCTTTAAGCAAGGTGCCGCTGATCACCGTTGGCAGCGTATTGTCACAGACCATAATGTCTTTCACTTTCAGCAATAATTTCTTGCCAAGCTTGCCACCCGGATGAGTGCGGGCAAATTCATCAGCGCTGAACCCGCGGGCTTCTAAAACGGCAACAGCCAGTGCATCGCCCATTGCAAGTGTTGCAGTGGTACTGTTGGTTGGCACCAGGCCGAGCGAGCATGCTTCCTGTGAGACAGATACATTGAGTACAGCATCAGCGGCTTTTGCCAATGATGATGTAGGTTGCCCGGTGAGTGCAATCAGCGGTACCTTGAGTCTTTTGATTACCGGCAGAATGGTTTTTAATTCATCAGATTCACCGCCGTAAGACATCGCAATGACAACGTCTTCTTTGGTAATCATGCCGAGATCACCGTGCGACGCTTCGGCCGGATGTACAAAAAATGCGGGGGTGCCAGTGCTTGCCAGTGTGGCTGCGATTTTATTCGCTATATGTCCTGATTTACCAACACCGGTGACGACTACCCGGCCACTGCAGTCGAGTAAACGCTGGCAGGCATCGGAGAATTGATCATCAAGGTTGGACTTTAACGAGGCGACTGCCTGAGCTTCTGCATCCAGCACTTTGCGTGCTGTTTGTAAAAAGGTTGCAGTACTGCTGGCCTTCCTCGTTGGCTCAGCAGAAACCGCAGTTGCTACGGCGGTGGCATCTGTCGATGCACCTTCGTTGGTATCGGCAACCGTGTGAAAAGAGCGTGCATGTGTGGCAGCGAGTTTGGTTTTCAATTTACCACTGTGTTTGTTTTGATTACTTAAAGGCTTAATCGAGATTGTCCAGTTCATCCAGCAGTTGCAGTTCTTCTTCTTCCTCGGTCAGCGGCTGATCTGGTGCGTCCAGCTCATCTAACTCGTCAAGTTCATCAAGTTCATCAAGTTCATCAAGTTCGTCGAGTCGATCCAGCTCGTCGAGTTGGTCAGACTCATCTACTTCCCGGTTTGCTGCGTTGCTTCTTCTGGTGGTCGCCGCAGGTCTGTCAAACACTTGAGATCGACGCCAGCCGATGTAGCGGTCCTTGACGAACCGGTACGGATCAAGAGCGCCGGAAGCAGCGATTGATGATGCAGCCAGCAGATTGGCGCGGGCATTTATGACATTGACTGTAACCAGAGACCCGCGCACATCGCGTTTCAGTTCAACGGCGTTCAATGGATCCGTCTGACTGTCGCCCAGCAGGCCCACGGTGCTGCGTAAAGTTTGCGGCCCGAAGAATGGCAGCACAAGGTACGGGCCCTCGGGCACGCCCCAAACGCCAAGCGTCTGGCCAAAGTCTTCGTAGTGCTTTTCAAATTCCAGCTGGGTGGCAACATCCAGTATGCCGCCTAACCCGATGATGGTGTTCACTGCAACTCTTGCTGTGTCAGAAAGTCCTTGTTGAAACTTGCCTTGTAAAAAACCGTTGGCTGCTGTCGTGACATCACTAATGTTGCCGAAAAAATTGTTCACCCCGGTTCTGATCAGTGGCGGGGTGATTTTCCGGTAGCCCGTGGCTACGGGCTTGAGTGCATAGCGATCCACCTTATCGTTGAAGGAAAAGATGGCCCGGTTGGCAGATTCAAGCGGATCTTTAATCGGTGCGCCTGGCGGGCCTTTGGTCGCGCACGCTGATAGTGTCACGGCGATCAGTAGCGCACTGATCACTCTGAAGAGCCTGCGTCGAATTACCTGGTGATTCATGGATTGGAGATGCCCGTGTAGCCTCTATGCTAGCTGGTCCGGCGTTGAGACCCGAATTCTACCTGCGAAAACGATCAGATATCAAAGTTCTTATGAGCACCCAGTAAGGTTGTAAAACCAGCGCAGATCAACTAATTCCTTGATTAAGCTGGGGTTTGGGCGTAACGAATTAGCATTGTCGGCAGTCTGGGATGCAGTGCCAGCCGGCACTGGGTCGTTACGGCTTGAGTTTGTTGGAACAAAACCCGAAATTATTACTCAGTGAAATGCTGGTTTTACACGCCAGCGCTGCCTCAGCTGCTGGTAACATGCTCTGGCATCCGGTCGTCAACACGCAGCCGTCACCTTGAAAAATATAAAGTGGGCCTCGGTTAAATTCGAAGCCTGAGAAACAGGAGATCTTTATGAAATTTGTTCGTGCTCTATTACTGGTTGCCGGGCTGCTGCCAGCGGTTGTCCTGGCTCATCCGGCGGAAGAGTTGGTGCGGAAGATAACCGGCGACATGATTTCGGCATTGAGCAGCCCGGAAGCAAAAAATGACAGCAACTTTGTACGTTCAAAAATCGATACTGAAGTGCTGCCTCATATCGACTTCGCCACGATGACAAAAATTACACTTGGTGCAAATGCATGGAAAGGAGCATCTGCAGAAGAGCGCGATGCGCTGGTTTCAGAGTTCCGCGAACTCCTGCTCAACACCTACACCACCGCACTCGGTGAGTACTCCGGGCAAAAGCTCGAAATACTCCCGCACCAGGCAACCGAAAATGATGACAGGATCGCAGTGGTGAAAACGTATTTCGACGATGCCAACGTGAAGATTCCGGTTGACTACAAGCTCAGAACCACCAAGTCAGAACCGGACAACTGGCTTGTTTATGACATTGAAGTTGAGAACGTTAGCCTGGTGAAAAGCTATCAGTCTGAATTCAGTAGCCAAATCAAGCAGGGCGGCGTCAGTGGCCTGATCGACACACTTCGGGCGAAGAACAACGAGTAATTTGCGGGTTTGCTGCGGTGGTTGCTTGCCAGTCGTCGCAGCATCCGCGCGCGCAGTCCTGCCTGTATAGATCCTCTCGCGCAGTAGCTTGCGCGCTGGTACTCCTCGCTTACTTTAGCCGTTTTCAGGCAACACGTGTCGATCAACAAAGCCACGTAGAATCTTTGAATCATGGCCATTGTCTGAAAACAGATACGACGAGCGGTTGGGATTGGTCTTATCTTCCGCTATCATTGGCGGCGCGGTCGTTCGCGGCCTGCGCAACTGCTTTGCCATTGGGCTATCTGTCCGGGATCACGGCAACGTCACTCCTCTGCATTGCGATTCAAAATAAATGGACAAACTGATCATCAGCGGTGGCCAACCGCTCAGCGGCTGCGTGCGCATCTCTGGCGCCAAGAACGCTGTGTTACCCATTCTGGTAGGCACACTGTTGTGCGATGACACGGTGACACTCGAAAACGTGCCACATCTGAATGACGTTACCACCACAATGACCCTGCTCGGTCGGATGGGGGTGCGGCTCACGCTTGGCGACAACATGATGATTGAGGCAGATGCCTCGGGCGTGAATAAATGCGAGGCAGAGTACGAACTGGTGAAAACCATGCGTGCTTCGATTCTGGTGCTCGGGCCGCTACTCTCGCGCTTTGGTGAAGCGGTAGTCTCATTGCCGGGCGGCTGTGCGATCGGTGCCAGACCAGTCGATTTACATATTAACGGTCTGCGAGCCATGGGCGCTGATATCACGCTTGAGGCAGGGTATATAAGAGCGCACTGCAAGAAGCTGAAGGGTGCGACCATACATTTCGACACGGTTACCGTGACCGGGACCGAGAATCTGCTGATGGCGGCAACCCTGGCAGAGGGCACAACGGTACTGGAAAACGCAGCTCGCGAACCAGAGGTAGTGGATCTGGCAAACTTTCTTATCGGCATGGGTGCTGATATCCAGGGCGCTGGTACAGATACGATCACCATTAATGGCGTAGATCGACTCACTGGCTGTCACTACCGAATAGTGCCCGACAGAATCGAGACCGGTACTTTTCTGGTCGCAGCCCTTGTCAGTGGTGGCAAAATGACGGTTCAGGACACGCAGCCGGATACGCTTGATTCGGTACTGCATAAGCTTGATGAAGCCGGTGCAGATCTGCACATTGATGGCACAGACATCACCGTTAGCTGTCGCTTTGAAAGACCGCGCGCTGTTGATATTCGTACAGCACCTTATCCCGCATTCCCGACAGATATGCAGGCGCAGTTTACGCTTTTAAACACAGTTGCCGAGGGCGCCGGAACTATCACAGAAACCATATTTGAAAACCGCTTTATGCACGTGCAGGAGCTGCAGCGCATGGGCGCTGATCTGAAGGTGAGTGGCAACACAGTTATTTCACGAGGAGTGAGAAAGCTAACAGGCGCGCCTGTCATGGCAACTGATTTAAGAGCCTCTGCGTCTTTGGTCATTGCAGGGTTAATAGCCGAGGGCGAAACACATCTGCAGCGCGTGTATCACATTGATCGCGGCTACGAGCGGATTGAAGACAAATTCAATGCGCTTGGTGCAAAAATTCAGCGCGTCAGTGTCTAGTTAACCTAATGCGTCAGCCGCTCTCCATCGCACTTACTAAAGGCAGAATATTAAAATCTACGCTGCCTTTGCTAGAAGCTGCAGGCATTGTTCCCGCTGAAGATGCCGAGACAACGCGCAAGCTTAGGGTGGATACCAATCAGCCGGATACAAAGATATTGCTGGTTCGCGCCAGTGACGTGCCTGCCTATGTCGAGTACGGCGGTGCAGATATAGGCGTGACCGGCAAGGATGTGCTGCTGGAGCACACTGGCAGGGGTATCTACGAGCCGCTCGATCTCGGTATTGGTGTCTGCCAACTGGTGGTGGCGGGAAGGCAGGGGGCTGGTATCGACGGTTCCGGCATGCTCAAGGTTGCAACCAAATACCCGCAAGTGGCGAGGGACTTTTTTGACCGCCGTGGCCAACAGGTCGAGATCATCAAGCTCTACGGCTCGATGGAACTGGCGCCCCTTGTGGGTATGGCGGATGTCATTGTTGATATCATGGAAACTGGTGCAACACTGGCCGCAAACGGCTTGCAGGTAATCGGCGAGCCGATACACCAGATTAGCTCAAGGCTTATCGTCAACAAGGCATCAATGAAAATTAAGCATCAGACTATCCATCAACTCATTGATGATTTATCCGGCGTTGTCGGAAAAAATTAACCGTTAATCGATAAGCAAAACTTCAACCGGCCATACTTTATAAATCAGCCAGCCGCGTTTTTAAAATTCTGCATCGGACAACAAACACATGAACCAACAAACTGCGCAGTACAACACCGATGATCTGCGTATCAAAGAGCTGAAAGAGCTTATCTCACCAGCCAGCCTGATTGCCGATTTGCCCGTCACGGACGAAATTGCGAAAACAGTGCAGGGAGCCCGCTCCGGTATTCATCGAATTCTGCATGGTGAAGATGATCGGCTGGTGGTAGTGGTTGGCCCTTGTTCGATTCATGATCCCGAAGCCGGGGTTGAGTATGCCGAGAAGCTCGCGGCATTCGCGCCAACGGTTGCAGATAACCTGCTGGTAGTGATGCGGGTTTACTTTGAAAAACCACGCACCACTGTTGGCTGGAAAGGGCTGATCAATGATCCCGGCCTTGATGACAGTTTTCAGATCAACCGCGGCCTGCGCACTGCTCGCGAGTTACTCCGTAACATCAACAAGCTGGGTTTGCCGGCTGGCAGTGAATTTCTTGATCTTATCAGTCCGCAGTATATTGCCGATCTGGTTGGCTGGGGTGCGATTGGCGCACGTACCACTGAAAGTCAGGGGCATCGTGAGCTTGCATCCGGTATCTCTGCGCCGGTCGGGTTTAAAAACGGAACCGGTGGCAGTGTGCAGATCGCAGTTGATGCGATCTGTTCTTCTTCAAGACCACATCACTTTTTATCGGTTACCAAAGAAGGTGGCAGCGCTATTTTTGCCACCGCTGGTAATAATGATTGCCATCTGATCTTACGCGGCGGACCGCATACCAACTATGATGCTGCAAGCATGGACGATGCCTCTGCGATGATGGAAAAGGCCGGCGTCAGGTCTAACGTTATGATTGATTGCAGTCATGCCAACTGTCGTAAAATTTTTAAACGCCAGCGTTATGTTTGCCGCGATATTTGCAGTCAGCTGAGTGATGGTGATAAACGTATCATCGGCGTCATGATCGAAAGCAATCTGATTGAAGGCAGGCAGGATCACAAGCCCGGTGAGCCTTTAACCAAAGGCCAGAGCATTACTGATCCATGCGTTGGCTGGCAGGATACCGAAGAAATGCTGACAGAACTGGCGCAGGCGGTCGCAGCGCGCAGACAGCACGGTTAAAGATTTAATGATTACCACCAATCGACTGACAACAACCCAGCCTGACTTTGCTGATCGATTGCAGCAAATACTCGCGTGGGAAGGCGTTTCAGATGCCACGGTCAATGCGACTGTCGATAACATTGTCGCAAAGGTACGCAGTGAGGGTGACGCTGCGCTGATTAACTTCACTAATCAGCTGGATCGAAGAAACATCACTGAATCGTCAGCGCTGTCTTTATCGCAGGAGTCGTTGGCACAGGCACTTGAGCGATTGCCGTCGGACATCGCTGAAGGACTGCAGCAGGCAGCGCAGCGGATACGCGATTTTCATCAAAAACAGTTGGGTGAGTCGTGGCGCTACGAAGAAGACAACGGCACCGTGCTTGGTCAGCGCGTGACGCCACTGGATCGAGTGGGTCTGTATGTGCCTGGCGGTAAAGCGGCTTATCCATCCTCTGTATTAATGAATGCAATACCAGCGAAGGTCGCCGGTGTCAGCGAGCTGATCATGGTAGTGCCTGCACCGGATGGCGTTCTGAATGATGCGGTCCTCGCTGCGGCCTGTGTTGCCGGAGTTGATCGCGTCTTTACTATTGGCGGAGCGCAGGCCGTCGCCGCACTTGCCTACGGTACCGAGTCAGTACCGGCAGTAGACAAGATAGTCGGCCCGGGTAATATTTATGTGGCGACCGCCAAGCGTGCGGTGTTTGGTAAAGTCGGCATCGACATGATCGCCGGTCCGTCAGAAATTTGTGTGGTCTGCGATGGCGGTACAGATCCCGACTGGATAGCGGCAGATCTGTTTTCACAGGCTGAACACGATGAACTGGCTCAGGCGATTTTGATTAGTGACGATGCAGAGTTCATTGAGCGGGTGCTGCAGGCTATGAATCGGCTGATCGAAAAGATGCCTCGGGCAGACACGATCAGGCAGTCGATGAAGGATCGCGGCTGCTTTATTGATGTCACTGATCTTGATCAGGCGGTTGAACTGATCAATAAAATTGCACCAGAACATCTGGAGCTGTCTGTTGAGCATCCGGAGAAACTGCTGGAAAATATCCGCCACGCTGGCGCGATTTTTATGGGTCGCTATACGGCTGAGGCACTCGGTGATTACTGTGCCGGGCCAAATCACGTGTTGCCAACCTCTGGTACTGCGCGATTTTCCAGCCCGCTCGGAGTTTATGATTTTCAAAAGCGCAGCAGCATTATCAGTTGCTCTCGTACTGGTGCCAGGACGCTCGGACTCACTGCAGCCGTGCTGGCTCGTTCGGAAGGTCTGGAGGCTCACGCCGTTTCTGCAGAGTTGAGATATAAATCTGATTGATCAGTCGCTGATAGTGTTTGACCCAATTTCATCGAAATACATGGTGCGAGTGGGGCAGGGTTATCTGAATCGGTTCAGATAGCTGATCACAGCCTCATCAGTGTATTAGGCATTTTTTAGTGATTTTTTTGCTGACTGCCCCGTCAGCGAGTCGGCGTGGAATAGTTATTGGATGTCCGGTTGTTGTTCAGGCGCGGCGGCAGGTGCCTGAAGCTTTAAATGCCACGAATAATCCGATTGCCGGTGAATGTTAGCTTGCATCACTTAAGCATTTCCGGCGTTCTGTGATATTATTTTGGAGTTTGCTACAAGCTGTTGGCGTTGCCAGGCTTAGGCAGGTTAACCGCCGTACACGGATTGTAATGCTGGCAGTGCTACACACGGAAGAATACTGCCGACGGCATGCAACAGATGGCTCACTTGCGTTGGCGCAATGGCGATGGTTTGCACGATGGCTTGCCCCGGGGGTTCCAGGTGGCAATTAGAAAAATTTGCAACGGTAACCACCAGTGGCTACCGGTACAGAGTTCTCCCAGTCGGGAATTCACCAGAATATAAGCGCGCGTTGCAGGTTACATGTGCAACGCGGCAATCAGTTTCTATTTAAACATTTGGAGCATCCTATGGCAGCAGACAATGTTGCTTCCAGCGGGGCAGGCACCCCGGCAGTAGATGAGAAAAGGCGAAGATTGCTAACCACCGGTGCCGGGGTTGTCGGCGCGGCTGGAGCGCTCGCTCTGGCGATACCATTTGTGTCTTCAATGTCACCCAGTGCACGAGCCCGCGCGGCTGGCGCACCGGTTGAGGTTGATATCAGCAAGCTTGAGCCCGGGCAGCGGGTAGTTGTTGAATGGCGTGGTAAGCCGGTCTGGGTGGTGCGCCGTACCCCTGAGTTGCTGGAAGGCCTTGAGGCAGTCAGCGGGGAGTTGCGTGATGTCGAATCAGACAAGTCTGACCAGCCGGACTATGCGAAAAACACCTACAGATCCATCAAGCCCGAAGTGCTCGTCATGTCCGGCGTTTGTACCCATCTGGGTTGTTCGCCAACTTTCCGACCTGATGTCGCGCCGATTGATTTAGGTGCTGACTGGAAGGGTGGATTTTTCTGCCCCTGCCACGGATCAAAGTTTGATATTGCCGGCCGGGTATACAAGGGCGCTCCTGCGCCAACCAATCTGACGGTGCCACCTTACAGCTTTGTGTCAGATACGGTGATTCTTGTCGGTGAAGATGGAGAGCAGGCCTGATGAGCAAAATCAGCAACACCATGGCGTGGATCGACGAGCGTATTCCGCTTACCGCGACCTGGAACAAACACGTCGGTCAGTACTACGCACCGAAGAACTTTAATTTCTGGTACTACTTTGGGTCTCTTGCGTTACTAGTTCTGGTGATTCAGATCGTCACCGGTATCTTCCTGACCATGAACTACAAGCCTGATGGAGACCTGGCGTTCAAGTCAGTTGAATACATCATGCGCGATGTTAACTGGGGTTGGCTGATCAGGTATATGCACTCAACCGGTGCCTCAATGTTTTTTGTTGTGGTCTATCTGCACATGATGCGCGCCATCATGTATGGCTCCTATAAAAAGCCGCGTGAGTTACTGTGGATCTTCGGTATGTTGATCTACCTGATGCTGATGGCGGAAGCCTTCATGGGTTATCTGCTGCCATGGGGGCAAATGTCTTACTGGGGTGCACAGGTGATTATTTCGCTGTTTGGTGCGATTCCATTCGTCGGTGATGCCATTACTCTATGGTTGCGTGGTGACTATGTTGTGTCAGATGCCACACTGAACCGTTTCTTTGCATTGCACGTTATTGCCATGCCGCTGGTGCTTGTCGGGCTGGTATTTGTGCACATTATTGCGCTGCATGAAGTCGGCTCGAATAACCCTGACGGCGTGGACATCAAAAAAGTCAAAGGTGCCGATGGCAAGCCACTCGATGGCATCCCGTTCCATCCGTACTACACGGTCAAAGACATGATCGGTGTGGCGGTATTTTTAATTATCTTTTTCGCGATTGTGTTCTTTGCACCTGAAATGGGTGGTTACTTTCTGGAGCACGCTAATTTTGTTCCGGCTGATCCTCTAAAGACGCCTGAGCATATTGCCCCGGTATGGTATTTCACACCGTACTACGCGATTCTGCGTGCAATCCCGATCAAGCTGCTGGGTGTTATTTCAATGTTTGCAGCGATTGCCGTTTTGTTCTTCCTGCCATGGATAGATCGAAATCCGGTGCGTTCGATCCGCTATCGATCAACTGCCTATAAGGTGATTCTGGCAGCGTTTGTGATTTCATTCCTGGTACTTGGTTACTACGGCCTGCAGCCGGTAACCCCGGTCGGCACGTTTATTTCGCGACTGTGCTCTGTAATTTACTTCGGGTTCTTTATCGCCCTGTTCTTTATCAGTAAGAACGAAAAGACCAAGCCGGTACCAGAGAGGGTGAATTACTAATGAATCTATTAAACAATCTCTCTGTATCTCGCAATTCAGCGAAAGCACTCAAAGCAGTAGCCTCACTTGTGGTGGCTGGCCTTGTTGCCGGTACGCCGCAGTTTGCCTACACCGCTGGTGACAGCGGTGTTGAGCTGGAGCATTTTTCACCGGTACGTACTGATCGCGCTCTGCAGCGCGGTGCGCGTACCTACGTGAATTATTGCCAGGGATGCCACACGGCGGACTACCACCGTTATGCACAACTCGCGGAAGACCTTGGGCTTTCAGAAAAAGACGTACTTGAAAATCTGGTTTTCACAACAGATGCGAATGGTGAGCAAACCAAGATTGGTGAGCTGATTGGTAGCAATATGTCGGCAGACTATGCAAAAACCGCTTTTGGTGTAGTGCCTCCTAACCTGGCGCTGGTTTCCCGGTCGCGCGGGTCGGACTGGCTCTACACTTACATGAAGTCGTTCTATCTTGATCAATCACGACCTTTGGGTGCTAACAACACTGTCTACGCAAACGTTGGCATGCCTCACGTGCTCGCTGATTTACAAGGCTGGCAGCAGCCGGTTTACCACGATGATGGTGCAGGGCATAAGGTTTTAGACGGATTTCAGCAAGTCACTGAAGGAAAACTATCCGCTGAAGAATATGACGCTACTATCAGTGATCTGGTAAGCTTCCTCGATTACCTCGGCGACCCGAGTAAGGAAGCCCGGCATTCTCTGGGAATCAAAGTCATGCTGTTCCTGTTCCTGTTTCTGGTTCTTGCAGTGTTGCTTAAGAAGGAATACTGGAAAGATATTCCTCACAACAACTAGCGGGATGTTGAGTTTCAGCAGCCTGCGGTTAACACGGGTCAGGGTTTCTATAATGCGTTGGGATAGTCTTTTATAATTATGAGCGTAGATAACGTGACAGCACCTGTGACGCGCAGGTCAGTAATGACTTTGTACTCGGATCCGAGTTCAATACATAGTCATCGGGTGCGCATTGTCCTGTTTGAAAAAGACATCACGGTAGAGATCGAAGATGTCGACCCTGATAACAAGCCGGACGATCTGTTGCACCTGAACCCGTACAACACAGTGCCAACATTGGTTGATCGGGATCTGGTGCTCTACGACTCAAGGGTGGTCTCTGAGTATCTGGATGAGCGTTTTCCTCATCCACCGCTGATGCCTGTAGACCCTGTCTCAAGAGCGCGCTCGCGACTGGCGCTGTTTCGCATAGAGCGTGACTGGTACGACTTGCTGCCAATTATTGAGAGTGATGATAAAAAGAAGGCCGACCAGGCTCGGGCAAAGTTGCGCGACTCTTTGATTGATTCTGCCAGCGTCTTTGAGTTAAAGCCGTTTTTCCTCAGTGAGGAATACTCGCTGGTTGACGCCACTGTTGCTCCAATGTTGTGGCGTCTCAATCATTATGGGATCGAGCTGCCCTCAAAGGCCTCAGCTGTCACGAAATATGCAAAGCGTTTGTTCGATCGTGAAGGTTTTCAACTTAGTCTTACCGAGAGCGAGCGCGAAATGCGCTAGGCCGGTGGCAACCTCTGAGCGTATAAAGAGCAAGTGACCTCTGACAATAACAATTCCTCTGACATGACCTCCAGTCAGCCTTATCTGATTCGTGCGATCTACGAGTGGATTGTCGATAATGATCTGACTCCGTACCTGATGGTCGATGCCAAAAAAAGAGGCACGATCGTCCCTGAGGATTATCTCGACGAGCTTGGCCGCATCATTCTGAACATCAGTCCAAGTGCAACTAGCGGCTTGTTGATGACTAATGAAGAAGTCACGTTCAGCGCTCGTTTTAGCGGGCAGTCGATGTCGATTGTCGTGCCCGTGTATAGCGTTCGCGCAATTTATGCACGAGAGAACGGCCAGGGAATGATGTTTGACGAAAGCAACGAGCCAGCACAGGATGGATCAAAGAAGAGAGTCCAGCTGGAAGCCGTAGGGCAGGGGTCATCTTCCGGCACTGGTGTAACTCATTCCAGTGCGATCGATAAAAAGGCAGATACCGGCAAAGCGGCAGCACCTGAAACGGGTCAGTCTAAAGACAAGCATGCCGGTCACAACTCTGATGACACCAGGCCCGAAGGTAGCACCCCAGGCAAAAGCGATTCCGGTAAGAGCAAGTCGGGGAAAAACAAAAAAGGCGGTCCGCACCTCAAGGTGATCAAGTAGTTTTATTTTAGTCGTCTCACGGCACGTCCCTGTGGTCAAAGGGTCGGGGTTGTCAGTCACGCCAGCGGTTAGGCCAATGATCAGGCTAACGGTGAGTCAAACGCACTCTTTATCCATCGTGTCTCAGTCTCGCCAATTGCCACCACATCAAACCGGCATTGCCACTCGGTTTTTTTATTTCGCTGAATAAACTGTAGCGCCGTCTTTGCTATTTTACGTTGCTTGTCAGGTGTGACACTCATCGCAGCGCCGCCGAAGTGATTGTTGCGTCGGTAGCGCACTTCGATGAAAACCAACATTTTTTTGTCGAGCATGATGAGATCGATCTCACCGTAGCGCGAATGGTAGTTGCTGGTGACCAGCTTTAACCCCTGTGCCGCGAGGTACTGCAGAGCGATCTGTTCATTCAGCTCGCCTCGTTCCATAGATTTCATAGTTACCTGCCACTTGTACTTCAGTGAACCGCCAGGTGGTATAACGTTCGGATGATTGATTGTTGCGAGCGCCTGCGCGGTAGGACTTCTGAAACCGCGCAGGGTTATATTTCACGGGTTTGCAAATTACTAGAGTTCACCCTTAAGTGGCGGCAGTACGGTGTCTACCGGGAGTGCACCTGAAATTCTGACCGGAACACCTTCCTGAAACTCTGCCCATTCAAGCCGACGGCTGACGCGATTGCCTTCTGCAAGACTTAATGCGCCGGTTTTGCCATTTAATGACAGTGCCGGATCGAGTCGCATATTGCCGAGTTGCTGGTGCAGGCGATACGCGTCAATCCCCAATGCAATCAGTTTCTGAATACTGCCCTGATGATTAACACTAATGCTGCTATACAGCGCAGAACCCGTGTTGGCGTCTGAAAGAATCCATGGGATTTCGTTATATCGAATGCCGGTGAGGTCACCATCTCTGTTTGCATCAGCTTCGCCACTGAATATTTGTGAGGTGCTCAGCAGTGGCAGTTTACCTGCATGATGGAATTGCAGCTGAGGCCGTAGCAGCAATGCCTGCTCAGAATCTACCGCCATAAAAATCACATCGATGTCTTTACGTATTGAAGGTTCGAACTCGACAGACTCGCCCAGTAATCTTTCGATCTGGCGTTTACGTGCATTGCTCGAATTAATATCGAGTATCCGGGTAAGCTGTTCCGAGTAATCAAATGCTTCAGAATCAATTGTGTCTGTAGCCAGAACAGTACCGCCAGCCTCGGTGAAGGCTGCTTCAAAAGCCGCTGCGAGGCGTTGGCTGATTGGTGTGTCAGAGGTAATCACAATGGCTTTGCTATAGTTTTGGTTTGAAGCGTAGCGGGCGGCGTCACGTGCTTCATCTTCAGGCAGCAGCCCAAACTGAAACAAATTCTGATTACCTGCCATTTCTTCACCAATGTAGTTTAATGACAGAGTAGGTACGGCGATTCTGTTGCCTGCGGTCAGATTAATAACCGCTGATTTATCCAGTGGACCAATGATCAGTGATGCGCCCTCTGCAGTGGCGACTCCATACTGGCGGATCGCGGTGGCTGTATCGCTGGCTGTGTCATACAGTTTTATATTGCCTGTGCCGCCATCCTGAAATCTGGCTGCGATGAAGCCGGTTTTGATTGCTTCTCCTACCGCACTGAAGCGACCGCTGAGTGGTAACAGCAGAGCAACCTGTTGTGTCCCTATTGCCTGTGCATCAGCGCCAACGACCTGTGTGCCGGTCACGTCAAGAGAGGCTGCTGGATGATCGGGGTAACGCGCTTTCCAGGCTTGTGTGCGCCTGATAAATAACTCTGGCGCCAGTGTAGTTTGTTGCCGTTGCACGGCAGAGTATTCGAGCCAGCCTCTGTAGACTGAACCACCAGGCGTACGTGCCATGGCGCGTAGTCCGTCCAGGTCAATGCTGGAAAGCATCGAAGCAATCTTTGTTCGGTTTACTGTCAGCGACTGTGGCGAGGTGAGATTGCTTTCAAGCAGTATACGGGCTTTTAATGACTGCTCTGGCTGGCTCAGCAATTGGTAGGCACGTGATTGCAATTCCAGAGACCTGATTCGTGCAATGCGGTCGGTAATTGTACGCAGCGCCGGTAGCTGGGTGATTGCCTGTTGGTGGTTGCCCTGTGCCAGCAGGTTGTACGCTGAAAGAACCTGCAATCTGGTTTGTATTGCCGCTGTTTTGGCAGACGTCGGCAGCGTTGCAAACAAACGCGTTCCTTCGTTGTACAATTCACTGTCAAAGTAAAGTTCGGTGGCTTGCAGCAGATACTCCTGCTTTAGTGCCGGGTCTGTTTCAGTAGCAGCGAGTTTTTCATAGGTGGCTGCAGCCATGGCGGTTTCGCCGTTGGCAAGCTGCTGACTGGCAAGCTGAGGGCTGGCAAGCTGAGGGCTGGCTAAAACGGCCACAGGTTCGCTTATTTGCGGTCTCGGCGCCGCATTGAAACTGCAGCCGAATATTGACAGGCTCAGACTGATAAACAGCAATATCCGTATTTTTGATACTGGCCATAGCAGCGGCAAAGCGGTGCTTTGGTGGTTGCGTTCAGCGATGGATAGCACTGAGATAACTCCTGTGGTCGGCTGGTAAAGAGAGTTTGCCAGGCCGGTTGGATCAAGTCGTACGTTGGCCGTACACTAATTTGTAAGGGCTTGTTTACTGAAGACTTTCACACCATTAGCAGTGGTGTAGAGTCACACCATAGCCCCCACGTGGAGCATTGTACTATGTCTGTCAGAAAAGGCGTTTTTCATGTTATTGCAACGCCGATTGGTAATCTTGCAGACATCACGCAGCGCGCGCGCGAAGTTATCGCCAGCGTTGATGTGCTGTACGCGGAAGATACCCGCCACACCGCAAGGCTTTGCTCGCATTTGGGTGTTGCTCCGCAGTTGCGCTCGCTGCACGATCATAATGAGTCCGATCGCATTCCCGAGATAATGGCGCAGTTGCAGGAGGGTTTGGCAATTGGTCTTGTCTCGGATGCCGGTACACCATTGATCAGTGATCCCGGTTATCGGATTGTCGCCGCCTGTCAGCAGAAGGGATTGCCGGTCAGTCCGGTGCCCGGCGTATCTGCACTGACAGCGGTGCTCTCTGTCTGTGGCTTGCCAACTGATCGCTTTTTGTTTGAGGGGTTTCTGCCGGCCAAATCCGCTGCGCGTGTCAAGGCATTGCAGAGTTTGCAGACAGAAGCTGCAACCATAGTGTTTTTTGAATCAAAACACCGCATCAAATCCGCGCTTGCAGATATGCACGCAGTGTTAGGTGATCGCTTGATTTGTGTAGCACGAGAGGTCACCAAGGCGTTTGAAAGCTTTTATCACGGATCGATCAGTGAAGTGATGCAGCGCATTGAAGATGATGCGGATTGTCAAAAGGGTGAGTTTGTTGTGGTGGTATCCGGAGCGCCGCAGTCGAGTAAATCATTTAATGTAGAAATTCAAAGTCTGCTGACTGATGTGGCGAAAGAGATACCACCAAAGCGTGCTGCCAAAATTGTCGCAAACTATTGCGGCCTGCCTGCGAAAGAGCTTTATCAGTGGTTGTTGCAGCAGAAAGAGCAGGGGTAAGCAGTGACCCTGTTGTTCTTTCTTGCCGAATCGAATCGGTATCCAACTATTTATATAGATTGATACAGGTCTTGTTCTATAGGTCTGGTTCTACGGGTCTGGTTCTACGGGTCGGTGGGTACCGGATAAGCCGGTACCCTGCTTGGCAATCAATGTGTATGGCTTATGCGCCGCTATTAGGTCCAGCTATTCGAGCGGGCGCGCTGCCAGTCACGCTGCCAGTGCTCAGGTCGTGTTGCATCCTGAAGCAGACAGCCTGCCTGAAGGGTCGGGTATAAGTCTTCGTAGGTTCTGACATCCGTACCATTGATGCGTCTGTTGATATGGCAAGGTTCAAGCTCTTCCAGTGTGTTTAGACCGGCTGCTGCAATAAGCTCCGCCAGATGAGTCACGGTTGCATGGTGATAGTTTGCAACCCGTTGTCCTTTGTCAGTGACATCAAGTGCGATTGCTCTGTTTGGATTCTGGGTCGCAATACCTGTCGGGCAGTGGTCTGTATTACAGGTTCTCGATTGAATGCATCCCAGTGCCAACATCATGCCGCGTGCCGAGTTTGCGGTATCAGCGCCCAGTGCTATGGCTCTTATCAGATGGAATGCAGAGAATATTTTTCCCGCTGCGATGATGCGTATTTTGTCACGCAGGTTGCAGCCAATGAGTGCGTTGTTAACAGCGATTAAACCGTCTTTTAACGGTGTACCCACCGAGTTTGTCATTTCAGTTGGGGCGGCGCCTGTGCCACCCTCGCCACCATCAACTGTAATGAAGTCCGGTGTAATTCCAGTCTCGAGCATCGCTTTGCAGATGGCAAGCAGCTCTGAGCGATTGCCAAGACAAAACTTGATGCCAATCGGTTTGCCGCCCGACAGCTCCCGTAGCTGATTGATGAAATGCATCATTTCAAGCGGGTTACTGAAAGCAGTATGCGAAGCGGGAGATACAACGTCCGATCCCATTGGGACGCCGCGAATTTCTGCAATCTCTTCGGTGAGTTTTGCGGCAGGCAAAATGCCACCGTGACCGGGCTTCGCACCTTGTGAAAGTTTTATTTCTATCATTTTTACTTGATCACGATTTGCGTTGGTTTTGAATAACTCAGGATCAAAACCACCGTCTTTTTTGCGGCTGCCAAAATAGCCAGTGCCGATTTGCCAGATCAGATCACCACCGTGTTCAAGGTGATACGGGCTGATGCTGCCTTCACCTGTGTTATGCGCAAATCCACCAATCTTCGCACCTTTGTTCAGTGCTCTGACAGCGTTGCTGCTTAAAGACCCGAAACTCATTGCGGAGATATTCAGTGGTGATGCCATATACGGCTTCTTGCACTGATCTCCACCAAACTTTACCCGGTAACAGACTTCAACTGTGTCATTCGGGTTCATTGAGTGATTAAGCCACTCATAGCCGTTGCGATTAACATCGAAGATGGTGCCGAAAGGTCGGGTGTCGCGATCACCCTTGGCGCGCTGATAGACCAATGAGCGATACTCGCGACTGATCGGTGTACCGTTAGTGTCCGATTCAACAAAGTACTGTTGTATTTCCGGTCGAACAGACTCAAGCATGTAGCGAAAGCGCCCGAGAAACGGATATAGCCTGCGGATCGAGTGTTGGGTCTGGTACATATCAAAAATGCCCAGTGCGATCACTGGTAACAGCACTACCAGTAGCCAAAGCACAGGCCCCCAAAGCAGGCTTAACAGAAAAACGGCTACAAGTGCTGCAATCGCAAACACGACGAACTTTTGCCGCATGGTCATGGCATTACTCCGGGACAGGATTGTGGTAAGAGGTGTCACAGGAATATAGCGAACCTTGTTAAGAAATCGGCATTACTGCTTACGCATAAAAGTCAGGCGTGACAGTAACAGGCTGTGACAGTGCTCGGACGTTAGTGGTTCAGGTTGTCTCGATGGAAATAAAGATCCAAATGGATGTTGTGGTGTGATGCCGCTTAACTGTACGATGCAGCGGGGAGTTAGCCAGGCAGTCGCTGTCGATTTTATCGATAGAGGAAAGTCCGGGCTCCACAGGGCAGAGTGCCAGGTAACGCCTGGGGGGTGTGAACCCACGGAAAGTGCAGCAGAGAGCAGACCGCCTACGTTGTTGTGAAATTTCGCAGCAACCGGTAAGGGTGAAAGGGTGCGGTAAGAGCGCACCGCGCTGGTGGTAACATTCAGCGGCAAGGTAAACCCCACTCGGAGCAAGATCAAATAGGGAAGCAATGTCGTGGCCCACGATGCTTCCGGGTAGATCGCTAGAGATACGTGGTGACGCGTATTCGAGATGAATGGCTGTCCATGACAGAACCCGGCTTATGGCTGGCTCCCCACTCATTTATTTCATGACCTACCTACAGAGTTCATCCGCGAATTTTGTCGGCAGTCATTCTCTGCTCAGCGGCCGCTTGCTGCATGGTGTGGCAGGTCCTGCTGACTGTCTGGCGTGTGGTCTGGCCTTCGCGCATTTCTGCTGCGTCTTTGCAAATCCCAATCTGTCTTGCCGAGAACTTTGGCAGGCTCACTTTTACGTTCGTGTAATGCCCTTCTTTGGCGAGGGGTTGATGTGCATTTCTTGCGATTTTCTAACGTAAATTGTAGCTTCCATCTTTAAGCGGCTGATTTAGATCAAATTCTTTGTTTTAGTCTTTTCTGTAAGTATTTCCCTAAGCCATTGTCTTGGCTCGATATTTTGCCAAAAGGGGGCGTTTGTAACTTGTAAAGTGAATGAGTGGTATATAAAGTGGAGTTACTGATCAGTCATGTGGGTCCTTGTGGGCTGAAGTGGCGAACGCTCCGCTCAAAGAACTTCTACTCATTTAAATGTTTTCAGGCACAACCACACTGACGCTGGACGCTAAGGGACGGATTGCAATTCCTGCCCGCCATCGCGCCCTGCTGCATGAGATGTGTGAAGGCAAGTTGATGATTTCCTACAACCCGATGGACAAATGTCTGCCCATTTATCCATATGACGAATGGGTGCAGTGCAAACAGAAAATGGATGCAGTGAAAGATCGATCGTCAACCTTCAGGTCCTTTCAACGAATTTTGTATGCAAATACGTATGAGGTGGATATGGATAGCAACGGCAGGGTTCTTATTCCGCAGTCATCACGTGAAAAGATCGGGCTGGAAAAAAACGCAGCACTTGTGGGTCATGGTGAGAAGTTTGAACTGTGGGCGGAAGATGTTTGGTTACAAACGAGTGAGAAAGACGAACAGGAGTTTGCTGATGAGTTGCGATCCAGCAGCGCTGAGCGTATGGATATAGGTTTCACTCTCTGATGTCTGCCAGCTCTGAACATATCTCTGTTTTACCAGCTGAAGCGATTGCAGCACTTAACATAATGCACAACGGTTTTTATATCGATGCAACCTTTGGCAGGGGCGGACATTCAGGCCAGATACTTGATCGCCTTGGTGATGAGGGTCGCTTACTGGCTTTCGATTGTGATGATCAGGCTATCCATCATGCGCAGCAGATGTACGGTGATGATTCGCGGTTTTCTATTGTGAAGAGCAACTACAGCGATCTGGCTGACGCTGTAACTGAACGTAATGGTGGCAACTCAGTGGACGGAATTCTGTTTGATCTGGGTGTTTCGTCACCACAGCTGGATCAGGCAGACCGAGGTTTTAGCTTTGATAAGTCAGGTCCACTGGATATGCGTATGGATCAGAGTAGCGGACAGCCTGTGTCGGAGTGGTTGCCAACAGTCAGTGCAGAAGAGCTGGCTGATGTTTTTCGTGAATATGGCGATGAGCGCTATGCAAAACGTATTGCCAGAAGAGTGGTGGAAGCAGTGCAGAAAAAGCCAATAACAGACACACTGGAGCTTGCTGAAATTATTAAAGCAGCTCACCCGCGGTGGGAAAAGCACAAGCATCCTGCCACCCGTTGTTTTCAGGCTTTAAGGATATTTATCAATCAGGAGCTTGACCATTTAAAGCTGGCACTCAGGAGCTGTCTTGAAATACTTCGTCCGGGTGGTCGTATTGTAGTAATCAGCTTCCACTCGCTTGAAGACCGCATTGTAAAAAGATTTTTTCGCGGGCCGGATCGAAATGCCGATGTGCCGCGCGGGTTGCCTGTTGCCGGTAACGATGTGCCATGGGTGCTGAAGAGAATCGGTGGTGCTATTCGACCATCACAGGCAGAGATAAATACCAATCCGCGTTCCCGTTCATCTGTTATGCGTGTCGCTGAGAGAGTGTCATGAACAATATTCGTGCGGCCATATTTTGCTTGCTGGCGATCAATATCGTTAGTGCGCTTGGTGTGATCTATAGCAAACACAACAGCCGCATGCTGTTTAAGCAGTCACGCGTATTGAGCAGTGCGATTGATCGCGCCAATGTTGACTGGGGCCGGCTGCAGATTGAAGAAAGCACCCTTGCACGATATGGCCGCATAGAAGAGATCGCTACCAAAGAGTTGCAAATGCGTCTGCCGAAACACAGCGAAATAAAAACTGTACTTAAATGAGACTTAATCAAACTTCTTTCGATGCAGGTGACGCAAGCCCCAGTGGCCTTGGTGGTCGACGCGCGTTCGTGCTTGGCGTATTTTTTTTGCTCGCCATGGTATTGCTGTTCCGTGCTTTTCAACTGCAGATTCTTGATCGCAGTTTTTATCAATCGCAGGGTGATGTTCGACAAATCAGAACCTTGCCACTGGCAGCGCATAGAGGGATGCTGATTGATCGCAATGGTGAACCTCTGGCGGTCAGCTCACCGATAGACTCTATCTGGGCCGACCCGCGCGAGTTGTCTAAATATGACAACAAAATGGATCTTCTCGGTTATGCAATTGAGATGGATCCTGCACGGCTGCGAGAGATCGTTGCCAAAGGCCTTGAAAGAAATCGCGAATTTATTTACCTGCGCCGACACGTACACCCGCGTACTGCAAAGGCACTTCAGGATCTAAAAGACCGTGGTCAGATTAGTGGTGTCAACATACAGCGTGAGTATGGCCGTTATTATCCAAGCGGAGAAATCACCGCTCACGTGCTTGGTTTTAACAATATTGATGATCAGGGCCAGGAAGGTCTGGAAATGGCCTTTGAGGATTGGTTAAAGGGTGAGCCAGGTAAACGTCGGGTGGTCACTGATGTACTGGGTGATGCAATAGAAGATATCGAGCTTGTAGCTGAAGCGAGGCCCGGTCAGGATCTGACCTTAAGTATAGATAAGCGAATACAGTACCTTGCCTATCGCGAACTGAAGCAGGCAGTGCAAAGGAATGGCGCCAAGTCTGGTTCGGCAGTTGTGTTGGATGCTCGCACAGGTGAAGTATTGGCGATGGTTAATCAGCCATCTTACAACCCTAATCGTTTCTCTGAGCGTGCCGGTGGTACCAAGCGTAATCGTGCAGTCACCGACGTGCTTGAGCCAGGCTCAACAATCAAACCGTTCACGATTGCGGCGGCTCTGGAAGAGGGTGGTTTTGGTTTCAATGATGTGGTTGATACTGCACCAGGTCGTTTTAACGTGGGTAAGTATGTAGTTCGCGATTATAAAAACTACGGTGAGCTTTCACTGACCGGTATCCTGAAAAATTCCAGTAATATCGGTGCGAGCAAAATTTCGCTTCAGCTCGATAAGTCAACGCTTTGGAATGCGTTTGATCGTCTGGGTTTTGGCAGGCCTCCGCTGGTTGAATTTCCAGGTGCTGTATCAGGCAAGCTGCCGCATCACTCGCGGTGGTCAGTTGTGCGTCAGGCAACTGTGGCCTATGGCTATGGTGTCAGTACTACCGTACTACAGCTGGCGCGTGCTTATGCGGCACTGGCTAACGACGGTCTGATGCCTGAAGTCACTTTTCAAAAGCTTCAGGGCGAGCCGCGTGTTGAGCGTGTCTTCAGTGAAGAGGTGGCACAGGAAGTTCGCGCGATGTTGCACGCCGTGGTGCAGTCTGGAACCGGTAAAGCCGCAGGCATTCCGGGCTACACCGTGGCAGGTAAAACCGGTACAACGCATATCTCTGAAAACGGCAGCTACGCGGATGATCGTTATATATCCCAGTTTGCCGGTATGGCGCCAGCCGGTAATCCGGATATGGTCGCCGTTGTTTCGATCATCGAGCCTCAGGGGTTATATTTTGGTGGTGAAGTTGCAGCGCCGGTCTTTTCAAACATCCTTGCCGGTGCGCTGCGTATGCGCAATGTAAATCCCGATGGCCGGCAGGTCTATGGGAAGCAGGCATCCGCTGATATCGCGGTTGATGGGCTGGGGCAAGTCGCCCAATGATCGGCACTGCCACACACAATGGCTCGCCAGTCAGCATGCAGTTATCTGCAGTGCTTGAAGGTATGGCGGTTGTATCGCCTGTTGATGAGCGCGAAATTACCGGCGTTCATGTAGACAGTCGCATTGTATCGGTGGGTAGTCTGTTTATTGCGCTGCAAGGTGACACGGTACACGGGCTGGATTTTATTGATCCGCTGATCGACAGTGGCGTTGTTGCCGTGCTTGTCGATAGTCAGGATCAGCGTTGCACTGAGGCGGTTCGTTTAAAGCTGAAAAACGCTTCTGTTGTTTTACTTGATGTTGATGAGCTCAGCGCGCAGAGTGGTGTTATTGCAAGCAGGTTTTTTGGTAATCCATCTTCTGCTTTAAAAGTGGTGGGTGTAACTGGTACCGATGGCAAAACATCAGTGTGCCATCTGCTCGGTCAGGCGCTTAATCAAAACCGAAGTAACTGCGGTGTACTCGGCACACTGGGTTGGGGCTTTGGCGATCAAATGCAATCTACCGGTCTGACCACGCCTGATGCGGTGGTGCTGCAATCTGCGCTGGCAGAGATGCTAAATGCCGGTGCGAATACAGTGGCTATGGAGGTTTCTTCGCATTCGCTGGTGCAGCAGCGAGTCAACGGCATTGTTTTCGATGTTGCGGTATTAACCAATATCGGACGTGATCACCTTGATTATCACGGCGATATGCAAAGCTACCGGGAAGCCAAGAAATCTCTATTTCACAAGCCGCAACTTCGTGCAGCAGTGATCAATACGGATGATGAATTTGGTGCCGCACTGATTGAGCAGTTGCCAGGTATAGATGTGTACAGCTACGGCTCAGATGCTCGTTCCGGTGAGCGCGATGGATTTCATATTTGCTATAGCAATGTGGTGCCTGAATCGACCGGCCTGAGTTTTGAGCTTCAATACGCTGCAGAAACATATCAGGTAAGTTGCAACTTGCTGGGTGAGTTTAACGTCAGTAATATTGCAGCAACTTTTACCGTATTGGTTGCACTGGGTATTTCACCCGAGCTTGCGGTTGAATCGCTCACCAATCTCAAGCCTGTGCCAGGCCGCATGCAAGCAACCATGCTTGAAAAAGGTGCAGTTGCCATTGTTGATTACGCACATAATCCGCATGCACTGGAATCTGTTCTTCGCACTGTATCCAGTCATTGTGATGGCAGGCTGTTTGTTGTTTTCGGCTGCGGTGGTGATCGTGATCAGGGTAAGCGCCCGTTAATGGCTGCGGTTGCTGAGAAGTTTGCAGATGTATCTGTGGTTACAGACGATAACCCTCGCAGTGAGTGTGGTGATCAGATCGTTTCGCATATTCTTAAAGGTTTTAATGACCGTCAAAAAGTCACTGTGGAACGAGATCGTAAATCTGCGATTGAGCTTGCAATTACTCAGGCTGTTAAAGGTGACTATATTGTTGTGGCGGGTAAAGGCCACGAAGATTATCAGTTGGTTGGTGATCAACGTCTGCCATTCAGTGACATCGCAGTGGTTGAGCAATATGCGGGGCAGGCACTGTGACTCCCGTATCTTTATCGAAGTTGGCCAGTGAAACGCAGGGTCGGTTAATTGGCGCAGATTGCCTGATAAAAGGCTTCAGCTCTGACACCAGGAGCGTTGCTGCAGGTGATGTGTTTTTTTGTTTACGTGGCGATAGTTTTGATGGCCATGACTATGCTCACGCTGCGATAGAAAAGGGCGCAAGCGCTGTGGTGTGTGATACAGATTTGGCGCTTGATGTGCCAATTTTACTGGTTGCTGATACGCGAATTGCCTTTGGCAGATTTTCAATGTTGTGGCGACAGCAGTTTGCGGCGCCGGTTGTTGGCATTACCGGTAGTAACGGCAAAACTACAGTGAAGCAATTGCTTGCCAGTGTATTTGCCAAAGCTGGTGTTGTTCACGCGACACGTGCTAATGACAACAACGATATTGGAGTGCCACAAACATTGCTGGGTCTTGATGTGGCCCACGACTACGCAGTCGTTGAAATGGGTGCCAGTGCAAAAGGTGAGATTCAGTGGTTAGGTGAGCTGGTACAGCCGACTGTTTCTGTAATAACCAATGCAGGAGCGGCTCACCTTGAAGGTTTCGGCAGTGCCCGATCAGTAGCTGAAGAGAAGGCATGGATCTACAAAAGCCTGCCTGCTGATGGCATAGCAATAATTAATGCGGATGATCAGTTTGCTGATTACTGGTTAGGCGTCTGTGGCGACAGACAGTCAATTACCTTTGGCAGCAAAGGTGATGTTAGCGCAAAGCGCGAGTCAAATGGATCGTTATCGATCAGCTTTGAGGATAAAACAGTCAGCTGCACTTTTCAGTTGGCAGGTGAGCATAACGTCGCCAATGCAGCTGCAGCTTCAGCGTGTGCACTTGCGTGTGGAGTGTCACTGGAAGTCATCGGGCAAGGGCTCGCAGCGGCCACACCGGTTTCAGGGCGCTTGAATTTCAGCAGTTTTACTAACAATATCACCGTGATTGATGATACCTACAATGCCAATCCTGCCTCAACGCGTGCCGCAATTGATGTGCTGCAGGATTTTACCGGCACCCGATTCATGGCGCTTGGCGATTTGCTTGAGCTTGGTGTGGATGAAATAAAAGAACATCGTGAGATTGGAAGCTATGCGCAATCTCATGGTGTAGCGCGGTTGTTCGCTTACGGTGAACTTTCAAAGCATACCGTTGAGAGTTTTGGCGAGGGTGCAGAGTGGTTTCAGAGTCAGCAATTACTGATTGATGCGTTGTTAAAGGAGTTGTGTGATAGCTGTGTTGTTCTGGTTAAAGGCTCACGTTCGATGAGAATGGAACAGGTATGTGCTGCAGTCACTGAGCATTTATCTTTACCTCAACGGGGAGTGAGCTGCCAGTGATGCTGCTACTATCGGAATGGCTGGCTCAGTTTAATGACGGCTTCGATGTCATACAGTACATAACACTGCGAGCCATCTTTGCCGCGCTGACATCACTGCTGGTCTGTCTGATGTTCGGGCCATTTATGATTCGGTGGTTGCAGTCAGCAAGCATCGGTCAAAGTGTCAGAGATGACGGGCCAAGCTCTCATTTAACCAAGGCCGGTACACCAACAATGGGTGGTGCAATGATTCTGGTGGCGGTGGGGGTCAGCGTGTTGCTCTGGTCTGATCTGTCTGTGCGATACGTCTGGGTGGTTTTGTTTGTCACCGCAGCCTTCGGTGCTATTGGCTGGGTTGATGACTACCGAAAAGTATTGCTGAAAAATTCTGATGGCTTGCCGGCTTCAGCAAAATTTTTCTGGCAGTCAGTAGCGGCCTTTGCCGCTGTGCTTTTTATTTATTTGACGGCGCGTAGTTCTGCCGAGGTCAGCTTACTGGTTCCTTATGTAAAAGATGTATCGTTGTATCTCGGGCTGTTCTTTGTGCCGTTTGCATTCTTTGTGATTGTTGGAACCAGTAACGCAGTCAACCTGACAGACGGACTGGATGGATTAGCCATCATGCCAACGGTAATGGTGGCAGCGGCGCTGGGACTGTTTGCCTATGTAACCGGTCACGCGGTGTTTTCTTCGTACCTGGGTATTCCAAGTATTACAGGCGTTGGAGAGCTAACAGTATTTTGCTCCAGTCTGGTAGGTGCCGGTCTGGGTTTTCTGTGGTTTAACACTTACCCGGCGCAGGTTTTCATGGGTGACGTGGGTGCACTTGCAATAGGTGCTGCCCTTGGTGTGGTTGCCGTTCTGGTTCGGCAGGAGCTGGTGCTTTTTATTATGGGTGGCGTGTTTGTTATGGAGACCGTCAGCGTCTTTATGCAGGTTGCCTCCTACAAAATAACCGGCAAAAGAATTTTTCGCATGGCACCGATTCATCATCACTTTGAATTGAAAGGCTGGCCCGAGCCGCGTGTCATTGTGCGGTTTTGGATCATCACTTTTATTCTGGTGCTGATCGGTTTGGCCAGCTTAAAGATTCGTTGATATGACTAACGATACATCAAAATATCTGATTGTCGGTCTTGGTGTCAGTGGCATGTCTGTGGCTCGCTACCTGAATCGCACAGGCATTGCTTTTGATGTGGTTGAAGCCAATGTGGATCGCTTCAATCAACAGCGGGAACAAGAACCTGCTTTGATGAATGCGCGTCATTTCTCTGATGACTTAACGTCAGAGTTTCTATGCGGTTATGGCGCTGTGGTTGTCAGTCCGGGTGTCTCTGTCAGAGGTCAGGTGTTTCAGGATGCGTTGGCATCCGGTACAGAGGTGGTTGGTGATGTTGAGTTATTCGCTCGCAGTGTACGTAAGCCGGTTATTGCAGTGACCGGCTCTAACGGCAAAAGCACAGTAGTGAACATGGCAGGTGAACTGTTAAGCGCCGCTGACATCAATGCCGCAGTGGTGGGTAACGTTGGTGTAGCGTGTCTGGATAGTTTGCAGGACGAAAGTATTGATGCCTACGTGTTGGAATTATCAAGTTTTCAGCTCGAAACAACCACATCATTAAAGCCGAAAGTAGCCAGTGTGTTGAATATCAGTGCCGATCATCTGGACCGTTATAACGACCTCGATGATTACGCCAGCGTAAAGCGCAGCATTTACCATAATGCACAGCATGTTGTTTTTAATCTCGATGATCCGAAGACCACACCCGCCGAGCCGGCACGCTTTAAAAGTGCAGTCAGTTTCAGTGCTGCCAATCCGCAAGCGGCCTGGTCGATTGCTGCGAATGCCAGTGGCGAGAACGTGTTGTCCGGTAAGTCAGTCGCTGAAATTCCGGCAACTTCTGTGAAGGTTGCAGGGGTTCACAATCAGGTTAATGCGCTTGCTGCCATGGCAATGGTGTCGGTGCTTTTGGAAGGCAGTGAAAATCAGTTGGATACAGTTTTTACCAACGGGTTTTTAAACTTTACCGGCTTGGCTCACCGCACAAGATTTGTTTGTGAGTCTGGCAATGTCACCTGGATAAACGACTCAAAAGGCACCAACGTCGGTGCAACCGTGAGTGCTATCCGTGGAATGTCAGCGCCTGTCGTATTGATTGCGGGTGGCCGGGGTAAGAATGCTGACTTCACACCGCTGCGAGAAGTGATCGGGGAGTTCTGTACTGCTGTTGTATTGATCGGTGAGGATGCCGTGTTAATCGAGCAGGTGCTTGGCAATATTGTTCCTGTCTACAGAGAAGGTTCCATGCAAGAGGCAGTTAAACGTGCTGCTGAAATTTCCAGACCTGGCGATTGTGTACTGCTTTCGCCCGCGTGTGCGAGTTTCGATATGTTTGATAGTTTTGAAGAACGTGGCGATGTATTCGAAACCGAGGTAAGAAAGCAATGCGCCTAGAAACTGCACAGATGCAAGTGCTTACAGAACAGCAGCGTGTTGACTGGGTAATGTTGAGTCTGCTGGGTGTACTCGCCACTCTTGGCTTAGTGATGGTGTTTTCCGCATCCATTGCTCAGGCCGAGCGGGTGTTGAATGATGCAACCTACTACGGCAGGCTGCAGATGATCTATCTGGGTATTGCATTTGTTGCAGCCTTTATCGTCTGGCGTATGCCTCTTGATATATTGGAGAAGTATGGCCCGGCATTGTTATGTCTGGGGTTCCTGCTTCTACTGCTTGTGTTGCTGCCTTTTATTGGAAAAAGCGTTAATGGTAGCCGTCGCTGGATCCAGCTTGGTGTGTCGTTTCAGCCATCAGAGTTTTTTAAAGTAGCCATTATTGTTTATCTGGCGGGTTATTTCGTCAGGAAAGGCGAGCAGATAAAATCTGATGTTGCGGTATTCCTGGTGCCTTTAGCGCTGGCGGCGATTGCGGCTGTGCTGCTGTTAATGGAGCCCGACTTCGGTGCAACTGTGGTTGTTTGTGCGATTGTTGTGGTCATGATGTTTGTCGCCGGGTGCCGTTGGTGGCACTTCTTTCTGACAATGGCTGTTGTGTTGCCACTGGGCTTGATCGCTATTCTTGCGTCACCTTATAGAAAAACGCGCTTACTGAGTTTTGTTAACCCATGGGATGATCCGTTCGCGACTGACTTTCAGTTAACGCAATCTTTGATTGCAGTAGGTCGCGGTTCTTTTGATGGTGTGGGTTTGGGGAACAGCGTGCAGAAAATGGCTTACCTGCCGGAAGCCCATACTGATTTTGTGTTTGCTGTTTACGCGGAGGAGCTTGGTTTTATTGGTGTTACTTTTCTGGTGGCTTTGTTGGCGATGATTGTCGCCCGATGTTTCAAGATTGCACGCGATGCTGACAGAGCCAATCTGATATTCGGCTCGCATATCGCCACCGGTGTCGGGTTTTGGTTTGGTTTTCAGGCTTTTATTAATATTGGTGCAAACATGGGCGTGCTGCCAACCAAGGGCATAACCCTGCCTTTGTTCAGTTACGGCGGCAGTAGCCTGCTTGCGGTGGGTATCGCGTGCGGGTTGGTGATGCGTGTTGCCAAAGAGGTTGCGATACAGAATGAAGCTGATTTTGCACGCAGCGTTACAGATCGGGTGGAGGCATCTTCAAAGGTGGCAGTAGCGAATGTCTGAGCCTACTGTGATCATCGCTGCAGGAGGCACAGGCGGGCACGTTTTTCCGGCGCTTGCCGTTGCTGCAGGTTTACAACAACGAGACATACCGGTGGTATGGGTCGGTAGTGAAGCGGGCCTTGAAAACAGGGTGATTCCTGAGAACGGCATAGAATTTAGAAAGATTAAGGTCTCGCCTTTGCGTGGTGGCGGTTTATTACGCAAGCCGTTGGGATTACTCAATCTGCTAAAGGCGACGTTTAACTCAATCAAAATTGTGCGGCAGGAAAATGCCAGTGCTGTACTGGGCATGGGCGGCTACGTTGCAGGGCCGGTTTGCCTGGCTGCCAAAGTAACCGGGCGTCGTATGGTAGTGCATGAGCAGAACGCGGTGCCCGGCTTTACCAATCGTATGTTAATGCGTATTGCCAGTCGTGTACTTGAAGCTATACCCGGAACTTTTGTCGCGAATAAAAATATTGTCTGTACCGGTAATCCGGTAAGACTTGATTTGCTAGATATTGAAGAACCACAGACGCGTTATAAAAAGCGACAAGGCGAGCTTCGGGTATTGATTATCGGTGGCAGTCAGGGTGCACGTGCGCTTAATCAAAAAGTGCCACAAGCACTTGCGCAGGTAACAGTGCCTTTGCAGGTTATACATCAATGCGGTCCTGCGTGGCATGAGGAAACACAGCAGAACTATCGCAATGTTCAACATAGTAGTGATGTGAGAGAATTTATAGACGATATGGCAGAAGTTTATAGCTGGGCAGACGTTATCATTTGTCGCGCCGGTGCGATGACAGTGGCTGAAGTGTCTGCCGTGGGTATCGCTTCAATACTTGTTCCCTATCCTGCGGCAGTTGATGATCATCAAACGGCTAATGGTAAGTTTCTGGTTGAAGCAGAAGCAGCTGTAATGATTCAGGAACGTGATATGAGTGCAGCTGTAGTGGCAGAGAAAATACAGAACTTTGATCGGCAAACGCTTACCACTATGGCGGTCAATGCCAGAGCGGTTTCCAGACGCGACGCGACTGATCGTGTTGTTGCAGAACTTGCCGGGGCCATCTCATGAGCACGGTTGCAAACAGTCCGCAAAGCTGGATGCGGCGCATTGATCATGTGCACTTTGTTGGTATTGGCGGTGTGGGAATGGGTGGCATCGCCGAGGTGATGATTAATCTTGGCTACAGCGTCAGTGGTTCGGATATGGCACGTAATGCGTTGGTGAAAAGGCTTGAGTCACTCGGGGCCAGAATCTATCAGAGTCACGAGGCTGCTAATGTAGAGGGTGTTGATGTTGTGGTTGTTTCATCGGCCATTTCAGAAGATAACCCCGAAGTTGCCGTGGCAAGAGAGATTCGCATCCCGGTGATACGACGTGCGGAGATGCTCGGTGAGCTAATGCGCTTCAAGCAGGGTATAGCGATTGCCGGCACACACGGTAAAACCACCACGACCAGTCTGGTGGCAAGCCTATTGACAGAGGGCGGACTTGATCCAACCTACGTGATAGGTGGCAAGCTCAACAGCTCGTCAACCAATGCCTATCTTGGTCAGTCAGAGTGGCTGGTGGCAGAAGCTGATGAAAGTGATGCCTCATTTTTGTCTTTGCAGCCGGTGATTGCCATTGTGACTAACATCGATGCTGATCATCTATCTGCTTACGAGAACGACTTTGATCGATTGAAAAATGCCTTCGTCGAATTTTTGCAGCACTTACCGTTCTATGGCCTTGCGGTGATGTGTATCGACGATGAAGATGTACGTGCACTGGTGGATCGTATTTCCAGGCCGGTGATGACTTACGGCTTCAGTGAAGATGCAGATGTTCGTGGTATGAATTTTCGTCAGGAAAGAATGAAGTCAAACTTCGATGTGAAGCTGCCTGATGGCACCGAGATGCGTCAGATCACGCTTAACCTGCCGGGTAAGCATAACGCTCAGAATGCGCTTGCTGCTGTCGCTGTTGGCTGGGAGCTCGGTTTGCGTGGGCAAAACATGCGCAGGGCGTTTCAGAATTTTCAGGGTATCGGTCGTCGTGCGCAGCAGCTGGGGCACCTGTTACTTGAAGATGGTCATGCCGAGCTAATCGATGATTACGGGCATCATCCTCGTGAAGTTGCAGCAACGCTGAAGGCAATTAAAAGTGGCCGCCCCAGTAACCGGCTGGTAGTGGTTTTTCAGCCGCATCGTTTTACCCGCACCCGTGATCTTTTTGATGATTTTATCGAAGTGCTTAGTGAAGCGGATGTATTACTGCTTTGCGAAGTTTACCCGGCAGGTGAAACACCGATTGCAGGTGCAGACGGACGGGCTTTGTCGCGTGCTATCAGGCAGCGCGGTGTCATAGATCCGATCTTTGTTTCTGCAGTCGATCAGGTGGCAAAAACGCTTGAAGGTGTGTTGATACCCAACGATGTTGTGTTGACTCTCGGGGCGGGATCCATTGGCGCCACAGCTGCAGCATTGCCTGAACACTTTGCCGATCTTGAATGGGTGTCTGCAGATCAGGCGGAGGGCAGTGATGTCTGATATCGATTTCGGACGTGTCGCTGTATTGATGGGCGGCTGGTCGGCTGAGCGTGAGGTGTCACTGTCGAGTGGTCAGCAGGTGCTCAACGCACTTCACAGCGCAGATATTGATGCATTCGCTGTAGATGTTGAGCGGCATGAATTAAGTGGCGCATTGGTTGGCAAGTGTGATCGGGTGTTTAACCTGTTGCACGGTACCTGGGGTGAAGACGGACGGATTCAGGGACTGTTGGAAACACTTGATATTCCGTTTACCGGAACAGGAGTTGTTGGCAGTGCACTGACAATGGATAAAAATCTGACTAAATCTGTATGTCATCAGCACGGTATTGTTACACCGGCATGGCAGTTAGTCAGAAACAAAACCGAGTTTACCGCTGCAGCTTCAGCCATTGGAAATCAGTTTGGTTATCCTGTCGCGGTTAAGCCTGCCTGTGAGGGTTCCAGTGTTGGTGTGTCAATAGCGCATCAAAATGAATTGAATGATGCGTACGAACAGGCGGCAAAATATGGTGATGTGCTGGTGGAACAATTTGTCTCCGGCAGTGAAATTACTGCTGCTGTGCTGGATGGAAAAGCGTTGCCATTGATAAAAATTTCAACGCCGCGCGAGTTTTATGATTACAAAGCGAAGTATCAGGAAGACTCGACGGTTTACGATTGCCCCTGCGGACTGCCAACAGAGACAGAGCAGGCAATTCAGGCCACAGCATTAAAAGTGTTTGAAGTAACCCGCTGTACAGCCTGGGGCCGGGTGGATTTCTTAATGGACGCCGCCGGTAACTATTATTTGCTGGAAGTTAATACGGTGCCTGGCATGACTGATCACAGTCTTGTGCCAATGGCAGCTGCTGCGATGGGTTTGGATTTTGTTGAACTCGTTACTCGAATTCTTAAAACCACAGTTGGGAAACAGTGAACAGCGTACAGATCAAACAAACCAGGGAACATGCGCCTGCACTGCCGACGTCGTCGGAGCGGGTGGCAACCACGCTGGGTCGTGCGTTAGTGGTTGGTATGTTCGCTTTGGTGGCACTCTTTATAGCGCATCTTGCCATTGAACACTTTAGAAATCCCGGTCGATTTCCAATCAGCAGTGTTGTGGTTGAGGGTGTTTATCAGTTTGCAGATAAAGAAGAAATGCGTAATCGAGTATTAACGCAGGCTTCAAAAGGTTTTTTCAATCTTGATATTGAAAGCATCCAGCGCAACGTTGAAGAATTACCGTGGGTAGAGAACGCCTACGTCAGACGTGTCTGGCCCGAGAGCATAACTGTGCACGTGGAAGAGCATCAGCCCATCGCACGCTGGGGAGATAAGTCTCTGGTGACGGCAGGTTTTAAGTTGTTTTCACCGCCGCAGCTCAGTGGTAACACAGAGCCTGAGCTACAAGCGCTTGTTGATAGCTTGCCCGTGCTCTATTCGCCTGAGCGTCGTCATGTGGCGCTATTGAAATTACTGAACGAAACCAGAACAATGCTCGACGCAGTTGAAGCACCGCTTGAAGGCATGGTTGAAGATGATCGCCGGTCACTGACTCTGTACTTAAAGAACGATGTGAAAGTGGTTATTGGTCATCGCGAAGTACAAAAAAGAATAAAAAACTTCTCTGAAATTTTCAGACCTTACATTGCCCCTGTGTATGACGACGTCGCAACAGTGGATATGCGGTACACGAATGGATTTGCAATGGCGCGCAAGAGTGCCGTTTCAGAAAATTTGAGGGTTCAGTGAGATGGTGGATAGTCAGGATTTAAATATTGTTGTTGGTCTCGATATTGGCACCACTAAAATTGTTGCCATAGTGGCAAAAATTATTGATGACGAACGAATCGAAATCATCGGCTTGGGTCATCAGCCGTCGCAAGGGTTGAAGAAAGGTGTTGTCATTAATATCGAGGCAACGGTAGCGGCAATTCAGGAAGCAGTAAACGAAGCAGAGCTAATGGCAGGCGTACAGATTCAATCTGTGTACGCAGGGATTGCCGGCAGTCATATTAAAAGCATGAACTCCCACGGGATTGTCGCGATTCGTGATGGCGAAGTGACCCCTGGCGATATTGAACGAGTGATCGATGCAGCCAAAGCGGTTGCAATACCGGCGGATCAAAAGATCCTGCATGTGTTGCCGCAGGAGTTTATTATTGATAACCAGGAAGGTATTCGCGAGCCTATCGGTATGTCTGGTGTCCGGCTTGAGGCGAAAGTGCATCTGGTAACAGGGTCGGTAAGCGCGGCGCAGAATATCATCAAGTGTGTTCAACGTTGCGGCCTGGGTGTTGACGACATTATCCTTGAGCAACTGGCGTCTTCCTATTCAGTTCTTACAGAAGATGAAAAAGAACTGGGTGTCTGTCTGGTAGATATCGGTGGCGGCACCACGGATATCGCGGTATTCACAGACGGCGCAATTCGCCACACTGCTGTTATTCCGATTGCCGGTGATCAGGTCACCAACGATATCGCTGTGGCTGTTCGTACTCCAACACCTTATGCAGAAGATATCAAAGTTCGCTATGCCTGTGCCTTGCAGCAGTTGGCATCACCGAATGACATCATTGAAGTACCCGGTGTAGGTGATCGCGACTCCAAAGAGCTTGAGAGCCAGGTGCTGGCTGAAGTGGTTGAAGCCCGCTACGAAGAATTGCTAACGCTGGTGCAGCAGGAGTTGCGGCGCAGTGGCTATGAAGAATTATGTGCCTCCGGAGTTGTGCTTACCGGTGGCAGCTCAAAGATACAGGGAGTAGTTGAATTAGCTGAAGAGGTATTTCACATGCCTGTGAGGCTGGGAGAACCACAGAATATTTCCGGATTGGTGGATGTGGTCTGTAACCCTATACATGCGACTGGAGTCGGCCTGCTAATGTATGGGCAAAAATCAGGGGGGGCAAAGCTGGAGAATGACTCACGTGGAGGAGTGGCGGAAGAAGGAGTGTTTGAACGTATGAAAGCATGGTTCAAAAGAAATTTCTGAAAATATTTATTTTATAAGCACGAATTAACCGAGGGTGACAAGAATGTTCCAATACGATACAAGAGATACTCAGGCAGCAGTTATCAAGGTGATGGGTGTTGGTGGTGGCGGTGGCAATGCCGTTGATCACATGATGAATGCCAACATACAGGGCGTTGAGTATATTTGTGCAAATACCGATGCACAGGTGCTCTCTAAAATGGGAGCCAAAAATACTATTCAGCTTGGTTCTGAAATCACCAAGGGTTTAGGCGCGGGTACCAATCCTGATATTGGCCGACAGGCGGCGCAGGAAGACCGCGATCACATACAGCAGGTTATCAGCGGTGCAGACATGTTGTTTCTGACTGCAGGTATGGGTGGTGGTACTGGTACAGGTGCTATACCAGTGATTGCTTCCATTGCTAAAGATCTTGGTGTGCTGACCGTTGCGGTTGTGACCAAGCCGTTTCCTTTTGAAGGCGGTAAGCGCAAAAAAGTTGCTGAAGATGGATTGGTTGAATTACGACAGCATGTTGATTCAGTCATTGTTGTACCGAATGAAAAGCTGCTGACTAATCTGCCAACAAACGTCACCATGTTGCAGGCATTCAAAGCTGCCAACGATGTTCTAAAAAATGCGGTGCAGGGTATTGCTGAAATTATTACTAATCCTGGTCTAATCAACGTTGACTTTGCTGATGTTCGGTCGGTGATGTCTGAAATGGGTCAGGCGATGATGGGTACCGGTAGTGCACATGGTGAAAATCGCGCTGCTGATGCGGCACGTATGGCAACTGAAAGCCCGTTGCTTGATGACATCAACTTAAAAGGCGCGCGTGGTATTCTGTGTAATATCACTGCGGGTTCTGATCTATCAATGCGTGAATATGAAACTGTGGGTGATGTTCTTGAAAGCATCTCCTCGGCTGACGCGAACGTTGTGATGGGAACATCCATCAACAATGAGATGGAAGGTGAGATCCGCGTAACAGTGGTCGCTTCAGGTCTTGAAGAAGAAAGAATCCGCAAACCAATGCGTGTTATTCGCTCAAACGATGGTCGAAAATCGACTGATACCAATGTTGCAGCAGACGCAGGTATTGAACCCACAAGTTTTGGTCAATATGACAAGCCCGCTGTTGAACGCGCGTCTCGCAAAGCTCCCTCTACACGCGAAGCAGGATCAACACAAGCGTTCGGTGAGCGTGATAACAGCTCACGCCGGCAGCGTGTTTCGCGCCCGGATCGTGGCAATTACGATATCTCTACCAACAATGATGGTGAAATGACTTACCTCGATCTGCCAACATTTCTGCGCAAGCAGGCCGATTAAATCCCGCCAGTCAGGCTCAGCTGAATAGAAGGCCACCACCGTGGTGTAGTGGTCTTCAAAGGTATTACAATCAGTTTCTGGAACTTTCCAATGCCACGTCACCCTAACCTAACGGTTTTGTTAATCGGTGATTAGCTGAGCTGTTACGCACGGCACCGCTCATGGTGCCGTTGTATCTACAAAAAATTGCTCAGCCAGTCACTAATTACTCAGGCTGCGAAATCCATACTGTGGGACTTAGGCCGTTAGTTACCATCGCTTAAGGGTGCTGGAGGTGGCCAACCCCTTCCTTTAGTATCTTGCGAACTGAAGCCCGGTTCGTTGTCGCTCATTTCAGACAGTGACCAGCGTATTTTCGTTTCCGGGACCCTAAAATAGTAACTAGCGCAAAATTCAGCTGCCTACAATAAGGACAATAATAAGGTGATCTGCCAACGTACGTTGAACAACTCTATCCATGCCACAGGCGTGGGTTTGCACACGGGCCGCAAAGTTTACCTGACTCTGTCGCCAGCTCCGGTCAACACCGGCATAGTTTTCAGGCGCCACATGGGCGATACGGTTGCTACCATTCCAGCCACCGCGCTGAATGTTGTGTCAACCGAGCTTGCTACCACTATTGGTGATGAAGACGGCAACACAGTATCAACCATTGAGCATCTGATGGCAGCATTTGCAGGGCTAGGGGTCGATAACTGCTTTGTTGATGTGAGTGCGCGTGAAGTGCCGATCATGGATGGTAGTTCAGCACCGTTTATTTTTCTGATTCAGTCAGCAGGAATTCGCGAGCAGGTAGCGCCAAAGCGCTTCATCAGAATCAAAAAGCCAGTGTATGTTGAAGAAGACGACAAATGGGTGCGATTTGCACCATACAATGGTTTTCGCGTGAATTTTGAAATCAACTTCAAGCACCCGGCTATTGCTGAAGGGTCTCAGCGCGCAGCCATTGATTTCTCATCATCATCTTTTGTGCGGGAAATCAGCCGCGCCAGAACCTTTGGCTTTATGAGCGACATTGAAGCATTGCGTTCACGCAATCTGGCATTGGGTGGCTGTCTCGATAACGCAATCGTAGTCGACAATTACAAAGTGCTTAATTCTGACGGCCTGCGCTATGGTGATGAGTTTGTCCGGCACAAGATTCTTGATGCTATTGGCGATCTGTTTCAGCTGGGTTGTGGCGTCATTGGCGAGTTTTCCGGTTACAAGTCAGGGCATGGCTTAAATAATTTATTGGTCAGGGAGCTGCTGGCTCACCCCGAAACATGGGAGGAAGTCACTTTCCAGGAAGACCAAAGCCCAATCGCCTACACTCAACCTTTGGTGGCGTCAGGAGCAGAACTTCAGCCAGCCTGATTTTGCTGGCCTGAATCAGTTTCAAATTGGTGGGTCGCTTGCCGGTCAGTGCAACTGATTGGCAAGCAGTCCGCAATCAACCCGCCGGTGGCCTCGCCTCTGGCGCGGGTACCGTCTTCACCTGAATCTCCGCAACTTTGAGGCCTTCTTCCTCGAAAACCTCAGTAATTTCGCTTGTGTAGAATCGCATTCGGCTGGTCCATTCCGGTGCATCTGCGAACATTGTCAGCTTGCCATTATCGTCAAGGTGGGCATAACTGACTTTCGCCAAAAACTCCGTGGGCAATGCTTTGGCCAGTAGTATTTTCAGGCGTTGCCACTGACGTGATCGGCGGACAAGCTCAGAATCCAGAAAGCTGTTTAATTGCTGCATGGCGCGAGTGTATCCATATTGATGTCTAGCCGCCAATTGCTTGACCGCAACCGGGATATAGGTGTGCGTCAAAATTGCATAGTGCAGGGGCTAATAGTGGGTTTCGTATGCTGCCTGGATGCTTTGTCGCAGAGTGGTACCGCTGGAATTCGAACCGGACGCCCATACGCTTGTCTGACGTACCCGGCAGTTGCGGTTTTGCAGACAGGCTTGATCCAAGTCAAAACCATGCATTACCGACAGCCAAACTGATACTATTTGCACCACACAAACACGTGCGGAAGCTTCTGGCGACCGCCTCGCACAGCGCAGAGTAACCGATGATTGGTAGGCCAGATGTTAGGTAACTTAGTTAGAAAATTCGTGGGCAGTCGAAACGACCGCCTGGTAAAGGAATACGCTCGCACAGTGAGTGGAGCGACAGCACTCAGTGATGAGATGGCCGGCCTGACTGACGATCAGCTCAAAGCCAAAACTCAGGAATTCAGAACCAGGCTTGAGAATGGCGCCACGCTCGATGAATTACTGCCAGAGGCTTTTGCCGCAGTACGAGAGGCTGGTGTTCGATCGCTTGGCATGCGTCATTATGATGTGCAGTTCATTGGTGGTGCTGTACTGCATGATGGCAAGATTGCAGAAATGCGTACCGGTGAAGGTAAGACCCTGGTGGCAACCACCGCCGTTTACCTGAACGCACTAACCGGTCGCGGCGTACACGTGATTACTGTTAACGACTATCTGGCACAGCGCGACTCTGACTGGATGGGAAATCTGTACCGGTTTATGGGTCTGACGGTGGGCGTCATCATTAGCGGGCTATCATCCAAACAGCGCCGCGAAGCTTATGCCGCAGATGTAACTTACGGTACTAACAATGAGTTCGGATTCGACTACCTGCGTGACAACATGGCGCTTAGCAGTGAAGATAAGGTACAGCGTGCCTTGTACTTTGCAATTGTTGATGAAGTTGACTCTATTCTGATCGATGAAGCGCGTACGCCACTTATTATTTCCGGCCCGACCAACGAAAGCAGCGAAACTTACGCAAAAATCAACCTGGTTGTCCCCAAGCTTGAAGCGGTTGTAGAAGAAGAGGGGCCTGGCGACTACACCATTGATGAAAAATCAAAGCAGGTCTTTCTTACCGAGACCGGCATGGATCGTATCGAGTCATTGTTGGCAGAGCAGGATCTGCTCGAAGAAAATGACAGTCTCTACGATGCTTCCAATATCAGCCTGCTGCATCACCTGAATGCAGCGCTCAGGGCACACGCGATTTTCAAAAAAGATATCGACTACATCGTCAGCGGTGGTCAGATTGTGATCGTTGATGAGTTCACAGGCCGTACCATGGCAGGCCGTCGCTGGTCAGATGGTTTGCACCAGGCGATTGAAGCCAAAGAAGGCGTTCAGATTCAACAGGAAAACCAGACGCTCGCGTCAATAACCTATCAGAACTACTTCAGGCTTTATGAAAAGCTGGCAGGTATGACTGGTACTGCGGACACAGAAGCGTTTGAGTTTGAACAGATTTATGGTCTTGAAGTGGTCGTGATACCGACCAATAAATCGATGATCCGTGACGATCGCGGTGATCTCATTTATTTAACCCAACGCGAAAAATACGATGCGATAGTTGAAGACATTGATTCCTGCGTGGAGCGTAAGCAGCCAGTATTGGTTGGTACTACTTCAATCGAAACATCTGAATACTTATCGAATCTGCTTAAAGAGAAAAACATCCCGCATGAGGTGCTCAACGCCAAGCAGCACGAGCGCGAAGCGCAGATCATTGCCGATGCCGGCCGACCAGGTGCAGTAACCATTGCAACCAATATGGCGGGTCGCGGTACAGACATCGTGCTGGGTGGAAACCTTGAAGCCGAGCTTGGTGGCCTTGAATCGGTCTCAGACACAGACAAAGCAGCGCGAACTGCAGCGTGGGAAAAGCGCCACAAGGAAGTACTGGACTCGGGCGGCCTGCATATCATTGGTACCGAGCGTCACGAAAGCCGGCGTATCGATAACCAGCTGCGTGGTCGCTCCGGCAGACAGGGTGACCCCGGCTCCTCACGCTTTTATCTTTCACTGGAAGATAACCTGATGCGAATCTTTGCATCCGAGCGCATCGGTAACATCATGCAGAAGCTTGGCATGGAAGAAGGCGAAGCCATTGAGCACTCGCTGGTGACTCGCGCTATCGAAAATGCACAGCGCAAAGTGGAAGGTCATAACTTTGATATCAGAAAACACCTTCTCGAATATGATGATGTTGCCAACGATCAGCGTAAAGTGATCTATGAACAAAGAGATGAAATCATAGACGCTGAAGAAGTCACCGAAACCGTTGATGCCATGCGTGAAGACGCAGTCGAAACCCTGATGGCAGAGTATGTGGTTCCGGGTTCACTTGATGAAAGCTGGGATCTTGAAGGCGCTTCCGAAGAGATAAAGCAACGTTTCGATGCCGAGGTAGACCTGAAAGCGTACCTTGAGGCAGAACCGGATGCTGATGAAGATGACATCAACGAGTACGCAACAGAAAAGCTGGTTGAGAAGTACAAGCAAATCGAAGAGCGCGCCGGCAGCGAAACACTGCGACGCTTTGAAAAGTTCGTATTGCTTAAAACGCTTGATGATCACTGGAAAGAACATCTGGCTTCAATGGATTACCTGCGTCAAAGCGTAAACCTTCGTGGTTATGCACAAAAAAACCCGAAGCAGGAATACAAGCGTGAATCATTTGAGCTTTTCTCCGGCATGTTGGATGAATACAAGAAAGACGTAGTCGGTACGCTTGCCAAGGTGCAGGTCAGAGATCCTGAAGAAGTCGCTCAGGCTGAAGCCGCAGCAGAAGCTGCGCGCCCGCAGGAAGTCAGCTATGAGCATGCAGCTGCAGCCAGTGCCACAGCATCAGCGCCGCCTGATGCTGCCGGGCAAGCTGGCGCAGGTCAGGGTGTAGCAGGCCAGGGTGTAGCGGGCCAGGGCGCACCGGGCGGTGCCGCTGTAGACACTGAAGAAACTTTTGTACGTGATGAGCCGAAGGTGGGGCGTAACGATCCATGCTGGTGTGGTTCGGGTAAAAAGTTCAAGCGCTGCCACGGTCAGCTGAGCTAAACAAAGCCAATATTTAAATGTTACCGCCGTTGGTCATCCTGGTCAGCGGCGGCAAAGCCTGGCGTCTCTTGTTGTAATGGTAGTCTCATCATCCCACTGGTTTTATAGCTTGCAGATACTTAAACTGTTGTGAAAATCTCCGTGCTCATTTTGTTGGTTGTGTTTGCGATCAACTCGCTTCGTATTACTGCTTGAGGTCACGCTTTATGACTGTGGGATTAACTCAACCCGATTCTTTACTTCCTATACGCGGTATACGGCTCGCTACCGTCGCCAGTGGCATCAAAACCAGCGGTGATACAGACATGGTCTTGATGGTTGCTGATGAAGGTACCCAGTCAGCGGCAGTATTTACAAAAAATGCCTATTGTGCTGCTCCTGTTGATATTGCCAGAAGCCATTTGCAGCAAGCCACCTGTGGGGCTTTGCTGATTAACTCGGGTAATGCCAATGCAGGCACCGGGCAGCGCGGTGAAGATGATGCACTAACACTTTGCCAGCAGGTAGCGAAAAGCACCGGATTAAGCATACAGCAGGTGTTGCCTTTTTCTACCGGCGTTATCAGCGAGCCGTTGCCGCTTGCATTGATGCAGACCGGCATCGATCATTTGGTGCCGCATCTATCTGAAGACAACTGGCTTGCAGCCGCAGAAGCCATCAAAACAACGGATACGGTAGCGAAGGGATTATCGATTCAATGCACCATTGATGATCAAACGCTGACACTGACCGGCATTGCCAAAGGCTCCGGTATGATTCATCCGGATATGGCAACCATGCTGGCTTTTATGGCCACGGATGCAGCGGTTGATCCTTACTCCCTGCGGCAACTCATTCAAACGATAACTGACAGAACATTTAACTGCATCAGCGTTGATGGCGACACTTCAACGAATGATGCGTTTGTATTGATGGCAAGCGGAGCTGCTGGCGGCCGCTTGTTGAGTCCGTCGCACCCCGAGTGGCATGTGTTTGCTGAAGCGGTTGAAGTGCTGGCACTGCATTTGGCGCAATCGATTATCCGTGATGGTGAAGGTGCTACGCGATTTATAGAAATTGCAGTCAGTGGTGGTGACACGGTTGAAGATTGCCGACAGGTCGCTTTTACTGTTGCGCACTCCCCATTGGTCAAAACCGCTTTTTTCGCAGGTGATCCAAACCTCGGGCGGATTCTTGCCGCCATTGGCCGCAGTAAAATTACAGGTCTTGATATGCAGCGTGTTTCACTGCACATCGGGCAGTTGCCAGTATTGGCGCATGGTGAACCGTCAGAGCATTACAACGAAGAACAAGCCGCTTTGATCATGGCTGAAGAGGATGTCGGCATCACTATTGATCTGGGTCTGGGTGATGCAAGTGCGTGTATATGGACAACTGATTTATCTTATGACTACGTGAAAATTAACGCTGAGTATCGCAGTTAGCGGATCAGTTTTTTCGCAGTATAGATTTTCAGTTTCTAGTTTTGCGGGTGGGCAAACTTTAAGCGGGTAAGCTTCAACAAATACTCGTGTAATTTTTTTACTTGCAGCTCCACTGCAGTGGTAGTGCCACTATTAAAAATTACGTCATCAGCAATAGCGAGTCGCTGCTCGCGTGAGGCCTGGCTGGCAAGAATCTGCTCTGCCTGCTCTTTGCTGGAGTTGTCTCTTGCCATCAGACGTTTTATTTGTATTTCAGGCTCAACGTCTACAATCACAATGTGATCGTAGCGCTCACGCTGGCCAGTTTCTACCAGCAGCGGAATAACTACTACCGCGTAGGGCGTTTGCTGTTTATCCAGTGCATTGAGCCGGGTGTTTGTCAGATCACGGATTAGCGGGTGTAGGATGGATTCAAGATCACTGCGTGCTGTCGGGTCTGAGAATATAATGGCACGCAGTTGTTTTCGGTCGAGAGCGCCTTTGTCATCAAGAATTTCCGTACCGAATGTTGTGACAATTTTCTGTAAGCCATCTGTACCAGGCTCCACCACTTCCCGAGCCAGAATATCGGTATCTATAATAGGTACGCCAAGCTTTTGTAGCGCGTTGCTGACTGTGGTCTTGCCGCTGGCGATGCCACCGCTCAGTGCAACCTGCATCATGACTGACAGCTGCCCGTTAGAAGAGCAAGGTGCTTCGGGAGGCTGTTATAAGCCCATCTGGTTGGTATACATCGAGACAATCTGATCACCCCACATCAGCGCAATCCAGCCTGCAATGGCGAGGTAGGGGCCAAATGGAATTGGCTCACTGCGCTTGTGCTTAAACAATACCATCATCATGATGCCAATAACTGCCCCTGTCAATGAAGACAGCAGGATGATCAATGGCAGCTTTGCCCAGCCAAGCCATGCACCCATTGCCCCCAAAAGTTTGAAGTCACCAAAGCCCATGCCTTCTTTACCGGTGATGAGTTTGAAGGTCTGAAATACAATCCATAAAATCATGTACCCGGCCGCTGCACCCACTATCGCATCAGGGGCGATGACGAATACCGGCACCAGACTGATCAATAAGCCGAGCCACAGCAAGGGTAACGTGATGCTGTCGGGCAGCAGTGTGGTGTGGAAATCAATCATTGCAAGGCTGATCAATGCCCAGGTAAACAGCAACGCGAAAACCAGCTGAATACTGGCGCCAAACTTCATTGCAACTGCCATTGAGAGCAGCGCGGTCAAAAGCTCAACCAGCGGGTACTCAACAGAGATCGGGTGCTTACAGTTACCGCACTTACCACGTAGCAGCAACCAGGAGATCACCGGAATATTCTGCCACGCAGAGATCATCGTGCCGCACGATGGACAGGCTGAGCGGGGCACCATCAGGTTGAATTTTTCGGATTGTTGTTCTGGTGCGGAGCCGGTTTCTGAGCCGGCTTCAGGTGCAGCATCAAGTTTTAGAAACTCACGGCACTCCTGCTTCCAGCCTCGCTCCATCATTATCGGCAGCCGATAAACCACCACATTCAAAAAGCTGCCGACAAACAAGCCAAGCACAAAGCAAAAGCTGACCAGCATGGTCGGGTTGTCTTGAAGTAAGCTCAGCAATGTCATAATTAGCGCCGTTGAACGAAAAATCCCGCCTTATTGTAGACGGGATTTTTGTATTACCTATGTTGCAGGGTAATAACGCTTAGAACGCGTCACCCATTTTGAAGATTGGCAGATACATCGCAACAACCAGACCACCAACAACAATGCCCAGGAATGCCATGATCATCGGCTCCATCAGGCTGGTCAATGCTTCTACCGAGCTGTCGACTTCTTCTTCGTAGTAGTCAGCGACTTTAGAGAGCATGTCATCAATCGCGCCGGACTCCTCACCGATTGATACCATCTGTACCGCCATGTTAGAAAAGAGCTCCTGATCTTTCATTGCAGCGGTAAGCCGCTGACCGGTTGAAGCTTCATCTTTCATTCGAAGGATAGCGTCACGATAAACCGCGTTACCCGCTGCACCTGCAACAGAATCCATCGCCTCTACCAGAGGTACACCAGCTGAAGACATGGTTGCCAGTGTGCGGGCAAATTTTGCAGTTGCTGCCTGATGCAGAATATCACCCACCACAGGTAGCTTCAGTACCAGAGCATCCATCTTGTCTCTGAATTTCCGTGAGTTTTTATGGATTCTTTTGAAAACGAATACAAATACACCGATTGCAGCACCCACCACTAACCAATACTTCTGCATTATTTCAGACAGGTTAACGACCATTCTAGTGAACGCCGGCAGATCACTACCAACTCCTGCAAACAGTGTTTCAAACTGCGGTACAACAAATATCAAAAGAATTGCGGTAACGATAAAAGCGATAATCAAAACTGCGATCGGATAGGTCATCGCTTTTTTGATTTTCTTACGTAATGCTTCAGTCTTCTCTTTGTAGGTAGCAACTTCATTAAGCAGTTTTTCAAGCGTACCTGATTGCTCACCAGCCTCTACCAGATTACAGAAAAGATCATCGAAGTGGTCCGGATGATTTCTCAAGCCCTGAGTCAGGCTTGCACCACCTTCAACATCGTTTTTGATCTGGGTGACGACCTGCGCCATCGCCTTGTTATCAAGGCCACCTGCGACAATTTCAAAAGCCTGTACCAGAGGAACGCCTGATCCCATCATGGTAGTGAGCTGACGTGCGAATATGGCAATGTCAGATGCAGTGATACTGTTCTTACCACCCTTAAGCGGCTTTTGCTTACGAACTTTACCAGCTGCTGGTGTAATACCCTGGCGCCGCAACTGCGCTTTTACCAGATCCGCGCTCAGCGCTGCCATTTCACCTTTGACAACTTTGCCGGATTTGTCTTTACCTTCCCACTGGAAGGTTTGCTTGCTTGCTGCTTTAGCCATTGATCTAGTCCTGCGTTACACGGTTGGCTTCTTCAAGGCTGGTTAAGCCCTGCAGAACTTTCTTAAGCGCTGATCGACGAATGTCATCGATGCCTTCTTTTCTTGCCTGATCGGCAATATCAATCGCGTTGCCATCAGACATAATAATTCGACCCATATCTTCCGTGATTGGCATTACCTGATAAATACCCACCCGGCCTTTGTAGCCTTCGGTGCATTTGCTGCATCCATTGGCTGCATAGATAGTCGGCTTTGCAGCAAGGTCTTCTTCTGTAAAGCCTTCTTTAAGCAGTACATCATCAGGTATTTCTGCGGGTACTTTGCAGTCGCAAAGTCTGCGTCCCAGTCGTTGTGCAATAATCAGTGTGACTGCAGTAGCGACGTTAAACGCTGGTACACCCATATTCATCAAACGTGAGATAGTTTGTGGCGCATCGTTGGTGTGCAGGGTTGACAGTACCAGGTGACCGGTCTGTGCTGCCTTAATCGCGATACTTGCAGTTTCAAGGTCACGAATCTCACCAACCATGATTACGTCTGGATCTTGTCTTAAGAACGCTTTCAAAGCTTCGGCAAAGGTTAATCCGGCTTTTGGGTTAACGTTAACCTGGTTAATACCGGCAAGGTTGATTTCCGCAGGATCCTCTGCTGTAGAAATATTGGTGTCTGGCGTGTTGAGTATATTAAGACCGGTATATAGAGATACGGTTTTACCTGAACCGGTTGGTCCTGTAACCAGAATCATTCCGTACGGATTCGCAAGTGCATCCATATAGCGTTTTTTCTGGATCTCTTCATAGCCCAGTGCATCAATACCCAGCTGTGCACTACTTGGATCAAGAATACGTAGTACGGTTTTTTCGCCAAACAGAGTCGGGCAGGTATTTACACGAAAATCAATAGCGCGGTTTTTGGAAACCTTCAGCTTGATACGACCATCCTGGGGAACGCGTCTTTCAGAAATATCCATCTTGGACATAACCTTAATACGTGCAGTCAGTCTGCCCGCCATATTTAATGGCGGCTCGGATACTTCCTGCAAGATGCCATCGATGCGAAATCGGATTCGGAAAACCTTTTCATACGGCTCGATATGTATATCTGAAGCACCGCGCTTGATTGCGTCCAGAAGTACCTTATTTACAAACCGAACGATTGGTGTATCGTCGACGTCTGAGCTATCGTCTTCTGCCGCTGCGCCGTCATCGGCTACATCCATATCGAAGCTTTCGTCAAGATCATCAGCCAGACTACCCATGCCGCTGCCTGATGAGGCAGTCTCGATCATCTCGGCGAGCTTGTCCTCTTCAACCAAAACAGGTACGACGTTTAATCCTGAACTGAATTTTATCTCGTCCAGCGCAGCAGTATTTGTAGGGTCTGAAATCGCAACAAATAATTTGGACCCACGTTGAAAAATAGGTAGTGCGTTGTTCTTGGTTACCGTTTCTTCGTTTATTTGCGCGCTGGGCAAGCTATCAGGGGACAAACTCTTTATATCGAAAAGAGAGAAACCGAACTCTTGCGCGGCAACTGATGCTATCTTGGTTGCAGAAATGTCCATGTGATGGACTAAGTGACTTATCAGTTGTCGCTTGTTTTCACTGGCGTCAGACAGTGCCTGCAGTGCATCTGATTCACTAAGAATTTCTTCACGAACAAGTCGTCGTGGCAGGCCTGATAGTGACTGCTTAGCGTCATTTGATGTTGGTGTGGAATTGGACATGTAGCTTCGCCGGTTTTTATTATGATCCTCTAGGAATCATCGGCACGTTATCGCAGAAGCTAAATCGAGATTTGTCTCGGTCAGATCGAAAATGAGTTTTCGATCTCATTTATCTGGAAGAAAATTTATACAGATTTTATGAGCGGAAGTGCTACGGGAAGTGTGTAACACTTGCTTACTGCTAGCGTTAAAGCCAGTGAAGACCGGATGGTCTTCAGGGAAAGTTATACAAGCAGAGTGACTAGTCTCGGCACAGGGCTTCAGCCAGGCAGGATCCGCTAATGCCCCATCTTAGACGACCTGCAACTTCAGCAGGAGTTAGTATGTAGGTGGCACCATTCAGCTCGGTAAGGTGACCTTTCGCTGTTATTGTGCCATTTACAGTTTGCATGCTATCCACCATGCCGATGCCTGGTGAGGCTATATTGTCCGGAATTCCAGCGTATGATGTTGCGGCATTGTCGCCGGAGCAGGAGTCCAGGGATTGTGTTTCCTGATAACATAACAAAACGCCCGTCTTAGCCTCTGAAGTCTTCATAACTACTTCAGTGTATTTCGAACGCTTGGTGTAATCTGTGTATTGTGGTACAGCTACTGCTGCGAGTATTCCTATAATCGCTATTACGATCATAAGCTCGATTAATGTAAATCCATTAGCTTTGGTATTCATTACTGGAACCTATAATCTAGAGCGGAAATAAATCAAGGCTCAGTAACTGAGCCTTGACTGGTAAGTCTAAAAATAAAAACTTAGTCCTTACAAAGGTTCTCAGTCAAGCAAGTACCAGTTACACCCCAAGTTACACGAGTATTGTTCGCGTCTGCTACTGGGGTAAGGACGTACGTCAGGCCGTTCAGTTCAGTTGCGTGACCAGTGGCTGTGATTACACCCAGGCCGGCTGTTTCCAATGATTCAATTAAGCCTGTTTGTGCAGTGATGTCAGCAGGGATACCGGCATAGCCGCCATCATTACAAGTAGCCAGTCCACCTTCCTCTTGGAAGCACAGGTTTACTGCAGTTTTCACAGCTGCTGTAGCAGTGACAACTTCAGAAAACTTAGCACGCTTAGTGTACTGACCGTACTGTGGAACAGCTACCGCTGCAAGAATACCGATAATCGCAATAACGATCATCAGTTCGATTAGTGTGAAGCCTTTTTGAGCTTGCTTTAACATATACTTGTCTCCAGAGAAGTATTAAATGCATTGTTATAAGTAGTTAACAGGTGCGAACCTGTCGGGGGATATATCGCCCGCAATAGGGCTATCTATAACAATGTTGGAGACTTTTATCTCTAAATGGCAGGTTTTTGGCTGTTTTTCACTGCTAAGCGTTTGATTGCATTGTGTTAATTGATGCCGTGACGTGTATCAAATAATACAGAATAGTTACAACGAAAAGTATTTGCGTCAGTGATAGAGCAGTGTCTTCATGAGCATTTAAGTGCAAACTATATTCTTGTGAAGTCAGGGTACCTTTCATTAAGTAACGCATTGGCTTCATCTGCAGATTTCTCGTTGCCGAGTGCACGGTGAGCGCGGGTCAGCAACACCAGCCCTTCCGGGTTCACACTGCTGTCGGGGAATTGTTCGAGCATTGAATTCACCCGATTGATCACAGCAACCATGGCACTGCGGTCGAAGTAATACTTTGCTGTGTTCAGCTCATGACGCGCCATGTGATCAATCAGCTCAAGCCGTCTTGCTGCGGCATCTTCTACAAACTGGCTGTCCGGGTATCTGCGTTCCAGTGTGCCGAAGTCTGCAAGTGATGCGCGTAGCCATGCTTGATCGAGCTGGTCAAATCGTCTGGGTACGAACTGCTCAAAAAAAGACTTGCCGCGCGAGTAGTTCACCAGGCCTTTTAAAAAATAAGCGTAATCAGACTGTTCTGACTGCGGATAGAGTTTCAAAAACCGGTCCAGTGTGGCAATGGCATTGTCGAGTTCGCCCTGATTGTAGTAAGCATAGGCAACGTCCAGCCTGGCCTGGGCCGCGTGATCACCAAACGGGTAGGTGGCCTCAAGGCGTTCGTATTCAAGCACGGCTGTATCAAACTGACCCTTGGTCAGTGACTCGCGGGCTTTGGTGAAAAGTTCACCCGCTTCGCCGGCAGTGGTGCCCAGATCCAGCGCCGGAGCCGGGCCTGGATCATCTTTCTTTGGCAGGCCTGAGCTGCAGGCGACCAGTGACATTGCCAGCAGTGGTGCCAGGGCCAGCAGTGGTGCCAGGGTAGGTGTGCTTATGCGTTTGAAATAGACGGGTATCATTGTTGTGCGTACTATTAAGTGTTAACCAGCCGGAAGATTATTATACCTTCATGCAGCGACCATGGGCCTTGCCATCCGGTCAGCCAGTCTGGCACCGGGAGCGGCTTTACCGTTTTACCGATGAATAATCCGACAATCACAGGCACCAATGAAACCGACCGAGCACACAACACAAACCATGCAGGTGCTGCCTGAACATTTTGGACAAAGGTTGGATCGAGTAGTTGCCGATTGGTTCAGCGACTACTCGCGAGCCCGATTGCAAAACTGGATCAGCGAGGGTGCGATAACACTTGATGGCATGACCGTGGCACCGAAGACAAAGCTCAAGGGCGGCGAGGAAATCGCAGCCCGGCTGCCGGAACCTGCTGAAGTATCCACTTCGGTGGAGCCGCAGGATATCCCGTTGCAAATCCACTTTGCCGATCAGCATCTTTTTGTGATCGAAAAGCCGGCCGGTATGGTGATGCATACGGCACCGGGCAATTTATCCGGCACGATGCAGAATGCCTTGTTGCATCTTGATCCATTATTGTCTGCCGTGCCGCGCGCGGGCATTGTGCACCGGCTCGACAAAGACACCAGTGGTCTGGTGATGATTGCACGAACGCTTGAATCACATTTTTCACTGGTACAGCAGTTACAGGAACGCTCGGTTCATCGAATTTACGATGCCATAGTGCATGGCGAGATGGTCGCCGGCGGTACGATAGACGAACCTATCGGCCGCCATCCCGTTGATCGAAAGCGCATGGCAATTAATGAAAACGGTAAAGAGGCGGTCACACATTATAGAGTGCTGGACAAGTTTCCAAGGCATTGCCACGTTGGTGTAAAACTCGAGACGGGGCGCACTCATCAGATCAGGGTACATATGTCACATATTCATCACCCGTTAATTGGTGATGCCGTGTACGGAAGAAAGAACCTGCCGGCTAAAGTCAGTGATGAACTGAAAAAGCTGATTGTCGGTTTTCCACGTCAGGCGCTGCATGCCAGGGAGCTTGGCATAGTGCATCCTGCAAACAACGAAACCATGCATTGGGAAATGCCAATGCCAGAAGACATGCAGCAGTTGTTGCAGGCACTGCACAATGGCTGATTGCTCAAAGCCTGATTATGTTATTCCGCAATGGCCGGTGGCCTCAAACATTCGCGCAGCGTTTACTACCCGGGCAGGCGGATTTAGCCAGTCACCTTGTGACGGTTTTAACCTTGGGCTACACGTCAATGATAATGCCGATCATGTAAATCAAAACAGGCAGCTATTGATTGAATCTTTAGCATTGCCTGACAAGCCTTTCTATCTGAATCAGGTACATGGCACAGATGTACTGTGCGTGGATGAAAATAGAAGCGCTTCAAATGTACCGACTGCAGATGCCTGTTGGAGTCAGTCTCAGGATCGGGTGATCGCGATCATGACGGCGGACTGTCTGCCGGTATTATTCGCTTCAGAATGTGGCACTGTTATCGCCGGTGCTCATGCAGGCTGGCGTGGGCTTGCAGGTGGTGTATTAGAAAATACAGTGTCAAGTTTACCGGTAGCAGCCACTGAATTGATTGCCTGGCTGGGGCCTGCAATCGGGCCTGACAAGTTTGAAGTAGGTGCAGAGGTAAAATCATTTTTCACGGCAGATGATCCGCTCAGCGCGAAGCATTTCAGGTCTGCCGCTAATAATAAATACATGGCTGATCTTTATGGCCTTGCCACTGATCGGTTAAACAGGGTTGGGGTGAGTCGGGTATTCGGTGGTGATCAATGTACCTACACCAATGCTGATCGCTATTTTTCTCATCGACGCGACCACGGTAAAACCGGCAGAATGGCGGCGTTGATTTGGAAAGAATGAGCCGGATAAAATCCGTGCTGCTGCCCGCTTAACTCGCATTGATATTACTTGTGTAGTCCGCATATACAATGCATTGACATTTTAAAGAGGGTTAAACCATGCGAATGGATAAGCTCACCAGTAAATTCCAGCAGGCACTGCAGGATGCGCAGTCGCTTGCACTCGGGCGTGAACACCAGTTTATTGAGCCACAACATCTGTTGATTTGTTTTCTCGATCAGCAGGGCGGCAGTGTGCGACATTTGTTAACACAGGCCGGGGTTGATGTGAATGGTCTGCGGTCTGCGTTAGGTAAGTCGCTTGACCGATTGCCGCAGGTATCCGGTGCCGCTGGTGAGATGCATATCTCACGTGATCTGACCAAGTTGTTGAATACTACCGATCAGCTGGCGCAAAAAAAGAATGATCAGTTTATCTCCAGTGAGTTGTTTGTTATTGCAGTAATGCAGCAGAGCAAATCGGAACTCGCTAAACTGGTTGCCGAGTTTGGTGGTAATTTAAAGCGCATAGAAGAAGTGGTTGAAAGCGTTCGTGGCGGTCAGAACGTTAATGATCAAAACGCTGAAGAACATCGTCAGGCGCTTGAAAAATACACTATTGATCTGACCGAACGTGCAGAGCTTGGCAAGCTTGATCCGGTGATCGGGCGCGATGATGAAATTCGCCGTGCTATCCAGATACTACAGCGCCGTACAAAAAATAATCCGGTCATGATTGGCGAGCCTGGCGTGGGTAAAACCGCCATTATTGAAGGGCTTGCTCAGCGTATTATAAAAGGCGAAGTGCCGGAAGGCGTGAAGGGCAAGCGTTTGTTGTCACTTGACTTGGCAGGCCTTATTGCCGGTACCAAGTTCCGTGGCGAGTTTGAAGAACGCTTAAAAGCACTGTTGAATGACCTGAGTAAACAGGAAGGTCAGATTATTCTGTTTATTGATGAAATTCACATGATGGTCGGTGCCGGTAAAGCCGAAGGCTCGATGGATGCCGGCAACATGTTAAAACCCGCACTTGCACGCGGTGAACTGCATTGTATTGGTGCGACCACGCTGGATGAATACCGTGAGTACATAGAAGAAGATGCAGCACTTGAAAGACGCTTTCAGAAAATACTGGTTGATGAACCAAGCGTTGAAGATACCATTGCAATTTTGCGTGGTTTAAAAGAGCGTTATGAAGTGCATCATGGTGTGGATATCTCTGATCCGGCAATCATTGCTGCGGCAACTCTGTCGCATCGTTATATCGCCGATCGTCAGTTGCCGGACAAAGCCATTGACTGCATCGATGAAGCGGCAAGTCGAATCCGTATGGAGATCGACTCAAAGCCCGAAGCGCTCGATAAAATTGAACGCCGGTTAATACAGCTCAAAATAGAACGCGAAGCGCTATCCAAAGAGGAGGATGATGCCTCAAGGAAGCGCCTGGCTGAGCTTGATGCGAAGATTGCCGGCAAGGAAAAAGAATTTTCTGATCTTGAGGAGATCTGGAACGCTGAAAAAGCGGCAGTGCAGGGGTCAACCCATATTAAAGAGGAGCTTGAGCGAGCCCGTGTAGATATGGAAACTGCCTCTCGTGCACGTGACTACGAGCGTATGTCTGAACTGCAGTACGGCCGAATACCCGAACTTGAAAAGCAACTGGCAGAAGCCAGTAACGGTGATCATATCGAGTTACAGCTGTTGCGCAACAGTGTCTCTGCCGATGAGATTGCTGAAGTGGTGGCTCGCTGGACTGGCATCCCTGTAAGCAAGATGCTTGAGGGAGAGCGCGATAAGTTACTGCGCATGGAAGAAGAAATTGGCAAGCGGGTTATCGGCCAGAAAGAAGCAGTTAACGTGGTATCTGATGCAGTGCGTCGATCGCGTGCCGGCCTTGCTCCACCAGAGCGCCCGAACGGTTCGTTTCTGTTTCTTGGTCCCACCGGGGTCGGTAAAACTGAATTGACCAAAGCACTTGCCGGATTTTTATTTGATAGTGACGATGCGCTGATCCGACTGGATATGTCTGAGTTTATGGAGAAGCACTCGGTTGCCCGCTTGATTGGAGCACCACCGGGTTACGTCGGTTATGACGAAGGCGGCTATTTAACAGAGGCTGTGCGCCGCAGGCCTTACTCCGTGATTCTGCTTGATGAAGTTGAAAAAGCCCATCCGGATGTTTTTAATATTCTGCTGCAGGTACTGGATGATGGTCGCTTAACTGACGGGCAGGGCAGAACAGTTGATTTCAGACACACCGTAATCGTGATGACTTCAAATCTGGGTAGTCATGTTATTCAGGAGAAAGCCGGCGCTGCCAACTACGATGATATGAAAGCCGCAGTGCTTGAGATTGTTGGTGATCATTTTCGACCGGAGTTTATCAATCGTATTGATGATGTGGTGGTATTCCATCCGCTTGAGCGTGATCATATACGCCAGATTACCGGTATACAGGTAGCAACGCTTGCAAAGCGATTGAAGGCGAACGGTATCACTATAGAGGTATCAGATGCAGCGCTTGATATGCTGGGTGAGGCAGGCTTTGATCCGGTGTATGGCGCACGACCTTTACGCCGTGCTATTCAAAACCATCTGGAAAATCGACTGGCCAAGGAAATACTGAGTGGTGCGTTTGCTGCTGGCGATACCATCAGGATCGACTGGCAGAATGAGGAGTTGCAGTTTACAGAAATGGCTAAGGCCGCATGATCGGTGTTATGTAGCTCGGTAACGTTGTTATCGAGCATGCCGCAGCATTTCTTTTAAACAACGAGTAGTTTGAGTAATCCCTCTCTGAGGCATCAATGGATCTCTGGTATTCAAGGATGCCGGGGAGGGAGTTCTTGTTGCAGGCAAGTCTGCGCCTGCAATGATCAATGAGCTGCGTTTTCAGCCTGAACAACAATGGCGGTGATGTTGTCTGAGCCGCCGCGCTCCAAAGCCAGATTCACCAGTTTATCAAGGCTTTCTTCAACCGTGGCGCTGCCAAGGCGTTCATGTATCTCGCTTTCAGTAACGTCTTTGTAAAGACCATCACTACAGACCAGATAACGATCTCCTGGCTGGATTTGATCGTGGCGTAGTTCCAGATCAAGATCTGTGTGCACACCGACAGCGCGTGTGATGATATGTGATGACGGATGCTTATCCATATCTTCTTTTTGCAGCTCACCGATACTCACCAGTCCCTGCACTAAACTATGGTCTTGTGTCATCTGTTGGAGTTCATGATTGCGGTAGCGATAAACTCGACTGTCGCCAGCCCATAGAAATATACAGTAGGGATCATGCACAAAAAATGCAGCAACCGTGCTGCCCATAAGCTGATCTTTACTGTGTGACCGGCATTGATCATGTGCTGCCTGTAAGCGCTGCTTCAGATCGTTGATGTTTTCCTGCAGATCTTGCTGGCTGTGAAAACCAACCAGTTGATCAATGATTGCCTTGCTGGCCTGATCGCCGTAGCTGTGTCCACCCATGCCATCTGCCACTACCCACAGATTTTGTTCGCGTGCATCCAGCAGCGCATCTTCATTGACTGATCGAACGTAACCTACCTGAGTGTTGCTGCAGGAATGCCAGTTCAGGTTTAACGGGGTGGGGTTGTCCATCTGCACTCCGCTCTCAGGGTTTGCGGGTTTATTTTTAGCCATGAGATTCTGTGGAGTCGGCATACGTGCTTGTACTTTTCATCATGCTGCGGTCATTTTGCCAATGCCTGCGGCGGTACTCTGCGCAGTGCTTTTGCTATTGGGCCGTCGAATAATTGCGACCACATGTATAATCGCCGACTGGCTACGGCTCTCCCAGTGGCTAGTATAGCGCAATTCAAATCTGTCATTACAGGAAAACTGCCCGGCATGAATGTCCGCACCCGATTTGCCCCAAGCCCCACCGGATATCTGCATCTGGGAGGTGCCCGCACGGCTCTCTTTTGCTGGTTGTTTGCGCGCCGGCACAAAGGCACCTTTGTTTTGCGGGTAGAAGATACCGACCGCGAGCGCTCAACCGAGGAATCCGTGCAGGCAATCCTCGACGGCATGACCTGGCTTGGCCTGGATTACGATGAGGGACCTTACTTTCAGACTCACCGATATGACCGCTACAACGAGGTGATCGATCAACTGATCGAATCCGGGCATGCGTATAAATGTTACTGCAGCAAGGAACGGCTGGATGAAATGCGCCAGCTGGCCATGGCGGAAAAACGCAAACCCCGCTACGACGGAACCTGTCGTGAACGCACTGATGCGGTTGCAGGGGTCGATCCGGTCATTCGTTTTAAAACTCCGCTCGAAGGTAAGGTGGTGATAGACGATCTGGTCAAAGGCAAGATCGAGATCGACAACAGCGAGCTTGACGATCTGGTGATTCGTCGTTCAGATGGCAACCCGACCTACAACCTGACTGTGGTGGTGGACGATGCCGATATGCAGATTACCCACGTGATTCGAGGTGATGACCATATTAATAACACGCCGCGACAGATTCATATATTCAGTGCAATGGGTGTTGATGTTCCGGCTTTTGCTCACTTACCAATGATTCTTGGTGATGATGGCAAGCGGATGTCGAAAAGGCACGGTGCAGTCAGTGTTATGCAGTATCAGAGTGAGGGGATCCTGCCGCATGCCATGTTAAATTATCTTGCCCGATTGGGCTGGTCGCATGGCGATCAGGAGATTTTTTCAGAGCAGGAGTTGCTTGAACTGTTTGCGCTTGAAGACTGTCAGCGATCAGGTTCGGTGTTCGATAAAACCAAACTGTTGTGGGTTAATCAGCAGCATATGGCAAGCCTCAGCGAAGATGAGCTGGGTACCGCGCTTGCTGAAGCACTCGAACAGAAGTCAGTATCGTCAGCGGATGGCCCACCGGTAGCCACGGTGGCATCTGTGCTCAAGGAGCGTTCGCAGTCTTTTAACGAAATGGCAGATCAGGCTGCAATCTTTTATCAGGACAAAGTTGAGCTCGATGAAAAAGCCGCAAAAAAGCAGCTGCGCCCGGTTGCACAGCCAGTGCTTGAGGCGATTCATGCAAAACTCACCGCCACAGATAACTGGCAGGCAGAGTCACTGAAAGCAGCCCTTGAGGAAACCGCAGCGGAGTTGGCTATTGGCTTTGGTAAGGTCGGTCAGCCGCTAAGAGTGGCAATCACCGGCTCTGGCGCATCACCGGATATTGGCGATACGCTCGCACTGACAGGCAAAGAGCGCAGCCTGGCTAGAATCAGTGCTGCAATTGAGTATGTGAAAGCCCGTGCGCTGGTGGGCTGACAGGGCAGGCTAACAAGGCAGGCCGATACAGCAATTTAAACAGTGAGTGCTTCGGCTTCTTTGGCTGGGTCAAAGCAGATATTGATACAAAATACTGCAGGTATATTTGACAATCCGCGGCTCAGGTTCTAGCATCAGCGATCCTCTGGAAAAGGGGCTATAGCTCAGCTGGGAGAGCGCCTGCATGGCATGCAGGAGGTCGGCGGTTCGATCCCGCCTAGCTCCACCAATTTCCGCCTTGGGGAGTTCCCGTTCGTGGCAGGCCGTCGTGGCGTTGCGGTGAAGCATCGGGCCACGCTTCAGGTTTTCACACTCCGGGCAGTCCCTTGCCCAAAGCGGTACAAATGATTTGATGCTGACAGTCTCAGCACCGGCAGAGCATCAATCGGGTTTTATCTTGTCCTCCAGTTGGAAGTCAAACTCCATGAGTTTCTCGGCAATTTTATCGGCGTCGACTTTATAAGTGCCGTTCTCAACCTCTGCTCTGATACGTTCTACTTTCTCATTTTGTTCCACGCTACACCCCCGTTGGATTTCTGTGGACAATTCTTTTGCACGTCTTTTCAGCGCAGCGGAATCTATGTCAGGCTTTAGTGCCTGTTCTTTTTGTTTTTCCTGAGTGCCGCTGTTACCGCCTCGCTTTGCCAAGCTGGCCCTGGCTGTGCGTTTGCGAGCAGCTGCTGGAGTTGGCGGAGTAATGATCATTGCTCTGCCGACTCAAGCCGCTGCACGGCTTTCAGGTGCCACTGTGACGGCGGCTGGCATATTTTCTTGAACCAAAAGAATTGAACTGCCTGGCTTTGAGGGTGCATAGTCGTCTCGGTTTTGCTGTCGACCGGAGCGTTTATCGTTTGCAGTAACGATATCAAACCCGACCGGTGGTGTGCGCTGACTCTTATGATAGTTCAGTCGGGCAGGGTTGTAATGACTTCTATTTGCACCCGTAACTGCATCCCACTAATATGCACACCAGCGATGTGATGATTCGCTGAAGTGGAATTGTCAGGTACGGATGCCGATTGATCACAGCAGTCATAAAAATCACTAAAAACAGACTGATCCGAGGGCGTACAAGTTGAAAATCAAACCAATTAAACCAACGGTTTTCAATCGTTTAACTATTTTTTCTGCACACCATTTCCCCACTTTGCAACGAAAATGAAATAGCGGTCTATACTCAACCCGTTACACATTTTTTACACTTGTCGCTGTCGCACAGACCGTTGCAATTCTAACTTTCGACCTAACCGGACTTTTCAATGGGGAAGACAAAACAAAATCAAATCCTGGTTATCGATTCCGACAGCGAGCGTGCGCAGAAGTTGCTGCACCAGCTGGAATTTGTTGACTACGAAGCCAAAGCAATCAGCTCACCTTCGCTGCTTGATGGTTATCCTGGCCTCGCCGATAAGTTGGCTCTTATCATCGGGAATTGCCCCGGCATTCTCGATCATGTTGCTAAAATCCGTGCGGGAGTCTCCAAGTGCCCGCCGTTCATTTTAGTCACCGGAAGAGCACCGCTCGATATGACACCCGAGCAGGTTGAGAATACCTTCCTCGGTTGCATCACAGCAGATACTCGTTTTTCAGATCTTTCCAACGTGTTGCACCGCGCAGAAGTGGAGAGCGGTGTTGTCCGCGAAGAGCCTGCCACTGCCGAGCCCAACAAATCGCAGACAAAAGCAGTACAGTCGCCAGAGCTGTTCAGAAGCCTGGTTGGCAACAGCCGTGAGACGCGTCGCGTACGCAAAATGATCGAGCAGGTAGCTCCCACTGAAGCCACTGTGCTGGTATTGGGTGAGTCGGGCACTGGTAAAGAGGTGGTTGCTCGCAATATTCACTACCACTCAAAACGCCGCAACAAGCCGTTTGTGCCGATTAACTGTGGTGCGATTCCAAGTGAGCTGCTTGAGAGTGAACTGTTCGGGCACGAGAAAGGTTCTTTTACCGGCGCCATAGGTGCCAGGCAGGGGCGTTTTGAGCTGGCTCAGGGCGGCACAATTTTTCTTGATGAAATTGGTGATATGCCACTTTCCATGCAGGTTAAGTTGCTGCGTGTAATTCAGGAGCGTTCGTTTGAGAGAGTAGGCAGTAACAAAAGTATCAAGTCAGATGTTCGCATTGTCGCAGCCACTCACAGAAACCTCGAAAGCCATATTAAGGAAGGCAAATTCCGCGAAGATCTTTATTACCGCCTAAATGTGTTTCCGGTCGAAATGCCACGGCTGCGTGATCGTGTTGAAGATCTGCCATTGCTGATCAACGAACTGATCACTCGTCTTGAGCATGAAAAGAATGCATCGGTCAGACTTACACCGGCTGCGGTCATGGCGCTGTGTAATTACAGTTGGCCAGGCAATGTTCGTGAGTTAGCCAACTTGATGGAGCGCATGACGATACTGCATCCGCACGGTCTGGTTGATGTAAAAGACCTGCCGGCCAAAGTGGTGCCAAACACACCGTCAGTTGTTGATAGTGATGTTGTAGTGAGTATTGAAGACTCTGAAAAAATGGCCGGTATGCCGAGCTTGCCGATGCTTAGCGAACCGCGCCTGCCGCGTGATGGAATAGACCTGAAGCAACATCTCACCGGTATTGAAGTGAGCCTGATTGAACAGGCACTCGACGATTGCAACGGGGTGGTTGCCCACGCTGCCAAGAAATTGCAAATCAGGCGCACAACGCTAGTTGAAAAGATGCGCAAGTATCAAATTCAGCGCCCTGCTGAAGAAGAAGCAGCATCCAGTTAGTTTGTAGTGGCAGCGCACAGGGAAGTGCGTTGTGCAGTGTTCCCTCCACACATCTTTTGCACTGCATGTTGCCTGTTTAATACGAGCTGCAGTTTTCATGGTTCGCCTGCTTGCTGTTACGCCAAATCCTCCTTCCTTGCGATTACCTTGCAATACTTTGCATCCGGTATTCGTATTTATGAACAGGCTGCGCTGCTACGCATTCGACACTTATCTCTCGTGTCGAATAGCATCGCTTGTTGCTCAACCCGGCAACAGGTTTTAAACAGAGGCTCCTGTTTTTTCACTGCAATTTCTAACTGTTAGATGAGTATTTGTTGTGCGTGAACGCGCGTCAGATAACAGGCTAGTGTCAGCGTGACGGAATATCCGACCCGCTGATGGTTTTTGCCGCACGGCAATAAATGTCGATCAGCCGTTGTTTCGCACGCACTTGTGAGCTGCGCTCGATGTTGCGCCGGTTCTCACTCCCGTCGGTAAAACCTACCGTAGTCTCACTTGCAGATCATGTCTGTCACGTTTTCAGTTATCAACTGAGACTCTGGAATTCCCGTGGCCTGTGCTTTGCAATATTGCTATCAGGCAGGGCAGTCAATTCGATGAGACCACCAATCACGCAACATCCGTGTGAATATCTTTTTTACCAAAGATAATGTTTACCCGGTCGATGTGTTTTGTGTGCACCTCGAATAGCGCCTGCCAGATAAAGGATCGGTTACAGATCCGGAAAAATAGTTGAATATGGGAGCATAAATGGTGTCCAGTGCAATAGCGCTTGAGGCAACCGGGAACGTGAATGAACAGCATCTTCCGCGGCAACCTGTGCAGGTAATGGCAATAACCGGTGGTAAAGGGGGTGTTGGAAAATCGAATGTTACGATCAATCTTGCGATAGAGCTGGGTAAGCTCGGTCGCAATGTATTGATCCTCGATGCGGATCTGGGATTAGCCAACATTGATGTACTTTGCGGGATCCAACCGCACGGTACACTAAAAGATGTACTCAACGGCAAACTCAGCCTTGATGAGATCGTAGTTCAAGTTGATGAGCATGTACGGCTGTTACCTGCCAGTAGTGGCGCTTCGAAAGTGGCATCGCTAAGTCAGGCAGAGTATGGGGGGTTGATTCAGGCCTTCAGCGAAATGCAGGCACCGATTGACACACTGCTGATAGATACACCGGCAGGTATTGGTAGCCAGGTTACCGCATTTTGCCGCGCTGCCCGTGAGGTAGTTGTGGTGGTCTGTGATGAGCCAACTTCAATTGCAGACGCCTACTCTACGATCAAGGTGTTGAGTACCGAGTTCCAGGTGAAACGATTCAATATCGTTGTTAATAAAGTCGCATCGTCTGATCGGGCGCTGGATCTTTTTGACAAGGTACTGGAAAAAACCGATATCGAGCTGGATGTCATGCTGAATTATCTTGGCGCTGTGCCGCAGGATCAGCATTTACATTTTGGTGCTTGTGAGCAGTCGCCGGTGGTTAGATCCTATCCGGCATCTCAAGCTGCAAGAGCATTTAAACGATTAGCAAAAACTGTAGATGGCTGGCCAGAGCCTTTGCAACCTATTGGTCACGTGGAGTTCTTTGTTGAACGCCTCGTCATGCAAGGTGTTACCGAATGAACGCACATGCTATGTACAACGACGTTGAGCTCGTATCTGATGATGAGCTCATCACCAAGCACGCAAAGCTGGTAAAGCGAATTGCTTTTCATCTGATGCATCGTCTGCCACCCAACGTACAGGCAGAAGACCTGATACAAGCCGGCATGATTGGCCTGCTTGAAGCAGCGCGCCAGTACGATCCAACCCAGGGCGCAAGCTTTGAAACCTACGCAGGCATTCGTGTTAGAGGTGCCATGCTCGACGAAATCCGTCGCTCAGATTGGACCCCGCGATCAGTACACAGAAAGTCAAGAGAAGCGGCTGAAGCTCTGCGAAACATCGAACAGGAAACCGGACGTGACGCGACAGATGTAGAAGTAGCTTCAAGACTGGGTATCTCACTTAGTGCTTATCATCAGATACTCACAGAGAGTATGTCGGCACACGTATTCAGTTTTGATCAGCCTGATGAAAATACCGGTGAGACCATATCACTGCCAGAAAGCAAAGATGTCGGCCCATCTGAAACCATGCAGCATGGCAGCTTTAAAACAGCACTTGCCCATTCAATCAAAAATCTGCCCGAACGAGAAAGCCTGGTGATGTCTTTGTATTACGACGAAGATCTCAACCTGAGACAAATCGGCGATATCTTAGGCGTCAGCGAAAGCAGGGTTTGTCAGATTCACGGTCAGGCACTGATGCGCCTGAAGGCAAGGCTGACAGACTGGACACAGGAAGATCCGGAATAGCCAAAATCGTAACTGCACTGGCGCTCCGCCAGTGCAGAAGCGTTCGCAGTTGCGAAGCTGCTGTGTAATACCCCAAAAGCACAATATAATTATAGATAACCGTGTATTTCGAATCAAAAATAACTTCCTTCAATCACAATCTTCCGCGGGTTTATGAACGGATCCGTTTCCAGTGACTGCGTACGGCAATAAAAAAACTTCTTAAAATAGTATTTCTAGTAATGAAATTTCTGACTAGATTTAGAGCAGTATGTGTAGCTTTATCCAATATATTGGAACTGTTGATTACAGCCTCTAGCTTTTCACTTGGAAGACCATACAGAAACTCATCTGTAGTCATTAATTCCGCTTTTCCTTTTCCTGAAAACACTATTTGTATATCTGATACAACCGGAACAATCTTCTCTACAAGATGCAACAATAATTGCCTTTGCTCGATATTACCACGAATCCCATTGGACTCATTCTCAGTTCGAGCTTTCATTCTTTCCTTCAATATGTGATCTGGCGTATAGCAAAGATAGAGTTTCAACTTCTCTGGCTTATTAAGCAACAAAGAAATTAATTTCTCTTCGCGTAAATCACGCATTTCCTCAATTGAATAGCGATCAGAATCCACATGAGTATTGAAATACACAACACATACAGGCTTAGTACTTAAGAAAATATCATCATCCGTCTGCTCAAAATACTTTATATCAACATCTTTGTTCGGATCCAATCCTCTGGACTGAATGTCAGGCAACAGATGCTTTTCAGTAAAAGTGGATTTTCCCGATCCACTTAATCCAGCGACAATTATAACTTCTGTCTTTGTATCAACTGTCATTCTAATTCGCCAACCTATTTAATGCGATGTTATACAATCTAATATCTTCTTGATTGCATTGCTCGATTACCTTAATGCTATCAGCAGATACTTCATATTCTGTTTTTGCATTTTGGTTAACGTTTTCACTATGAACGAGCGGACATTCGACTCCCAGTTGGTTTTTTAGTGCTGAGAGACTTTCATTATAATGCTCTGTGACACCGATAAACTGATATTCTTTTAGATCCTGTGTCTGCAAACAATGAGCTTGAACATTTTTATTGTCAGGATGATTGGCAAACTCTTCTAAGGAGAAGCCCAATTGATTTACGATGAGTGCATCCGGGTGTTTCCTGTCGATTTTCCGTTTTAGATAAAAATAGTTCGACAAAAGCCGCTGGACCGGGTCTCTCATAAAAGTTATGTACTGACTACTCGAACGAAGAAAATCGTACTTTTCCGGGTAGAAGTGCCCGTGAATAATATCGAAATCTTTAGAAATCTTCCGCGCTCTTTTTTTAGCGAAGGCTGCGCTTGCCTGCCTTCTTTTAGTTGAGCTAGGCCAGGATGAGCCCATCTCATCGCCATAATCCAGTAGCAATCTGTTTTTGTATTGCTGAACTAAACCTTTCCGAAATGAGGAGCCAGCACATTTTCGAAGATGGACGGAAATTATCACGTGAGTTTCTAGCCTTATAGTTAAATTGCTATCTGGATTTGAAAGGAGTCTATTCAGAAAAAAATCGTGGTTGATAAAGTGATTAAATGCTGCATCTAAAAAGCTAAGTGAAATAGTCCTCTTATTCTATTCCAACGAACACTATTTCTACAGTCCTAGTGACTTTTGCGAAGCGAATGGCAAAAGATTGAGGAAATCCCACAAAAAATACTCGAGTTTATACAAAAGGTTGGGTTAATCTCACAAAAAATATTCGAGTTTATAGTGGTGTCAAGAATTAGTGGATGTTTCCGATAAACCAATCACGTTATACAGAAATCCAGATCATGTCGATCTTGAAGTAAGCTGAGTCAGGCGTTTCAGTCTCAGGCCTTTGCCACAGTAAACCTTCTTGATAAACGCATCGAGCAAGATAACAATTTTATGAGCCAAATTAATGAATCTTGTCTCTACACTGTTTCTCATAGCCATACCATTTTGTGCATTTCATCAAGTGGGGTTTCTTGGCAATTTTGATGCTAATCTGGCCTTGGCACCATTCCTACTTCTATTACCCTTAATTTTGGTAAAAACTGCCTTCGTGCCTGTACTCGCCTCGCCCCGTATTGAGGCTAAGGTGATGCGTGGTTTCATCTTAGTGATGATCTATGCCAGCTTTGGCAGTCTTGTGAACTCGCTTATTCTGAACCACACGGGAGTAATTGCTTATGGTATTAGCCCTTTAGAAAAAGCTTCAAAGGCATTTATAGCGCCATTATTTCTAATGCTTTTAGTAGTATCTACATTTATTGTTGGATCTCGATTATCGTCTTTTCAAGTGGATAGAGCCTTAAGTATAGGTTTTTATCTTACTTGTGCTTATACTGCTATGCAGGTCATTTCAGCAGTCTTCACTTTTCCACCGTATGACTATTTTTGGCCCATTGTCGAGGGTGCCAGGCCAAGAGATACTTCTTACATCGAACAATCAAATCGAGTACCCGGCACGACACAAGAGCCAGCCGATTTCGCAAGACTGATTATATTATTTTTCCTTCCGTGGATTATTTTTCCGGCAGCCGGGGAACGGAAAAAACATCTAGTTTTTCTGGCGATGCTATTGGTTCTTGCGAGTCTTTCTCTTACTGGAATTCTGTTAGGAGCTATTGCCATTGTTTATTTCGTAATGGTACTAAGGCTGGTTTCTGTAAAACAACTTCTAATTATACTAACGACAGTTGCAGTCATGATGTTAGCCCTCCATGTGTCCGGAGTATTTACTAAAATCACCAACAGAGTTGCCAATTCGGGTGACGATGAATCCGTCTCTGTTAGATACGAATATAATAAGGCCTCAGTGAAGGTCATTTTTGAACACCCTGTTTTTGGTATAGGCTGGTCTAACGAAATATTCGTATTCCCTGAAAAAATCTCACATTTGGGCCACCTCTGGGAAGCAAAAGAAGACTTGGAGGAAGGCTCCTCTCTTACCGCCAGAAGCTTAGTTTTAAGAGTCGGAATGTATATTGGCATACCGGCAATACTGGTTCTTGTTTATCTTGGATATAAAGCCACAAACACAAAATACACATTTCGTAGCAATCCGACTGACAACGCCAGGACTCGGTACACGTTTTTTATATTCTGTGTTGGTTCAGTCATAGGGGGAGGCAATATCACCTCTTTCTATTTGTGGGCCGCTCCAGCACTCTATCTTGGAATGCAGTTTAAATCCCGAAAAACAGCGAGCGTCCGACCATTGGCCGCAGGGATACCCGATGTCATCGAGTTAACTGATGATCCGGATTGGGTAAAAGTAGGCATCACGAGGAGTTCACTAAGGGGCCGTTATTGAAGCGATGGATAAAGCAGCCTATCGTTAATTGTCTGGAAAACTTGGTCAGACATCATAGGCCTGCGGCGTCTGTCAACATAGTTGCACGAAAAAGGCGGTCGAGAGAGAAGGTTGCTGCCGCTGGTAGTCCGGCACTGGAACCTGGCGCATCGTGATCCTTCATGGAGATGCATTCAAGGTCAAGCATCACTGTGTGATGTGCGTTGCAACCTTGAGTGCATCTCCATGAAGGATCGGGGGTCACCATGTCCCTATGCCTCACCCTCAGCCGCTGCTGCTTGCATTGACAGCGGATAAGTCGTCGCTAGATTTCTCGCGTTGTTTTGCTGGATTGAGTGTCATGGTTCGCTGATGCTCCCAGTTTCGTGTCTGGTTTCGCCTTCGTCCGGCGGTTGGGATTTGAGTTGGCGATAGAATTCGTCACGTTGTTCTAGAATCGCAATGTCCTCGCCTCGATGACGTTGGCCCGGTGTGACATATTTCAGCGCGCTGTGTTTGTGCTGTTCGTTGTACCATTCCATAAAATGCTGGACCCATTCACGTGCGTCGGTCAAGTTGGCAAAACCCTGAGAGGGCCACATTGGACAGTATTTGAGTGTTCGGAAAAACGATTCGATGTACGCATTGTCGTTGCTGACTCGGGGGCGCGATCGACTGGGGGTGATGCCCACGACAGCACTTTCGATTGAATGGTGTGTGAGACCAACGGACTGCCATTGTCGTGATGCAACACCGGCGGGTTGAGTAGACACTTCTCGCGCCACATGGATGTTTCGATCACCTTAATCGTGTTATCGCTGTTCTCGGCCTCAAACACTTCCCAATAGACCCCCCTATACGTCAACATAGTTGCACGAAAAATCCGGAACCACCATCAGGGCGGTATGGTGCGTATTCCGGCGAAGATGAACACCCATTCCGGTTGAACGTGAACACCTCCACACCCAACGCATTGGCGAGCTGTTTTTGTACTACAGGTGTTCACCTTCAGTCAATTGGCCGAGCACCTTGCGCATTGACTCGCCTTTG
>CALLLW010000060.1 GCA_938007995.1 uncultured Granulosicoccaceae bacterium | reverse complement strand
CACTCAAGACAGAAATACGGGCATGGTCGAGTGCTACCAATGACAAACAGCGTGGAGTGGACTGGCATATGAAAATCGACGATGCCCGATCAAAACTGAAATCCGTCTATCCGAAAATTAAATAATGCCAAAGCACTAGGCAGCCAACTTAAACTGTCAGACAAGACTGTTCAGACTGCCGGTCACCGGTCATCATAGATTTTTGTACAAAATCTGTCGAAAATCAGTGTCAGAAATATAGATCACGAAAACATCAAGCCCAATACATTACGCTAGGCTATTTTCAATGGTTTCGTAATTGGTTAGGCTGGTTTGAACCTACTCCTGTTAAATTAAACAGATGAATAATTTAAGTATCGCCATCGGCAGCGTAGGCACTATCGGACTAAAGGTTGCCCATACTTTGGATCAGGGTATCACCGGCCTTAAATTAGCTGCAGTATCCGCCAGCTCACCTGAAAGCGCTACTGCGAAGGTGCAGAATTTCAACAGTCCGCCAGCATCGGTCTTACCGGAATCATTGGCAGACAATGCAGATATTATAGTTGAGTGTGCACCAGCAGAAATCTTTCGAAGTATTGCCGAGCCCGCAATAGATAAAGGCAAAATCCTTATGCCATTAAGCGTGGGCGCTCTGCTCTCGCACTGGGATCTGGTCGATCGTGCTGCTGATACGGGAGCCAGAATTCTCGTGCCATCCGGCGCGCTGCTTGGTTTGGATGCCGTCAGAGCAGCCGGTGAAGGAATACTTGAAAAAGTTACAATGGTCACCCGCAAACCACCTGCGGGCCTGGCTGGTGCCCCTTACCTGGTTGATAACAACATCGACATTGAAAACCTCACAGAACCTAAGCTGGTATTTGAAGGCACGGCTCGCGATGGAGCTAAAGGTTTTCCAGCCAATGTCAATGTAGCCGCTGCACTATCACTGGCAGGCCCGGGGCCAGACAATACTGCATTGCAAATCTGGGCAGATCCAACCATCAACCGTAATACACATACGATTCAAGTCGTTGCAGATTCCGCAAGCTTTGAAATGAAAATGCAATCCATTCCCACCCCGGAAAAACCAGCCACGGGTCGGATAGTGGCTTTAAGCGTCATTGCCAGTTTGCGAGCTCAGGTTGCAACTCTTGTTGTCGGTGCGTAACAGGGTAGCTGCGGGAGGGATTCCAATTTAAGCGTTAACTCCCTTCTAAAAGCACCATCAAGCACGCATACGTGGTACGTCATCTGGATCAAGCTTTAGCTCAATTAACAACGGACCGGTGCGGGCTTCAATAGCTGCAACTGCTTTATCAAGCTCTTCCGGAGTTGTTACCTTTACGCCCTGCCCACCCAGCGCTGTTGCTATGTCAGCAAATGAAGGCCATTCAAACTGTGCCAAACTCGGGTTCATATTTTTATCTACGAACTGTATGTGTTCCGCGCCGTACGCAGAGTCATTACACACCACAGTGATCAAATCCTGATTCTGGCGCACCGCTGTATTAAATTCATTGATTCCAGCCATCATGAATCCTCCATCGCCAGTGAACATGACTATCGGTCGATCCTTTACCGCAAATCCTGCTCCGATTGCATACTGAAGTCCCAGGCCGATTGACCCAAAGTCAGTAGAGGCTACGAAGCTTCTGGCATCAGGTGCGGTGATTCTGCACCACACTTCAGTCATAAAACGCCCGCCGTCGGTAACCAGTATTCGGTTGGCAGGTAATACTTTTTCAAGCTCCTCAAGTGCGTAAACATAGCTTATTGTGCCACCTTCCGAAGTTGCTCTTGTACTTGCCGGATGAGACGTTAAGGTTTTACTGTCGAGCTCCTGTATAAACCCGCTGCCATCGATCTCGGCTTCATCAAGCCAGTGGAGAATATCCTTAGCAGCAACTGCGGTATCTCCAATTAGTGCCGCATCCGGGTGAAAGTTTCGACCAATTTCAGTGATTTCCTTATTGATCATGACAACTCGCTTGCCCTTTAGTAACTTACCGCGATCGGTTGTAAAGTGATGCAAGCTTGCACCAAACGCGATCACACAGTCAGCAATGTCAATCGCTTCATAAGCTGTTGGTGAGCTCAAGGTTCCAAATATGTCCATGTTATGCGGATGCTCGTTAAACATGGCTTTGGCTTTAAGCGTGGTAGCCAGTGGCGCTTCAAGTCGCTCTGCAAGACGAATCAACTCTGCCTCTGCCCCGATTGCACCTGCTCCGGCTAACACTACAGGCCGTTTAGCGGAAGCAATGATGCCGATTGCCTCATCGTGACTATCTCCCTCAAGCACCACAGACGGTTCGTCAAAAACCGGGTAAACCACTTGTTTATGCTCAATTTCCTGCCACATGAAATCCGCCGGCATATTCAACACCACAGGGCGGCGCTCTACCCGTGCTCTGTAAATGGCCTTAGCAGTATCCTCAGAGGCATGCTCCACACTGCGCATCTGCAAAAAACCACTACCTGTCGCCTTGATCACCTCTCTCTGATCGATATTTTGCAGATTCTGCGGATCGGTTACCGGGGTATCTCCTGCCAGCAATACCATTGGCGTATTTCCCCGTGCACCTTCTGTTAAGGCCGTAATGCAATTCGTTAGTGCCGGGCCATGTGTGACAGTAGCAACACCAATGGTTTGAGTAAACTTGGAGAAAGACAGCGCCATAATCACAGCACTGCCTTCATACGCCACTGGCACAAACGTACCACTATGCGTACGCACGAAATCATCCACCATAAAGAGATTTGCATCACCCATAAGCCCGAACATGGTTCGGATGTTGTGATCGATTAAACTTTGAGCGATGGATTGATAAACGGTGATTTTCATAATTTTTATTTGATGGCTATCCTTCGTTAATATACGGGTGACCTTTAACTATTGTCCATGTATTTCAATCTGCAACAGACACCAACTTTGTTAGCTCACCGCTGGCATCGAGCGCCATTAAGTCTTCATCACCGCCAATCGGCACATTGTTAATCAATATCTGTGGTACTTTTTTGCGGCCACAGCGACGTAACATCTCAGCCCGTTCAAGTGGCATCAGATCTATCAGGTATTCGGTGTAGCTGATATTTCTTGCATCTAACAGTTGCCTTGCCGCAAGACAGTGCCGACAGAAACTGGTTCCGTAAACCTCAACTTTAGGTGTCATTGCTGAATCTCATAGACCGCAAACGATACGCCTGATGTCTAACCAAGTTCGTTTAGATCAGTGCTTGATAGCAGTGTATTGAAGAAAGGCGCATAAGTTAGAACCGGGCCTTGCTGCATACCCAGATTATTAAAGGCGTTAACTACACCACTCAGATATTGCTGGTTATCCGGCTCTTGCGAGAGAAGACGCAACGATTTGAGAAGATCCGCAATATGGGTTGGATCAATGTAGGTTTCCAGCATCCGTATTGTTGTTTCAACCTGCTCACAAGTAATCACTGAATCACGGTTTTTCGCATCTAGCTGGCCTATATCTTCTTCTCTGATCCGCTGCTGCAAAGTGGAGACAAAATTTTCGAACACATCGGTATCAGGCAAGCCAACAAACAACTTGATCAGTGCTTCACGGTTAACTTCACTCACAAAATACATCATCTTACCGTCTATAACCGGCTCAGGCGACAGCACGGACAGCACAACAGCCAGTTCTTCGTCACCAAACTGGTTAGTTATCCGGTATTCGATAACATCATCAATCAGTTCGAACTGACGTTTACCAAGCTCAGGATGTGACTGCACGATCTTGTTGACCATCGAATTTTCTCTAATTTGTATTTATATCGTCAGGCAAGGTTAGCGATTCGTCAACGGGAGTCCAAATATCTGATTCACTGCCGCGATTGATCAAGTCTGCAAAATATTTACAGTTTACGTCTGGCCTCTGGCGATAGAAAGTACTTCCTGAAGACCGGTTAAAACGGCCAAATTACAGACTGATTACACTCATGGAGTTCCGTAAAATAAATGATACGCTGGGATTGAAAATAATAATAATACTTAGTGCAGAGCAACTCTTATGCGTAAACCGGGCACTCGCTGTTTCGAATCTGCGGATTCAAAGCAGCTTTTCATCGCATGGACGGCATTTCAAAGACGCAATGTCTCAATGCAAGAGCACTTCCACTATGACATCAGGTTCATAAACTTTTCGTTCAAACATCGAGCACTAAGGCCGATTGAATACGCTTTCAAGTCCTTAAAAACACTGGCACTACTTATAAGGAAAAACCCCGAGACTGTCTGGCTACAGTTGCCACCCAGTTTTCTGCTGCATCTTACATTTGTCTACAAGTTTTTCTTCAATCAGTCTCTGGTGATAATAGCAGACTGTCACAATGCATCTTTTAGAGCTCCATGGATCAACATACCCGGCACAGAGATGCTCTTAAACAAGTGCGATTTCGTACTGGTTCACAATACAGGGATTATGAAGCACGGCATAAATAACGGCGTGAACAAAGATCGGATCCATGTACTGGAAGATCCGCCGGCAGTGATTGATTCAAACATAAAAACCCACACAGCAGCTCGACCTAAAATCGTATTTCCCTGCTCATTTAATAAGGATGAACCTATTGTTGAGGTACTCAGGGCGGCGCGCTTGATGCCAGAAATAGACATAGCAATCACTGGAAATTATCATCGTGCAGAGGGAATACACAACCTCGAAGAACTGCCCGGGAATGTAGAACTGACCGGCTTTATGACCGCTCTGGAGTTTGATCAGTTGATAACCAACGCTGATGCAATTCTTGGCCTGACCAAACTTGAGGACATTCAGCTCAGTGTTGCCAGTGAGGCACTTGGGGTCGGTAAGCCGATGATCCTGTCTAATACCAGAATATTACAACGACTATTCTACCAGGGCGCAGTTTTTGTCGATTCGTTTAGCGTAAATTCCATCGCTGACGGATGCAAAGAAGCGCTTACAAATGCTGAAAAACTTAAATCCGAGGTAGCTCAGTTGCGTAAGATCCGCACGAAAAACTGGTCTAAACAGGCATCAGGTCTTGCTTATCTGCTGCAGGGAAAACAACAGCAGATAGCATAATTGCGTGTATTTTTGAGAGCCAGCTGTAGAGAATGCAACTGATGCCTGCAGTGCAATGTACCACTGCAGGCATGCAAAGTGGCAAGTTATGAATAGCCTACCTGTCCCTTCTAACATCAAACTGATGCAAGGTGAACTCGCCCTTGCCCCAGAAAGTCTCAGTACCAATTTCGATGGCACCCATGCAACTGCCGGTGCGTAGTTCTCCCAGCCCATAGATACTGCTGTTTTCCTGTGACCATTCGATGAAACGGCTCCAGTCCAGTGTGCCACTGAAGCTGTCATTTTCAGCCACAAAAGCCACGTATCCCCAACTCAGCGCCGGATTGGCGTATACACGCCAACGCTTGCCATCGATTGTCGCGTTAGTCACCAGAACACCCGGTGTTTTGGTTTCCGGTATGCCAACCCACACCATCATCTCGTATTCTTTATTATTGTGGTTAGCTTCGCATGTGGTGTGAAAGAAAGACTCCAGTGCAACATTGTGCTCAGCATCGCCGGACACACTCCATCGATAGTCCACTTTATACTCTGGCAGGTTGCTTACCAGCTCTGGCATACCAATGACTTCTTTCGGTGCAGAGATCTCATTGGCTTCTTTGCGACCATAAAAAACCTGCGGATATGATTTTACCTGGTCAAGATCGCCATCCTGAGGTGTAAGCCAGTCGAAACTCCAGCTGGCCACTGGCCGACCTTGCTCAAGATTCAATTCGATACACTGCATCCATCTATCGTCATACATCACACCGGAATTCCAGGTATTATTTTGGATACGGTAATTTCCGTAGGCAATTTGCACCCAGTTTTCACATAGCGCCTCGCTCAACAGCAGATTCTCACTGTCTGCCGATACGCCTTCCACAGCAATACAGGTCTCGCCTCGTTCAAAACCATAACCACTACCACCAAGATCAGAAAGGATACTCAGGCATACAGGCACCGGGCGACTGGTACCGGTCACCATGCAGCTTCTGCCACCCTCGAAACCGAAACCATCGCCATCAGTATCGCTCAGCGATGATGCACAAACAGTATGGTTTAATGTAAGTGGATCACTATCATCAGTACCAAGGCCGCTGTGCGCTGCCATAGCAACAGGCGGTTCGTTATCGACTTCGGGCGTGCGTGGCAATACCGAATCTGGAATTGTCGGCTCTTGTATTGTCAGCTCAGGTCGTATTTCTGTAATGCAACTCTCGCCATTCTCATAACCCCAGCCATCCCCATCCGGATCAGTCGCAGCCGTGATACATACAGGCCGAGCTCTGCCGTTTACCACCACGGTGCTCACCTGCGGATTACCTGCCCTCTCTTCTGCCATCGGTGAAGGGGTTGAAAGATTAGTACCGTTTACCACACAAGACCTGCCATTCTCGAAGCCGTAGCCATCTCCATCAGGGTCACTGGAGTCGCGTACACATGAACGACTGGGCTGTACTATCAGACAAGAGACACCTGCCTGGTACCCGTAACCATCTCCATCAAAATCCATTGTGCCGATTCTGCATACTGGCTTCGGCACGCCTGATGACTCTGCATCACTGACAACACAAGTTCTGTTGTTCTCCCATCCCCAGCCATCACCGTCTGCATCACTGACCCGGCTTTCACATACCGGCGCAAACACAACAGGAGCGTCGACTTGCGCAGTCGCCGGCAGAGAGACCGCCAGTAACACCCCTGCAGATAAAAACTTTTTCCAACTGAAATACATAGTGCTTTCCGCTTTTATCATTATTTTTTCACCAAACCGCAATGAACAACGACATGGCTCCATCTGGAATATTTATTTGTTGCCGCAGGCTAACGGCATAACGGAAAAATTCTTAAACAAAATCATAACCAGAGCACATTAAAGCAACAACAGCTAAGGCATGACCACTCGCGGAATAACACTGATCAGCAAGCAAGGACTGCAATGCCACCAACAATTACAGCAGGATAGCCAGCTCGCCAGAATGGCCAGACGAACCTGATAACAAAATCCGCTTTTCCAGATTTACGATCGAAGTGGTATCTTAAAGAGGCTGTTTGAAGAATCTCAAAACAACCTTCCCGATATTCGTGAGCCTGTACCAATGACACTACGCGGCAACTGGTCCTACCCAACCTCCATTCGATTCGGCGCTGGCCGAATCGATGAACTGGCAGATGCCTGCCACAGTGCACACATCAGTAAACCACTGTTTGTCACTGACCGTGGACTTGCAGATCAAAGCATCACCTTACAAACGCTAACTATGTTGTCGCGCTCAAAGTTGCAACATGCTGTTTTTTCCGAGGTTGACACCAACCCTACTGAATTAAATATAGCCAAGGGAGTCAGGCAATTTAAAGAAGGCAGTTTTGACGGCGTTATTGCTTTTGGCGGTGGCTCAGCGCTCGATATTGGTAAAACCATCGCCTTCATGGCTGGCCAGACCCGCTCATTATGGGATTTTGAAGATGTCGATGATTGGTGGACACGCGCAAACGCTGATGCTATTACACCGATAGTAGCCGTCCCGACTACCGCAGGCACTGGTTCAGAAGTGGGTCGTGCCAGTGTCATAACGAATACAGAAACTGCCGAAAAAAAGATTATTTTTCACCCGAAAATGCTACCAGCAGTTGTCATTTGTGATCCGCAACTAACCACCAGCATGCCAAAACCCATCACTGCAGGCACAGGCCTTGATGCTTTTGCACATTGCGTTGAAGCTTATTCAAGCCCTCACTATCATCCCATGAGTCAGGGCATAGCACTTGAAGGCATGAAGCTGGTTAAAGAGAATCTGTCGGTAGCTTTTCATGATGGCGATAACTTAAACGCGCGGGCAAACATGATGAGCGCAGCAGCTATGGGTGCCACTGCTTTTCAAAAAGGCCTAGGAGCAATTCATGCCTTAAGTCACCCGGTAGGCGCTGTTCACAATACTCACCATGGCACCACCAACGCGGTATTTATGCCATCTGTTCTGAAATTTAACGAACCGGCAATTCGCGAAAAGTTTGATCACGCCGCCGCCTATCTGGACATCGCCGGTGGTTTCGACGGGTTCTGTGAGTTTGTCAACGAGCTAAATCAATCGTTTGACATACCAAAAAACCTGAAAGAACTCGGCGTGATAAACCCGGATATCAATGCTTTGGTAGAAACTGCATTGCGCGATCCGAGCGTCGCCGGTAACCCGGTAAAAATGACCGCAGAAAACACCAGATTACTGCTTGAGTCTGTGCTCTGAATTTATGTTGTCGGCTCACAACACCATTCCTGTGCAGTTACTGCAAAGCGATCTGCATCATCAAGTTCGACCAGCATGGTCCTCAATGATTAGATCTGCGGCTTTTTCACCAACCATGATCGACGGTGCATTGGTATTGCCTGTGGGAATAGTAGGGAAAATGGATGCATCTGCAATCCGTAATCCTGACATACCATGTACTTTCAATCGCGAATCAACCACCGATTTTTTCGGATCACTTCCCATCCTGCAGGTACCGCAAGGATGAAAAACAGTCCACGCATTATCCGCTATAAACTGATTGATTACGTCATCACTCTGGGCAGACGCACCTGGATACACCTCTTCCTCTATCAATTGCCGCATGACCTCTGTGCCGCTTAGCTGGCGCATCAATCGCATGCCTTTTAGCATCAGCGCTCTATCATGATCGGTAGATAGATAATTCGGCTGAATCACCGGAGCCTGAAATGGATCTGCACTTGAGATGTGTATATGGCCCTCACTGGTTGGCTTGCACGGATTATAACCCATCAGAAAACCTGCAAAGGGATCGGGATTAACCAGCGGTCTTTTCCCCACTGGCGCACGTGTATAACTCAGCGGGGAAAAATACAATTGCAGATCAGGTCGCACAGACGGATCATTGCACTCGGTGTTAACAAACCCTCCCGCCTGATTAACACTTAGACTTAACGGACCATTTCTAAATAATAGATACCTGAGTGCAGCTGATATTTTTCCAGTCAGAGGACGCAATTCCTGATTAAGACTCGGCAGCCGGGACTTACAAACGATATCCGCACCAAGATGGTCAGACAAATGCTCACCAACGTTAGCGTTATGACTAACCACTTCGATTCCCAACTGCTTCAATCGTATTGAATCCCCTATACCGCTGAGCTCAAGTAGTTGAGGTGAGTTGACTGCGCCTGCACACAAAATAATCTCACGGTTAGCAGTAGCGCGAAATTGTGTCCCACGCCGATGATAACTTACAGCGGTAACCCGTGTACCTTCAGTGTGTATGCGCTCTACCTGTGCACGGCTTATCAGGGTCAGGTTTTTTCTGCCAAGAGCCGGATGCAGGTAACAACGCGCCGTCGAACCGCGCCAGCCGTTTTTTGTGGTGATCTGAAAAAATGCAGACCCCTGCATTGAATCAGCATTGTAGTCAGCATTAAATGGTATCTGTAACTGTTGTGCTGCCTCAACAAATCGATGACAAAGCAGATGCACCTCTTTGTGCGTGCTGTGCACCGATTGCGGCCCACTTTGACCACGGTGCGGATGAGGATCACCGTCCCAGCTTTCCATACGCTTAAATACGGGTGCAACATCTTCCCATCCCCATCCGGTGGCAACCTCGCTCCAATCATTGTAATCCGACGGATGACCACGCACATAAACCATGGCATTAATAGAGCTCGACCCACCCAGTACCTTGCCACGCGGCCAGTAACTTTGCCGATTGTTTAATCCGGGCTCCGGCTGCGAATGGTACTTCCAGTTAACACGCTCATCATAATAGGTTTTGCCGTAACCAATGGGTATCTGCACAAAAGGGCGCCGATCTGTTCCACCAGCCTCCAGTAACAACACGCTAAACCGGCCATTCTCACTTAAACGGTTGGCAACGACAGAACCGGCCGAACCGGCTCCAATAATTATAAAATCGTATTCCTGCATTGGGTGCCATCGCTTAAGTCTTGTGGGCCGCGTAAAGTGTACTGCAAGCAGGAGAATACAGTCACCAATCAACGTCAATTTCGTGAATTCATTGACATCTGTTAACTCGCTTTAGCAACACTTATAAGTACAGCTTAGTGGTTCAGTGTAATTACGACAGCACCGCTTTTACACCACAATTCGTTGAACAACGACGATCTGTGTTTAATAAAGCATTGTGTCATATCGAACTAATTTTCCGGTGTGGATGACAACAGTTCTGGCACAATATGATTTCCGCCGTCAATACCGGCTATCTTGACCAGAACTGCACTGTACTCAATGAGGAGTCAGACGTATCCGGCTCACTGGTTTTCCCCGGTGGAGCTATACAAACCACGCTCGGAACGGCAAATCACCTGGACGTAACATTGGAATCCTTGCTTGTAGACGGCGTTCCTTTGAGAACAGCACGCAACCAGCTTGGTAATCATCGATGCCATAACGGCCAAATACATACCTTGAGCGCACATACGATCGATAAACAAACAGATCAACCACGTAACCGGGTTAAACTGGCACAGCAAACCCTGATCGGCTTTGAATCCACCATTATCTACTACACCCCGGAATAAAATTGAGCAAACCTGCTTTCGCAACACTTAATCTGCCAGAAGCACTGCAAACCAGTCTCGCATCACTCGGATTTCAAACGATGACACCGGTGCAAGCACAGGTTTTACCACTGGCATTAGCGAAGCGCGATGTCATTGCAAAAGCCAAAACCGGTTCTGGAAAAACCGTGTCGTTTGGACTGACAGCTCTTAATAATCTTAATAACGACATATTTTCTCCTCAAACGCTGGCACTGTGCCCCACACGCGAACTTGCCGATCAGATAGCGGAAGTAATAAGACAACTCGCGCGATCCACCAGCAATGTAAAAGTACTCACATTAACCGGCGGCTCCTCAGTAAGAGCCCAGATAAGTTCACTTGAAAAGGGCTCACATATCATTGTCGGGACACCTGGCAGGATAGAGGATCACCTGGCTCGAGGTACTTTAAAAATCGCGCAGATTAATACGCTTGTACTCGACGAGGCAGATCGAATGCTACAGATGGGCTTTCAGGAGTCGATTGATCGTATCGTAGAGGCATTGCCAGAGGGAAAACAAACCCTGTTAATGAGTGCAACTTATCCGGAGGAAATACATTCAATTGCGAAGAAATACATGAACTCCCCCGAGATGGTCAGTGTTGATACAACTCATTCCATGGATACTATAGAACAGCATTTTTATCGCATACAAAGACAGCAGGATCGCGTCCATGCTCTGAAATTGCTTCTGTTAAACTTCCAGCCCGCCAGTGCCCTGGTATTCTGCAATACAAAAGTTTCTGTTAACGAAGTCACTCGGTCACTTCAAGAATGCAGGTTCGCGGCGATCCCACTACATGGAGACCTGGAACAAAAAGACAGAGACCAGAACCTGATCAGATTTACCAATCAAAGCTGTAACATCATGGTTGCAACTGATGTTGCGGCCCGTGGCATAGACATTGAAAAACTGGATGTCGTTATAAACTACGAACTATCAAAAGAACTGGAAGTACACATTCACCGGTCAGGTAGAACCGGGCGCGCAGGTGAAACCGGTGTTGTGTGGACACTGTTCAACGATTCAGATCAATACCGCATTGAACAGCTGGAAAACTCTCTTCACTTTAAAGTAAAGGAATATACCCTGCCAGGCGACCATGTACTAAAGGCCCAGCCGGCAAAGCCACCCACCGTAACACTGGAAATTAATGCCGGCAAAAAACATAAAATCAGACCTGGAGACATACTCGGCGCACTAACCGGGGAGGGTGAGATTGACGGACAACGAGTCGGTAAAATTAAAATCGTCAACACACGCTCATTTGTCGCGGTGGATCGGAACCTCGCCAGCAAAGCGCAGCAGTGCTTACGTAAAATAAAGGGCCGCTCATTTAAAACACGAGTGTTGTAGCAGATCCCTGTATCTGCAGGCAAAAAGGAAATTGGAAAAACCACTGCGCTCGGTCCGAGGGCGTTAACTTCTCCCTCAAAACGCTCTCTACAATCCCTAAACTGTACATTTTGGGTCGAATTATCCTGCTCAGATCTGTGTTCCCGGTCCTTGCAGCAACAGCCTCTCAAGAAATACCACTTCCGGCCGTCACTTTTCCTGTGTCTCAAATGAGGTTTTGCTATGTTTAATACCACGATTGCCAAAGATCGATCAAGAGATCGAGCCATTGTCGGCGCATTTCTTTTGCTCGCCGCGCTCGCATTTATTTGCTTCTTTGTTGTTGAAGCCATGCCGCACATCGGCATTTAGTTTGAGCCAGAGAGTATCGCTGTAAAAAAATCCAGCTGTAAAAAAACCGGGGGCAGTGTCACACACAGACTGCCCCGGTACAGCTTCTACTCAACCAACCTTCACTACACCATCCGGCAGTTTTAGCCAGCTATGTGAAAGAGTACTGCGAGACGCATTCAGGTTGTTACCCTGTCCGGCTTACGGTGCCAAACTATAAGTCAGAGAACGTAGTGAAGAGTCTGCTGATAGATCAATTGCTGCATCTGGAAAATGATCAACAGTGGTACCAGCGAACGCCGCGTTATCAGCACGCAGATAAAAGCGAAGTGATGTCGGGGTATTCTGGGTGGCTAAAGCTGCAAGTGGTACCGCCAGCTCACCAATCTCACCTGCGGTCTGAACATCTGCCTCACCACTGGTAATCCAGGCCCAGTCGGTACCACTACCGGTATATAACTGCACATCACTAAATTCGATCAGTATGTCAGCACCGATTGGAAACTCTGCGTCAAATCCCCGAAAGCCGGTATTTATGTTGTTGTCTGTATCAATGTAGATGCCGTGACCCCAGCTCAGAGTAAAAGCTTCGTGATTTTTGTAGGCAATGTAAAGATCTGTTGTGCTGTGTGCTACCCAGACCTCACGCCAGTCAAGCGGGTTATTTGCGCTGACACCGCCAATATCTACAGGGTCTGTACCGAGGGATTGCAGACCATTCCAGTCACTGATTGATCCATCGATAGTCAGACTACTCACTCTGTTCGATACCACACCCATGACTGCTGAGCCTACGTTGATGCTAACCACCGCATTGGTGCTGCTCAGGTCGCCATCACTGACGTTAAAGGTAAAGCTGTCTACACCTGAAAATCCATTGTTGGGTAAATAAGTTAGATTAGGAGCGGTGCCCGATAAATCACCGCTTTGTGGTTGCGAAACAATGTTATAACCAAGTGCTTGCTGTTCAGGGTCTCGACCACTAAGGACGATGTTCAACGGTTGAGCAATAGCAGTCGCCAATGCCTGCCCGTTGGCTGTTGGCGATTGGTTATCTGGCGTTTGCGGCAAAATTTCGATACTGACCGTACCGATTGCACTATTCGTCGTGCCGTCATTAACTAAAAAAGTAAAGCTATCTGATCCGGAGGCTTCTGCGAACGGAATGTAGGTCAGCTGTGGAGCAGTACCACTTAAAATACCCAGCCTTGGTTGGCTTGCGAGCACATAGCTCAGCGGGTCATTATCAGGGTCTGTTGCAACCAGTGTGATACCAAGCGCCGTTTCAAAGTTTATACTCAAACTTTGGCTCTCTGCCTGAGGGATAGAATTTGTCTGACTAGACTCTGAAACATTGATGACTACGGTGGTCTCAGCGCTGTCTATGGATCCATCATTGACAACAAAGGTAAAACTGTCTGTACCTGCCTGGTTCGGAGCCATGTAGGTAAGATCAGGAGGTGTACCAGATAATGCTCCAACTGTCGGCTGCTGAACTATACGATATGTCAGTGTATCTTCATCTGCATCCGTGCCTGTCAGGTTAATTTCAATTCCATTACCCGCCAGCGCTTGTACTGTCTGGCTGTTTGCTGAAGGCTGGGTGTTAACGGATGGCGCAGGTTGAATAAAAAATTCTATCGAGCGTAATTCACTCTCAGCTGAACCATCACTTACACTGTATGCCATTAGATCGTATGCCACGTTAGTGTTTGGCGTGTAGATCAGGTTCGGCGCTGTGCCGCTTAAGGTTCCATCACTTGGATCCAGACCGATGATATACTCAAGCGGGTCACCATCAGGATCAAATCCGCTCAAAAATAACGGGTAGCTAGTGCCCTCTGTAATTTGAATGAGCTGGGCAAATGCGATTGGTGCATGATTGGCAGTGTCAGTGTTCGAATTCACTGAATAGCTGAAGTGTCTGGTTCGAAACGCAGATTGCGCGTTGTTGGCGTTGTCGGGAAAGTAATCGATGGATGTTCCAGCAGTAGCAGCACTATTGCCAAAGAAATATAACAGCATGCTATCAGGGTTGTTTAATCTGGCGCGCGGAATTTCGATCTCAGCACCTTCATCACTGGCGTGCGCGTCAAGATCGGTAACAAATGTCCATAACCAGTCATTTTGTATACCCAGATCGTCGATGTAGCGAAACAGCGCACCCCCTTCAATAAGAAAGTCCGCGCCTATACTGGAGTCGCTGGCAAAACCCTTGAAGCCGGTTGTTGAGTCAGAATCAGTGTCAAGATATATCTGGTTACCCCAGGTCAGATCTGAGTTACCGTGCTCTGTGTAGCCGATGTAAAAACTGGACGCGTCGTGAGACATATAAGCACTTTGCCAATCTATCTGATTGTTAGTACCTGAAATGTCCAGCGGGTCAGTCCCGAATGCGGTCATTTCCGACCACTCGTTCAGATCTCCATCGAGAGTAATACTGTCAGTAGCGTTTGAGACAGTACCAATCGTAGATGGCAAGCGTAAATCGACATTAAATTCAACAATGCCGGGTTCACTGTCAACAAGTGAATCGTTAACTACAAAACTTATCGTATCAGTACCGGTGAATCCTGTGTTTGGTGTGTAGATCAAATCAGGTGCCGTGCCTGTTAACGAACCATTGGCGGGAAAGTTCACAACACGAAAGGACAAGGGTTGATTTTCTTTGTCAAAGCCACTCAGCTGAAAGACTTGCGGCCGGTCAATCAGTGTTTCCAGGATCAGCTCGTTGGCAACCGGCGCGTTATTAAGAGACGCCGCCCGGGTCACAGTAATTTCGACAGTTGCACTGGCACTGGTTGCCGTACCATCACTGACTGTATACATAAAGCTATCGGATCCAGAGTAATGAGCGTCTGGCAGATATTGCAGATCAGGTGCTGTGCCACTTAATGTTCCAAATTGTGGTTCCGTCACTAGTGCATAACTCAGCGTGTCATTATCAGCATCATTTGCAGATAACGGTATACTCACTACGCTACCCGCCTCTGCAGAGACAAAAGTGTCGGTGGCAACAGGCGGTTGATTAATAGCGATGACCGGCATCAACTCAACGACATGTGTAGCGTTTTGGTTAAACTTCAGTTCCAGTTCATTGCCGTTTTCAATAAACGAATCCGCTCCGGAAACCGAAGTATTGTTGGCCATGGCATCGCTTAGTCTGATTTTTACATTACCCTCGCCATGAAAAGTAAAATTTAAACGGTCTCCGTCACCAGTGAGCGAGATCAGCCGTGAACGCATCGGCAGATCGGTAATTCGGGTAACCGGTGATGCGACATCATTTGGTGTTGTAAGAGATATAACAAACTCGCCACCATCGTCTGGCAAAAATACGCGATCATCAGAATAGGCATACCAATTCGCTACTGAATCGATTTTTGCACCTTCCGTCACCTTTAACGAAAACTGCCCCACTTCACGTGCATTGATGTTAGCTGTAACTGTACCAGCAGAACCAACTTGCAGGTCTGCTTCTGCAAACTGCTTGATGCGCTTATGTATATCTTGCACTGTCGCAAATTCAGCACCATTATCTCTGGCGTGAGCAATTGTTTCGCTGAACATCTCTTGCGTGTACAAACCTGCATCGGTTTGGGTGGTTGGCCCATAGTCATGCCAAAGCCAGTGCACCAAAGGTTGTTGCGAATGCTTTAACAAGCCATCCAGCTCATCCCTCCAGATTTTTGTTGATTCTGCAGGTGTCTTGCCGAGAAAATCGATTAACGTAAAATCCGGCGACATATTAAGACTGAAATACATCATGCTGTGCTGTGGCTCCAGAAACCCGGTGGCCCCAAGATAACCGGAACCAACAGCACCTGTTCGACCGCTCAGATACTCAAGCCATGGGTTGAGCGTTTCCACCACTTCAAGAGACTCAGCATTACCTGGAACTGCAGCACCGATTACAGGCGTGCCTACATTCGTGCCGATTTCTGCCGCACTGTCTCTAAATTCAAATTCAAGTTCCTCTGCAGTCAGCAGACTGGTGTGATGTGGATGAGTCCAGGAGTGCGTGGCGATCTCGTTACCTAATTCGATATAGTTACGATACAAAGGGCCTGAAATCGACCAGTCCGTGTACTGACCTACCGCGGGATCGTTACCGATATCTATATAATATGAGCCAACAAAATTATATTGCTCTTTCCAGTCTCTGATAATGTTCAGCAGCGGAATTTCAGTGCGGATAAGATCCGATGCGATCATTGCTTGATCCATATCGTTTCTTGCCAGAAAAACATGATCAGATCGCGACACCTGCATTGATACAGGCGCGATATCACCATACGTCACCCACTGTAGTACGCGCCACAAAAGATTGTTATCTGCCATGATCTGATCATTGGCGAAGTGAACTACCCGACCACTGCGTTCAATACTTTGTGCACCAGCGTAAGTTGCCCCGTCGGTTTCTATTGTTGTAATCGCAGTTGACTGTTCGCCACTGACCGGCTCAAAGCTCGCAAACCAGATCTGCTCATATGACACCAGTTCTTCATTCGGGTCATAGGTTTTGGTTATCGGGTGTGAGGTGTCCGTTGCCGTGACTGATGCCGCTACGCCATTAAAGTACTGCACTGGCTGCACACCAAGTACCGATATCATCGCTGAGGTGAAATCGACATAAGAAGTCCCGTCTTCTCTTGAGCCGAGAAACTCGCCAGATGTGATAATGCCAACACCATTTTGTTGTGCATCAAGCAAGCGTAAAACGATAGCTTCCCGGTCGATACTTTTAACGTGAGTAAACTGCGGAATCAGAATTGTATCGTAAGCCAATAGATCAACATCGGCTGATGCCAGCTGATCTTCGTTAAGCAGATCAAACGGCAGACCCGCCATCATGGCCTGGTGTTGCATTGCTGCAAATAACTGGTTATAGGCGAACGGATCGTAAAAATTAGACTTACTCGTTTGCGAGTGAACGATCGCAATACGACGATCATCTACCGGCAAAACAATCTGAGCAGATCCAAGCTCAGGAGATGCAACAGTATTGCTGTCACTGCTGTTGTCAGTACTGCAGCCGACCACAACAAGAGCCAGTACTACACTCAGCAGAATTTTGGCAATCACACGCGAATGTAAACTCATTTGAGCTATCCCTTGGGCCGTGTATTTCTCGTGAGGGTGGTAGCGAGAATTTTCAACAAGGCTGCACGTCGCATTTGATGTGCCACGCAAGCGGGATCATTAGTGGACTGCGTCAAATAATTGCAATAGAGCAGCAACCACCCGGACAGTACATGTGAGGATTTATCCGTCAGCTGGTTGTATACGAGCTTCTATCTGGCGTAGAGGCACATCAACCGACTTCACTACACCTTCACCGTTCCGATAACAAAAACAATTCAATTCTTTAAATTACTTTTTTTGGGAAGGGTTTCAAGCCAAGCAACATTTCAGAGCGTTCAGTCAACGGCCGATCGGCAAAATCCTTTTCCGTATGCTGTGCAAGCGCTTTGGCGACGCTGCCATAGACTGCATCACGCGCAGCATCCACATCGACCTCCATACATTTATTTTTCTCCCTAAAGAACGCAACAGTCGGTAAAGTCTCAGCTTCAAAAGTGTCAAACCGCAGCTTGATCGTCTCGAGATTGTCGTCAGAGCGGCCAGAATACTTTGCACGCCCCATAATGCGCTTTTCCAACACCGCAAAAGGACAGTCAAAGTACAACATGCCAGGCAGTTCTGAATCCTTACCAAAAACCTCAAACCAACCTTCCATGTTTTCCAGTGAGCGAGGAAAACCATCGAGCAGGAAATTGCGCTTACCTGTGGTTCGGGTGATTTGTTCCATCTCATCTTTCAATAAGGTCACCATTATTTCATTGGGGACCAGCTCACCTGCGGTAATGTGCTTTTCAATCGTTTCAGCGCGACTGCTATCAGATTCCAGTTCTGCACGCAGCAGATCACCAGTCGACAGATGAGACCAGCCAAGCTGTAGCTCTGCGACCTCACACATTGTGCCCTTGCCACTACCCGGGCCGCCGACAACAAAAACCACATTGGGTGTCGGGCATGCCTGCCTGGGATCGCAATGGTGAATCACTACTTCAGGTGCAGGTGCAACGCCCTTCTTGTACACATGCCACCCGGTGCCAGTTGGTGGCAGCTCATCATCACAGGTGTTGTCGTACGCGAGATGCCCGTCCAGCCGGCAGATTCTCCACGACTTATAGCTGTTTGAGTAAGAGATGGCCGGGCTCCTTGCGGATTTACCATCAGCACGATCCCAGGCCATCCTGCCATTCCAGTAGCCAGGGCTGGAAAAATGCCCGACTCTGACTCTTTGGATGGCTCCGTAGAAGGTACATACAAACCATCGACCTCTGGCAGACCTGCGCCGGATACTTCAATGAAAAGTGTGTTTGGCGACTGAGCGGGGTTTGTCATTTGGTTAGCCAGAGCGAAAACTCGATTCTAACCATTAACAGCGTGCTTGGACATTTTATCCTGTAGCGCCAACCGCTGGTGAGAAAACATCGTGTGGCGCAACTCGGCAGGCAAGGTGAACGTCACCATGAAGTAGTCTACTGGTAATGACTTGTCGATCTGTCGATCAAGCCAATCAGTGGATTCATAGTTCTGGCAGGTGGGGCAGTGCCGATGGCCACATGATAGAGAAATGGTCTTCACTTCACGGCACTCATCACAGCGCCAGGTAGTTTTAAGCGGGTGCATATACTCAGAACATCACTGGCAATGGCAATGGCAATGGCAATGGCAATGGCAGCGACGGAGATAATGTGACTCTTTATCGTTTGTCCAGGTCACGCGACAAGCTGGATTCGGTATGTCGTGCATTAGAGTTGCCTATGCAGCTGTAATGCTTTTTGAGCTGAGTCTGTCACGGTGTTAGTGTAAACACCGTTCCCAAATTCAAAGCCGGTTCTTTAAGCCTTTCGCACTCCGGCCGCACTCTGGCTTGCGTAGAAGCGTCCACCCTTATATCAGACTGTTGCCTGTCAGAATACTCAGAGCCGGAGACTATACATCTTTCATCAGTCTCAACGCATCATATACAGCAGCATGAGTATTTCTTGCTGAAACAGCATCACCAATACGATAAAGATTAAAACTCCCGTTCTTATTGCGCACTACAGATTGTGGAGCACCACTGATAAAAGCATCATGATCAAGCTCGCCACCGTTAGTTGACTGTGACTTTAGCTGAAAATACAGATCGTCAAGCGGCAAAGTTCCATAATTAACCACTACCTGATCGTATTCCGCTTTGTGAGTGTGGTCACTGTAGTCCGTACCAATTGTGGCGGTGAGTTTGTTACCTGATCGCTCAACATCTAAAAGCCTCCTGGTGACAGTGAAAGTTACATCCTTGTCTTGTAGCGCGCGCATATATGGCACCAAATTCATCGCCATTACATCGGGCGAAAAGACACGGTCTGGTGTCATGATCTCCACCGTGGAACCGCTGTTCGCAGCAATCTCTGCTGCTTGCAGTGCCGGGTGATCACCGGATTCGTCGTAGATAAGAATATTGTCAGCAGGCTTTTCGTCTCCTGCGATAATGTCCCATGCGGTAACGACTTCAGTTTGTTCTTTTCTGTCTTCAAACAGCTCCAGATTAGGCAGACCACCTGTTGCGATGATCACCACATCGGGGTTTTCAGAAGTTACATCATCAGCCTCGGCCAACGTGTTGTAGCAGAACCGGACACCCTTTGCTTCACACTGTGCCACTCGCCATTCAATGATCGAAAGCATGTCACGACGACGCGGACTCCGTGCAGTAAGGCGCACCTGCCCACCTGCTTCCGCTGCGGCTTCGAACACAACCACATCGTGGCCACGCTCTGCAGCGACTCTTGCCGCTTCTAACCCGCCAGGGCCAGCACCGACAACCACTACCTTCTTTTTACCAGCCGCCACAGGTATATCGTGAGGCATTGTGAGTTCGCGCCCGGTTGCCGCATTATGCATGCACAGTGCTTCGCCCGCCTGATAGATACGGTCCAGACAATAGTTAGCACCAACGCAGGGTCTGATGTCATCTTCACGTTTTTCTATAATCTTTCGCACCACATGTGGATCGGCAATGTGTGCACGTGTCATCCCGACCATGTCGAGCAAGCCAGCTGAAACAGCGTGTCGTGCGGTGGCGACATCAGGAATTTTGGCAGCATGGAAAGTCGGCAGGCCAGTGACCTTCTTTACCTCACCGGCAAAGTCCAGATGTGGTGCGCCCGGCATACCTTGTATTGGAATAATGTCAGTCATTGCAGGGTCTGTGTGAATACGACCACGGATAACATTCAAAAAATCCACTTTGCCGCTGTCTGCAAGAAACCTGGATATTTCAATACCATCTTTGGCAGTGATACCGCCCTTCTGCGCTTCGTCTGCGGTATAACGCAGGCCGACTATAAACTCCGTTCCAACGCGTTCACGTATTGCATCGATCACATCCATAAGCAGTCGCAACCTGCTCTCAAAGGTTTCTGCACCATAGGGACCGGTTAGATCATTGGTTAACGGTGACCAGAACTGATCGAGCAAATGACCATATACCTGAAGCTCAATACCATCCATACCACCAGCATGCATTCGCTCGGCAGCGTCGGCGAAGTCGGTGATGATACGTTCAATATCCCAGTCTTCAGCCAGCTTGGGGAATGACCGGTGCGCCGGCTCGCGATGCTTACTTGAAGATACCGAGGGCAACCAGTCGCCTTTGTTCCAGTTAGTGCGCCTGCCAAGGTGAGTGAGCTGAATCATCACTGCACAGCCATGCTCGTGACAGGCATCAGTCAGGTTTTTGATCCACGGTACAACTTCATCCTTGTAGGCGAGCACATTGTTAAAAACCGGCGGACTGTCCCGGCTGACTGCGGCGGAACCTGCCGTCATAGTAAGGGCTACACCGGCTTTGGCTCTTTCCGCATGGTATGCCGCATAGCGCTCTTTTGGCATACCATCGACCGGATAGGCAGGCTCATGGCTGGTTGTCATTATGCGATTGCGAAGTGTCAGGTGTTTAAGCTGAAACGGCTGTAGCAATGGATCGGTAGACATCGGCGCTGCCCCAATGAAAGGTGTTTGATCTGCGCGTGGTTAGCGTAACTCCGCTAACTTTACACGGTTAGCAAGAACATGGAAGCTCTCCGGGACCGTACAGGGAAAAGGCGTCGCAAAAAGGATTGAGAATAACTCTACAATCGACAGGTGATCATATTGCAAATGTCTTGCGCGGCAAGCCGATATCTTCTTCTGTCATGCTACTGAAGGCACAAACCTGCGACCACAGTGTTTATATTTCAGTAGCCCGTCCTTTCAGGCCACCAGCGTTACAAGTTCAAAATCTCAAACACTAATTTCTCTGTCACGCCAGTCATTCATCATTATTGATTCAGCAAGCATCAACTTTGGCAGATGACTCCATATGATCGTGTAGTGGTAACACTGCAATTTTTTCACTGGCAGCGTAGAAACACGCCCGCATGAACAGTAAAAAATTACTGCGAACAAAAAAATCACATGACGAACACCTCGATCAGACTGAGTGAAACTTATTCTATCGCCCAATGTCCGACGCTAATCTCGAAAACAAACACGACAAGATGATATCAAGCACAAAGAGCCGCTCTCAATCCGGGAAACCAGCAAGTGTTTCACCCGCCCTTACACCAGAAGGTGCTGCAACCATATCTGTCGTTACCAAAACCACACTGTTGAATGGTAGTGATCCCGAACTAAAGCGCGAAGAAATACTGCATTACTTCCATCAGAGCTTCACTTTGTATGAAAGCCTGTTTGAGTGTCTCGCTGATGATGAGTCATACCTGCAGCGCGCAAGCCCGCTGCGTCATCCACTCATTTTCTACTACGGCCATACAGCTGTTTTTTACATCAATAAATTAAATGTTGCCAATTTAATTGATCAGCGTATCGATCCCATGCTGGAATCGACGTTGGCTATTGGCGTTGATGAAATGTCGTGGGACGATCTCAATGACAAAAGCTACGACTGGCCGACTCCAGCCACGGTAAAAGAATATCGCGACAAAACAAGAGATCTGGTCGATCATTTTATCCGCACTTGCGACATCAGCCTGCCAATACAATGGAACGATCCGTTGTGGATCATCATGATGGGCATTGAACACGAGCGCATCCACCTTGAGACCTCTTCCGTACTGATACGCGAACTGCCGTTACATTGTGTGAGGCCAAATATTCTATGGGGGAATATTTGCCAGGAATCTGGTGAGGCACCTGTGAATGAACTACTGCCTGTCAAAGGCGGCTCAGTAGTGGTGGGCAAATCCAAAGACGACCCCATCTATGGATGGGACGTAGAATACGGTCAACAAGCGCACCAGATCGAAGACTTCAAAGCCAGTAAGTACCTGGTAAGTAATGCAGAGTTCAAGCAATTCATTGATGCCGGTGGTTACACCAACCGCGCTTACTGGACAGAAGAAGGCTGGGGCTGGGTACAGTATCGCAAAGCAACTATGCCGGTTTTCTGGAGACTGGACGGCGACCAGTACAAGTACCGCACCATGCTTGAAGAGATTGATATGCCATGGGACTGGCCGGCGGATCTTACCTATCTCGAATCAAAAGCTTTTTGTGAATGGAAATCAGAAACCACCGGCAAATCGATTCGCCTGCCCTCTGAAGCCGAATGGTATTGTTTAAGATCACTTGTCGATACCGATCAGCCATTTTGGAACAACGCACCGGGCAACATAAATCTGGAGTACGAAATGTCTTCATGCCCGGTGAACAGGCATGAATGCAAGGAAGGTTTTTTCGATATCATTGGCAACGTATGGCAATGGACAGAAACACCGGTAGATGCATTGGCAGGTTATGAAGTACACCCTGCCTATGATGATTTTTCCACCCCCACATTCGATGGCAAGCACAACTTAATCAAAGGTGGCTGCTGGATCTCCACCGGCAACTACGCCATTAAAGACTCACGCTATGCATTCAGACGCCATTTCTACCAACATTCAGGTATGCGCTACATTGAAGCCGACCCACTACCCGAGATTAAAATGAACCTCTATGAAATGGACGATATGGTCTCCCAGTACATCGAGTTTCATTATGGTGATGAATACTTTGGCGTTCCGAATTTCCCTGTGGCCTGCATTGAGCACTGCATGGATGCAGCAAAAGACCTGTCTTCAAGCCTACCTACCGGCAAGGCACTGGACCTCGGCTGTGCCACCGGCAGATCAAGCTTTGAACTGGCAAAACACTTTGATCATGTTGATGCACTGGACTTCTCGGCGCGCCTTATTCAGGCACCAACAGAATTACAAAACTCCGGCCTGCAACGTTATGCGATTCAAGACGAAGGCGATATTGTTTCTTATAAAGAAATTTCACTGGCACAATACGATTACGACGCTATTAAAAATAAAGTGAATTTCATGCAGGGCGACGCCTGCAACCTGCCTGAAAAATTCAGCGACTACGATTTGGTTTTTGCGGGCAACCTCATTGACCGGCTATATGATCCCCTGCAGTTTCTCAATCTGATCAAAAGCCGAATAAACGCCGGGGGTTTATTGGTGATTACATCACCGTACACCTGGCTTGAAACATTTACTGAAAAGGAAAAATGGCTGGGTGGCTTTAAGGCAGACACAGGTGAAAACTTTACAACACTGGAGGGCATACAGCAGGCGCTAAGTCCTGAGTTTGAGCTATACCAAAAGCCAATTGATGTGCCATTTGTCATTAGAGAGACCCGCCGCAAATACCAGCACACTGTAGCTGAACTGTCTGTGTGGCGTAAGGTCGGCTAGACGACTCTGCCGATCAACGCGTTGGCGCAGTTACAATTCTAGTGCCATCGCTACTAGCCCGGTTTATTCGTGAAATGGCGAGCATAGCGCGCAGAGCCTTGGTTTCACAGGGTATTTTCTTTTCGCCTGCCATGTTTTAAATGGCTTGGCTTATTGATATTTGCAAGAGAAAAAATTCGCTGTGGAATCAAGGAGCAAGCGAGATGCCGTCATTTTCATGAACAAGCCGGACTAGCGCCGTCAAACTGCGGCAGCGCTGGCAGGCGGGCATTCAGGCAGGCATTCAGGCAGGCATTCAGGCAGGCAGGCAGGCCAACAACCGTCTGGCCATCGATTTTTTTTTAGCCGTTTCTGTCGGGCGATTGCTAATTCACTCGAAAAAATTCCATACACTACATTACCCCATCAAAGTCACTTGCAGCCAAACTCAACGGCTTTCGATTGATAATGTGCACTCTTTTTAGCAGGTGCGAGATAGAGTTTCTGTAATCCCGCTTGTCGTTCTCTGTGTAGTGGTGAGAAATCTGTGCATTCAAGTGATCCGACTCGACATCCGTGACCTGCGGAAACTTGTGGGGGGACTTTTCAAGCTGTCGCGCAAAAATGGTTCCGCTCATGATTTGAAAACGATTCATTTTCACTCGCTCAATTTCCGTTTCATGAGTTTGCAGAAATTTTGTTGTTAAGTCGACATCGTCAGCAGATTCACCAGGGTAGCCAGTCATCATCGTTGTCTGAACACTAAGATCAGCCTGCTTCGCATCGCGAAGAAACTGACTGGTGATTTCAAGGTCAGTTCCTTTTGCCATCTTATCGAGCACCGCCTGGCTTCCTACCTCGAGACCTGTAGTGATACGTACCATCCCTGCTTCACGAGCGCGCTGAAGATCCTCAAGTGACAGCCCATCGTCGCCCCTTGCACCAACGTGGACTGCGGCAATCCATTTCGATCCCGGTGCCACCTTTTGAATCCCTCTAATCAATTCGCGCCAGAGCGGCACATTGGAATTGAGTTTCAGGTCAACAAACACAAAGAGATTTGCACCGTGCTTTTGATGTTGATGCGCAATCTCGGCCAGTACGTTTTCCGGCGACCGAGACCGATAAGTTCGGCCTACAGTACTGGTGATGTCCGAACAAAACGAACATACGCCCCATCCGCAACCACGGCCGGTGATGATCGGAACGATAACGTTGGGATAAAGTGACCAAGGGAACTCACTGTAGTCGGCGAAGGGAATTGAATCGAGATCCTTGAGTGGTTCCGATTGAATTCGCGGCTTGTCAGACTGAACAAACACCCCGGGAAGAGAACCCGGCGCAGTTTGCAGCAATGGTTCGTCCGACCAAACACCCGGAAGTGAGCCTGCAGACTCACCGGCAATCACCCGGCGCACAATCTCGCACAGATGCGGCTCAACCTCAGCCCCGATCAGCGCCGATAAACCCGGCAACTTCAGCCATTCAGTAGCTACCTCCTGCGCATGAAAATAAGCGCCACCAACCACAAGTGGTACACCACGCTCCTCACAGAGTCTGCCTATCTCTGCGCAATGCGGGTGGTACATTAGATAGGTTGAGACCAAAACAACATCGATGCCTGCGTCGAGTCGACGGGCCACCTCAGCGGTCACTTCATTTTTCGAGCGAGCCAGCCTTGATGAAGCCCGAGTGGCGTACATCCTTCTTATACGACGGACAACGGGACTGCGCGAGATTCCAGTGCGGAAACGAAATTCAAGATTTGCACGCCCCCACCACGGCGTTTTGGGCTCTCGGGCAACACCGGTCAAACCCGTCGAAAGCGGCGCGAAAACCTCTACTGCGTATCCCCCTTGTTTCAATATCGCCGACAAATAGCCAATCGCAACAGACGGGTACCTGGCAAAGTTATTGAGGTCGACCAGCAAAACTCTCGGTTCAGACAAAGCGCTTATCTCTACTAGATGAAATTCGTTCGGGCTCAACGGAAAATGTTCAACAGAGTCCCAGACTACAGTGCCGGCCACAGTACCACACTGGTAAGTGTCTTATAATTTTGGCCTTTATATTTTTCATTTGGACACAAACATCTGCGTATTAGTTTTGACCACTCACTGCTAACACTTCAGTTACAACAGCAATAATAATCTTTATCACCATGGTTCGAATACTACGAAACCAGCCTCGCCACTGATGGTCTTTTTACTTCACAAAAAAGTAAAACACAGAAAATAGGCCGCACAGCAATCCGGGCTAATCTCCCAACCATTCTATTAAACACACTTATCTTTTATCTCACGCCTATTTTTGAAAAACACCTGAACCGTCAAAACTTCCTTGCAGCATCTGCATCTAGTGCATCTGTTACTTCGTTACCGTTAATTGCTCAAACCGAATTCGATGCCCATAACGATTCTGAAGATGCGCACAATGCTACCTCTGCTGATCAATAGAAAATCATTCCTATACGTGATGGAATCTGGCGAACAAATGACACCAGACACTTCGGACTGCTTATCGAAACCGATGAGAGGATGATCGTATTCGACACGCTGAATCATGCCTTTGCTGAATGGCTTAACGCTGAAGTAAAAAAACAGTTTTCAAAACCAGTGAAATGGGTGATCTACTCCCACAACCACAGTGATCTTGTATAAGGCGGACAGTGTTTTGCAGAACAGGCTTTTGCAGAACACAACCCGCGCTACATCTCTCACCAGCTGGCTCGCCATAGCATGGAGCGAATGCAGGTAAACACACGCTTGCCGGACGACACATTCGAAGACGCGTTTGATATTTATCTGAGCGGACGTAAAGTCGAACTACGTTACCACAGACCAAAAGACAGGCTCGGTTCAATCAGTTTATTCGTTCCAGATCAAAAATCTGATATCAGCAATGGACTGGCTACTAATCGGCCGCCTGCCGTACCGTGACCTGGCTCGTTATGACGTCGTATGAATGGCTAGCGATCCCACTTTAATTCGAACGCTCTCCTCAGCATTGCTGTGAGTGCACGTTAGCACGTTGATGGTGATCAAGATGACTTCTACAAACGTAGCTGACAACTCAAGGCGAAACACCTCGGCGTTGATTTGATTTTTAGTTTAGCGTAAGGGCTACCGTTCGAACTATGGCACCTACTTAACCTGCATTATTCACAAGGCGACTCGATAAAAATGAGCAAATGCCTGTAGGTATAGTTTCAAGTATTAAATTTGGTTCAATTCAATATTGGCGGAGTGTCTATTCACCATCAGATGAAAATATCGCGTCACATCTCGCATGATCAAGCTCGGCACGTGGCGAGCCACGTTTCTCGCTCGATCAAGCGACCTGTTTAGCGATATTTCCACTGA
>CALLLW010000059.1 GCA_938007995.1 uncultured Granulosicoccaceae bacterium | reverse complement strand
TATCCACCTCAACAGTTTGATTCTCACCAGCTTCAGCAATTGGCGGCAGGTTTGCGGCACTCACAATGATAGTCACTGTGTCTGTAGCAGTCGCTCCTTCCTCGTCAGTCACGGTAAGTGTCGCAATATACTCTCCAGCCGCTGACAAGCTCACTGGAACGCTGGCGCCCGTATACTCTTCACCATTTAACACCCAAACATAACTTGCGATTTTATCTTCCGGGTCTGAACTACCACTGCCATCCAGTGTGAACTCAGCATCCACCTCAACAGTTTGATTCTCACCAGCTTCAGCAATTGGCGGCAGGTTTGCGGCACTCACAATGATAGTCACTGTGTCTGTAGCAGTTGCCCCTTCCTCGTCAGTCACGGTAAGTGTCGCAATATACTGTCCAGCCGTTGACAAGCTCACTGGAACACTGGCACCTGTGTGCTCCGCACCATTCAACAACCAAACGTAACTCGCGATGTCTCCATCGGGGTCTGAACTACCACTGCCATCCAGTGTGAACTCAGCATCCGCCTCAACAGTTTGATTCTCACCAGCCTCAGCAATTGGTGGCAGGTTTGCGGCATTGACAATTATCGTCACTGTATCTGAGTTAGTCGCACCATCACCATCGGTCACCGTAAGTGTGGCAACATGCTCACCCACTGCGAGTTGCACTGCTACAACAGGGTCGGAATAAATTTGGCTATCTAGCTGCCATTGATAACTTTGAATCTCTTCGTCATCTGTACTGAGGCTAGCGTCCAGCGTTACTTCTACATTCTCCTCACCAACCATTAACTCAACGGTCTGATCCGCACCCGCATTCGCAAGCGGTGGCATATTTGGAGGCACAATCGTGATACTGACCGTGGCAATGTTTGATAAGCCAGTGCCAGGGCGTCTAAATGCGTAACTGAAAGAATCTGTTCCTGATACACGGTTGCTGTACGGTGTGTAGGTGATAATGCCACGATTGAAATCAAATGTGCGGCTGCCTTCAGTTGGGCCATGCCCCACATTGATCTCAAGCTCTTCACTATCGGCAAAGCCAATATCGTTCTCAACTACATTAATAACAACAGAGCTACCGGCCTCAACAATTGCCTCATCATCGTTCGCTATCAGTACAGCCTCAGTTACCGTGATAGTCACAATGTCTGTTGATGGCTCGCCATCTTCATCGGTGACAAGCAGGTCAATAGTATGCGTACCCACGCCAAGGTTATTGGTTGGTGTTGCCAAAACAACAGGCATGACCCCTGCTGCCAGTGATCGACCATTAAGACTCCACTGATAGCTCACAATATCACCGTCGGCATCTGAACTACTTGAGGCATCCAGCAAGATCTCGGCACCTCTTTCTACCGTTTGATCGAGTCCGGCGTTGGCTACAGGCGGAATGATCACTGTACCCTGCTCACCCTCACCCTGCTCACCCTGCTCACCCTGCGCATTGAGCGGGTAGACATGGCCATTACTGACCTCGGCAGAATAAAATGCGGTTAGATCGGTATTACATTGCCCCACTCTCGGGTCACAGCTATCCGGACCGTGCGGATGGTAGGCAGGCACTATATACAGATCAACGCCATCATCAGCTGACGTACCATTGAAGTTATTTATAAAGATGTCGTTACGCAAGCCTGGATTACTTGGAAAAAACGTGACCTCATTAAGGTGAACAAAAGCCTGATCGAGCTGATTACTCGGATCAATGCTTTCAAACTGCACATTGTTAACTACAGTTGTCTGAGGCGGCAGATTGCCCGCCCCGTTAACCGATGCAGGTACAACCACATCAAGCCCCACAGTAGACACCAAAAAGCTGTTTTCTACGGTTGTAAAACCAGCACTCAAACCAGACTCTGATCGCGCACCACGCATGCTTGGCATCTGAATCGCAGTTCGCACATTCTGAATATCTGCATTAATGATATTTGCATTGCGCGTCATGTAGTCTGAGAAGTTCATACCAATAACCTGCTCAAACTGATTGCTCAACACTGATGGATCACCTCGCACAACGAAGTTTTCCAGTGTCATGTTATTGGTCGGATAGCCGTAGTAACCCCAACGGTGATGATGCCAGACAGAGAAATCTTCCAGATGACTACTGCAGTTATTCCTTGGCAAATCACCCAGCGTACACTCCCACCAGACGGTAAGCCCGTTAGGTACTGCGTAAGCTTCATTACCGGTGAAGTTATTCAACCCGACAGTGTAGGCGCTTACAGTCCGGCCCCCATTCATATGCGGATCATCGCCCTGGCTGCGCGGAAACTGCAGATTGCCGTTCTGGACGTTATCAAACTTAAATCCGTAGCAATACACACACTCGCGCACGGCAGCAGCAACGTTGTCTTCAAAGAAATTAGCACCCCCACCGTTTAACCAGTACGCGGATCCTGCACGGCCAAGCTTACTGCCATCACCCGGATCAGGATCATGAGTTCTTTCACCGTTACCACCAACCACGCGCAGCACAAAGTTCTTTACAAAACGATTGCCAATTTCTTCCGCGCTTTCCGTCACAATGCCTGCTCCAGAAGCATGATCGACAATGTTGCGCTCTATCAGTCCATAGTGACTACCGTGAATTGAAATACCCCACTTGCGATCCTGTTGGCGGTTTTCCGCACCAAAATCAATCGTGTTTCCGATTAAGGTAAATTGATAACCATTCGGCTGAGGCGATGTGGGACCTATCAAATGATGCGCATGCAGCGGGTACCTGCCCTTTTGATTACTGCCGCCCAGGTTACGGATGTCAGTACGACCAAGGCTCAGAAACTCTGCATAGCGAATATCAATATCTGAACGACCATGCAGCAGCAGATGCCCGCGCACGCCTTGCGGATTCTCTGATACAAAACGCACATTACGGGACTTATTGACCACATGCGGAGTAAAGTCGAGCCTGCCATTGTGATCTCTTGCACCAGGGTGATCAAAACGTAAACCCTGATTCAAACTCACGCTGTTGCCAGACACAGAACTGATCGTACGATCTTCAGTTTGATCCGGGCACACAACCGGAGAAGATGCAGTGACACACTGTGAAGATTTTGGAATAACCACAGCATCACCGGAGCGCCACCCGGCATTAGATGCAGACTGAGACAAACTTATATTGCTGTCACCACTATCCGGCTCGCTACTGGTGCGAATAAACACCTCATCAAGCTCATGACCGTGCACACGCACCGTACCATCCAGAGTGACCAGCCCACGAAGGTGCTGTTTAGAGTCATTGGCATCAAACGGAATATCCCGAAATACCATCTCTGCCGTATATGCGCTGCCAACAGGATTGGCAGACGTACCCATCTCCAGAGTGGCGCCTTTAAAAACAACCACATCAGCCGTTGCAAGCTGGGTGTTACTATTAGTTGCGAAAGACAACTTACCACCCGGGTAGATCCCGACACTTCGTGCCACGGCATTGCGATTTCTAACCTGTACATTGCCATCAACAATCACGGGTGTTGTGTTACCCGGAACAGCACCTGCTGCCCAGGAAGTCGACTCATCCCAAAAGCAAACCTGCGCCCCACCCTTACAGGCATCAGCCACACGAAAATCAGAGTTAAAAACCGGATTCGGAACCATTTCATGATGCGTATGCACCGTCGCACCAGGCACCAGCGTTAACGTTACTGTGGCTGGTGCAGATCTTTGCCCCAGTGAATCTTCAAGCACGTAAGTAAATTCGGTAACAGTACCAACGGCGGCCATATGACCAGATGTGTAAGTGAAATTCGCAGTCTCCGGATCTACAGACACAGAACCGATAGCAGGTTGGGTCAGAATCTCCACCGCGATTACATCAGTTAAATAAATATCGTTAGATAAAACATCAATTGCGGATGCACCACCGGCTGCAACAGATATTGGATCATCAACGGCGACTGGCGGGTCAAGTACAGATGCAATGGTGACAGTAACAGTTGCCTGATCCGAGTCTCCGGCTGAGTCTGTCACCGTGTAGTCGAAAGAAACGATAGTTTCTTCAGTTAGCTCTTCGTCTGGCAAAGTAAATAAAACAGTACCGTCTGATTGAAGCTCTACCAGCCCCTGTTCCAGATCAGCGTCATCAGCCAATGCCACAACCAATGATCCTTCTACACCATCTGCATCACTGTCATTGGCGCTTCCATCAACCAGTGCTACAACTAAAGAACCCACCTCGTCATCTTCATCAGCATCATTCGACAATACATCAATAACAATCGATTCTTCATTCGCCGCAACGCTTACTTCATCATCAACAGCTACCGGCGGAATATTCTCTGGTGTAATTGTGACGGTGACCGTGGCCTGATCTGTATCGCCTGCAACATCAGTAACCATGTACTCGAACGTCACATCGACCTGCTCGGTGACTCCCGCTGCCGGCAGAGTGTACAGAACTGTACCGCCCTCCTGAACAGTCGCCGTTCCTTGAGTCAGAGCGCTGCCATTAACAAGAGCTACAACCAAAGAAGTAACATCACCGTCTTCATCACTGTCATTCGCCAACACATCGATCAGCAACGGTTCAGCTCCCGCTACAACAGTAACCTGGTCATCGGTTGCAACCGGTGGAATGTTTACCGGCGTTATCGTGATTGTTACCGTTGCACTGTCAGAAGCACCTGAATCGTCTGTCACGGAATACTGAAAAGACACTACGGTTTCTTCTGTAACAATTTCCTCAGGCAACGTAAACAAGATTTCCCCGTTGCTCTGCACCACAGCATTACCGAAGGTCAGCGCACTGCTATCAACTAGCGATACAGCTAGCGGAGATATTTCATCGTTATCGTCACTGTCGTTTGACAATACAGGGACAATAATTGATGCGTCATTTGCTGAAACGGTGACTGCGTCGTCCAAAGCAACCGGAGAAGTATTGACGGGTGTAATTGTTACAGTAACCGTTGCGCGATCTGAATCACCCCCTGCATCGGTAATTTGGTAGTCAAAATTAACTTCGGCAGGCTCATTTACAAAGTCAGCTGGTGGAGTGTATTGAATAGCGCCACCGTCAAGTACCACAGCAGCCCCTGGAATCGTTGCGGCATCGATCAACGCTACGGCTAGCGATTCAACCTCCCCATCTGCATCCGTGTCATTTGCAAGCACATCTATCACCACTGACTCACCTGAAAGTGCGGTTGAGATATCATTTGCAGCGGCTGGTGGTATGTTGGCCACATTTGCATCGAAGCCAAATCTATACGCATCACTTATCGCCCCGTTACCAGCCAAATCCCATGTCCATGCCAGTACAACATAGTCCGCAAGCTCCAACTCTATTTGGTAAGACCACTCCTCGATACCTTCCGGTTGAAACCAAGACCATCGGTCCACCCACTCG
>CALLLW010000058.1 GCA_938007995.1 uncultured Granulosicoccaceae bacterium | reverse complement strand
AGACTAGAGCGTTCTTTTTCAGAAAGTCGAACCACGTATTTCTTCACAGGCATCATTGGATCTCCATGGCAATGACCTGTATTTTGAAGATGTTATGGTATATTTCTCATTCCAATTCTTAATGTTGCCGGAGCACTAGTGACTTCGGATTCATCGACCTTGGCAATCCGCTCTTGAAGGGACCTGACGAAATGGCACACGGTCACGAAAGAGCATCGAGCGTCCGTTTTGTTTTTTGAAATCACGTGGAGCCGGGTCATAGCGCCATGGATGGCGCGTGAGCGCTAGAGGCACAGGGATGTGCCATTAGCGCGGCCCGGCGGAGGGTGATTTCAAAAAATGCCGCAGGCACCCGCAGGGCAAAGCGGTGCGACCACAGCGTTTTGGTTACTTTTGCGCTGTATCAAAAGTGACTCGTAGCGCCAGGGACTGGCATCGAAAAACGGCATGGATGCCAAGCCGCTTTAGGCAAGCCACTCAAGTCTGCCTGGCGAATGAATAAAACACAGCATCCGGCAAAAGAACAAGCTACACCCAATGAAATGCCTCCGAAACCCAAGTAAAATAAAAAGCATCCCCTTTGGATGCATCCAATGCCGATTCAACAACTCCCAGATCATCTGATAAACCAGATCGCCGCCGGTGAGGTGATTGATCGCCCTTCGTCTATCGTTAAAGAGCTGCTCGAAAACAGTATCGACGCCGGTGCAACGCAGATTGATATCGAGCTTGAAAACGGTGGCGTGCGGCTGATCCGTATTCGTGATAACGGTGGCGGGATTGTCGCTGATGAAATGCCGTTGGCACTCAATAGACACGCGACCAGCAAAATAGCTTCGCTGGATGATCTGATGCAAGTGCGCACCATGGGCTTTCGCGGTGAGGCTTTATCGAGTATTGCGGCAGTCTCCCGAATGACACTGACCTCGCGCACCGAAGAAGCGGAACATGGTCTAGAGATTCACTACGATTCGATGACCGGCAACACGACCCGTAAGCCCGCTTCACATCAGTTGGGCACTACCGTAAAAGTAGCTGATCTGTTTTTCAATGTACCGGCGCGTCGGAAGTTTTTGCGTACCGATAAGACTGAGCTTAATCATATTGAAAATACCGTTAAACGCATTGCACTGGGTGCGTGGCACGTTGGTTTTTCATTAACGCATAATCAGAAGATGCTGTGGCGCTGGCCTGCCATAGCAGATAGCAAAGAAGTCACTGCAGAGGTACTGGAACATGCCGGTGCTGAGCGTTTGCAATCGGTATTGGGGCAGGAGTTTGTGCAGCATGCATTGTATTTTTATCGTCAGGCAGATGATCTTTCTTTGCATGGCTGGCTGGCTCAGCCAACGTTCTCACGCAGTCAGGCTGACATGCAATATTTTTACGTTAACAATCGCATGATTCGCGACAAGACAACATCGCATGCGATCAAGCTGGCTTACAGTGACCTGATGTATCACGCAAGGCAGCCTGCCTATGCGGTTTATCTGCAGATGAACCCGCGTGAGGTTGATGTCAATGTGCATCCGGGAAAACTGGAGGTACGCTTTAGAGAAAGCAGAAGGTTGCACGGCTTTATTTCTTCAAGTGTTAAGGAGGCACTGGCAACTGTGTCTGCGGGCAGTGAAGGATTTCAAAACGAGGGTGTTGTGAGTGGCAGTGCCAGTGCCAGTCAAAGTGAAAGTATAAATGCGCTGGCTGGAGTTGATGGTACTGCACATGGTAGTGGCAGCAGAACATCATCGGTTTCTACCGGTAATAGCGCAACTGCTCGCAATGATTTTGAACTGGCAGGCAATACAGAGCCACTTAAATCAAACGGCTATGCACAATTTCAGCACCAGAAAAATCTGTCATTGCCGGTTAAGGAACATGGTGAGTTATATCGTGATCTGGTCAGTAATGGTAGTGGAGATACTGAAGCGACAACTGCGGCCACTGATCCGGTTTCAGCCGATCAATTAGAATCACAAAGCCCGCCATTGGGATTTGCTGTGGCTCATCTGCACGGTGCTTTTGTACTATCGCAAAGTAGTAACGGACTGGTGTTGGTAGATGCACATGCAGCTCATGAGCGCATTACCTATGAGCGGCTGAAAGATCAGTACGAGCAAGGTGCTGTTCGATCTCAGCCACTGTTGCTGCCATTGACGGTACATGTCAGTGAGCAGGAGGTGGTGCTGGCTGAAACGCACGCAGAGACTCTGGCCAGTGTGGGGTTGCAGGTGGACAATCGCGGCCCGACTCAGCTGCTGGTGAGAGCCATACCTGTTGAGTTGCAGGCGGCTGATGTTGCGCGATTGTTGCGTGATGTTTTATCGGATCTTGCCGAGCACGGTGCCAGTGAAAGAATACGTGAAGAGATCTACAAGTTGTTATCTTCAATGGCATGTCATGGTTCGGTCAGGGCCAATCGAAAACTCACCACCACAGAAATGAATGCACTGTTGCGATCGATGGAGCGTACGCCGAATAGCGGACAGTGCAACCATGGGCGACCGACCTGGGTAGAGCTAAGCATGAAACAGCTTGATGATTTTTTTATGCGTGGCAGGTAACAGTGAGCGATTCACAGCTGTTACCGGTTATGTGTCTGCTTGGGCCTACCGCATCTGGAAAAACTGATTTTGCACTTGCGCTGTCACAACGGTATCAGCTTGAATTAATCAGTGTAGACAGTGCGCAAGTCTATCGTCAGATGGATGTTGGTACTGCTAAACCGGATGCTGAAACCTTATTAAAATATCCGCATGCACTGATTGATATTATCGATCCATGGCAACATTATTCAGTTGCGCGTTTTATAAGTGATGTTGACGCAGCGATAGAGCAAATACATAAAAGAGGCAACATACCTTTACTGGTTGGCGGCACGATGCTCTACTATCGTGGCTTGTGGGACGGTTTGTCAGATTTACCAAAATCCGATGCCAAAGTACGGCAGGAATTTGTGTCGTTTCTGCAGGCAAACGGGCAACAGGCTTTATATGAAAAGCTCAAAGAAGTTGATCCTGACAGCGCTGCACGAATTCACAGCAACGATCCGCAGCGGGTTATGCGAGCGCTGGAGGTTTACAAAATTGCCGGTGCACCGCTGAGCAGTTTGCAGCGCAGTAAAGCGCGTGACAATCGCTACCATTTTTATAACATCGGGTTATTTCCGCAAGACCGAAAAATACTGCACGCCCGCATAGAAAAACGCTTTCAACTGATGCTTGATGCAGGCTTTGAACAGGAGGTACAGCAGTTGATGACCAATGCCGCAATGCATGCCGAACTACCGTCTATGCGTTGTGTGGGTTACCGACAAATGTGGCAATACCTGAGCGGCGAGTGTGATCGGCGTGAAATGATTGATAAAGGCGTGGCTGCGACGCGGCAACTGGCAAAGCGACAGATCACCTGGCTGCGAGGCATGGATAATTGTCGAATGATTGATCCATTCGAACAGACGATGTCACCAAATGATGCGATGCTGGATGATACCGCGCTGGCAAACTGGGTTGAATCGGCTCAGAATAGATTGCAGGCGGCTGGATAAAGCAAGCGCAGCCGTTGTTCTTAAAAATAACCTGAAAAGTTACTCTCCATGAATGACACTGCTCCTCAGTTACAACCACTTGCCAGTCAGATTGGTAACACCCGTCTTTGTGAGTTGCAGCGTTTGGGTAAGAATGATCGTGGTAACCGGATTGCCGTGAAGCTCGAAGGCGATAATCCTGCAGGCTCGGTGAAAGATCGGCCGGCGGTGAATATGATAATGGCGGCTGAGCAACGGGGTGATATTAAACCGGGCGATACCCTGATAGAAGCAACCAGCGGCAATACCGGTATTGCGTTAGCCATGGCAGCGGCCATGCGTGGTTATAAAATGCGCCTGATCATGCCTGACCATATGAGTGCTGAAAGAAAACTCACTATGTCTGTTTACGGGGCCGAATTGATCCCGGTAACGAAAGAGCAGGGTATGGAACACGCTCGCGACCTTGCGCTGCAAATGCAGGAGCGTGGTGAAGGTATTGTGCTGGATCAGTTTGCCAATCCTGATAACCCGGCTGCTCATTACAAGGCGACCGGCCCTGAGTTATGGCACGGAACGCAACAGCAGATTACCCATTTTGTTTCATCAATGGGTACTACTGGCACGATTATGGGGGTATCGCGTTACCTGAAAGAGCAGAACCCGGCAATCCAGATCATTGGTGCACAGCCCAAACCGAATGCTGAAATACCCGGTATCAGGCGCTGGCCGGAGGCTTATTTACCGAAGATTTATGAACCGGAGCGGGTCGATAAAATTATTGATATCGGTCAGGATGAGGCTGAGCATTACTCGCGCGAGCTTGCGTCGGTTGAAGGCATCTTCTGTGGTGTTTCATCGGGCGGGTCTCTGGCAGCTGCGTTGCAGGTTTCCGAGCTGACTGAAAACAGCCTGATTGTTTCGATTGTCTGTGATCGAGGGGATCGTTATCTGTCGACAGGTGTGTTTGACGGCTAAGGTCAATCGGGTAAAGGCTAAGCGAGTAAGGATTGGCCCAGTAAAGACTGGTAGAGCAAAGACTGGTACCGTAAGACTGGTACGGTAAGACTTGTACGGTAAGGCTGGCCGGGAAAATGCCGGCCGAGTGGTGGTGTGACGCTACAGGTCGTAGTACGGATGGACGAATTGCATGGCCTCACCGGCGATTTCAATGACATCACCACCGACCAGTTTAATCTCGACCTGAGGAGTCAGGCCTTTGCCATTGTGCTTCATTGGCACACCACCATCATTAACAGGCAGGAAATAGTAGCCGGTTGCCTTTTTTGCAATGGCACCCATCTCACCATTTGCTTTGCCAAGTGTTGTGACTGGTTTTTCAAGAGCGACAACACTGCCGGCTTTATTGCCAGTGGCAACCTTTATCACAGCAACATCCTCAACAGCACCCGGCAGAGCCGGACTGACAATCGGCGCCGTTGCGCTTTTGATTGGATAGGGTTGGTGTGTTTCCGGGCTGTATGTTTCTGAATATGAGATCCGGTAGCTACCGATGATCACATCATCAAGATGCACCAGAACCTGGCGCTTGATTTTTTCACCATTAACAATCGTGCCGTTGGTGCTGTCGAGATCTTCGATAATCAGGCAGCCTTTTTCATCAATGATGCGGGCGTGATAGCCGCTGACTGACAAGTGTGGCAGGCATAGCGCATTGCCTCTACGGCGGCCGATCGTGAGCGTTTCTGTGGTGATAGCCAGTGAGCTGGTATCACCGGAATCATCATGTATAAGCAGTTGAGGCATGGCTGTTTGTTTCGAAATTATTACACTCCGAGCGTAGCAACATTGCCGCTGGGATAGAAGGGTACGCAGATTTCGATTCGGTAGCGTTAGCTCTGTGACTGGTAACGAGCACAGTCCATGTCAGTTGTTTTTAGCTTGCACGGTATGTTGGTGGACGGCTGGTAAGGTGAGTGCGATCAGGGTGAATATTTTCGCGACTCGGTCGGAAAAGTGGGAATCCTCAGAACCTGGCCTGCCTGTATGTAGTCTTCGTTGCGCACCGAGCTGTTCCACTTTCTAATGTCGTTGATTGTCAGGTCGAATTTTTCAGCGATATCATGCAGGTTGTCAGCGGGGGCTACTCGATAGTTCATCAGGCCTGCGGCGTTGGCTTCTGCCTCGGTCGAGACGTAAGCAATATAGATAGTGTCTCCTTTCTTGATTGGTTCATCATCGGTCAGATTATTCCAGGAGCGTAGTGTCTCGACGTTAACCCCGGCTTTTCTCGATAAACTCCACAGCGTATCGCCATGTTGCACCGTATGGGTCTGAAAATAGGAGGCCTGGGCGCTGTAGTAATTCTTATTGTCCAGCAGGCTGCTATTGAGCACATCGCTGTCAATCGCCAACGGGTTGCTGATATTGCGCCGTACCATTTCGAGCTGTGTCTGCCTTTCAACAGACGGTAGTTGCTCAAGCTGCTTCAAGCGGTTGAGTAGTTGGCTGGTGATTTCAATCGGCAGGACCAATCGATGAGGCCCGTATATTGGTGTCATACCGTTGCGCAGGCCTGGGTTCAGCTGTTTTATTTCTTCGGTCGTTGCGTTGGTGAGCTCTGCGATCTGGGTAAATGAAATTCGTCTGCCAATCCATAGCGACTGGATTTTTTCTCTGTCGGCAAGTACTGGCAGTGTCAGCCCGTACGTTTGCGGGTTGTTGACCATTTTGACCGCAGCGATAAGCCTTGGCACGTAGTTGGTGGTTTCGCGGGAGAGTTTTAAATTCCAGTAGGTGGGCTCGATCCCTTGATCAATTGCACGTTTGATTGCTCTGCGAACGTTGCCGGGGCCGGTATTGTAGGCTGCCAGTGTTAGCAGCCAGTCACCGTCAAATGTCTGGTTCAGGTCGCTGAGGTAGCGGATTGCGGCAGTAGTTGCGGCCACAACATCCAGTCGTTCGTCAAACCCCTGGTTAACTGACAAACCATAGTGTTTTGCTGTGGATGGGATGAACTGCCAGAGCCCGACGGCATTTTCACTCGAAACTGCCAATGGGTTAAATGCGCTTTCAATCAGTGGCAGCAATGCAACGTCAAGCGGTATTTCTGCGTGCTCAAGTTGTTCAACTATATGAAACAGAAACGGCTTGGCTTTAACCAGGTTGTTGTGCAGCGTGCCGAGGCCTTTTTTGATCGATTGAATTTGCTCGTCAATTCGCCGGTTATTCATTTGGGCAAACTGGAAATTGTCACTGAGTCGTTGCCAAATGCTGTTACTCAGCAGGTCAAGAGGAACAAAGGTCGAACGCAACACTGTGCTCTGTGATTGGTTCGAGTCACGGTGTTGAGCCTGAACCTCAAACGCTTCGGCGGTGCGCGCCCCCGCGAGACTGGTGCGGGTGGTTTGTGATTGTGCTGCAGTCAAGGCGATTATGGCTGCGAGCGTGAAAATGATTGTGAGGTGGGTTAATCTGAACAAGGTCTCAGGCATCTTAAGCTTAACTTCGGGTTTCAGGCACAGAATCCTGTTCGGTGTATTGCTTGTCCGAAGCGAACTTCTCCATGAGTGGGCAAAGTATATGTGGTTTATCCAAAAATTCAGCAAAAATTCGCCGGATTGGTGTGACGCACAGCCGGATTTGAGAACTTGGTATCAGACCTCGCTGGGCACTGCGGTGCTTGATACCGTGGCTGATAAGTTTGATGACATCCTGCCCGGCATCTTCGGCTATCAAGGGGTGCAGGTTGGCCAGATTGCACCTGGTCGCGAGTTGCTGGCGAGCGCTGGTTTGCACCGGCGTTTGGTGATAGACAGCTTCGCCGAAGAATGCGGCTCGCATATATCAGCGGATGTTGAGCACCTGCCTATCAGCTCTAACTGCGTAAACCTGGTGTTTTATCCGCATGCGCTGGAGTTTTGCGAAAACCCGCATGGTGCGCTTCGCGAAGCAGACAGAATATTAACCAATGACGGTCACCTGATCGTGATGGGTTTTAACCCTTACAGCTCATTTGGACTGCGCCGCGTGGCGGGTCGTGCAACACCCTGGAATGGCAGAAGTTATAGTCGCGGCCGGGTTCAGGACTGGCTGTCGGTACTCGGCTTCCGGGTTGTCAGCACTGAGACTGTATTTCTGCGGCCACCGTTAAATCGCCCCGGCCTGTTGCGCAAGACCCGAAAGCTCGAAAGCACTCAACGTTTTCTTGGCATGGCGGGTGGCGTTTACCTGATCCATGCGCGCAAGCAAACCGTGCCCATGACACTCGCCCGGCAACAGCAGTGGCTGAGACAGCCCAAAGGCCGGCTGGTCACCGGTGCGTTCGCGCAACATAACGGTCGAACAGCGGCCAACAGAGACAATGATTTAAAAGACTCTACTTAACCTTTAAGACTTGAGCCTCACTCAGTTTGTCGTGGCTCACTTCTTCCCGACTTAATTTATTCCTGGCTCACTTCACCTATGCGACAAATCGTTCTGGATACAGAAACTACCGGCCTCGAGGTTTCACAAAACCACCGGATTATCGAGATTGGTGCGGTCGAGCTCGACAATCGTCGTCTGACCGGTCGGCAGTATCATCAGTACATCCAGCCCGACCGCGCCATTGATGCCGGTGCGCTTGAGGTGCATGGTATTACCGAGGAGTACCTCGCTGATAAGCCACGTTTTGCAGAGATTGCTGATGAATTTTTAGACTTTGTCGAGGGTGCGGAGGTTGTTATCCATAACGCCGCCTTTGACGTTGCGTTTCTCGATTATGAATTGCGCTTGTGCAATGCCAATACCCGTATGGAAATCGTCTCGGCCGGTGTGATCGATTCTCTTGCTATTGCACGCAAAGAGTATCCCGGTCAGCGCAACAATCTTGATGCGCTGTGCAAGCGGCTTGGTATTGATAACTCGCGGCGCAAGCTACACGGTGCGCTGCTCGACGCTGAAATTCTGGCGGAAGTGTACCTGGGCATGACCGGCGGGCAGGGGTCACTCGGCTTTGACAGCTCTGGTGGTGATGCAACCAGCAATCGTTACGACGGCCCTGTGTTCGATCCGGCCAGCCATCCACCCCTTGTGGTAGTAAAACCTGATGCCGAGGCATTGAAAGCACATGCTGCGTACCTTAAACGGCTTGATGAATCCTGTGATGACGGCTGCGCGTGGACGGTTCAGCCGGCTGCGGCAATTGCTGAGTAGCTGCTCTCAACCCGCAACCCGCAACCAATAGCCCTCAGTCCAGCGTCACCTGTGTTTCATGATCCGTTGTTTTTCACGATCCCAGTCGCGGTTTTTTTCTGCAGCGCGTTTGTCATGTGTCTTTTTGCCTTTACCAAGGCCGATCTCGAGCTTAACTTTACCGCGCTTCCAGTAGAGTTTAAGAGGCACGATGGTGAAGCCTTTGCGGTCAACCTGGCCGATCAGCTTGGTTATTTCTGCGCGGTGCAGCAACAGCTTGCGATCTCGAGTTGGTCTGGCGACCACATGGGTGGATGCTGACAACAGCGGTGTGATGTGACAGCCGAGTAACCAGGCTTCGGCATTCTTGATAAACACGTAGCAGTCATTCAGTTGTACGCGTCCATCGCGCAGGCTTTTCACTTCCCATCCCATCAGTTCTAGCCCGGCTTCCAGTGTGTCTTCAATCAGGTAGTCGTGACGGGCACGCTTGTTCACTGCAATGCGGGAAGATTCGGATTTATCGCCTTTCTTTTTCTTCGGTTTAGCCATAACCTCAAGTATAACCTTATTGAAAGACGAATACCGATGCCAACGATCGAACGCAGCGCACTTGTGCCCTATAGTGCGCAACAGATGTACCAGCTGGTGAATGATGTGGAGTCCTATCCGGAGTTTCTGCCGTGGTGCAGCGGTGGCAGTGTGCTTGAAGACAGTGCGAACGTACGAGTGGCTCGTGTGGATATCAGCAAGGGTCCGATCAGGCAGCACTTCACTACGCGCAATGAACTAAAAGAGGCAGAAGAAATAAAGTTGTCTCTGGTGGAGGGGCCGTTCAGTCAACTGGATGGCTGTTGGAAGTTTGTCGCGATTGGTGATGAAGGTTGTCGGGTGACATTCAGTACCAGTTTCAGCTTTCGCAGTTTTATTCTCGAGAAAACGGTTGGTCCGGTATTCAACGAAATTTGTGGCAGGCTGGTTGATGCATTTGTGAGTCGAGCTAAAGATGTCTACCGTTAAGTTGCCGGTTAAGATGCGAATTGAGATGCGAGTTGATCTACTGCCTGTCACAAAAAAGAGTGTGGACTCGTGTTCGATACGTGACCTGACAGGTTCTTTTAATCAGTGAACGTTGAAGTAGTCTATGCAACCTTGCAACAGCAAACCGTGATCGCACTGGTGCTTGAGCCTGGTGCAACTGTTGCTGATGCAATTGACGCCAGCGGACTTTATCAACGCTACCCGTCGATAGAACCGCAAGTGACACCGGTAGGAATTTATGCCGAAAGAGTGCACTACGATACCGTATTAAGAGATGGTGACCGCGTTGAAATTTACCGTCCTTTGGAAGTTGACCCGATGCAGGCCCGCCGCCTTCGTGCCGAAGCACAAAAGGGCACGTCGTCTAATAAAATTGCGCAAGCGAAAAATCGTACAAGGTAATTATCACAGGTAGTGTTGACGGTGGTTAATTGTTGGTCTCTGACTGCGCGGGGTCAGGTTGGCTGCAGAATTGACAGTGTATTCACACGCTTTGATAAAACCGAAAGTATGCCGGGAATGCTGTTTCGCCGGGATCACGAGCAAATGTCTACGGGCTAACCGTGATGAAATCGTTACGAATCAGTGACTGACTGTATGTATCTCACTCTGCATAGCGCTCCATACTTTGCTTGCGGTCATCGAAACCGCGAACATAATCAAAACTGGAGGGTTTTACTATGTACAACACTGATTTGGCAGCGAGCGTTATAGTGGTAAGCTTTATGACTTCATGTCTGCTGGCAGGCTTTGTACTTGTAAGCATCTTTGCTGGATAGGTCCTTATCCTGCACTGTAAATAATACTTTGCATACGGGTTGATTAGCTGCTGTGTACTAACGTTTTACAGTGGCTATTCAGGCCAGCGTTAAACATTCCCGGATTGGGGCGCCGCATCGCGCCCCGGGAGTCGTGCGACTAACAGTCACAGCAATGTTAGCGAAATTAGATTGCCATAGGGCAACAGGCCTTTCGAAGCCCAGGTTAGAACCTGCCTTAACAGCTTGTGAATTTATGGTGAGTGGAGTGCTATTGACACTGCGCTGCGTTTTACTGATCAGCCTCTGTGGTATCCGCAATGCCATGGGTATCTATGGCGCTTACTACACCGTTTTGAAAATCCACTGAAAGTCTTTTGACGTTCGGCTTTTCTCCGGATCGGTTAATGCTGAAGATATAGTCAAACCGGTTTGGATTAAGCTGGTTAACTGCTAATGGTTGACCAAGCAGCTGAACCACTTCGTTCCTACTCATGCCAACTTCTATTTGTTCAACGCTTTCTGTGGATAGCAGATTGCCCTGTTGTATGTCGATTCGGTGGGGGCGTGGCAGCCACCAGGCGCCACAGGCACTCAGGCTGATCATTGCCGTAATCAACAGAGTCGGTAGAAGATAGGTTGTTTTCATGGTTTTATCCCGTTCGTATCGAATAGTGTACCGGACACAAAAAGTGGTTGTGGTTGCAGAGTGCTTAGCTCGTCGGCCTCACAACGCAAACTACAGCAGAAATCTATGCTAATGATTCAGTCGTTTACCGAAGCCAGCATCTCCCTCGCATGCTCGAGTGTGCGTTTGGTTATTTTTACCCCGCCAAGCATACGTGCGATTTCTTCCAACGATTCTTCTTTTGAAAGCGTGCGGGACTCCGCCAGTGTTTTGTTGTCATTGGATTTCTTCGAAACCTTAACGTGAAAATGACCCTGTGCCGCCACCTGCGGTAAATGGGTAACACACAATACCTGGCAGCGATCACCAAGCTTGCGCAGTTGTTGGCCGACGGTCTCTGCAACACCGCCACCGACGCCGGTATCAACTTCATCAAAGATCAATGTGGGAACACGGTGTCGCTCTGAAGTGATCAGTTGCACTGCAAGGCTCAGGCGGGATAACTCACCACCCGAGGCAACATCTGACATGGGCCGTGGTGCGGCGCCTGGATTTGCGCTGACATTAAACAATATGTGATCAAGTCCATTTACCAAAGGTTTGTCGGTAGGTTTGCTGCTGCACTCGATACAGAACTTGCCGCCTTTCATACCGAGAGTTTGCATGGCCTGAGTCAGATAGTCTTCAAGTTGCTTTGCCGCCTTGCGACGTTTAGCGGTTAGCTTTTTAGCCACAGTTAAATAAGATTTGGTTATTGTTTCCAGTTCTTTGTTCAGCGAGTCAACTGACTCATCCATGGATTCAAGTTCGTTGAATTCGTTGGTAAGTTTTTCTGAATAAGCGCTGAGCTCACTGGTATCTATGCTGTGCTTCTTTGCCAGTTGATGGGCACTGGATAAAATAGAGTCCAGTTCATTCAGGCGTTGAGGTTGTGGTTCAATACCATGTGAATATTGCCGCAGTGTGTCTACCGCTTCTTCAAGTTGTATACGTGCGGCACTGATAAGATCTGCGATCTCTGCTGTGGTGTTATCGTGAGACAACAGTTCGGTCACTGATTTCTCTACCTGCGAGAGCTGGCTTAGTACTGATTTAGGGTCATCCTGCAGGTGATCCATGACCCGATTGCTTAAGTCACCCAGCTCGGTCGCATTGGCAAGACGTCTGTGTTCAACATCGATTGCATCCAGATCTATCGATTCGAGTGACAGTTTTTCAAATTCCTGAATCTGATAGCGCAGCGTGTCGAGCCTGTCTCCTCGTGCTTCGAGTCTTTGTTGTGCAGTGCTGATTTTGCGTTGTGTGTCGCTCCATTGCTGCCAAACTTCACTGGTGGTTTTAATCAGTTGCTGGCATTCACCAAAGTCATCAAGGATGTCGCGCTGTTTGTCAGGGGAGGTAATGAGCTGGTGATCATGCTGACCATGAATATTTACCAGCAGGCGGCCGAGTTCTTTGAGGTTTCGCAAGGTAACCGGAGAGCCATTGATAAATGCGCGCGATTTGCCGTCTTTGGAGACTACCCGGCGCAGGATGCACTCATCGTCCTGATCCATGGAGTGATCGTGCAGCCAGTCTGTGGCTTCCTGAACGTTTGATACATCAAATACCGCACTGATTTCTGCGCGCTCTGCGCCATCGCGTACTGCGCTCGGTGATGCTCGATCTCCCAATACCAGGCCGAGTGCACCAAGCAGAATTGATTTGCCGGCGCCGGTTTCACCAGTCAGGGTGGTCATGCCTGACTGTAATTCCAGTGCGCTGCTGGTGATGATGGCGAAGTCTTTAACGTTGAGTGCTACTAGCATGAATACTTTCTACTTATACACTGCTGCTTATACATGGCCCATGTTACATGACCCGGTGATCAGGTTAACCCCAGTTGAGTTTCTCACGCAGGATCGAGTAGTAGTCGTAATTTGAAGGATGCAAAATACGAATCGGTTTGTCGTGTCGTCGCACTTCGATGATGTCTCCATTTTGCAGGTCATTGTATACCTGACCATCACAAACCATCTGCGCATGAACGGTTTTCTTTTCTGTGACCAACACTGACACAACGGTGCCTGCATCTACCACCAGTGGTCTGCTGCTGAGCGTGTGCGGGCAGATAGGCTGGATCACCATGGCTGGCAGGTGAGGGTTAACCACCGGTCCGCCGCTTGAAAGAGCATAAGCGGTTGAGCCGGAAGGTGACGCAACAATTACTCCGTCGGCTCGCTGTCTTAGTACAAAGCTACCGTCGATTGAGATTTCAAATTCGATGATTTGCAGGACATTTTTGGTACGCATGACCATGTCATTGAATGCCAGCGACTGGTGAATGACCTCGCCATCGCGGGTCAGGCTGCAGTTCAGCATCAGCCGATCTTCCTGCTGATAAGCGCCATCGATGATCTCAACGAGCTCGTGTAGTCCGTCTTCCGGAGACACATCGACCAAAAATCCAAGCCGCCCCCGATTAACGCCCACCAGCGGTACATCGGTATGCACCAGCTCGCGCGCCGCATGCAGCAGCGTTCCGTCTCCGCCGATCACAACAGCCAGATCGCATTGCTGGCCTATGGTATCGATATCTACAGTGATGGGGCCGCCCAGCAAGCCGCGGGTGCTGTTATCGAGCAGCACCTCAAGGCCTTTCTGCTGCAGCAGATTGAAGACATTGTTAAGAGTTTCTGAAACGCTCAGGTCATTGCTTTTGGAGATCAGACCGACTTTGTTAAAATTCGACATCCCCCTAAGATATCACGCCGGGATGTTGTTTAGATACGGCGACACCGTTTTTTTGCGGAGGCTCGCCGGTCTTTGTTCAGCTGTGCCGGGCCGGTTTTTGTTCAGTGGTGCCGGGCCAGTTTTGTTCAGTGGTGCCGGGGCAGTTTCGTTAGTTGTGCCGGGCCCGCTTTGTTAGTTGTGCCTAGGTAGAGCTAAACGTCTGTTGGCTCGACCAGTGGCCTTTTTACTCTCCCATGGCTTTTAGACTCGTCCGGTGGGCAGAAGTGCAGGTGTTGCGCAGATAAACCATTGTGTTTACGTTTCTGCCAGTCGAGTCAGCTCGTATAAATGCTCAAGGGCTTGTCTGGGAGTGAGATTATCCGGATCGAGCTCGGCAATATAGTCAGCCAGTGCAGAATGATCCTGATCAAACAAACTGAGCTGCATGCTGGTTTGTGCTGGCTGTATGTCTGTAGGTTTTGCATTACTCTCAAGTGATGCAAGGCGTTGCCTGGCATCGCGCAGTGTGGCTGCCGGCAGTCCGGCAAGCTTTGCTACCTGTAAACCATAACTCTTGTTTGCTGCACCGGATTTAACATTGTGCATAAAGACTATCTCGTCATTATGTTCAACCGCATCCAGATGTACGTTGCCAATTGCCTGATGGGATTCCGCCAATGAAGTTAATTCAAAGTAATGTGTTGCAAACAAGGTAAATGCCTTGTTTTTGTTTGCCAGTGCTTCTGCACATGCCCAGGCAAGCGATAAGCCATCATAGGTGCTGGTGCCGCGACCGATTTCATCCATCAATACCAGACTGTGTGCTGTCGCGTTATGCAGAATGCTGGCGGCTTCCGTCATTTCTACCATAAAGGTTGAGCGGCCACTGGCAAGATCATCGGCGGCACCTATTCGAGTGAAGATTCGATCAATAGGTCCAATCACACAGTCACTGGCCGGGACGTGGCAGCCGATGTGCGCCATCAGTGCAATCAATGCAGTCTGGCGCATATAAGTGGATTTACCACCCATGTTAGGGCCGGTAATCAGTAGCATACGCCGCTTGCTGTCAAGGTGCAGATCATTGGCGACGAACGGATCTTTGAGTGTGGCCTCTATCACCGGGTGTCGTCCGGCGTTATAGCGAATGCCCGGCTCTTCACTGAATGTCGGGCGTGACCATTGATTGCTGACAGATCGTTCTGCCATATTGCAAAGTACATCGAGTTCTGCAACTGCACGTGCACACTGTTTAAGTGCCGGTAGTTGTTCTGATAAAACAGTCAGTAGTTTTTCATAAAGTATCTTTTCGCGATTCATGGATCGTTCGCGAGCAGACAAGACTTTATCCTCAAACTCTTTCAGCTCTTCTGTGATGTAGCGTTCAGCACCTTTGAGTGTTTGTCTACGGGTGTACTCTGGTGGTACTTCACCTTTTGAAGCCTTTGAAACTTCAATGTAGTAGCCATGCACACGGTTGTAGCCAACTTTAAGTGTTGCAACACCGGTGCGTTCTCTTTCGCGCAGTTCCAGCTCGGTTAAAAAGTTGTCGGCATTCTGGCTCAGGTTGCGTAGTTCATCGAGATCATGATCGTAGCCGGCTTTAATGACACCGCCGTCTTTCAGGGTGGCCGGTACTTCATCATTCAACGCGTTATCAAGTAAAGTGCGTTGATTATCGAAGCCGTCAAGACAGTCGCCAATGCCATTGAGAAGATTATCCTGAACTTTGCTACAGCCGCTGTTAATGGCGGGTAGTCTTTGTAAACTGTTGCGCAGACCAAGCAGGTCTCTTGGCCGTGCACTGCCTATTGAGATGCGCGCAAGAATCCGATCAATGTCTGCAATGCCGCTGAGTTGCTCGGTAAAATCGTCGCGCAATGTGCTGTCGGCAATTAACTTTTCTATCGCATCAAATCGGGTATTCAGTTCCTGATGACTACGAAGTGGCCGGTTGAGCCAGCGTGCCAGTAAGCGGCTGCCCATGCTGGTGCAGGTTTTATCAAGTACGGCTTTGAGAGTCGCACCCGGTTGGCCGCTGATGCTGGAGTCGAGCTCAAGGTTACGTCGAGTGGTGGCGTCAAGTGTGACTGCATCAGCCTGGGTTTCTGTTGTGATGCCTTCTATGTGGGGTGGTGTACCACGATGTGTTTCTCGAACATACTGCAACACGCAGCCCGCTGCAGATGTTGCGAGTAACTGGTCTTCGCAACCGAAACCCTGCAGGTCTTTAGTGCCGAACAGCTCGCAGAGCTGCTCTTTTGCTGTGGTGGTGTCGAAGTGCCAGGGTGGTCTTTCGCGCACAATGAACTGTTCGCTCAGTGCTGCAGGTGTTGCGCCCTCAACGGTCAGTAGTTCGTTGGGCGATAGCCGTGCGAGCTCTGCGTGTAACAGGGTTTCGGATTCAAACTCGGAAACGAAAATAGTGCCGACTGCCAGATCAATGCTGGCGATGCCATAGCGGTCATTTTGGGCAATCAGCGCAGCCAGTGCACAGGATTTACGATCATCAAGAATGGCTTCATCGGTAATTGTGCCAGGTGTCAGTACGCGGATAATCTGTCTTTCGACCGGTCCTTTGCTGGTGGCCGGGTCGCCGGTTTGCTCGCAGATAGCCACCGACTCGCCATAACTGACCAGCTTTGCCAGATACCCTTCTGCCGAGTGAAACGGAACGCCTGCCATCGGTATCGGTTGCCCGCCCGAAGTGCCCCTGGCGGTCAGTGTGATACCAAGCAGTTCAGCAGCACGTTTGGCATCGTCATAAAAGAGTTCGTAGAAATCCCCCATGCGATAGAACAGCAGCGTATCGGGATTTTCTGCTTTAATACCGAGATACTGGCGCATCATCGGTGTGGTGTTGCCCGGCTTGGTATTGCTGGCAGTGGTGTTGCTGGCGGTGGCAGTGCTCATGACCGGTATTGTATCGAAGCTGCCGTGGAGAAGTCTTACAAAGGACGTCTGTCATTGTGCACAGACCGGGTCCACTGGTGTAAATTTAGAAGGTTACATTTGTTCTTATGTTCAGTTCAGACTCCCTCGCACTGGTCAATGCACTTGCTGCCAGAGCACTCCACAGCCAGCGTGTTGTTGTGACTGCCGAATCGTGCACCGGTGGATTAATCGCCGCGGCCTGTACCGAGGTATCTGGTAGCTCTGCCTGGTTCGACAGAGGCTTCGTTACCTACAGCAACGAAGCAAAACAGCAGATGCTTGGTGTACCTTCAGAGTTGATTGCCCGCACCGGTGCGGTGAGTGAAGAAACAGTGATCGCGATGGCGAACGGTGCATTGTCTGCCAGTGCTGCGAACATTGCTGTCTCTGTCAGTGGTGTTGCAGGCCCCACTGGTGGCAGTGTTGAAAAGCCGGTGGGAACAGTATGGATCGGCTGTGCCGGAGACCGCTTTGAAAATGTTGCACAGCATTTTTTATTCGCTGGAGATCGTCAGTCGGTAAGGCAGCAGACGCTTGATTGTGCGTTGCAGCTGCTGATTACCTGTATCGAATCTGAGTCAGTCTGATCACAACCGACGTGTGGCTGGATAGCAGGTGCAAATTGGACCGCTTATTCTGCTGTGAAGCGTCGGCCGTTGTGCGATAATTCGCAACGGCAGAAACGCCACCTAATCCTAAATGGCCCGATCCGTTCCGACCTTCGGCAATTCACGCTGGCTGTGGTCACTCGGTACGCTTCGAGACGCGGGCTGAAGATGTAAACCAGGAGAATCCAAACGTGGATGACAATAAAAAGAAAGCCCTTAACGCCGCTCTTAGCCAAATCGAAAAGCAGTTTGGTAAAGGCGCTGTTATGCGCATGGGTGATGCTCAAATTAATCGTGATATCGATGTGGTTTCTACCGGTGTCTTGACGCTCGACATCGCACTCGGAATTGGCGGTTTGCCTAAGGGGCGGGTGGTTGAGATCTATGGTCCTGAATCATCAGGTAAAACAACGCTGACCCTACAGACAATTGCAGAATGCCAGAAAGCCGGAGGCACCTGCGCCTTTGTTGATGCGGAGCATGCGCTGGATCCGGGTTATGCCGAAAAGCTGGGTGTTGATGTTGACGATATGCTGGTGTCACAGCCGGATACCGGTGATCAGGCGCTGGAAATCGTCGACATGCTGGTTCGTTCCGGCTCTGTTGATTTGATCGTTGTTGACTCAGTCGCAGCACTGACTCCAAAGGCTGAAATCGAAGGCGACATGGGAGACTCTCACGTTGGTCTGCACGCCCGCCTGATGTCACAGGCATTGCGCAAGCTGACTGCCAACATCAAACGCTCTAATACTCTGGTTATTTTCATCAATCAGATTCGAATGAAGATCGGTGTGATGTTTGGTTCGCCCGAAACTACCACCGGTGGTAACGCGTTGAAATTCTATTCTTCTGTTCGTTTGGACATCCGTCGTATCGGAGCGATCAAAAAAGGCGATGAAGTCATTGGCAACGACACCCGCGTGAAGGTCGTCAAGAACAAAATGGCACCGCCATTCAAGCAGGCAGAGTTTGAAATACTCTACGGCGAAGGGTCTTCACGGGAAGGGGAGTTGATCGAGCTGGGCGTGAAGCATGATCTGGTTGATAAAGCCGGTGCCTGGTACAGCTACAACGGAGATCGCATCGGTCAGGGCAAAGATAATGTCCGCAACTACATGAAAGAAAACCCTGAGATGTCGCAGGAAATCGAAACCAAACTGCGCGATATGCTACTGAAGCCGGCGGGCAAGCAGGCAGAAGAAGTAAAAGAAGAGCAGGATGAGGCAGAAGCGCCGCAAGCCTGATCTGCAGCCTGAATCTCGCCGCCGGTCGGAGAAACGCCGGTCTCGAGCCGGGTTTGGTCGGCAGATCAATGCCGACCTGACCGGGCCTGATGTGGATTTTAGTGATCACGAATTTGCGTCAAGGGAATTTCCCTCGGTCGATACCGGGCCACATATCGACGTTCAGGCATCACAGGTCACTATGGCCCAGGTTCGCGAACGTGCCGTGAGATTGCTGGTAAATCGCGAGCATGGCAGAAAAGAACTCGAACAAAAACTCCTGCAACGTGAATTGCCACCGGATCTAATCGTTTCTGTTCTGGATCAGCTGGCACAAGAAGGGCTACAATGCGACGCCCGATTTGCAGAGTCTTACACGCGTATGCGTATCGCCCGTGGTTACGGCTCAAACAAAATCAGGGCAGACTTGCAGGGTCGTCGTCTGGAGCAATCCACTATCGAGGCTGCAATCAGGGATCACGGTGCTGACTGGGTTGAGATTGCCAGTGCATCGCTAAGCAGGAAGTTTGGTGATGTCACAACACCAGACACCAAAACCCGTGCAAAGATGCAGCGCTTTTTGTATCAGCGCGGCTTTATGATGGAAGAGATCAGAGCGGCCATGCAGGCCTGTGAACGCTCGGTCTTTTGATCTTCGGCTTTTTTTGCACACAAGAATTTTATCGACCTGAGTTTACGTGATCTGTAAGCAGTAAAAGGACATCGACAGCGATCCATAATGGCAAACGAATCGTCAGACAAATTATTAACCACCTCTGAAATCAGAGACAGGTTTCTGCAGTTTTTCAAAAAGAATGGACACGAGATTGTTCAGTCAAGTCCGCTGGTGCCCGGCAACGATGCGACTCTGCTCTTTACCAACGCTGGAATGGTGCAGTTTAAGGATCTGTTTCTTGGTACCGAGAAGCGGGCTTACAGCCGTGCCACAACATCGCAACGGTGTGTAAGGGCAGGTGGTAAACACAATGATCTTGAAAACGTTGGCTACACAGCTCGTCACCATACCTTTTTTGAAATGCTTGGTAACTTCAGCTTTGGAGATTATTTTAAACAAGAGGCAATTCAGTTTGCCTGGCAGTTCTTAACTGAAGAGCTAAAGCTGCCGGCAGACAAGCTGTGGATCACTGTCTTTGAAGAAGACGATGAAGCCTATGACCTATGGGCTAAAGATATTGGTGTACCTGAAGAGCGAATAGCCCGTATTGGTGCCAAAGATAACTTCTGGCAAATGGGTGATACCGGACCTTGTGGCCCTTGTTCTGAAATATTCTATGACCACGGGCCCGATGTTTTCGGTGGGCCGCCGGGCACACCGGATGAAGACGGTGATCGCTACATTGAAATCTGGAATCTTGTTTTCATGCAGTTTGATCGTTCTGCTGACGGCACGCTGACTCCGCTGCCGAAGCCAAGTGTTGATACCGGAATGGGGCTTGAGCGGGTGGCAGCCGTGCTACAGCATGTGCACAGCAATTATGAAATTGATCTGTTTGCCAAACTGTTGGCTGATGTTCAAGCGGTTACCGGCAGTGAGAATAAAGACAATCCATCGCTCAAGGTTATTGCAGACCATATCCGGTCATGTGCATTCATGATTGTAGATGGTGTATTACCTTCAAACGAAGGCCGTGGCTATGTGCTGCGTCGGATTATCCGGCGTGCAGCAAGACATGGTCACAAGCTCGGCGCGTCTGAACCATTCTTCCACAAACTGGTGGCGCCTTTATCTGCGTTAATGGGTGATGCCTTTCCGGAACTGAAGAAAGCACAGCAGCAGGTAGAAGAAGCACTGCTGGCAGAGGAAGTGCGGTTTGCGGAAACACTGACCCAGGGCATGAAGATCTTTGAAGAAGATCTCGCCCAGCTCGATGGCAAAGTGGTTCCGGGTGAAACCGCTTTTAAACTCTATGATACTTATGGTTTTCCGCTGGATCTCACTGCAGATATCGCTCGTGAGCGCGGTTTGATCGTTGATGAAGCCGGCTTTGAAGTGAATATGCAGGCGCAGCGCGAGCGCGCCAGAGCGGCAAGTCAGTTTGCAAATGCAGCCTCAGCGCAAATCTCCACCATTTCGACAACAAGCTTTGTCGGCTACAACACACTGCACGACACTGCGGTTGTCAGTGAGCTGTTTGTGGATGGTAATGCGGTGGACTCTATCGCCGCTGCCAGTGCAAGCGATGATCAGTCAGTTGTTATTGTGCTGGATAAAACGCCCTTTTATGGTGAGTCCGGTGGTCAGGTCGGTGATCGCGGTTTGTTGAGTAATAAAGATGCAAAATTTGAAGTGGCGGATACGCAGAAATCCGGTGCGGCATTTCTGCACATCGGGGCGTTGGTGCAGGGTGAGATCTCTAAAGGTGATCAGTTATCTGCAGCAGTTGATGCGGATCGTCGTTGTGCAACATTAAAAAACCATTCGGCAACACACTTGCTGCATGCAGGTTTACGGCGTGTGCTTGGTGAGCATGTACAGCAGAAAGGATCATTGGTTGGTCCTGGATACCTGCGGTTTGATTTTTCCCATGGTGCCCCGGTCAGTCATGAAGAGCTTTCTACCATAGAGCGGTGGGTGAATGGTCAGGTAATGGAAAACGCTGAATCTGTTACCAACGAGATGTCTATGGAAGACGCTGTGGCCAAAGGTGCAATGGCATTGTTTGGTGAAAAGTATGGTGATGTTGTACGGGTGGTTGAGCTTGGACCTGACTCTGTGGAGTTATGTGGCGGTACTCATGTACAACGTTGTGGTGATATCGGTATGTTTCGAATTGTTGGTGAAACCGGTGTGGCTGCAGGTGTGCGCAGAATAGAGGCGATGACAGGCAGTGCTGCAATCGATCAGACCATTGGCGAGCATGATACCCTGGCCCAGATCGCCGCCCGATTGAAAGCACCTGTCGATAAAGTCGATGAGCGTGTGGCAGGATTGGCTGAGCAGAACAAAGATCTCACCCGTGAGATAGACCGGCTCAAATCCATCATTGCTGCACAAACAGGCGATAACTTAAGTGCTGATGCAATAGAGATTAATGGTGTAAAAGTACTGGCAATTGAATTAAAAGACACCGACGCCAAAGGTTTGCGTGAAGCGATTGACAAGCTCAAAGATAAACTGGGCACTGCGGCTGTTGTGCTTGGTGCAGTTGAAGCAGACAAGGTCCGTTTGATTGCAGGTGTTAGCAAGGATGTCACAGACAGAGTCAAGGCAGGCGAATTGGTTAATCATGTCGCTACACAGGTTGGCGGTAAAGGCGGTGGTCGACCCGAACTTGCCCAGGCGGGCGGTACCCAGCCCGAGAATCTGCAGTCAGCGCTTGCCAGTGTTGCTGACTGGATCACGCCAAAGCTTTAAAATGAACCTATTTCCCACAGTCATTGCGACTTAGCAGAACCACACTTCTATAAAATAATATTTCAACATGAGCTTACTCGTTCAGAAGTACGGCGGGACGTCCGTCGGTAGTGTGGAGCGTATACAAGCGGTCGCTGATCGCGTGTACAAATCTGCACAGCAGGGCCATCAATTGGTGGTAGTCGTATCGGCTATGTCAGGCGAGACCAATCGCTTGATTGGTCTCGCTAGTGAAATAAGCCAGCGTCCTCTGCCTAGAGAGTTTGACGTACTTGTTTCTACCGGTGAGCAGGTGACCACAGCATTGCTGTGCATGGCACTGGCCGAGCGTGGGCAGGAAGCGCGATCTTATACCGGCAGGCAGGCAGGTATTCAAACTGATAACTCCTACAACAAAGCGCGTATCAATAATATTGATACGCAAGCCGTAAAAAAGGATCTTGATGAAGGGCGTGTTGTTGTACTTGCAGGTTTCCAGGGAGTGAACGACGCAGGCGATGTAACAACACTGGGACGTGGCGGATCGGATACTTCTGCTGTCGCGATGGCTGCGGCATTACAGGCGGATGAGTGCCAAATCTATACAGATGTGGATGGCGTGTATACCACAGACCCAAGAGTAGTTGCTGACGCACGAAAGCTCGACAGGATTACTTTTGAAGAGATGCTTGAAATGTCGAGCCTTGGCTCAAAAGTTCTACAAATAAGATCGGTTGAATTTGCCGGTAAGTACAACGTTGCACTTAGGGTGCTTTCATCCTTTCAGGAGGGAGAGGGCACACTTATAACCCTGGATAATGAGGAAGCCACTTTGGAAAAAGCATTGGTATCTGGCATTGCTTTTAATAGAGATGAAGCACAGTTAACGGTTCGTGGAGTTCCAGATACACCTGGCATAGCTTATCGAATACTGGGTGCGGTCTCTGACGCCAACATTGAAGTTGATATGATCGTGCAGAATATATCTGGCGATAATGTCACTGATTTTACTTTCACCGTTAATCGCATTGATTATGAAAGAGTCAGTGAGATAGTCAGCAATGTGGCAAAGGAACTTGGTGCTGTGGATGTATCCGGCAGAAAAGATATCGCTAAGTTATCAATTGTGGGGGTAGGCATGAGATCACATGCCGGTGTTGCCACCAAAATGTTTGAAGCGCTCGCTGCAGAACAGATCAACATACTGATGATATCAACCTCTGAGATAAAGGTATCAGTTGTAATTGATGAAAAGTATCTGGAGCTTGGTGTGCGTATTCTGCACGATGTCTTTGATCTGGCTCAGAACTAGCAAAGATTGATGTAACTATTTGTAAGTTATTACCTTGTTTGCTGTTAAATGTTCAACTGCAGTCGATACTAGAATCTAACAAGTTGATAACAGTCTTTAAGATGTTAAGCATTGTTAATAAGTACGGCTGTTACCGACATTTCGAACAAACTTGGAATAAGGTATGCGGTCGTAGTCCTGCAGGTGCGTAGCGCAGGCGGTTCGTGTGCCATCTGTTTGAAACTTGGAGCAATTATGCTAATCCTAACCCGACGTGTCGGTGAAACTCTAATGATCGGTGATGAAGTTACCGTGACTGTACTTGGTGTCAAAGGCAACCAAGTACGCATTGGGGTGAATGCGCCGAAAGAAGTAGCTGTACATCGCGAAGAAATTTACGACCGCATTAAGCGCGAACAGGAAGCAGATCGTCAATCGGGGGACGGAGCGTCTACCGACGAAGCTGGCGCCTATGACGACTCACAGAACTCAGCCGCCAGTTAGGGGTTGAGGTTGTCTCGCGCTAGTCTGTGTGTGACGTATTTAACTTTTATTTTCAGACCCGTATTTTGAGCCAGGCTTCGAACCGCTCTCGAGGCAGCAAAAGTCGAACACTCTAGCCGTCGACCACACTCATTCAATTTGTTTTTTTCAGAGTTACAGCCGTAGTGGCACCCATAAGTTCAGATGTACAAATTGAAACCGCTTTAATGGGCGGTTTTTTGCGTTTTTGGTTTGACTTTACCAGCGTAGAAGATAAGCTTCATTCTTCTGGAGAGATGGCCGAGTGGCTGAAGGCGCTCCCCTGCTAAGGGAGTATGGGGTTTATAGCTCCATCGAGGGTTCGAATCCCTCTCTCTCCGCCACAATATTATGCCAGCCTGTTAGGTCTTAGCCGGCATCAACACCGTGTTGCCAAGAATTGATTTACCTTGACGGTAAGTCTGTAAGTGCTCATAATTGAGCGACTGTGCGCCCGTAGCTCAGCTGGATAGAGTACCTGGCTACGAACCAGGCGGTCGGAGGTTCGAATCCTTCCGGGCGCGCCATTTCAAGCTGTGACTTTCAATATATACAGGCCGCTGGTCCTCACCTGGCAGCCGGGAAAGTCGCAGGATTGATAGACCCATGTCTGCAACACAAAGCCTCCCCGGTTCGGTATGGCGTTCTGTATGGGCCCGTTGGGGTAGATAGATGCCGACATGCGAGATCTGCGCTGTACAACGAGTAATTGAGTGAGCAACGATGTTGCCTGTATTGATATGCCTGGAAGTTGCAGCACTTTCATTTGCTGTTATTACTCGTCGCAGCCGTTAGGTCTTTCTTGAACTTCCTTTCTATAGTTGTAGTCTGATCAGTTGATTTACCTGGCCAGTCCCGCCGGCGCTTTTGCTTTAAAAACCACTCCCCAACGCAGCATCATATCAATCTGTATCACTCTGAATCTTTGATCAGCCTGAAGGTCAGATTCATTCTTGGTGCTTTTATTCTTGCGGTCCTGGGTACCGCATGTTGCCAAAGCTTTTGTGTTTCACCAAGCATCAGCAACAAGCTGCCAGACCCGAGTTCAATTTCATATTTATTGGCGTGATTACTTTTTTCGCGCAGCAGAAAACGTCTGCTGTCTCCAAGGCTGATTGAGGCGATTTGAGGATTATTGCCAAGGCTTTTTTCATCGTCACTGTGCCATCCCATGCTATCCGAGCCGTCGCGGTAGAGGTTAATCAAGACACTGTTAAAGGCAAGGCCACAGCTCGCCTGTAACCTCGATTTAAGTTTGAGTAATTCGGGTGGCCACGCCTGTGCCTCGAATCGTTTGCCGGAATATTGGTATGGCAGATCGCCGTACCACGCATTCAATCTTGGGATGGGTGTTTTTTTACCAAAAATGGTGATCTCTGACTGTTCCCAGTTCAGTTCAGTTGTCCATTGTTTTAACCATGCTGCTGATTGTTGAGCGCTGATCCACTGAGGGTGGTAGCGCAATGATGTTGTCGGGCCGAGCTTAATGGTTTTCACAGTAGTGCAGCGGTTAGTTTTGTCAGAACAGTGTTGCAGTCATGATCAACTTTCAGCAGGGCCAGCTGATCAGCGCGGGTGGCTCCCCGGTTAACAATTACCAGTGGAATATTTGCCTCGTGCGCTGCTTTGCAGAATCTATAACCGGAATACACCATCAATGATGTGCCCATACAAATAAGCAGACCGCTGTTCAGTGTATTCTCCATGCAGGCGGAGACTCTGGCCTTCGGGACATTGTCACCGTAAAAAATAACGTTCGGCTGCAGTGTGCCGTCACAGTGTTCACATGCAGCGATGTTGAATTGTTGTATGTGGTAATCCTCAACATTTGCATCGCCATCCGGTGCAACTTCAAAGTCGAGTGACAGGAAATCGGGATTACAGTCATGCAGTCGCGTTTGCAGGTTGTCCCGACTGCTAACATCACCGCAGTTTAAGCAGATTACTTCGGATAAGTTGCCGTGCAAAGCAACAGTGACTTTGCTGCCAGCTTGTTCATGTAGTCCGTCTACATTCTGCGTGATTATGTGGGATACAAAGCCGCTCTGTTCCAGGGCAGTCAGGTTACGATGGATGTCGTTTGGTGTCGCTCTTGAAAATGCCTGCCAGCCAAAATAACTTCTGCACCAGTAGCGTTGTCTGATCGCTGCACTGGCTCGAAATTTCGGACCCTGCACTGGTTGCTTGTGGATCCAGTTACCTTTCTCGTCACGGTATACCGGTAGTCCGGATTTCACACTGATGCCAGCCCCGGTAAGTACGGTCACCGGCGTTTTGTGCTGCATTAAATTTGCGAGTTGTTGTATTTGCTCGTCTGTAATCAAGGTGTTCTGATATTACCTGAGGAGATGGTGTTGACTTTGCTGTGGCAATTACCTGAATCGACTAATGCCATCTGAACAGTCGCGAATGCGCGTATCTGAGCCGGTGAGGAAAAAAGTCATCACATTGATACGGGTGCAGTGGCTTTGAAACCAGACTGAGTGACCGGTGCCGGGTACAATAGACAAAACCTCTGTAGTGAAATCATCGGCTGTGTTCGCGACATCGTCACGATCAATGACCGGGTCAAGATCACCGGAAATTATAAGCGTTTTGGTTGCAATCGCAGGTGAGGCTGCTTGTGTTTTTCTCTGACTGGCGGCACTGATTTCTGCAGTCTTCATATTCCAGTCTGCACAAATCATGCGTTCCTTATCAAGGGCGATTTTTGAATTGCCGGAGTAGCTTCTATGGCTGTGCGGGTTAGCCTGCAAGTAAGCTAATTCCATCGGCTGTCTTTCCTTACAATGTATCGTCCAGCTTAGCGCATTAGCGAAATCAGTATCTGTGTTGTAGAGCCAGTAGTTGGTTGCAAGCTCCTGCAATCTGGCGGTCTTGCCCTGATACACGCCATCTATTATCCACGGAATATTTGCAATACTGAGATTGCTGTAGGCAGAGATGATGAGCATGTCCAGCAAGGTTGTATCATCGACACGCAAAGTCGTGCGCTCTGTTCTACTGTCTTCGTTATAGGAGTAGACACTCAGGTCTATCGGTTCAGATTTTAGCCGCTGTAGCAGTTCGTTGAACCGGGTGGCTAGCTGGCTGTACCTGCGGTTGCATCGATCAAGAATGGTGCAATGTGAGATAACGCGTTCAAGCGCAGTACGCGTTAGCTCATAAGTGAAGGGTTTTTGAAAGTCGACAGATACCGGAGAGTCCAGAACGATGCGATAGAAAACACCTGGCTGCTGTCTTTCCATCTCCTGGGCAATCACGGTTGCATACGATGTGGCGAGTACTCCCCACTGCTTGTATGGCAGCTGCTCTATTACTGATAAATAGTCTTTAGCAGATTGATAAGTGTCAAAGTGTTGCAGTGGGATGTTGCTGGAGGACAATCTGTCGTGACACGTGTTCAGTGATGCCCGATAAGATTCAAGCGACGCCGCAAGCGATTGTTTATCGCTGATACTTTCTATGAAGGCATCGGCTGTTTCTGCGCAGCGGAGTGCAGGTTTTGACAAGCCGGCACCGCGTTGATCCAGTATCACCAGGTCAAAGCCTGCGGCACGCAGGTTTCCGTATATACCAAGATACTCATTTGGCTGATAGTCGAGTCCGAAGCCGATCGATGCCCCCGGACCACCGCCACCCGGAATCAGGATCGCTTTGTTCGAGTGGTCAGTGGTCTGTGTACGGGTTTTTCCCGCAATCAGAATCGGCAGTGTGACGGTGCCGCTTGCCGGGTTGTTGTGGTCGACTGGAAGAACAATAAACCCACAGCTTACGTGTTGCGGTGTTTCATTGATAAAGTCGGTACAATCTGCATTGCGCGTGAATGCCGGAAAGCCATCAGTATTTGGTCTGTCTGTCAGAGGTGTCGGGTCCGGTGATGCGCGTACTGGCAGCGGGCGGCTGTTATCTGCGCAGGCACTTTGAGAAATCAGCGCCACCGCAATTTGCAGTAGAAAAAAGAAACGCATGGGAAAACTCAAGGAAACTCCAGCGAAATCTGCCTGTGCTAATGAGGCAGTCTTAAAAAGACCGATAGTGAAACTATACTTGCTAGCCCGGTTTATTCGTGAAATGGCGAGCATAGCGCGCAGAGCATTGGTTTCACAGGGTATTTTCTTCTCGCGTCGAATACTTACTGATATTTGCAAGAGAAAAAATTCGCTGTGGAATCAAGGATCAAGCGGGATGCCGTCATTTTCACGAATAACCCGGGCTAGTG
>CALLLW010000057.1 GCA_938007995.1 uncultured Granulosicoccaceae bacterium | reverse complement strand
GTGACGACTTGCTTAAAGGCTGATGGCGCGGGCGTGTGCTGCTCACCGGCGCGGATAAAGCCGCGCCACCGGGAGAAGGTTGAAACTGCCAACTCTCGGCGCTTGCAGAATGACTCCATGGTCTCGTCACTCTGCTCGTATTCAGCTATCAGCGCTTTCCATTGATCAGCGCTTCGTCTTTGTCTGTGGGGCATTCGGTTTACTCACTTTGGATCGGAGCGAGTACTTTCCGGCTGCCTCTGTGTTTTTTCAATGATGTGGTGCATCGAGCGCTTACTATTGCTCTAAAGCGGTCACTCGAAAATACGCGGGTAGCATAACGTCTTCGAACGTAGCGTAATTAATTAAGCAACCAAGCGGACGTGGGCATCAATCACGTCCCAGGGTGCGACAACCAATCCACTATCAGTGCGCTGAATTAAATTAACCGCTTCAAGTTCCGCTGTATCGACATGCACGTTTTTATAGTCACGGCCTAAGGCTTCGGCAAGACCTTTCACACTTAGTGGCCCTTGCTGTCTTAGGCTCTTGAGTAGTTCCAGTCTTTTGGGAGTCAATACTGATATCAATGCTTCCAAATTCTCAAAATTTAAATGAACCTCCGTATTGATATCTGAATTCGACCTGGCTGAATTCCAGGCATCAGAAAAACGCCTAAATCCTTCCTTGGCATCCTCAACTCCAATATCAATTCTCTTACTCATTATTTCGGATTCCTGAGCTGGATAATGTCTGTTTCAAAGTCAGTCACAAGCTGCTCGACAGAAGAAAAATTGTAGACTTCCTCTCTATCCTGATAGTGACGATGATCACCTTTGCCTAATTCATTGTCATATCCAATGAGTCGTGAACCTGGATAGCCATAAAACAAACTGTATTTTAATCCGTGCGGACGTTCTGCATCTGTTTCCGGCAACTTCCAAATTATCATTTCTCGGATAGCGCCATCCACATAGATGTACTTGTCACGGAATATTAGTTCAGCTTTTGCCATGTATGGTGTAGTATACCATACCGTACGGCTGTCCAGTCAACCGCCGGGTTGTTTAATCAGCCTGCCTTATCGCACGACGATCCTAGTGGATGGCTTTTCCTGTCGTTGTCGGCCAAAGCCGGATGTACGAGATCGATATATTGATTGCCATAAAGAGCGGTACCGATTACAGATGGTATAGGAGAGATTGCTAATGAGAATTGGTAAATATGAGATAGGTGGCTCGGTTGAATACACGATCAATGAATGCATTGGGATGGACAGTATTTTTTAGTTTTTATCTACTAAGCATAGTATATTTAAGTACATCGCCGTATTTTGTGAATATCTATCGGTTAGTTCCAGAAGTAAAACCACTTGTCGCCGCAATGATCGTTTGCACATTGATAGTGCTTATCATTTTCGTAGTCCGAACTCTTCGGTGTTGAAGGCGTCAGAACGATGGGATTATCGACGATCGTCTGGAACGGGCACATCAGAGCCATGATGAGATAATACATGCCAGTGGTACTACTGTTTGTGATCAGTGTTCTTGTAGCCTGTACAGTCGTTTCAGAAATGAATAGACATAAAATTAAAATATGTATTGAATCTCCTGAGAGAAGTATGGAAGAGATAGAGAGAGATATTGTGTTGCCAGTAGAGAATATCCTCGAAGAGATTGGGGGTCTAGAAAGTATTTCTTCTGCTGTTGCGCTTGGCAGTGCTCACCTAATTGTAGAGCTGTTAACTTCAAGTTCTAAGAAAGTTTCACTAGATACGATAGCCGGAGCCCTAGCTCAAAATAGATATAAATTACCCAAAAACTTAAAAGAACCGAGTGTAACTCACCAAAATGATGGAGGTTGGGTATATCGGTGTGAATGATAGCCTAACAACAGCTGTACTCGACACGGAGCTTCCTTCGGTTAGTTGACACCTGGAACTGACAATTTGAGAAATCGAAGGTCCGCTTTCGACGCCGAATGCTACCGATAGATGCTAAGTGCCGGCACGCAGCTAGCAGCAATAGGACTCCATTCATAACGGAGTTCGTGATGTCATCAAAAAACAGCAACAATACCCCTGGAACTAGGGCAAATTAGTAGGACAGAAGCTACCGCTGAAACTCAAAGAAATCTGGGCTATTCGAGTCCGATTGGAGCTCGCTGAGAATCTGAGAGACCTGGCGCTTTTCAATCTGGCTATCGACAGTAAACTACGCGGTAGTGATCTGGTAAAGATCCGTGTCAGTGATATTTCCAATTCGGGAGTTATCTCCCCTCGGGCAATGATTCTGCAGCAGAAAACGAACCAGGGGCAGAGAGCGCCGCGTACGTCGTTGGGAACATGAACAAGTGCTTGATGATCTGGAGTCTAGAATGATTCATAACCCGGATAAAATGAACATTCGTAGGTCCACAGTAGAGCACTCATTCGGAACCATCAAAAGTTGGATGGGACATACTCACTTCAAAATGAAGACCCTACCAAGAGTTTCAACTGAGATGAGTTTGCACGTACTCGCTTATAATCTGAAGCGGGTTATTTCGATAATGGGTGTTGAAAACCTTCAAGCTGCAATAGCCAGTAATCATGGTATGTAGGGTGCTGTTGTATTATTTATATCCGCGCCTTTTAGAGCAATGTAAGCCCATTTGGCGCGCTAAAAATCAGCAATGTGAAATCAATGTATATTTGCTTGGCGGAAAATACCTACCCGTGAAAGCAACGCAAGAGCCAGAATCGCCATAATTAGCGCTTTTTTATAACAAAAATAGTTTTTACACAGCCTCGGCACACTCCAGCCTGATAGCAGCAGTTCATATTTTTATCAGCTAGAATTGCGCATATTGAACGGCCAGAATCGGAAGCCATCGGCTGCGGCCATTCGTTGATTCTACAACATGAATTTGCGCTCCAAGCACCGTAATTTTACAGATTATGGGGCTCGTTCGTTCTTCGATTCCTGAATATATGATATGACACTGCAATTAGTCTGTTAGTGTCCCGGTTAGCTCTTGGGACCGATCTCGGGGTGTGAACACAGTGATTGGCGATTTTTTAAAAAACATACAAAATCAGAAAATAGCAGATAGGCATTTCGAAGAAAAGTTATATGAGGCCGTAGGGCAAGAGCTGCTAGATTCTGGTGTTTTGAAGCAAGGCTTGTGGATAAAAGCACTCGCAGATTGTGATGGTTCAGAGAGCAGAGCTAAGGCGTTGTATATTAAATATCGCGCCCAAGCAATTCTAGATGAAGTTGATATTATCAATGATACGGATCGGAAGGAGACTGCGAGGAAAGCGAGCAACGCAAAGGCAAAAAAAAGCAAGGAGGAAGCAACCAGGCGTAGAAATGAAAGAGAGTTGGCGCAAAAAGAATTAGAAAACAAAAAAAATATCGAAAATATCGAAAATAAAATATCTAATCTGAATAGGCAGTTAAGCACCACGATCGACGAATTCAGTAGCAAAATATATCGCATAAACAACTCCTGCTTCAATCCAATCAGGCTAACTGAACTATTTACCAGCGTGCTTTTTATATTCGTAATGTTTCTTATTGTACCAGTCATGGAGTATATAAATCATGGAGGCTTTATCATTGTGGCTCTGGCAGCCTGGATTGTGGGAATGATTGGCTGCATCACGTTGCGCATTAAAGTCTCAGAATATCGGGCCAGAAAAAACAAAGAGACCACCGAATACAAAGAGCTTGTTAGCAAGAGGGACAGAACGATTGAATCGATTAAACTAGAAATCGAGATAAATAAAGAAGCACTTAGAAATATAGGGCACGGACATCGGCCTTGACAGTTGGCCGTACAGATCGCTTTGATGCTGTCATAACACCAGAATAACCACTCAACTGCATCTACTGTCAGGTATGCTCCGTCCGGTTTGGGCACACATCGGCTCTACGCGACAATAATGTAGCTTAGCAATACATAGAGATTGCAGTTAAAGCCAACATTCAGTCAGTTATAACGTTCAGTGCGGAGGCGATGCACAGCCCATAGGATGGCGCCAAGATATGTGTCGGGTGTCGATTTCTGTTTACGCGATTATTGGAATGTCAAAGACAAAGTAGTATGTCTCCGAGTTCTGATGAGGCCTGTAGGGTTGGTTTTCTTATTTGCTGCAACATCATGGTAGATGCGCCTCCGGCTTATCGCCCCTACGGCAAGTAGGATGATATGGGCAACATGATTAGGTGAGTAGTCGGGGCGGTTAGTACGCTGTCTTTACGTCTTGACGGAAACTGCTGTTTTACAAAGCCGGGGCTGAGTATCACAGCGCGGTGTTGCGCTAATCGTTGCAATGACTTTAGGCGGTAATCTGTTCGCATTACTGCCTTTGTCTTTGCAGTGGATCTATGCACTGCTTTTTGGTTGGTCGATTTTGCGTAGCGTAATTCTATGCAAATCGAGTCCGCCCACTTCAAACATATAGGCCATTAATCGCAGGTATCGTTCAAAACGCTTTACTTCCTCTTCTCCCTTCATGCGCACAGCATCATCACGTCTCGCTCTGAGATTGGTGTACCACATGCGCAGTGTACGTCGGTAATGGTCACGGTCGTTTCGCAAGCGTACCACTTCAAACAAGCGTTCACAGCCAGCAGCGATTTCGTGCAGTTTAGGTGTGTCGGTTTCCTGAAAGATTTCACTGGAAATAAACTCGTCAAAGTCTTCAGTAAGGGAGTTGCCGTATGCCACGGTCTGCAGAGACATCCAGCCCCTTGAACCCAGCCAGGCATGGCACTTCAGAAAAAACTCGCGATAGGCGGCTATTTTCTCTTCACTCGACATGCCCAGTTTGGCGAAATGTTCAAAAGCGCCAATAGAAATAATCGCATCATAGGGCGCATCGGGCTGGTGATCTTTCCAGCTCTCAAGGCGCGATTCAATGCGCTTTTCGGTACCGTTGTTGACCCAGTCTTTCTGACTCTCACTCAGCGTTAAACCGGTGACCGATTTGACATTGTAGTGGTCGACCAAATGTTGCATCACGCCACCCCAACCGCAGCCGATATCCAGCACCCGTTGAGAGTTACGTGCATGTGATTCATCACAGTGATGAATGATTTTGGCTAGTTGCGCGTCATCCAGTGACTGGTCGGGGTTGTTGTCATCCCAGAGCGCACAAGAATACGCCATCGTTTTACCCAACCAGAGGGCAAAATAATCGTTGCCTGTGCCGTAGTGGTTCTCTATTGCATCAATAGATGATCCGGATTCCGGCGCTATGACTTCAGACATGCTCGTGATTCCTCGCGTATTGCCTAGACATCAATACAGAGGGAAACATACAAGGAAGCAGAATGCAAAGTCTCAAATTAGAATGCAGCAAGTCACATAATGCTATTTAACCAATACCTCTATTGTCATGACGTAATAATATGAACTATAGTGTAGTCATCGTCTACAGGAATCACCCCATGCCATTGCAAATACAAGCCAGCTTTACCGAGCTGCGCGGGCGCTCAGTGGTACAGGAAAAAGCCCGTTTCGTGTTGTTAACTGCAGTGCTTGGCTTGGTCAGCGCATGCGGCAGTTCGGATGGTTCAAGCGTGAATTCAGTAGATCAAATGGCATCGGCTGATGGTGCGTCTGATAATTTGCAGGAGGGCAGTGATCAGGCGGATGGCAATAGTGTCTCGGTGGATGAGCAGTTACCTGCGCAATCTGTCGGCGCACAATTCCTGCCTACGGGCGGTCACGTGAGTGATCCTGTGTTCAGCTGGCCCGCAGTCGCTGGAGCAAGTCGATATCATCTGGTGATTGAAGATCATCGTGGTGACAGAATCTCTGAAGAATTAACCGCGCAGCAGGCGAGCTGCCCTGACGATAACGCTGGGTGTCAATTCAAACCCTCTATCCAGATTCATGACAGTATTCTGAACTGGCGCGTACATGCATTTGATGAAAACAATGAGTATCTAAGTACCAGTGATGCAATCAAGTTCAACACACTGCGATCTTTATCTTCGCAGCCCTATACCGATCATGACACGATAGGTGCGCCACCAAACCCGGGGCATGGATTTCCTACCATTGAGTTTGATCAGTTTGTTGTTTTAAACAATGACTGGAATGCCGCTGCGATGAACCGTGATTACTGGTCGCAAACAGTCTCTGTTGACAGAATCGCCAATGGCAATGCGCGGATTGTATTCGAGTACGACTGGCTGCAATCTTCTGATGGTGATGAATTCGCGGTTAAGTCCTACCCACAGGTGGTTTACGGTAACAAGCTTGGTGCACATGTTTCAGGTACTGCCGAAGAGCTCGGACTGCCTGCCGAAATTTCAGACCTTGATGAGTTCCGTATTGACTATCAGTATCAGGAAAGCGGCAATGCAGAGCGCAACCTGGCGTTTGAATCTTTTTTTCATACCTCTTGTGATATCGGTGGTCCTAACTTTGCTGTTGATGATCGCGAGTTTGAAATGATGGTCTGGATAGCAAATCCGGATATCCGAACGCCCGGTTCAACCAAAGCAGTTTCAGGAGTGATGATTGATAACCAGCTGTGGGACGTCTGGATCAAGCCGTCACAGAATGATGAGTATCTGGCTTTTACTGCAGTTAACGAAATGAACAGCGGCACACTGAACTGGAATCGATTCGTCGACTGGACGGTCAACTGGACAGCAACCAATACCTTTGGCGTAAAAAGGCTTGGCACAAGCTTGTGTATGGCGGCGATAGAGTTTGGTGTGGAAACCTGGTGGGGTGCGGCCAGACTGCAGATTGATGAATTAAATATTACCCGGCAGTAGATGTCTGGAAATTAAAGATACAGCCAGTATGCGATGAGGGTTTTATTTTAAAGGTGAGTTTTGAGACGCCGCATGTTGTGCATTGCGTACACTGATTGCCCGCTGGCTAAACCGGGACAAGTGCTTTTATAAGAACTCACCGCTACTATCGTGATAGTGCGTATCGGATGACTGTAATGTGCAGTGTTTTACAACTTTGCTTTGTGCGATTTTCGTTATATCTGCAATTCCTGTCAGCTGGCTGACGATGAGTTATTAGTCTTTACTTTCTTAGACGAGGGGCGTCTTTTTCGCTTCTTGTGTGTGTTGGTATTTCCATCTGCAGTAACTTTCTTTTTGCGTCTTTGACCAGATGATTTCTTTTTATGCGCACCTCCGCTGGCATTGCGTGATGACTTCTTTTTTGAGTGTCGCTTATGACGATTTGCCGGTGCGCTTGTGGTAACAGGTACAACGTGACCTGGTTCAAAGCCTTCAATTTCAATGCGTTTTATCGGATTGCCAATAAGCCGTTCAATGTCTTTCAGCATTTTGGCTTCATCAGCGCTGATCAGTGAGACCGCGTCGCCAGTTGACCCGGCACGACCTGTGCGCCCGATTCTATGTACATAATCCTCTGGCACTTGTGGCATGTCATAGTTGATGACGTGCGGAAGTTCATCAATGTCTATGCCGCGAGCAGCAATATCGGTTGCAACCAGCGCCTGTAGCTCACCGCTCTTAAACTGTGCCAGTGCTTTGGTTCGTGCAGCCTGGCTTTTGTTGCCGTGGATGGCGGCGGTATTTATGTTTGCTGATACTAACTGTTTGGCCAGCCGGTTAGCTCCGTGTTTGGTGCGAACAAAAACCAAAACCTGATCCCACGCATTGGATTGTATAAGATGCTTCAGCAGGGCAGTCTTGTTGGCCTTGTCTACCGGATGGATGATCTGAGATACAGAATTTGCTGTTGAATTTTTCGGCGTAACAGAAACTTCTTTTGGCTGAAGCAGAAACTGTTTGGCAAGTTTTCTGATGTCATTGGAAAATGTGGCTGAGAACATCAGTGTCTGGCGTTTTTGTGGCAGGAATTTTAGTATTCTTTTGATGTCATGAATAAAGCCCATATCGAGCATGCGATCGGCTTCATCGAGAACCAGTACCTCCAGTTTGTTAAAGCGAATCGCGTTTTGATTGTGAAGATCAATCAGTCGCCCCGGTGTGGCAACCAGAATATCAGTGCCTTTTCGCAAACGCATCATCTGTGGATTAATTTTCACACCGCCAAACACCACATTGGATTTTAATCGCAGGTGTCTGCCGTACTGTTCAATGTTGTCCTGGATTTGTGCTGCCAACTCACGAGTAGGGGTGAGGATTAGTGCTCGCGCCTGGTTGGCCTTTGCTGCCGGACCCTCGTTTAGTCGATGCAGAATGGGCAGTGTAAAGCCTGCTGTTTTGCCGGTGCCTGTTTGTGCTGCCGCCATAAGGTCATGGCCTTTCAGTACCAGAGGGATCGCCTGCTGCTGAATGGGCGACGGTGTTTCATAGCCTTGTTCTTTGACGGCACTTAGGATCGATTCATTTAAACCGAGCGAGTCGAAGGTCATAGTGTAAATGCTACTGTGGTGGTTGCCGTAAGGCAGGAAAGGTGGGCGCCATGCAGTGTTTACCACTGAGCTGCATGATTCTTGATGGGCACTGGTTGATTAAATCGGGCGGGGACGGCAGAGGAGCGGCTGAAAACTGCTCTTGCGAAAATACTCGCGTAATACGGGAGGATATCGCGTATGGATGAGTATTCACAGCGGAATATCCTACCGCATTGAAAACTTTCCGGTTTTAGCAAACAAAAAGTTCGACACAGAATCGAGGAAACACGTTTATGGTAAGCTGAAGGGTGAATTTGAGTTGCAAAAATTTAAATGACGACTGGCTGATTTGTGTGAGCTGGTTCAGCAAATAATTATATGGCGCAGTGTAAATAATGCTAGATGTTAAGCAACAACCAGGTCGCGCTCGTCGAATACTGTCTATAGACGGTGGTGGAATCCGCTGCATGATTGCGGTGGAAATGCTGACAGCACTGGAAGCAAAAATCAGACAGAAAACCGGAGACAACAACCGCGTGCTCAGTGACCAGTTTGACTTGGTTGCGGGTACAAGTGGTGGTGCTATCGTCGGGGCGGCAATTGCGATGGGCACACCGATGACAGAGGTGCGTGAGTTTTTTGTAGAAAATGCAAACTATCTGCGCAAGCCAGCTCAATGGTATACCCGGTGGCGTTCTCTATACGACAAAGAAGCAGTATCAGATCAATTGCGCGAGCTGTATGGTGCTGACACCACGCTTGGCTCAGAAAAATTGCAAAGCCTGTTACTAATAGTCTTGCAAAACTGGTCCACTGACTCACCCTGGCTGGTTTCTAATAATCCGTACGCTGAGTTTAATCAGCCGGAACGTGACGATTGCAATCTGAATTTGCCTCTTTGGCAGCTTGCAAGAGCAAGTGCTGCCGCACCGCTTTATTTTGAGCCGGAGACCATTACTCTGGGCACAAAGGAGCAGTATGAATTTGTTTTTGTTGATGGAGCAATTACCGGACTTCTCAATCCCGCATTTAAGACTTTCCAATACGTGACTAACGGTACGTACGGAATCAAATGGGCTGCGTCTGAAGAAGATCTTATGCTGGTGTCAGTAGGTGCTGGAGACACTCGTAACAAGCGATTGGATATCAATGAAGATGACATCAATATACTCAGTTCTGCGATAGATATACCTGATGCCATGATGAATGCGGCCTGCCGGGAGCAGGATCAGCTGTGTAGAACGTTTGGCCGATGCATCACAGGGCATGAAATTGATGACGAAGTTGGTGATATGAAAGTCAATAAATTTCCATGGGATAAAAAACTGTTCCGATACCACAGAATTAGTCCGCAGCTTACAGAAGATGGTCTCAGGTCGATTGGATGCGAACACATTAACCACGAATCTATTACGCCGGTGGATTGTGTCGAGTTCGTGGAGCAGCTCGCGGAAGTTGGTCGTGCCTGCTTCAGCCAACTAGATAGCGTTGTTCGGGATTGCCTCGATTGATAAATAGTCATTGGCTGATAGCATTGATTGCCCTGTGAATACCCCCGAATACTTATGAATATACGGGCAGCACAAGACATAGGCTAGCTTTGCACACTTGCAGTCACCGCCTGCAGTTACAGGGTTTTTCGGCGGCAAGGGTTGCTATGATGAGTTGTTGTTAGCGTTTGTTTTACGGTGGTAAAATGTCAGTGTAATAGCTTTGCACACAGGTGCCATTTTGATCGACTTTTCACACATCAACAGAAATTACAATGACGTCTGTACTGCATACAAAGTTGATATCCCGGACTCTTTTAACTTTGCCTTTGATGTTGTCGATGCGCGTGCTCGCGAGGCTAATAAAGATGCACTGATCTGGGTAGATGCGGCAGCTGGAAAAACTACCCGCATAACCTACGCGGATCTGTCTGCTCGTTCAGCACAGATTGCCAAAGCGCTTATTGCTCTGGGTATGGAGCGTGGTGACGCGGCCTGTGTGGTTATTGGTCGCAGACCAGAGTGGCATCAGGTGTTGCTTGGTTGCATGAAAGCCGGTGTTATTTCAATGCCCGGTACCAATCTGCTGACTGCAAAAGATATCGTCTACAGAGTCAATCAAGCGGGTGCTAAAGCTGTCATTGTGTCGCCTGAGCACTGCGAAAAGCTTGAACACATAGCAGATTCCTGCCCCACGCTTAAGCATATGATTGTTGTGGGTGCGCCGGCACAGAACAACTGGTTGTCACTGGATGCGCTCAGTGATGCGCAAAGCGCTGAATTAAACTCATCTGACCTGGCACCGTTCTCTGCAACTGATACCATGTTGATTTACTTTACCTCTGGCACAACGGCGATGCCTAAAATGGTGCCACGGGATTTTGCTTATGGTCTGGCCCATGCGGCAACCGGTTTGTTCTGGATGGATCTGCAGGAATCTGATATCCACTGGACGCTTACCGATACGGGATGGGCCAAGGCTGCCTGGGGTATGTTGTTTCCACAAATGCTGCTGGGTGTGACCACTGTCCTTTACGACGCTCCAGGTATGGATGTTAAAGCGCATCTGAACCTGATCAATGAACTCGGCGTTACTACTTTTTGCGCACCTCCTACCGTGTATCGATTGTTTGCGCAGGAAGATCTGTCAGATTTTAATTTGCAATCGTTGCGGCGCTGCCTCGGGGCCGGTGAGCCGCTCAATCCGGAAGTGATCCGATACTGGGAAAAGCATACCGGCACTACCATAGCTGACGGTTACGGTCAGACAGAAACCATCAATATCGTTGGCAACTTTCCAAACATTGAGACTCGATTTGGCTCTATGGGCAAGCCTGTGCCGGGGTTTGATGTCAATGTGGTGGACGATGAAGGTAAGGTGTTAGCTGATGATGAAGTCGGTCATATCGCCGTACGTACAGATAATGGCTGGCCGGCAGGTTTATTCCGTGGCTATTTGAAAAACGGCGAGCTTTTAACAGATACCTTCCGCAATGGCTGGTACTACACCGGTGACACAGCATCACGTGACAAAAACGGCTACCTGTGGTTTGTCGGACGCTCTGATGATTTGATTTCATCTGCCGGTTATCGCATCAGCCCGTTTGAAGTAGAAAGTGCGCTACTGGAACATACCGACATAGTCGAAAGTGCGGTTATCGGTGTGCCAGATGAAACACGAGGGCAGTTAGTTAAGGCGTTTATTGTGCTGAAAGCGGGTGTCACACCATCGGAAGAACTGTCGACTGAAATTCAAAGTTTTTGTAAGGAGCTAACCGCGCCATATAAGTATCCAAGAGTCATCGAATTCGTTGATGGTTTGCCGAAGACGATTTCGGGAAAGATACGTCGGGTAGAGCTTCGAGAAAAATCCTAGCCCTTCGAAAAAATCTATAAATATAGACCCAGGTGGTTGAAAGGGCCTTTTGCAACTTTAACTGTGTGTCTTTAAAACGTCAGAAGAAAATCTGGCGTTTTACCCTTTGTTTGTAGTCGCAAAAAATTATTTTGCTTCCTTTTGCATCGCAACCAGCAATGCCACCGATGCAAGCAGCATCGTGCCGCCGGTAATTTCATATAGTGACATTTTCTCTCCCAGTATTAACCATACCCATAACGGAGACAGCACGCTTTCAAGCAGAATCAACAGGCTGACCTCTGCCGAAGGCAGGTTTGGTGCTGCCCAGGCTACAAATGCAATGCCCAGCCCTATGGTGAAGGCGCCCATGCTGAGTAATATGACGAGGTCTCTGGGTGATACAGCCAGACCATTCGCATCACTGCCAATGTAAGCCAGTATGCTCATCACAAGCATCGCCAATACCGCACCAAGAAAATTCCCGCCCAGTAAGTCAGACTTACCGGAGCCACGTGCCAGTACCAGCATCAGCGCAAAGCTTAGCGCCGAGCCAATAGCAAACAGGTTGCCAGTGGTGCGACCAAGATCGAAACCTGCACCGACCATAACGGCTACGCCGCATAGAGCGAGCGCTATCGATAACCAGGTGATCGTGGTTGGTTTTTCACCAATCCAGAACCATCCCAGAATTGCTGCAAATACCGGTGCAATGCTGAGAATCAGTAGCGTAGATGCAACAGAGGTGTTGAGCAGTGAATAGATATAAAGACTGAATGCACACGCCATCGCTACACCCGCCGCCCAATCAGTTTTGTCAAAAGAGGCTAAGAATGTTTTCAGTGATGTGCCACGAATGACGCAGGCGATCAAAGCCACCATAGCGCCTTGCGAAAAACCCCGGTATGTGAGTATCTGCCTGCCGTCGGTCGTTTCAAGGCCACGAACAAAGAGTGCTGCAAAGCTCATGCATAGTGCGCCGAATAAAACAAGAACTATCGCACGGGATCGTGGCATTGCGGCGTAGCCGGTGTTCGGTGTGGTCAATGAGATTATTTCGAGAGGGCTGAATAAGAAGTACTTATAACTTCGAACCGACAGGTTTGCATTGACAGCAAAGCTACAGGTCGTAATTGCGCATAAAAAAGGGCCGCGCAGCGATAGAGCGAGTGGCAGCGAATGAGTAACTAGCGGACGCGCGGAGCGGGCGGTACGTTGTGGGTATCGCATTGTGGCGCTGGAGCTGCCAGGCATGTAAAGCTGCTAGCTGCCATTGGGAAGAAGGGGCTTGAGCACGCGGGTCGTTGATGCGGTGCTGTAACGTAAATGCTGCCAGGGCGACGTGGTTGCAGTCTGTGTGGGGAGGTTTGTATATCGCAACGGGAGGAACTAGGTGCAGAGGCTAGGAGTGACACTGTTACTACGCTAGCAGGTCACACATGACTGCAGTTTCGCTGTGCGTATCACGGTCGATCCCTGCGCGCACAGAAGCTTTGGTTATAGCCCTGCCAGAAACAGCCTGGGCCGCTGTGCCGCCCCGGCCAATCTGGCAGGAGGCGGCTCCACGGCGATTTTATACATCTTTGCAAAGTAACATGACTCAGGTTGTGGAGTCCGGTGCTCCCGGTGTAGACGCATTGGAAGCACTAGAATTTTCTGTTGAAGATGTTGTTCGGTACGTCGTGCAAATCATTGAAATTGTCAAGCTGCTCGGGGTTGGTATGTGACAATTCGTCTGACTGGATGTAGTCAAAGGCAGGCACGCCATTTCGTTCTGTGCTCACGCGAAAGTCATCGGCCAATGTGCTGTCTGGAAAAATCGGCGGTGTGGTGATGGCGTCTTGAGCCTGCGCGGTGCCAAAGGCCATTACAGCTGTAAGGGCAATCACAGTTAACGCACCAGCTATTGTATGTTTCATAAATATTTCCTGTAGTTTAACCATTTGTAAAGGACGTTCCTTGTTGCTCGACGAACAGGCTTCAGAGCCTTCTCGTCGCGCTCAGTGGTAAGAGGTTGGCAGCGTGAAATCGTTCCTGTTATAAAGTTAACCGTTGTATAACAATAAGTAAGTAACTTTGTGAGCATTCAGCGCGAGTTGCTTTGAATACATTTTAGCGGCGGTAATGTGCGGGCCTGACACTGATTAAAAACCAGCTATATGCTCACAGGCTGTACTGATCTCAGCGCGGTCAATACCTGTGAATGATAGTGTCTGCAGAGTGCAGAGTTACACAGGCGGATTAAACTGAGCGCCGTATCTGTATCTTGTGGTTATCTGAAATTGAGGCGTAGCTGCAGAAGCTGCACCACCTAACAACCGCCCATTAACGTAAATTTTTTCGCGCTTGCTCGTTTTAATCGGTAGATGGGTTTTTAAGATAGTGCGTGCAAGCTACTGATGAGAGTGATAGTGGCAATAATATTATGTGTCATTTTTGTGATTTCCTTATTCAAAAAAGGTCGCACCTGCGGCGATAAAATTCTACACCGTATCTGGCTTAAAAATCTGTCGTACCAACGTACACGATAGTGCGACTGTCAGGCGGGTTGTAAAGTAAGGTGCATAGTTCCTGCTATGCTGTATCGGTGCAGGTGTGAGTTTTTGAATATTTGAGTTTTTGACAGGCAAACCGAATGGCGAAATCGCAAAATAAAACCAAACCGACGAATGTTGATGTTACCGATTTCCTCGCAACGGTAGAGCACAAAACTCGTGCGGCCGATGCCGAAGTCTTGCTGAAGTTATTCACAGATTGGACTGGCTGGAAACCACAAATGTGGGGGCCGAGTATCATCGGCTTCGGTTCTTATCACTATCGGTACGACAGCGGGCGGGAGGGCGATTGTCAGGTAACCGGTTTCTCGCCGCGCAAGGCTTCGCTTTCTATTTATATCATGCCGGGTTATCGGGAAATGGGTGAAAAACTCGCGCGGCTTGGCAAGCATAAAACGGGCAGGTGCTGTTTGTACGTCAACAAGCTTGCCGATATTGATCTCGATGTATTGAAAGAGATAGTGCTGGACGGTGTTGAGTACATGAAGGCAAATTACGAGGTGAGCGATAGTTAGAATACAATATGCCCGACATGTTTATGGATCATGCCAAATGAGTAATAAAACCCCGAACAAGCAAAGCCATCAGTCCTACAAAGATGCCAAGGGGCGCAAGCGCTGGCATCGTAATGATGAGGTGGCAGCAATAGTCAAGCAGTTGGGTGAGTATTTGATCATTGGCGGTTATCCTGAGGATCACGCTAAAAGATACGGTCAATTAGCGCATACAATTTCGCGTATGCCGGAGCTGATTGATACGCTTGCCAGGAACGATCAGTTGAATTCTATACCTGGCGTTGGTGGCACGATCACAGGATACATCGAAGAGATCATTCAAACCGGTACTACTGACAAATTTAATGACCATCAATATGGTAAACCGCCACCGCTCACGGTGCTTGAGCTTACTTCTATTGAAAAGCTTGGTGCAAAGACTGCCAGAACCTTATATCGGGATCACGGTATAGATGGTATGAAATCGCTCTGTAAAGCACTGACAGATGGCAGGTTAAAGAGTATCAAAGGGATCGGTCCGAAGATGATTAGTACCATTGAGCAGCAGTGCCACGCTTCGGGTGAAATCTGAAACGCCAAACTGCAATTAATTTGTTTTAGCTGTTGAAGTTAAAAACGCTTTGACCAACATTTCTTTTGCGCCTCTGTAGCAAGCTCAAAAGATTATGGTTCGGATTATGGTTGCCACAGTTGTGTATCTGGATAAAACTGCGACCATGCAAACCAGAATGCCTGATGACTGCCTGCGCTGATTCCGTTTGTATCAACAGCTTCTATGCCACCGGCTGTTAGTTTGAGCTTGATATTCTCAACAACAATCTCTTCTCCACGAGAGAGTGTAATGAATGCAGGGCCCCTGGGAAATGCAACCGGGGTTCCTGTTTCGGTAATTGCGCCGATAATATCTTCATGTGCCGGCAGGCGTGGATCGACATCCCCAACAGGGAAAATAGGCCCATCGGCGTCGCGCCGGTTGCGAAAATCCGGATCGCGTCCAAGAGCATACCTTTCGAGTAGCACCGTTGTTTGTGGCTGTGCTTTCTTCCAGCTGGCCCAGTCAGTGGTGATGACATTGGCTTGTTTTAACTGCAGTTCCTGTTCAGCCAGCGGGCCTGTAACAGCGCGCCCAGTGAAGGTGTCGAACAGGGAGTTGGTGTTCAGGTCATACATCACTTTATTGGAACGGCTTAGCAGGCCGGATGTTCGCAACACTGGCCGGTCGATACCGTCTGGCAGTTTATCGGTGAAGTAAGCCTGTGCGGCAGCGCACAGGCTGCAATAGGGAATGCCAAGGTCCCGACCGCCGAGTGAGTCGTTAATCATCTCGCGTACTTCCATGATTCGTCGAGGATAGGCACGCGCTTCGCCGTTTACTTCAACACCGAATACGATGTCATTGTCGTTGAGCCAGGTCGCTTCGTCTGCGCTGGTGACCTGCGGGTTATCTGCCGCAGGTATGCAGTTGCAGCCATCGTCGGTGGTGTTATACGCACGGTTATCGATTAGCACACCACCCCACGAGACCAGGCGCCAGTCAATGTTGCCTTCCACAAACAATGCCTCCCAGCCGGGTATGTTAAGTGTGAAGATAACGCGTTTGTAGTTGAGGTAATCGGGTGGCGCAGGAATATCCCACGCCAGCAGATGATTGGTGATGTCGTGCCAGGCGTCCTCTGGGTTAAATTCTTTGCCGAGTAGGGCTGATGCTGCTGCGGTGAGTGCAAGCTGCGGTTCCTGTGTGGGCACAAAGCGCAACATGTCGCTTATGATCCATGCCAGTCTTGGATCGGCTGATTTGCCGATCGCGGCCAGTGCCAGCTGTTGGTTAGTGTCCCAGGTGGTCAGCGCGGTGCTGTCTATGAATGCCACGCGTGCCGCGAACTGGATTGCCGGTGACAATGGTCCGGTTGGTGTTGATGGTGGCGGGCCATACTGTTTAAGCACATGCCGGGAAAGCGAATCCTGCGCTTGCACTGAGTTAGCAATTGAGCTGAGAAGTAAGCCAAGTAACAGAACTGATACAACGAACGGCAGTGCTTTGCTGTGCTGATTAAAATTCATTTTATAAGGCTGCCTTTTTTTGCTTAATGAATGTGCCGCTTTAAGTGTATCTATTGTTGTTTGTAAAAGAGAAATCCAATCCAGTGTTTCTCATGGTGGACTCAATGATCAAGTGAGATCCTGTTATTTTCGTGAGTAGTCCACGTTAAGTGTATGCAGGGAGCTGTAGCTGTAACAACAGCTAACTTGGTCAGCAACTGATGCACGATAATGCATTTATTGCTGTGCGATAGGCGGATGTACGTGTGCAAGTGATGTTTTAATCACAGGTTAAGATGTGAACATGATGTGTTTTTGCCATCTGCTTATTGTGTATTTATCCACGTAAGACTGCATTTGTTGTAGTTATGCCACTGTTGTGTTGATTCCTGTTGCTCAGTTGCCGGCGCGCTTTCCGAGATCGTGAATCTTTCTGAATGAACAGATGTTTAATGCTTGTATATAAGCTTGTTAGAAGTTTGTTATAAGTTTCGCCAGCAATATTATTTCACCGCTAACCTGTTTGTTCAGTAACTTTTGCGTGTTTCTTCATCTGGTGTTCAGTCGGTGCATATCAAGCAAACGTCAGAAGTGCATCAGGAGTAGCTCTTTAATCACATAAGTTAAAGCAAATTCTCATTGATTAGTGCCGGGCAACAAGCGACAGAGTTGCCGGGAAACGAGCTAAACAGTAATTACAGAATTTTAATCAATGTAAATTCTGGTGCATTTGATGCCACATTCCACGGGCTAACGAAATTGTTTTTCGCAACCCAAGAGATTTTGACCATTGGATACACAGAAAGTAAAGAGCTCAGCAAAAGGAGCTTTGCTATTGGCACCTGCACTTGTTGGATTTATGTCAATAACGCCCGCAGTACATGGGCAGGGTGCGTCTGTCTGCAGCAGCGCCAGCAGTGATGCAGACGGTGATGGCTGGGGCTGGGAGAACAATGCCAGTTGCCGCGTCGGTACGAGCAGCGGGGCAGCTACCGCGCAATCCGGTGGCGGTCGGTACCCGGCGTGCAGAAGCAGTGCATCGGATCCTGATGGCGACGGTTTTGGTTTTGAGAACAATCAAACCTGTTTAGTGACAGGCGGCAGTGCGCCAGCAGCCAGTTTTAGTGCGGCAGCGCCTGGGTCTGGGTCAGTGTCTGGTAATCCGGTCTGTAGCAGCAGCGCGGTCGACCCTGATGGGGACGGCTTTGGCTGGGAGAACAACCGTACCTGTGTGGTAACCGCAGCAACTGGTAGTAGTCAGTCTTCAAATGATGATATCCCGCCGGTGGCGGCTGCCGTTTCCGGCATCACTAATCCGATATGCAATAGCGCTGCATCGGATCCCGATGGTGATGGCTTCGGATTTGAAAACAATCAAACCTGTGTTGTAATCAACAACAGCAACAGAGCACCTGCTGCTGTGCTGCCGCCGCCACCTGTGGCAGCAGCGCGGCCCGGCAACATCGGTGGCCGGCCTGTATGCCTGACTGATGCCAGCGACGTCAACAACAGTGGCTTCGGTTTTGAAAATAATCAAACCTGTGCAGTACAGCCGGGTGTTACTGCAACACGCAGTAATCCTTTGCTAAACCGTAGAGTATGTGAGCACTGGTTTGAAATACCCTACGGCAACTTCCGCTTACAAAATAATGTGTGGAATGCCGGGGCAGTATTTTCAGACAACTGGTCGCAATGCGTTACCTTGCGCGGCAGTGCGTCTCGACCGATTGCAAGCTGGGATTACAACTGGCTTGGCAGATCAGAAGGTAATGAGTTCTCGGTGAAGTCTTACCCGCAGGTTTATTACGGTCGCAAAACACGCTTTAACCAGTCTGGCTCAGTCGCAGAAACCGGGTTGCCTGCACCGTTGAATAATATCCCGCAATACACCATCGACTTTGCTTTCTCAGAAACAGGTAATGCAGAACGCAATGTAGCGTTCGAATCTTTCTTTCACTACAACCGTGAAGCGGAAGATAACAACAAACAGTTTGAAATGATGGTCTGGGTAGGAAAGCCCGCGATTCGTACACCAGGTCCGATCGTCACCACAGCGCGTATTGATGGTCGAGACTGGGATGTGCATCTTAACCCGACACTTGGTTGGGGCTATGTGGCCTTCGTAGCACAAACTCCCTTTATGTCAGGTCGGCTGAACTGGAACGCTTTCATTGACTGGACGCGAAACAATGGTCCTGCATTCGGCGTGCCGGCGATTGTCAATAACACCTGGATGGGAGCGATTGAGTTGGGAACCGAGACCTTTTGGGGTGCTGGTACCTTCACCATCGATCGGTTAAATATAACCCGACGCTGATAAATCAGTTTTTACGTAGGCTGAAAAGCACCGGGCATTTGTCAGGTGCTTTTTTTATGGGTGAGTTACTGTAGTAATGCTTGCAGGCTATCGACTAACGGTAGCAGGTGATTAAAGGTAGCTTAAACGACGCAGGCACCTGGGTTGGCTAAGTGATCGTGTGTACTTTGTCATCACTTTTTTTGCACTAAAGGGCGGGTGTCAAGTGACCATGCCCGTCTGGAGAGCATTTTTCTGTTCTTATGCGCAAGGTGTTGAAACCGGGCCTGCAGAGTGGCCGTGGTGATGCCGGGTGAGGGTTGTGGCGAAAAATAGTGGATTAACTTGATTTCGCGGTGTGTTATTAGCGATAGTAGTTAGCCGGCTATTATTGAAAAGGACTGCCATGAAGCTCGAATCGCTTGCACTGCACCACGGATACACCGCTGAAGCACCCAGCAACGCTGCTGCTGTGCCGATCTATCAGACCACTTCCTACACATTTAATGATACGCAGCACGGTGCTGATCTTTTTGATCTGAAAGTGCAGGGCAACATATACACCCGTATCATGAACCCGACTACCGATGTACTTGAACAGCGCATCGCCGCAATGGAAGGCGGTATTGCCGGGCTGGCAGTGTCATCCGGTATGGCGGCAATTACTTATGCCATTCAGTGCATTTGTGATGTCGGTTCAAACATTGTGAGTACTAGTCAGCTGTACGGTGGCACCTATAACCTTTTTGCCCATACGTTTCCACGGCAGGGCATTGAAGTGCGTATGGTCGCAGCTGATGATTTTGAGGGCTTTGAAAAATCCATAGATGAAAACACCAAAGCTATCTTCTGTGAGTCTATCGGTAACCCGGCCGGTAACATTGTAGACATTGAACGGCTTGCATCAATTGGTAAAAAACACGGCATCCCGCTGATTGTTGATAACACGGTAGCCACACCGTATCTATGTAAGCCAATTGAGTTTGGCGCTACTGTAGTTATTCACTCGTTGACTAAATATATCGGTGGGCACGGCACCTCAATCGGTGGCATCATAGTTGACTCCGGCGCGTTTGACTGGGCAGGTAATAGCCAGCGTTTCCCGATGCTGTGTGAGCCTGATCCTTCGTACCACGGCGCTGTTTATACCGAAGCGCTCGGGCCTGCAGCCTATATTGGCCGATGCAGAGTTGTGCCACTGAGAAACACAGGCGCTGCTATTTCCCCACACAATGCATTCCTGATATTACAGGGCCTTGAAACGCTTGGCTTAAGAATGGAACGTCATTGCGAGAATGCAGAAAAGCTCGCCGCGTTTCTACATACTCACAGCAAGATTGAATGGGTTAACTACGCCGCCTTGCCTGATAATTCTCACCGTGCGGCTTGTCAGAAAATCACCGGTGGTAAAGCCTCCGGCATTCTAAGTTTTGGAATCAAGGGTGGCAGAGAAGGCGGCACGCAGTTTATCGACGCACTGCAGATGATATTGCGGCTGGTCAATATTGGTGATGCCAAGTCGCTTGCCTGTCACCCGGCATCAACGACACATCGCCAGCTCAATAATGAGGAACTTGCAAGTGCTGGAGTAAGCGCTGATCTGGTAAGAATATCTGTGGGTATTGAGAATATCGCTGACATCATTGCCGATGTCAGCCAGGCACTTGATCAGGTGAGTTAGCAAGCAGTTATTTGGCAGGCGTGGTGAGCGACCGCGCTACCCGCCTGGTTTTCGATGCATCTTGAAGAGCATGATGTGTATTATTTTTTCGTGGCTTTTATACTCTTCAAGGCTCGGTGGATATTCTCAGATCTCATGAATAAAGTCTGGATGGGTTTAAATACCTATTTGTTTTTACCTTAGGATGCGTGGCTACGATTGCCAAGCTTTAATTTAATTGAATTTGTGCTAGTAGCAAGAGGGCAGTCATCTCGCTATTGGATTTTAATTCTCAATTAGAGAGTGCTTTAATTGAAAGACCCCAGAGTTCGTTCTTCCTTTTTCTGGCCGGCTGCGATGCTAGCTTTTGGTCTGCTATTGCCTACGATCTATTATGTTTTTCTGACCAGTAAATGTGACTATATTGGCTTAAATAGTGAAAACATATTTTTTGAAAAAATCTATTTTAGTATCGTAACTTTCAGTACGCTGGGATATGGCGATATATCACCTGTTGGAAAGGTTAAAATAGTGGCCGCTTTGCAAGCCATCTCTGGCCCAATTACGGTTGGGTATTTTATTTACGGCTACGGAAGATACCAACAGGTTAAAGAAAGACGAAAAAATGAAGAAGAATCGAAGTATGTTAAAGAAAATCTCGAATTAGAGAAGTTTGATCTTGTTCAGTATTATAGAGGGGATGCATATAGGACCTATAGCCACCTACTCGGTGTCTTTCAATTAGAGTTTGTCAGTGATTTCGAGCAACGTTATGTGTGTTTTCTACACACCAAGACACAGACTTTTAATTCTGTAAAAACTCACTACTACGATTTCGCGAGGGTCGACGATCTTATTAGAGCAAGGGTAAATAAACTTAAGGATAATTACCTATCAGATAGGAGCATCCGTGCTGTCTTCAGGGCGCAAGTTTTAGTTGATTATCACATTGCTTCAGTGCAATCCTTGGGCATGAGAGGACAGCAACATATGATCGCAGACAATAAGGTTGGCGAAAATCTCGCGGCTGCCGTGCGGGAAGGAAACGCACTACTTGCGAGAGCTAAAATCATCGATGATTGTGAGAAGCATGGCGACCCGGTAGATGACTTGGTTGTGTCTTACTTTGAATTACTCGGCGGATACCTTGAGCATGTAGTTTACTCAATGAAATCGCTTGCTAATGCACCGTCTGTCTATATTACCAGCGATCCTTGGTCAATTTCGGTTTCAGAAAAAGATAGAAAATCCTATCTTGAATACTTCCTTGAGACGTCTCAGGATGAGCTGAATATTCGTGAATGGAAAGCATGGTCTCGAGGAATAGTATAAAGGTATATCAATTATCATACCTGTCCCGGTAACTGCGGCTAAAGTATAGCTGAACGCCAGTTCTAGCCAGATCTATTCAGTGCGCCGTGGAAAGGTCGCACTCTTCAGTGGGTGAAAATCCCACCCGACAAAGGTCGTTCCAGTCGGTAGCAGTCGGGACAGTAAGCAGGATGTTTACTGAACAGCTTCCCGATGTCAAAGGGTCCGCAAGGGA
>CALLLW010000056.1 GCA_938007995.1 uncultured Granulosicoccaceae bacterium | reverse complement strand
GGCATCCCGCTTGATCCTTGATTCCACAGCGAATTTTTTCTCTTGCAAATATCAGTAAGTATTCGCCGCGAGAAGAAAATACCCTGTGAAACCAATGCTCTGCGCGCTATGCTCGCCATTTCACGAATAAACCGGGCTAGCGGTAACTGGTTTTTTTGAAAGGACCATGCCTGCAGGAAATTCTCTGCAAGAGAATATAATAGCAAACAGCATGGTTGCCGTGGCCGTTTAAGCAGCACAATCGAGTGTTAAAAATAGCAAGAGTGGGCTGGGCCGTGGTACGTGCACCCGGATTTCTGCATCCGGTTAGTAAGATCGTGGCAGACCAAGTACATGCTCGGATGAATAAGAAAGTATCAGGTTAGTTGATACCGGTGCGACCTGATACAGTCTGGTTTCGCGAAACTTGCGTTCAATGTCGTATTCTTCTGCGAAGCCAAAACCGCCGAAGGTTTGTAGCGCAACATTGGCAGCCTCGTTAGACGCATCAGCGGCGAGCATTTTTGCCATATTGGCCTCAGCACCGGGATTTTCACCTGCCTCGTACAAGCGCAGAGATTCCGCCACCATCAGTTCTGCTGCACGCATATTCGCATAGCATCTGGCGAGTGGGAACTGAATGCCCTGGTTCCGGCCTATTGGTCGGTTAAAGACCGAGCGCTCTTTTGCGTAACCTGCGGTTTTTTCTATCAGCCACTTTGCATCTCCAATGCACTCTGCGGCAATCAGAATGCGTTCCGCGTTCATCCCCGAAAGTATGTATCTAAAGCCTTTACCTTCATCACCGATCAGGTTGGCAGCTGGTACGCGAACGTTGTCAAAAAACACTTCTGTGGTGGAGTGATTCATCATGGTTTTTATCGGCCGTATGGTCAACCCATTACCCATTGCTTCACGCATATCGACCAGCAGCACCGATAAGCCATGAGTTTTTTTCATTTGATTTGTTAACGGACTTGTACGTGCCAGTAGCAGCATCAGGTCAGAGTGCTCGGCGCGGCTGGTCCAGAGTTTCTGACCGTTGATGATGTAGTGCTCGTTATCTGGTTTTGCAGTGGTCCGTAGTGCACCGGTATCTGAGCCGCTGGTGGGCTCGGTAACACCAAATGCCTGCAGCCTCAGTGATCCGTCTGCGATGCCTGGCAGATACTTTTGTTTTTGTTGTTCTGAACCATGTCTCAACAGTGTGCCCATGGTGTACATCTGCGCATGACATGCGGCTGCGTTTGCACCGGCTTTATGAATTTCTTCAAGTATTGCAGCACCTGCCGAAAGTGGCAGTCCGCTACCACCGTAGGCCTCTGGAATCAGTGCCGCAAGCCAGCCAGCTTCAGTCAGTGCCGTTACAAACTGTGCTGGATAAGCTCTGTTGTTATCGCACTCGCGCCAATACTGCGCAGGGAAGTCTGCGCATAGTCTGGTAATGGCTTCACGTATCTCTGCATAGTCTTCTACGGGCATGATAGGTTTTTTCAGATCACTGATTGAGTGCGCTTATTTGCTCTGCCATCGCCATTAAACTGGTGAAGCGAAAGTTGGTGTCAGGTCTTTGCGGTACTTTGGCGGTTGCACCCCAGTTCTCGCTGTGGGCAAGATTTTGCCGGTCGACCCAGCAACGATCCAGGCCGGCGTTTTTTGCAGGCACATGATCATGATGCAGGCTTTGTGCAGTATGCAAAATCTCTTCAGCAGCTATACCGAGGTCGTGTTTGATCTGGCTTATAAGATATTCAAAGTTTTTCGGTTCTGGTTTATAGCTGCCGATATCTTCGGCGGTGTAGACCGCATCAAACTCAACGCCGAGCTTTTTATTTGATGCTGCAAAGCCCTTTTGGTTGACGTTGGAAAGGATAACCAGTTTAAAGTGTTGCTTTAATATTCGCAGTGCGTCTGCTGTATCTGCAAATGCAGGCCAGTGCGGTACAGACTGGCCGAACGCATCATCAAGCTGCGGATTTGACTGTATTTTGAAATGAATAGCGAGCTTGCTGTGTACCTGTGTGAGTAATTGCGGATACAGCATTTCTGGCGTCTCTCGCTCCTGAGCGGTTTCGATCAATGCAAAGGCTTCAAGTCCCTCGCTGCGTTGAATATCGAACCGGTTATGCATCAGCAGTGGTTGCAATGCATCCCAGATGCCACTTTCCCAGTCGATCAAAGTGCCATAGCAATCGAATGTCAGCGCTCTGTATTGATTAAATGTATCAGTCATTTTTGTAAGTGATTACTCAGAGCAAACAGGGCACTTGGGATTCTTGCGCAACGCAATTTCATTCCACTGCATGGATAGTCCGTCAAGTAGCAGCAACCTGCCATATAACGGACTGCCGAAATTTGCCAATACCTTGATGGCTTCCGCTGCTTGTATGGTGCCAATGATTCCCACAATGGGTGACAGCACGCCGGTCTGTGCGCATGTTTCAGCGGCGTCAGAATCACCGCTATACAGGCATCTGTAGCAGGGTTGATCACTTTGATGACCTGCGAATACCGATACCTGTCCGTCAAACCTGATGGCCGCCCCTGATACCAGCGGTACTTGATGACTTACACAAGCCTGGTTCACTGCAAAGCGGGTAGGGAAGTTATCGCTGCCCTCAATCACGATATCGCACTCAGGTACCAGTGTTTGCAATGTGTCTTCGTCAAGTACTTCATCGATGGTGTCGATGCGTGTATCCGGATTCATCAAAAGGCAGGTGTTTTTAGCCGACCGGGTTTTCAGTTCACCGATAGCATTCGATTGGTGCGCTACCTGTCTTTGCAGGTTTGATAGCTCTACCACATCGAAGTCTGCAAATATCAAACGCCCGACCCCGGCTGCCGCAAGGTACATGGCCACCGGACTGCCGAGGCCGCCGAGGCCGACAATCAAAGCGGTGCTGTCGAGTAGCTTTTGCTGTCCGTCTGCGCCGATATCAGCCAGGCTGATATGGCGGCTGTAGCGTTCTTTTTGCGATTCATTCATTGCGGTGCTCGTTTCGGCGTTGAGTACGGTGCCGGCTGCTGAGTTGTTATATGATACCGGTGTGAACCTGCTTGCACATGCCCTTCTCGCGAATAGTGACCCCGATAGAATTGTCGGCCAGCTTTGTGGTGATTTTGTCCGTGGTACGGACCTGGGTAGATTCCCGCCCGGTGTACAGGCTGGCATACGATGCCACAGAGCCGTGGATACTTTCACAGACAGGCATCCGCTAAATGTTGCTGCGCGAAATCTGTTTGAATCACCGCATCGGCGCTTTGCCGGAATTGCGATTGATGTTTTATACGACCACTTTCTGGCCACAGCGTGGCACAGGTACAGTGAAGTTTCTTTCAAAGACTATACGGATCTGGTGAACAGTTCTCTGGATTTGCATTTTCAGGTATTGCCCCCCGGGCTGCAAAGGTTCAGGCAATTGCTAGAAACGGAAGATACTTTGCAGCGCAACTTGACCCGTGAACATATTGAACTAACTCTGCAGCGAATAGCTTCAAGGCGGCGTTCGCTCTCGCCGCTGGCGAGCATTGCACCGCTTGTCTGGGAGTGGGAATCGGATTTAAAAAGCGCTTTTGAGGATTTTTTTCCCGAGCTATTGAGCTACACTCGAGACTACCAACAGACGCTTGATGTTGAAAAGCTCCAAAAAATGAACGTCTCACAGGGCGACTGATGGCCCATAAAAAAACAATAAATAAGGGCGGTTCAAACTACAGCACGGCTGACTATAATTTGGTTAGTAACGGTGGAACCGGTACGCCCCTCAATCCAGAGAGGGCTGCTAACCTTCAGCACCCGTCGCTGTATATTAATCGCGAGCTCAGTCTTCTTGAGTTCAATCGCCGCGTGCTGTTTATGGCGCAGGACAAACAAGTCCCGCTGCTTCAGCGGCTACGATATCTTTGCATCTGCAGCGACAATCTTGACGAGTTCTTCGAAATCCGCGTGGCCGGGCTGCGTAAGCAGCGTGATAGCTATGGTCGGGGTACAGGGCCGGATCAGCTCGGACCGGCAGAACAACTGCAACAGATCGATGCAGTAGCGCACCAGCTGGTGCAGCAGCAGTATACGGTGCTCAATGAAGAGTTGTTTCCGGCACTGGTTGCACAACAAATTGTTTTTCCACCGGTGGCGGAGTGGTCGAAAAAAGTGCGCACCTGGGCCAGCCGTTTTTTCGATGCTGAACTCTTTCCGGTGCTGAGTCCAATGGGGCTTGACCCTCTGCACCCGTTTCCGCAGTTGACCAATAAGAGCCTTAATTTCATTGTCAGCCTGCGTGGCACGGATGCTTTTGGCAGAGAGGCCAGCCGCGCTGTGGTGAGGGCGCCTCGCTCCTTGCCGCGTATTATTCCGGTGCCAATGGAATTCAGTAACGGCCAATCGCAGTTTGTGTTGTTGTCGACGATGATTGAGCGAAATATCGGGCGTTTGTTTCCCGGCCTTGAAACCCGCGGTGTTTATCAGTTCAGAGTCACCAGAAACAGTGACCTGTATCTGGCTGATGATGATGTTGCAGATCTGCGACTGGCACTCAGAGATGAGTTGAATGCCAGAGACTATGGCAGTGCGGTACGGCTTGAAGTGGGGGAAGATTGTCCGGATGCAGTTATACAGTTTCTGTTGAATCAGTTTGGCCTGGATTCACAGGATTTGTACGTTTGCAACGGTCCGGTCAATTTGGGGCGTCTTGCCAAACTGCCGGATATGCTTGATCGGTCCGAGCTTAAATACGACAGCTTTACGCCGGTGACATCAGTAGCTGCACAAAGCGGCGGCAAACTGTTCTCTGCACTGAAAAAGCGCGATCTGCTGCTGCACTATCCCTATCAGTCGAGCCAAACCGTGATTGCCTTTTTACAGGCTGCGGCGTGTGATCATAAAGTATTGGCTATTAAGCAAACTTTGTATCGAACCGGTCAAGAGTCTTTATATGTAGATGCATTGATTGAAGCGGCGCGTAACGGAAAAGATGTGACCGTGGTTATCGAGTTACGCGCCAGGTTCGATGAAGATGCAAACATGAAGATTGCATCCAGATTGCAAAGAGCAGGTGTGCAAGTGGTTTTTGGTGTGGTGGGTTTTAAATCTCACGCCAAGATACTGCTCATTGTTCGCCGCGAGAAAGGCAGGATGGTCCGATACGTACATATTGGCACCGGCAATTATCACGAGGGCAACTCAGAGCGATACACCGATCTTAATCTACTGACTCGCAACAAGCGCATCACTGGTGATATACAAAAAATTTTTAATCAGTTGTCTGGTCTTGGCAAGGTGGCGAACGTCAAATCTATTCTACACTCGCCGTTTAATATGCATCGTAAAGTCATCAAGCTGATTCAAAAGCAGACAGAAAGAGCAAAACAGGGTAAACCGGCGCTGATTCGTGCACGAATGAATTCATTGAACGAACCGCAGATCATCGAGCAACTGTACCGTGCATCAAATGCCGGTGTGAAAGTGCGATTGCTTGTCCGGGGAATCTGCGCCTTGCGACCGGCAGTGGCGGGAGTCTCCGAAAATATCCAGGTGATTTCTGTGATCGGTCGCTTCCTTGAGCATTCAAGGGTCTACGCATTTGGTGCTGAAGGCGAAGAAGAAGTCTATATCTCCAGTGCTGACTGGATGCCGCGGAATATGTTTCATCGCGTTGAAGTGGCAGTGCCTGTACTTGATGCCGGTTTGCGTGCCACTGTGCTCGAAGAGTCAATTGACTGCTACTTTCGCGACAACTGTTTTGCCTGGCAGCTGCTTGCGGATGGCAGCTACAAAAGGGTACGAGCGGCACAGGAGAATGGTGCAATGGCGCAGGGGGTTTCAGCGCAGTCGACATTGCAGGCACACTATGTGTCTGCCGGGTAGAAGCTGTTGAAGCGACAAATGTGCCGATTGGTCTGGCCCGGCGTGGCTACCCAGATGTGTACGGCCAGATATTTACGGCCAGAGGTTCGCGGCCAGAGGTTCTCGGATAGTGCCACCTGATTTGCGTCGTAAGACTGTATCTATTGTCCGTGAAACGTAGGTATAGTTACCGAGATAATAAATAGAGAACGACGTCCTGTGTCTGTATTGGCCGGGATTTAACATCGATTAACCTCCGGCATACGGTTTCAGTAATTGCAAACACTTAAACTTGACCGGGTCAACATGAACATGGAGAGCGTCTACAGCGCGTAAGCTATGGCAATAAATATCGATACTCTGGTACACAACGAGTTCGGTCGATCGGCGATCGATCAACTCGAAAAACTAACCGGTAAGCCGACAGATCAGGTTAGATCTGGCGTCGACCGCGCTATCACCGAAGTGCTTGATGGCTTTTCGATGAAAGCCCGTGACGAGGCAGGCAGGCAGTCGCTGTATGAAGCGGCCCGCTACAGTGATGATGGTTTGATCGATGAGCCCGCTTTATTTTTCGGTGGCAAAGACGAGCGTACTGCACTGGCTGACAGCAACACTGCGCTGGGCAAATTGCTGGGCGACGAAAAGTGCGCCGGAATTCAGGCAGCGATTCAGAATGCCGCAGGACTGGCTGCTGATGAGGCCAGCATGGTCACCGGCTATGTTGCACCGGGCGTGCTTGGCGTGATGAAGCGCCAGATGCTAAACGGTGCGGTACTCGATAATTCGGACGGCATTGGCCAGATGTTGCTCGGTGAGGTGACAACTGCATCAGTCGGAGGTGCGGCTGCCTCTATTGATCATTCCGTGCCAAAAACCGCGCCTCGTCAAACTCAAAGTCAGGCGTCACACAGTGCAGGTGGTGTGGCTTCTGGTAGCAGTGGCGCATCTGCCGCTGCAGCGACGGTTCATGAAGACAACGAATCTGATATGTCCTGGTTGTTTCGCTGGGCAATGCCTTTCGTGCTGCTCGGCGGATTGGTGCTTGCCGGCGTACAAAACTGTGGACCTCAGGTTGCCGGCGTTGCCGAAGCTGAAACCGCAGTAATGAAGCTGGCCGAGGTCGAAACCGAGGTTGACGGTCTGAACGGACAAATCACCGCTCTCACTGCTGAGCGCGATGAAGCCTTATCGGATCGGGAAGTTGCAGTGGCCGAAATCGATCGCTTACAGAGCGAGCTCGGCACGGCAACTGCTGCCGCTGCAGATACCAGCGAACTGGATACAGCCAACGCTGAGATAGCCGACCTTAAGGATCAGTTGGCACAGGCTTCTGATACCAGCGAACTCGATGCGGCAAACGCCGAGATAGCAGATCTGAAGAATCAGTTGGCACAGGCTGCAGATACCAGCGAGCTCGATGCGGCGAACGCCGAAATAGCGGACCTCAAGGGGCAACTGGCGCAGGCTTCCGATACAAGTGCGTTTGATGCAGAGATAGCAAGTTTGAAAAGCCAGCTGACTCAGTCATCAGACAACAGCGCATTGAATGCTGAAATTCTGAGTCTTAAAGATCAGCTGGCTAGTGTCCCCGCGCCGGTAGACAACTCCGCTGAAATTGCAGAGCTGGAAGAGCAGGTGGCCTCCTTAACGGTCGATAAATCAAGCGCCGATGCCAGAACCAGTGAACTCAAAGAGAAGCTGCTGAATGTGGCTGGTGCCAAGAATCGGATGGAAGCGCAAATGGCTTCTCTAACAAACGGACAAAGCGACTCGCAAACAGAAGTTGCCAGTCTGACAAGCGAGCTTGATCTGGTACGGACCAAGCGGGACGAGCTGGCAACAACAGTGGCAGAGCTGACCACAGAGCGTGATCAGTTAACTGCACAGGTGGCAGAGCTCGAGACTGAAAGAGACGCTGCTGCTGGCAAGATAGAAATCATGCAATCCAACCTTGATCGTGCGATTGATGATGCGACAGCCAAACGCAAAGAGCTGGTTGCCTCTACCAGTCAGCTGGCGGCACTGCAGGAGTCCGAGCGCAGTAAACGTATGGCTTTGAACACACGTTTGAACAACGCCATCGCATTCTCTAAAAGCCGTGGCGAGCAGCTCTCTGCACTGCAGGGGCAGGCTGGGTCAGAGCAGGAAAAGCGTGCAGCATTGAGCAAGCGTTTGAACAACGCCATTGCTTTTTCAAAGAGCCGTGGAGAGCAGGTTGCAGCATTGCAGCAGCAGGTTGACTCAGAGCAGGCGAAGCGTGCCGAGCTGAGCAAGCAACTGAGCAACGCCATCGCATTTTCAAAAAGCAGAGGTGAGCAACTGGCGGCCTCTGAAGACCTGGCGGCTTCTGAGCAGCAAAAGCGTATGGCACTGAGTGCCAGACTGAACAATGCTATCGCGTTTTCAAAAACACGTGCGCAGAAGCTCAGTGAAGCAGAAACCACCATTGCCAATCTGGCTAAAAGTCGCGATGGTGCTGTTAAGTCTATCTTAAGCAGCCAGCGACAACTTGAGGCAGAGCGTGAAAAGCAAAAGGTATTGAGCAATCGTTTGCGCAATGCCATCGCTTTTTCCAAACAGAGATCGCAGGAGCTCGACGCAGACCTGGCCAAAGTCACCAAAGGCCGCACTGCAGCAATAAAAACGGTCACTGATCTGGCGGGTAAGCTACGCGCATCCGAGTCTGCAGGCGGTGCACTTGAAATGCAGGTGGCTTCACTGCAGGAGCAGGTTGAATCTGAGCGTCAGAAGCGTATGACGCTGACTAGCCGATTGAATAATGCGATTGCATTTTCGAAGAATCGCGCAGATCAGATTGCCGCACTTCAGCAACAGTCTGAGTCTGCCGGTAATCGCAGTGCCGATCTGGCCAAGCGCCTGCGTAACGCGATTGCTTTCTCCAAAAGCCGGGCAGAGCAGGTTGATGCCTATGAGGCTCAGCTGGCAGCAACAGATACAGAAATGCAAGCTGAGAAAGATCGGGTCGCCTCGGTAAGTGCTTCACTGGCCAGTGACCTCGCAGCAGCAGGTGTAGGTAACGTCGAAGTCAGACCGGTTGAAGATAATCAAGCCGTTGGTATCACGCTCGGTTCTTCAGATCTGTACCGGGTAGGTAGCGCTTCGCTCAGTCCTCAGGGTATTGGGTTGCTGCAAACTGTTGGCTCTGTAGTCAGCAACTACAACGACTGGCGTATTGATGTTGAAGGTCACACAGATGCTCAGCCTATCGGCCGGGTTTTACGACAGCAGTACCCAAGTAACTGGGAGCTTTCAACCGCCCGAGCTGCTGCTGCAGTTCGTTACCTGCAGACCGACATCGGTATACCTTCAGACAAGCTGTCTGTCAGGGGATTTGGCGAGCATAAGCCGGTTGCAACCAACGAAACACCAGATGGTCGTGAGGCTAATCGCCGTATCGAGCTGATACTCAGACAGAACTAGCCTGCCTTCGCAGCAGGCAACTAAAGGGCTAACACCTCGAAAGAGGTAGTCAAGGCGGGCATAGTCCCGCCTTTTTTTTCGTTTTTTTTTGAGGTGGAAAAGTCTACTTGATCCTGGTGTCTTGATTCTACTGTGGCGGCAGTTACCGCGAAATTTTCCTGAAAAATAATAATCGTGAAACCCCGATCCGGGTAGAACGCCGACACAAGTGCGTATGCCGCAAGAGAATTGTCAAGGCGCATTTGCTGATTTGTACTAATCTAAATAAATCATAGTTCGACGGAACATCTCATGTCATTGGTCTCAAGTGACAAGGCAATTATCGATTGTTGTAGCGATAACATGAATGAAGTGAATTCATACAGCAGTTGTACTGAGGAAAATGAAATCGATCTTGCAGACTACACACCACACGGTCTGTTATTACTGTCCTCTGAGTTTGAGTTTATAAAAGGCAACGCCGCGTTTTTTGATATGACTGATCTGCGGCGCGCAGAAGTGCATGGTAGAGAATGGCTGAATTGTCTGCCGCATATGGACTCACAGGCGGTTGCAAAGGCGCTTGCTGATACTGACTGGAGTTTGAAATCAGACGTAGAGATTGAGTGTCAGATGTTATCTGCGCTAAGTCATCACAAGTGGGTGAAAATTTACGCGAGAGCAATTTCGGGTGGTGTGCGAACTGCAGGCGCGTACGTGCTTACGATAGTGGACATAGATCAGAGTAAGCGGCTGGCTGATCATAATCAGCAGCTGGCATTGGTGGACTCACTGACTGGTCTGCCTAACAGACGTGATTTTGAAGACGCACTGGCAAGAAGTGTTGAATCACCTGATTCTGCAAGAAGTATTATGGCGGTGCTGTTCGTCGATCTGGATGGATTCAAACAGGTTAACGATAATCTGGGTCATGACGCTGGAGATGAATTACTCAAGACCATTGGCAAAACGCTGCTTAAGCATAGTGCAAGAGCGGCGAAGATTGCACGGTTGGGGGGGGATGAGTTCACCATTCTATTAACTGATATAAAGCGAATAGAAGAGGTAAAACACTATGCGTCCAGCATCCTGCTTTTGCTGCAGCAAGCGATTAAGGTAGATAAGAATAAAGCAAGTGTATCCGCCAGTATAGGCATAGCGATACACCATAAAATAATTGATGATCGGCGCGGTGTAGATAGAATAGTTACCGATTTACTACGCCATGCAGATCACGCAATGTATGCAGCTAAGCAAGCTGGTAAAAACTGTTATAGATTTTATGGTGATCAGGGTCTGGCCGGTAAAGAAGAGGGCTCGTTAAGGAATAAAGATAATCTGATTCGAAGCCTGCATCGAGCGTTAAACAGTAATGAACTGTATGTGATCTATCAACCGATACTGAAAACTTCTACTGGCGACATCACAGGTTGTGAGGCCCTGTTACGGTGGAAGCACTTCTCACAGGGATTGGTTAATCCGACCCGATTTATACCGATCATTGAATCAAGCGGATCAATGAATGATTTGACCATGTGGATCATCAGGACAATATGTGCTGATATGCTGGATTCACTGGTGGCCTGCTCAAATGCCAGAAAAAAAGATAGCAGCACGTTTACTGTATCGGTGAATCTTTCTGCGACGCAATTGCAGAATCGAAAAACCCTGGAATCGATTGACCGTATTATTGTCAGTAGAGGGATTTCGACGGCGCAGTTTAAATTTGAAATCACCGAACGTACGCTGATTTCCGATCCTCGTCTGGCTGAGGATGGTCTGGGGTTTTTACGTCAAAGGGGTTACCGAATATCGCTCGATGACTTCGGCACCGGCTACTCTTCGCTTTCATATCTTTATCGTTTCCCGATTGATGAAATCAAGCTCGATGGCGGCTTTATAAGGGAGGTAGAGTCTAATCAAGCCTCACAGACTGTCGTAAGAGGGGTGGTAGAGCTTGCCCATGCATTGGGTTTGGAAGTGGTTGCTGAAGGCGTTGAAACCGAACCACAGCTAGACTTTCTGACAGGCATTAAGTGTGATTTTTGGCAGGGTTATCTACGCAGTGCAGGTGTGGCGCCGCAAGAGCTTAGTCACATTGTAGGCGCAGCCTGCGATTCGTTGCCTGATTCGACGAACGCAGGTCGAGCTGCACACAATCGCGTTGCCAAGAAAGGCCTGACTGTCGTTGGATAGTTTAGTGTATGCTGATAACAGGGAGTTTTATAAAGTGAAACCGTGGGTTAAAACCCTCACGGGTAAAGAAAGGTTCTTGCTAAAGAATGGCCTTGGCAAAGCAGGACGTGGCACGGGAAGACCCTGGTATGGACTGTAAGGCCGGACTGATGAATATTGGGTAATAGAAGGTTCTCGTAAGGAACCGGGCAATGGATTTATCTAGAATCACACATGATTAGGCGGGAGCAGTCAAAGCAGGTTCATCGCAGGTAAATAGTCAGGTGCACAATGAGTGGCAGCGATAGTGATAATGAAACCGAAGAGGTGGTTGAGTCTCCGCCTGAGATAACAAGTCCCGGCAATCAGCATCCAGCTAAAGAGGTTGCTGCTAACTCCCGAGAAGATGCTGTCGGTGGTGATTCAGTTGATCCGGCTATTGTAGACAACTCAAACACTGGCGAGTTAGCAGAACCCAGTCATATCGTTGGAATCGGTGCTTCCGCCGGCGGGCTTTCAGCATTGCAGGGTTTCTTCGATCAGATGCCGCATGACTCCGGTGCTGCATTCGTGGTGGTGCAGCATCTGTCGCCAAACTTCAAAACCCTGATGGATGAATTGCTATCACGCCATTCGCGCATGAGCGTAAAGCTCGCCGATGACAATGAAAAGCTTGAAGCCAATCATGTCTATGTTCTGCGCCCGAATCGCAACATTTCTATTTGTGATGGCAGGATAAGTCTCGTAGAGATTGAAAGGACTGGCAATCCTAATCTTCCAATCGACAAATTCTTCAGTTCACTGGCCAGAGATCTGGGCAGGAAAGCAGTAGGAATAGTCTTATCCGGCACTGGCAGCGACGGCAGTGTGGGTATCAAGTCGTTGCGAGAGGTGGGTGGATTGGTGCTGGTACAGGATCCGGCGGATGCTGAGTTTGACGGTATGCCATTGGCTGCAATTCGAACCGGCTACGTTGATAGCATAGCTGATATCAATCAATTGACCCGGCAGCTGGTTTCGTATCTTAAAAACTACAGTGTAGATTCTGCAGAAACGGAATTCAGAGAGCATCTGGCCAATAACCCGGAGACTATCGAAAGTATTTTAAAGCGCTTGAATGCTGCAACCGGAGTTGACTTTTCTCTATATAAGCCGGCCATGGTCTCACGAAGGTTTGAGCATCGTATGTGGGTATGCAATGCTCGTACTTTGCCCGAGTACGCCAAAGTGCTGGATGAGAACCCGGGTGAGTTTAATTTACTGAAGTCGGATTTGCTTATTGGTGTCACGCAGTTTTTCCGCGATCAGGAAGTATGGATTGAAACAATCGATCCGTTGATCACATCGATTATTGATAACAAACCAGATCAAAGCAGTATTCGGGTATGGATGGTTGGCGTATCGAGTGGAGAAGAGGTCTACTCTCTTGCGATGCTGCTGTCGGAGCGACTAAGAGCGCACTCGCTATCCAATTCGGTGAAAATATTCGCTACTGATGTGAATTCCAGCGCTGTCGAATATGCATCGTATGGCGTTTACCCGCCTCAGATCGGTCGCGATATCAGTCCTGAGCGTCTTGAACGATTTTTTACCCGTGACGAAGGTGGGAATTATGTGGTGAACCGCGTGTTACGCAATATGGTTGTTTTTGCCACGCATAATGTATTAGATGATCCGCCATTTTCAAATATGGATCTGGTCGTTTGTCGAAATATGCTTATTTACTTACTGCCCGAGGCGCAGGAGCGGGTGTTGAGTATCTTTAACTTTTCACTGCGCACAGGTGGATATCTCTGGCTTGGCAGTTCGGAGTCATTAACGACTGGCGATAATTCGTTTAAAGAATATAACACTGCGGCAAAAGTCTGGTCCAAAGTCAGCGATTCAAAGCGTGTGTTACCACCGCACATAGCATTGGAAAAACTACGACGCAAACTATCCAGTGAAGCAAAAGTCAAAGTGAACCGGTTGACCCAGGCTCCCGTTGGTAACGTAGCGGGTAGTAATCAACGCGATCTCTCAAGTGTCATACGCAACCGGGTGTTGGAGGAGTTTGGCCCGACGGGCGTACTTCTGGGTGAAGATCTTCACATCAGGCAGATTTTTGGTGATTGCAGCCGCTATATGGGATTTCATAGCTCAGGGCAGGTAAGTACTCACATCAATGTTTTGCTGAATTCAGCCCTGATGGTGCCGGTAGCTACTTGCGTGGCAAGACTCGAGGAAGAGCGTAAAGATCGGTTTGGCATGACTGGCGTTCCTTTTGGAACGGCATCTCCAATCAGTTTGTCATCTTCTGATGACGCCCGTGTTAACCTTGTCGTCGATGTCACGGTTTCCAGGCTGAGAGACTACAGCGATACCGGAGAGACGCTTTATCTGCTTCTATTCAGCGAACCATCGCCCGTTGTTGATCAAACTAAGTCTGTTGCTGGTAATAATGAATCGCTCGAACGATATGATGTTGATATGCATACTCAGGAAAGGCTGCGCGAGCTTGATCTCCAATTACTCGATTCCAGACAGGAGTTACGTAATGCTTATGCGGAGCTTGATACTACCAGTGAGGAATTGCAGTCAACCAACGAGGAATTAATGGCTGCAAACGAAGAACTTCAATCCACCAACGAAGAGCTTCAGTCAGTAAATGAAGAGTTGTATTCGGTAAATACGGAGTATCAGGAAAAAATTGCCGAGCTAATGGAGTCCAATACAGATCTTGATAATCTGCTGAACTCAACAGGTTACGGGATTATATTTCTTGACAGTACTCTGGCAATCAGACGCTACACACCTAAAATGGCAAGGTATATTCATTTGTTGCCCGGGGACATTGAACGACCCATAACAGACTTTCAATTTGATCTTGAATACAAAAACCTGGTTAGCGACTTGAATAGAGTACTTCAATCAGGTGAGGTTGTTGCCAGACAGGTAAAAACTGTGAAGGCCGGCACACCAGTGAATATAAGTATTAATCCCTATATATCATCCGATAACTCTGTGAATGGTGTGGTGATGACAGTCCTCGAATAACGATCGCTGCTGTGACAGCGCAATCTTCAGAAGACAAGAGTATCACCAGTTTATTGCTAAGAAGGTATCAGGCATGAGTACACAGCATCGAGTTGATCGTGAAAACGCTATAAAAATATTGATAGTCGAGGATGACGGCGTGTTGGCTTCAATCTGGCAAACATACCTGCAGGGGAATGGTTGCAAGGTAGATGTCTGCGGTAGTGTTGAAGATGCTGAAGTGCTTTTTCATAGCAACAGCTACGATCTGGCCATTATCGATATCTTCTTTCAGCATCAGGGGCGCCAGCTGGAACAAGGAGGAGTTACACTGATAAACCGGGTGAATCTCGATCAGGTGATGAAAGCAGATGAAGAAAAAATCAAATTGATCGCAGTGACTGGCACGCCTGCACGTGCTCAAGGGCACTATGATTTGCTAAGCGGTATTAACCGTCTTGTAGACTGTATTCTGCGCAAGCCTATACCTTTGGAAGTGCTGGGTGAGAAGGTTAATCGTTTGATGTCGGTGGCTGCCTTGTAGATAATGTGCAGCAACGGCTTTTATATTTTTCCCGCATACTCACTCTGAGTGAGTGATCCAGCCAGGACATCATGTTCTATACACTAATCTACGTCAGTGAGGGAACTGATGTCGTTGAGCAGACGGCACTTGATCAGATTAGAGAGCAGGCTATTCAATTAAACCAAACGGCCGCTGTTACCGGTCTTCTGCTACATGCTCCCGCTGATCGAGGCCCTGGCTATTTTTGTCAACTGCTGCAGGGGTCGAGGGTTGCAGTAGAGCAAACCATGCAACGGATTAAAAAAGACCACAGACACAAAAGTACGCGGGTGTTATTGCGTACTGACTTCCCGGAGGAGATGTTTCCGGATTGGTCGATGGCATCCAGTCGGCTCAAGGCGGGAGAAGCGTCTTCAATTATTGCTCGTACCCATAGCACTGGTTTTGCAGACGCGCGGGATGTAGATTACATCGTTGGTTTGATGCAACAGTTTCGCTTTAATCAGCGCGCAGAGAGACAGGCGGTTAAATATAGATCTCGCGAAGATCGTTCCCTCGCGGCTTTCAGTATTTCTGCAGGTGATATCGATGGTCTCGACTCAGTGCTGGAAATGGGTGCGCTGGCATTTAAGGGTAGCGATATTTTGTTATTACTCAGACAGGCTGGTTCTGCCGAACTTAGAGTTTACACAACTAATTCAGCCCTTTTAGATGGGGAGAGCCGTGGTCTATTGGGTTCACCTGACAATGTGCATGGGATGCTGGAGAAGAAACATAAGAAATACGTAGAGAGTTCTGATGTAGTTGTGGATCTGCCCTCGGGGATAGCGAAAGTGTGCGATCAGAACAACTATCACTCAGCAAACGGTTATTTGATTTCACTCGATGTTGAAAACGCTTCCCGTTCAACTGGAAAGGCAGATAAATATTCCGTTGGCGCTGTGTGGTTCATGCACAAAAATTCAGCAAGGCAAAGCCATGCGGTTGTAATAGAAGAGCAACAACGCTTTCTTTGCTGCATAGAGGATTTTCTGCTCAAGCATCGCATGGTTTTTGAAAATCATCTACAGAAACACTCTTCGAATCGTCAGCGCCTTGCACTGACATCAAGTGTAAAGCGTCAGGACCTGGTGATCAATATGGTCAATAGTGCCATCATTGTGCTTGACGAAGACAGTCGTGTACTCATGTTAAACGATGCAGCGCGTGAGTTGTTTGAGTTGGAAAAATACGAAGTTCCGTTTCAATGGCCGGAGCAGGTGCGGTTCTTAAATGCTATAGATCAGATGCCGCTGGATGATGATGCGCAGCCAATCAAGAAGGCTTTAAAGTTCTATAGAGAGAAAGTCGCAGAATCAAATCTTCCACTGCAAAGCAAAAGGAATGAGGCGGAAAGTAGCAAGATCTTTCAGGACTTAATCGTTTTGCTGGTTCCCTACAATGAATCTGAGGTGAAATATCTCGCCTGTTCTGCAGTGTCGGTTATACAGTCTGATTCGGCAGTGGCAGTCGTATTGGTGTTTGACGATATCACTATGCTTGAGCTTAATCGCACTCAACGTCGTTCAGACAGGTTTGAAGCACTGGAGTATATGACCAGCGGCATAGTGCATGATTTTAATAACTTACTTGCCACATCGCTGAATTCGCTTGAGCTTGCCAGAATTCAAACTGACAAGGCAGAACAGGAAAGATTGATTCAACTGGCCATCGATACGGTACATCGCGGAACTGATCTGGTTAACAGGCTGGTGGCATTTTCTGCCAGGCAGCCAATCGTGCCCGAGGTGCGTCCGTTGTCAGACGTGTTGCGGGCAGTGGAGCATCTGGCGCAATCGCAGTGTCCCGATGCTGTGAGACTGTATTTTGATCGAGTGGATAAACGGCTCGCTGTAAATTGTGACCACGCGCAACTTGAAAATGCGTTGTTGAACCTGATTATAAATAGTCGTGATGCGATATTGAGTAGCGGCATCGGTACTATGGTACGGATTGCGGTACGTGAACTATCGACTGTGTCGAGCAACAGCAATGAGGCAGCCGACATACCTGATGATTCAGTTCAAATTGAAATAACAGTCGTCGATGATGGCCCGGGTATGACGTCATCACTGTTGAGAAGGGCGACGGATCCCTTTTTTACCACTAAAACAAAAAAAGCTGGAAGTGGGCTCGGGCTCTCAATGGTGTATCGCTTCATGCAGCAGTGCATGGGGGAATTGCGAATAGAAAATAATGCCCGGGGCAGTGGGCTTAATGTGCGAATGATAATCGACCAGGCGCCGATCACCGTTTCAAGAATTGATCGACATGGGCAGCCGGTGTATACACAAGAGCCATCCGGCCACAGAGTAATGTTGGTAGAGGATGATGTACAGTTCGGCGAGTTAATAAAAAAGATGTTACTGGATGCCGGGCACGATGTAACTTATGTGCCTATGGCAGTTGAAGCCTTGCAACTGATTGCAGACAAAAAGACTTTCGATTTGCTGATCACTGATGTGATGATGAATGACAGCGCAATCGATGGAATTGACCTGGCAGATAGAGCCGTTGGCACAGATCCAACTTTAAAGGTTATCTACATCACCGGCTATGTTGAACATGACCAGATGCATGAAACCACACTCCACGGGCCGGTTTTACATAAACCTGTTAGTATCGCTAAAATCAGGAGCACCATACAGCAGCAGTTGGGAAGCGCGGGGCGGCAGGCCACGGCTTGCGAATCAACAGATTAACAGCCCGGCATGGCTGAGGCGCAGTAATTTACCGCTACTCAAATAACAATCATGGATATAACTATAAGACACAGTCGGCAGGATGATGCAGAAGCGGTTAAAAGTATCTACAGCGGAAAGCAGGCTGTGGCAGGTACGCTGCAGTTGCCGCATGTAGCAGATTCTCTGTGGCAAGAGCGCCTGCAAAAGCCCGTGCCGGGTTCTTACAGTTTGGTTGCTGAATCAGGTGGTAAGGTGGTGGGTCACATCGCACTTTATGTTAATCAGAATATGCGTCGCAGACACTCCGGATACATAGGTATGGCGGTACTTGATGGGCATAACGGTCAGGGCATCGGTACGGCATTGATGCGTGAAGTCATTGATCTTGCAGAGAGTTGGTTAAACATCACCAGACTGGAACTGACTGTGTTCAGCGATAACATATCGGCAAGGCGGTTGTATGAGAAATCCGGATTCGATGTTGAAGGAGAAGCCAGAGGATTTGCTTTCAGGGACGGTGAGTTCGTCGATGCGTTATATATGGCGCGCGTTACGGAAAAGTCTATAGATAACGGAAATGAGTAGGGATAGGCTAACAGCTGCTGTCGCGAAAATTGCACATGCAAGTAACCCGGTGAGCTTCTCCGGTGCCGGTCTGAGTGCGGAATCAGGGATCGCGACATTTCGCGAAGGCTCGGATGAAGATGCTTTGTGGTCGAGGTTTGATCCGCAGCAACTGGCTTCGCAGGAAGGGTTTCTCGCTGCACCGGAAACAGTTATAGACTGGTACAACTGGCGCAGAAAGACGCTTGCCGGTGCAAAGCCGAATGATGCACATGTGTCACTTGCAAAGCAGCCGGGCTGGACGCACATCACCCAGAACGTAGACAATCTCCTTGAGCAAGCGCTGGAAATTACCGGTATCGATTCAAGCCCTGTACTGCACCTGCACGGCACATTGCTGAAAGATCATTGCAATGCAGAGTGCGGCTATGAAGAGCTGATTGATTTGCACCAGGCTCCACCGCTGCGTCAATGCAACTGTGGTGGCTACATGCGTCCTTCGGTGGTCTGGTTTGGTGAATCGTTACCTGCGCAGATAATTCAGAGTGCAGTAGCGCAAGCTGAGAAGACAGATTTGATGTTGGTAGTGGGGACCAGCGCGCAGGTTTATCCCGCGGCCGGTTTAATAGAGATTGCAGTCAGTAATGGTGCTGAAGTTATTGTGGTGAATACAGAGTGCCACGGCCGTACAGGTGCCCGCGTTACCGAGCTTGTCGGTGAAGCTGGCAAGCTCCTGCCGGAGTTATTTGCAGATAGTTGTTAGTTTTTACTGTCTGCAGTATCCGGCGTCGTCATAGGCTGCAAAAAAACGCTCTGCGATGTGTTGTTCGCCTGCTGGATTTGGATGAGCGTTGTCGGCTCGCATCATTGATCGATTAAAGCCGGCTCTTACATTGACTAGTCTGACCCGAGGGTTATTTAACTGTGCAGCGTATGCTTCTATTCGATCGCCAAGTATTACAACATCAGCGCCTACTCTTGCGTTTGCATACCAGGGAACGACATTGGCCAGGAAAACCACTGGTGCTGAGTCTGCTGCAAGAATGACTGAAATGATTTGATCCATTTCTGCCACGGTTTGATCAATATTCTGTCCGAGCCTCATGTCATTTGTACCGATGTGCAGCAGCACAACATGTGGCTGATAGCGATTGATAGTCACACTGATTCCTTCGTTATTACCGGCGGCATTAACAAATCCGTTGAGAATTTGATCTGCTGTGTGACCACTGTATCCCTCGTGTGGCGCTACATATGTGTTGTGCAGAAAATTTCCTCTTTGTGAACCTACCATGTCAAACTGACAATCAGCGGAGGTCATGATGGTGTTCAGTGGCTGACGATAGGACGCAGCATTACCGAAGCTGTGGCCATGGGTAATGGAATCACCTAAAGCCATTATGCGTATGCTAACCGGTGTATCCACGATACAGATCTGATTATTTTCGCGGCCAAAACCATCATTGTTTTCATCCAGTGCCGGGATGCTGCAGGCAGGAGAACTTTGCTGTGGTCTGTCTTGCGGCGCGCTTATGCTGCTGCCTGAGCTATCGCTGTTGGCGATAACACGACAACTGGCATTGTTTTCCCATCCCCAGCCATCTCCATCCGGATCAACATCAGCTGAGCTACAAGTTGCCGGTGCGTTGTTTTGCGACGAGATTGTTGGTTGTGTGTTGGCCGGGGTCGCTTGATTGCTGCTCGTTGTGGAGCCGACTCGACAGCTCGCGTTGTTTTCCCATCCCCAGCCGTCGCCGTCAGGATCAGCTCCTGCCGTGCTGCAGATGACCAGGCCTGACGCCATGGCAGTGCTTTGGTTATTGTTGTTAAAGCTCTCTGACGCGATTCTGCAGCTGGTGTTGTTTTCCCAACCCCAGCCATCGTTGTCGCTGTCGGATAAAGCACTGCGGCACACCGGTAGGTTTGCTAATGCCTGGCCCGATAGTAAAAGTGATAAGCCAATAAGCGGGTATATTGAGCGATCTATCATATTTGAGTGGCTTCGTTTGAAACAGGGAGTTGCGACGCAGGCTAGCAGATCTGTATCTGCGTACGTACAGTGAATAACTGAGCTGACTATTGTTTACAAATTAATGACGTAAGCGAAGAGAATAAATCAACCTATCATGCTGATCTGTGTTCTGTCTTCCCGGTAAGGAATCGTTCAATAAGCGGGTGAATTTTTTGGCGTAAAGCCGCGCGTTCCGGTTGGTATGCCGTGCCGATGAAAAACGAATGACCGGCCAGTTCAAAGGCTCTTGGGTCATCTAGCGATTCTGTGTCGGTACTAAAGCCTGTGAAGTTAAAGCCTGTATTTTCGAATATTGACAGATAGTCTGCGTTGACTCCAAAACCACAGTTGTACTGCTCTTCAACCAGACGCTGCTGGTAGATTGAATGAAGCTGACTTGCTTCTTTCAGTTCTATTTTACCGGGCTTCTCTCGCATGCTGCAAAACATGGCGTTGATTAAAGGCATAGAAGTACCCGGCATGTCTTCAATACTCGAAGCCTCGCTGTGACCCAAAACGTTGCGTGCATATTCTATCACCGCATGTTGATAGCCACCGCAAGTGCCCAGAAACGCTATATCGTTTTCTCTGGCAAAGCGTATAGCTTCAATTACTTTTTCAGGTTCCTGATAAGGGCTGCCTGGAACACACCAAATGCCGTGATAGCAAGAGAGAGTGTTTGGTACGATCTCTGTTGAGTGAATCCAATCGACAGAATGGTCGAACTGGTGTTTGTCGGCTACCAGTTGCAATGCAAGCGGGATGGCGCTGTGCGCAATCACTTCATCGGAGCGATCGCCAATCAGGGCTATTTTTATCATTTCGTCGTATCACTTAGAAACAGACAAAAAAAACGGCGCCTCTTCTTTAATGAAGGGCGCCGTCTGCAAACGTTAAAACGAACGATTACTTGGGTAGTGAACCTTCAATGCCTTGTACGTACCAGTCCATCGAAACCAGGGTTGGAAAGTCCTTAAGGTGTTCCTCGCCTGCTGCACAGTCTTCCGCCAGTTCACCGTCTTGCTTGTAGATCGGGCACGGGAATGAGTGACGTTCACCGGTACGAAGGCTTTCTTCAAGTGCTTTGGCTTCTGTTATCAACTCTTCCGGAATATTGCCGTAGTCAGCCATTTCGACCATGCCAACGCCATTGCCTTTGCCGTCTTTGGATAGCCCCCACCAGATGTCTGACTGTTCCCACGAACCGTCAAGCACAGCAGCAACCCGATCAATATAGTAGCTGTCCCAGTTATCAACGATTGAAACCAGATGGCTGGTTTCACCAAAGCGCGACATATTGGAGGCTTGTCCGAATGCGTAGACACCTTCGGTTTTCTCTGCAATTGTCATAGGAGCCGGGCTGTCAGTGTGTTGCACAATAATGTCAGCGCCTGCATCTATAAATGCCTGTGCGGCTTCAGCTTCTTTTGCCGGATCAAACCAGGTGAACACCCATTTCACATCAACCACTGCATCAGGGTTATGTTTTGCCAGTTCAAGTTGAAAGGCGTTGATACCGCGCACAACTTCAGGAATAGGGAAAGACGCGATGTAGCCGATCTTGTTGGTCTTTGTGGTTTTAGCTGCAATCAGACCCTGAATGACACGGGCCTCGTAGAAGCGAGCCGAAAAGGTAGCAACGTTATCTGTCTCGCGCTTGAAGCCGGTTGCATGTTCAAACTTTACGTCCGGGTATTGTGCGGCAACTTCGTTGGTGGGGTCCATGAAGCCGAATGATGTGGTAAAAATAATATCGTGTCCGGTCTCGGCTAGCTGGGTGATTGATTTGACGGCTTCAGCGCCTTCGGGCACGTTTTCCAGATAGGTTGTTTCTACTTTGTCGCCGAATTCTTTTTCGATGGCCAGTCGACCGATATCGTGGCGATATGTCCAGCCGAGATCACCGATGGGTCCGACGTAGACGAATCCAACTTTGGTTTTGTCCTGTGCCAGTGCGCCGGTAGAAACAGCGGCTGCGATGAGTGACGCTGAAAAAGCGATGAGTAGTTTCTTCATTATGGTCTCTTGTTAGATGCCGGTTTGTGCGGCCGGTGCTTACCGGCAAAATGATTCGATCTGGCGAATGGGAGAGTGATCGGAGATCGTTGCGGTACCCGTTCGCCTGTCATCATGGAGATTATGCAATATTTCTCTGTATCTGGCATCCGTCAAATCGTCTGCCGCGCTCCCGGATATCTACTTGCAGGCGTGTTTGTGGCATCAATTCAGGTTTTTAAATCCGAAGTGCGTTGATTTGTTCAACCAGCTTTGCATTCACACGCCGTTTGCCGTCTTTGGCGCGATTTTCATGGCGTCGCTGCCCTGGCAACCTTGAGCCAAGGTCTTCGAGCTTTTCGAAAAATGCCTCGCAGTGCGCCTGCCAGTTGTCTCCGGCGATAAGTTGTGGCGACATAGCCAGCAGCAATTCGCCACCGCGTGCCGGGCCACCATCTTCAATATCGCTTTCGCCTGCTTCAAAGCTGAACTGCTCACCGGTTAAACCTGCTGCAAAAAGCTCTACCATAGTGGCGATTGCAGAGCCTTTGTGTCCACCGAATGGCAGCAGCACACCGCCGTCAGCAATCTTTGATGGATCTGTGGTTGTATTGCCATCTCTGTCGAGACCGGTGCCGGCTGGTACGCTATGTCCGTCTCTTGCAGCAATTTGTATATCGCCCAACGCTTTTGCGGAGGTCGCCATATCAAATACCCACGGGCTATGCCCCGGTCGTGGCCACGCCACTGAAATCGGGTTGGTGCCGAATAGAGCCTGCGTCGCACCTGCGGGAGCGACTTTGGGTTTATATGCGGTGAACGCCATGCCAACCAGACCGTGTTCTGCCAGCGCCTCGGTTTCAGGCCAGAGCGCTGCAAAGTGATAGGTGTTGATGATCGACATAGCAGCGATACCCAGATGTTTTGCTGCCTTTGCCAGTTCTGGTATGCCGCGTTGAATAGCAAGTGGTGTGTAACCATGATCGCCATTCATGCGTAAAATTGCTGGCGTGACGGTCTCAAGCGTTGGCTTTGCTTTGCCGTTCACTTTACCGCTGCACATAGAGCCAACATAACCTGGAATGCGAAACAAGCCATGTGATTCTGAACCGTCTCTTTCTGCGCTACTGACTGTCGTGGCGATGGCGTTGGCATTGTGCTCATCACAACCGTTGCTCATCAATACATCGTAGGCAAGCTGATGTATTTCTTTGACAGTCAGTTCAACAGTCTGAGTCATGCAGTAAGCTCCGTAAGTCTGTTAAATCAATTCCACCTTCGGTATAGGTCACGATGGTGGATTGAATGGTTTACCCAGCGAAGCCGGTGCGTTACGACGGATCATTGCCGGATTGCGTGAAATAATCACCAGCACAAGAATAGTGAACACATAAGGTGCAACCGTCAGCAGTGTTTTCCACTCCAGTTGCCATGCTGGAAACAGATTGTCGAGTCGCAGTTCAGAGGCCCAAAGCAAACCAAATATATACGCACCGCACAACACCCGCAGCGGACGCCATGTGCCAAATAGAATCAACGCCAGTGCCAGCCAGCCTTTGCCGACGGTCACGCCTTCTTTCCAGTCAACGTGCACTAATACGATAAAAGCACCGGCAAGTCCTGCCATTGCACCACCAAACAGAATGCAGTAAAAACGCACTCGTGTGACACGGTAGCCAAGTGCATAGGCACTGTCATGGTTTTCACCAACAGCTCGTATAACCAGTCCTGCGCGGGTTTTTTGTAACACATACCAGATAAGCGGTACGGCCAGCAGTGACAACCAGACAAGAATATCCTGGCCAAATACATCGGGATGATCAGCGACTTGCACAGAGGTATAGTTAACGCCGAAGAAGTTGCTGCCCAGAGAGTTGCTTAAACCAGCGCCAAGGATAGTCAGGCCCAGGCCAACTGCAACATGATTGGCGCGCAGAGATTGCGTCAGCAAAGCGAATAGCGAAGCAAGCACGGCACCTGCACATGCTGCGGCAATAAGTGCAATGGTGTAGTCACCAAAACCGAAGACACGCTCTTCCTTATTGCAAAAGCCGGGAATCAATTCTTCAAGGCAGGTGATTGTTTGCAGGTTATAGGCGGCAATGTAACCGAATAACGCACCGATCAACATCATACCCTCAACACCAAGGTTCAGCACGCCCGACTTTTCCACCACCAGCTCACCCAGCGCTGCGAGTAGCAACGGCGTTGCCAATAGTATGGCCGCAGTTAAAAGGTTGCTGAGGAATAACAGGGTTTCAGGATTCATGGTTGTCTCTGATAAATTTCTTGCGCACTCGCTTTAACCTGACTGTTACAGGCTTGCTTTTATGTTGTTACTGCTTTGCGTGAGCTGGTGAACCGGACTTGATAGTTATCAAGCACGGCACAGCCGAGGAAAGCAAATAAAGCAACTACCTCAATCAAATCTGCCACAGAATCATCAACACGCAATGAGGCTTGTATATAAGAAGCGCCAACATTCACATAAGAGATCAACAGTGCTGCCAACAGAATACCCAGTGGATGCAGTCTGCCCAGAAAGGCAATGACAATCGCCGCAAAGCCAAAATTTTCCAGGTAGTTTTCAGCCTGAATAAGTTTGCCGGTTTCTGCGGTCAGATAAACTGCACCGGCAAGTCCTGCCATTGCACCGGATAGCGCAAAAGAAAGCCATACTGTGTTTTTTGGTGAAAAGCCCGCAAAGCGTTCTGCTCGTGGTGTGTGTTGCGCCACTTTTAAACGATACCCAAGCAGGGTAAATAACAGTATTGCTGCAAGTAGAAAAAATGCCGCCATCAGTATCAACAGGCCGGTATGCAGCTCCGTGCCTGAAATCAGTTTTGTTGCGCGTACACTTTCAGCCAGCGGATAGGTTTCAGCTTGTCCTGCTTTTGGATCACCCTTGAGTGGTCCGATACAAAGGTAGGTTAAGAAGTGCGATGCAACATAAACAAGCATGAGGGAAGTCAGTAGCTCATTGGTATTGCAGGTCACACGCAGAAACGCTGGAATCATCGCCCAGAAACAGCCGGCTAATATACCGGCAAGAATCAGCACAGGAAAAACATAGGCAGAATCCGGACTGCCCAATATAAGATAAGCCGCGTAGGCACCAATAGAGCCAAAAGCAAACTGGCCCTCGGCACCGATGTTCCAGATATTGGCGCGATAACCAACGGATAAGCCAATTGCAATGCAGGCAAGATAAGCGGTTTGTTGAAGCACCAGGCCCCACTGTACTTCCATGCGTCTGCCCTGCCACGGGAAGGTCATCATCTGCCAGATAGCGTCAGTGGGTCTGTCACTCATTACAAACAGCACGAGTACTGAAAGCAATGCAGTGATTAAAAGCGCAAGCATGATGGCGCGCAGGTTGGTCCATGCGCTGGTGTGCTTTCTTGGTTCAAGATGGATCATGCCGCTTCTGTGCTCCCGGTCATGGCAAGGCCCAGTTGTTCAATATTCCATTCTGCAACCGGTCGTGCATCAGTCAAACTGCCGTGATGCAATACTGCAAGTTGATCGGAAATCTCCAGTAGCTCATCGAGATCCTGGCTGATCACAACAATCGAAGATCCGCTTGCTGCCAGTGTTTGCAGGGCTTCCCTGATTCGCATAGCAGATATCGCATCCACGCCCCAGGTCGGTTGGTTGATGATAAGTAAAGTTGGCTTTTTGATGATTTCTCTGCCAACTACAAACTTTTGCAGGTTGCCACCTGACAGATTGCGCGCAGCTACTTTATTACCCGCGTGGCGTACATCGAATTGATCAGTGACCTGATCAGTCGTCGTTGACAGATAGCGCTGGTTAACGATGCCGTTTTTACTGGTAGCGGCATTAGATATATTGGTGAGCAGGATGTTGTCGTTTAAATCCAGTTGCGGCACCGCTGCATGACCAAGTCTTTCTTCAGGTACAAACATCGCACCCAGAGCGCGTCTGTCATTGGGGCCGAGTGAACCGACAGCGGTATTGTTGATAACTATTGAAGCATTGTTACGTGATGTAAGCTCACCGCTTAGCGCTGAGTACAGTAGCTCCTGACCGTTTCCTGCAACACCCGCAATACCGTAGATTTCACCCGCCCGAACCTGCATGTTGTCAATGTTCAGGGAAACATCATTGTCTTGCAGGTTTAGCGATTTTACTGCCAGTCGTTCATCGCCAAAGTGCCTGAGTTGCCGGGTGGTGGTGATGTCCCGACTACCAAGCATCAGCTCGGCAATCGCTTCAGTGCTTTGCTGACGTGGATCAAAAGCGCCTACCACACTGCCGCCGCGCAGCACGGTGGCCGCATCACAGAGTGTTTTGACTTCTTTTAATTTGTGACTGATAAACACAATGCCGTGGCCGTTCGCTGCGAGCTTGCGAACTGTTTCAAACAGCTGTTCGGCTTCCTGTGGTGTCAGTACCGAAGTCGGTTCATCAAGTATCAGCAGTTCAGGGTTTAGCAGTAAAGCACGCAGTATTTCAATACGTTGTTTCTCGCCTGCAGATAATTCAAATACTGCTTTGCGAGGCTCTACTGAAAGCCCGTACCGTTCTGCCAGTTGCGTGATTTGTTGCTCAAGTGCTTTTCCCTGCACAGCGCCGTCAATACTGAAGGCGATGTTTTCGGTAACGCTCAGACCGTCGAACAGTGCGAAGTGCTGGTGCACCATACCAATACCGATTGCCCGTGCCGTCTTTGGGTTGCTGATTGTGTAGGGCTGCCCCTTCCAGAGGATCTCTCCTGTGTCGGGTTGCTGCAATCCGCAGATGATTTTCATCAGTGTGGATTTGCCAGCGCCGTTTTCGCCTAACAAGGCATGTATCTGGGCGGTATTAACCTGAAAATCGACAGCATTGTTGGCAACCACATCACCAAATGCCTTACTGATGTTGCGGACTTCAAGTAATGGTGTGTCCATTGGCTGCTCTGTCATTCCTCACCATAGGTGCGTTGTGCAGATGCGGTTCGAGGGCCGACTCGCAGCTGCCTTAGATTTCGAACGATTTGTCGTGCAGGTGGCGGCAATGCGCGTCGATCACGTTGCGCTGACAGCCTGTCTTCGATGGTTGGCTGAGAATATACGTCAGCGGCCGTCTGTTGGGTATGATTTTTGGCCGGTAGCGGCAGTAAAACGTCGTTTGTTCTTTACCGGAGAAATTAAGGTTTTCTGATAAATAACAAGTAGTTTTAAGCGCTTGAAGAGATGGATGATCAACCTGCGTCACAAGTTGTTGGCTGGTACAATCGGGCGGCTCAACTGGCACTTGAAGAATACCCCGCCAGCTACGACTATAGCGCCATCACTAAAGTAAGGATTGATTCCATGAAAATGACCACAGAAGAGGCGTTTGTAAAAGTATTGCAAATGCACGGTATTGAGCATGCGTTCGGCATTATCGGCTCTGCTTTTATGCCTATATCAGATTTATTCCCGAAGGCAGGCATCACCTTTTGGGACGTGGCGCACGAAACCAACGGTGGTTTGATCTGCGACGGATATTCTCGCGCCACCGGCAAGATGGGAATGGCTATTGCCCAGAATGGCCCCGGCGTTACCGGTTTTGTCACGGCAATCAAAACTGCTTACTGGAACCATACGCCGATGTTGCTGGTAACCCCTCAGGCCGCCAACAAAACCATTGGCCAGGGTGGTTTTCAGGAAGTCGAGCAGATGCAGATGTTTAGCGAGATGGTGTGCTACCAGGAAGAGGTGCGTGACCCGACGCGAATTGCTGAAGTGTTGAATCGAGTTATTACCAAAGCATGGCGTGGTTGTGCGCCGGCCCAGATCAACGTGCCGCGTGACTACTGGACTCAGGTCATCGATGTGGAACTACCTCAGGTACTTAACCTTGAGCCCCCCGCTGGTGGTGCCAACGCAATAGCTGAAGCAGCAGAACTGCTGTCTAACGCCAAATTCCCGGTCATATTGTCTGGTGCAGGTGTGGTTATTGGTGGTGCAATCAACGATACCGCAGCACTGGCAGACAGATTGTCTGCGCCGGTTTGCTGTGGTTATCAGCATAACGATGCATTCCCGGGATCGCATCCGATGTCTGTCGGGCCATTGGGTTATAACGGTTCAAAGGCGGCGATGGAGCTGATCTCAAAGGCTGATGTGGTGCTTGCTCTTGGTACGCGCCTGAACCCGTTCTCTACTTTACCGGGCTATGGCATCGACTACTGGCCTAAGGATGCCAAGATTATTCAGGTGGATATCAACTCAGACCGAATCGGTTTGACCAAAAGAGTCACAGTTCCAATCTGTGGTGATGCCAAGCTGGTTGCACAATCTATTCTTGAAAAATTATCACCGACTGCCGGTGACGATGGCCGCGAAGATCGACAGAATCTTGTTCGCACAACCAAGTCCGGCTGGCTGCAGGCGCTGTCGAGCATGGATCACGAAGACGATGATCCAGGCACTGTCTGGAATGAAGAAAGTCGCAAGCGGGACCCTGATCGTATGTCACCCCGTATGGCCTGGCGTGCAATTCAAATGGGTATGCCGGACGAAGCCATTATCTCAAGCGACATCGGCAACAACTGCGCTATCGGAAATGCCTATCCAACCTTTGAGCAAGGCCGAAAGTATCTGGCGCCTGGTTTGTTCGGACCTTGTGGCTACGGCTTTCCTTCTATTATCGGTGCCAAGATCGGTTGCCCTGATGTACCGGTAGTCGGTTTTGCTGGTGACGGTGCATTTGGTATTTCGATGAATGAGATGTCTTCAATCGGTCGTGAAGAATGGCCTGCGATTACTATGGTGATATTCCGCAACTTCCAGTGGGGTGCAGAAAAGCGTAATACAACGCTCTGGTATGAAGATAACTTCGTCGGCACCGAGCTTGACCCTCATCTGAGTTACGCAAAAATCGCTGATGGATGCGGGCTGAAAGGTGTTGTGGTTAAAACCATGGATGAGCTGACAGATACACTTCGCGAAGCATGTAAACAACAGGCAAATGGTGTAACTACTTTCATTGAAGTGATTCTGAATCAAGAACTGGGTGAACCGTTCCGTCGTGATGCAATGAAAAAGCCGGTTGAAGTGGCTGGTATTAACCCGGCTGACATGCAGCCTCAGCCAGGCGCTCTATAGACTGCAGATAATTTTGATAGTGCCAATAGAAAACCCCGCTTCATGCGGGGTTTTTTATGTTGTGAGCAGATACTTTAAAGACTTCACAGTAGTCTGTGCGAACTGCCCCATGGCATCAAACCGCTTTCTGTAATTACGAACGCATTTTTGCACCTGTAGGATCGAACAGTGGTTCCGGTGCCAGTCGGGCAGGGTAGCGCTTGCCGAGTATCTCTACTTCAAAAAAGTCTGTTGCCGTGTTATCTGCCAGTTGCTTTGGTATGTAGCCCTGAGCAAGAGATTTTTTGACTGAGTGGCCATAGCCGCCGGATGTTACCCAGCCGATCACCCGCCATTCGCCATCGGTTTGTATTGCAGGTTTGCCGGTGGCAGTGCCATTGGCATCAAAGCGTGTTGCACCATAATCGTGTGGCGGGCTGATGGTTTGAAAGTCAGCATCAGTCTTAGCCCAGATCGGTTCATCACCCATGACATCGGTTTTATCGGTGTCTACTGAAAACGTTACTCTGCGTAAGTTGCCACCGGTAGCAAATTCATCAGCCGCTTTGTCGCGACCGATAAAGTGATTCTTTTTAATTTTAACGAATCGATCCATGCCAGCTTCATAAGGACCATAGATTGGTCGGAGTTCTGCAAACCATGTCGGGAAGTTTTTCTCAAGCCGCATCGAAAGCAGGGCGCGCATACCGAAATCCTGTATACCGAACGCTTCACCGGCTTTTTTTATTGCCAGATAGATGCGTCGTTCATAAGCGGGTTCCATCCACAATTCATAACCGAGGTCGCCGGTGTAGGTGATACGGTTTACCACGCACGGGCAAGCCGCAATGTCTACGGCTCTGTGATCCATAAACTTCAGCGATTGAACATCAGCGGGCTGGTTAGCAAGTTTAGCCAGTACGTCTCTTGAATGCGGACCGGCAATAGACAGTCCCACCATAGTTTGCCCATAGCGATGAATGTTTACCGTGTTGTCTGCTGGCAGGTGTTGTTCGAACCATCGCATATGATAGATCTGTGCACCGGATGAGCCCCAGACATAAAAGCTGTTATCTGCAGATTTGGCGATGGTAAAGTCACCAATGAGCTTGCCGTTGTGATTCAGCATTGGACTTAAAACAATGCGCCCGGTAGCTGGCATGGTGTTGGTCATTAATTGGTTTAGCCAGCTTTCTGCACCAGTGCCGGTGACTTTATACTTTGCAAAGTTGGCGATTTCGGTCACGCCTACGCGCTCGCGCACTGCCCTTACTTCATTGCCTACGTGTTCAAAATCGTTTGATCGATGGAATGACAGTTCATCGACTGCCTGCGTGCCTTGCGGTGCGAACCATAAGGGTGTTTCAAGGCCCCAAGTATCGCCCATGACCGCGTTGTTGTCGCGTACCATGATGTCGTACAGCGGCGTTGTTTGTTGTGGTCTGGCAGCGGGCAATTCTTCATTTGGAAAACGAATGGAGAATCGTCTGGAGTAATTTTCGCGAACTTTGGCGTTGGTATAACCAAGTGTGGTGAAGTCGCCATAACGCGCTACATCCATACCGAAGATGTCATAGCCCGGATCGCCATCAACCATCCAGTTAGCCAGAGCCAACCCAACGCCGCCACCCTGGCTGAAGCCCGCCATCACTGCACAGGCACACCAGAAGTTTTGCAGCCCCTGCACCGGACCAACAAGCGGATTGCCGTCAGGTGCGAAAGTAAAAGGCCCGTTCACGGTTTGCTTGATACCGGCATTGGCAAAGGCCGGAAAATGTTCAAAGCCGATTTCAAGTGATGGGGCGATACGATCAAGATCAGGTGCCAACAGTTCATGACCGAAGTCCCATGGTGTTGTTGTCGAGGACCACGGTTTGCAGGCTTTTTCGTAAGTACCAAGCAATAAGCCGTTGCGCTCCTGGCGGGTGTAGATTTCACCCTTAAAGTCTATAACTCCCACCAGCTCCCGGCCTGTGTCTTGATTAAACTCAACCACTTCCGGCATTTCATCAGTCAGCAGATACATATGTTCCATAGCGAGAACCGGAAGTTCTATGCCCGCCATACGGCCGATTTCGCGAGCCCATAAGCCACCGGCATTGACCACATGCTCTGTGGTAACGGTGCCTTTTTCAGTGATAACGTTCCAGCCACCGCTGGCTGTTTGCTGTATGTCAGTGACTCTGTTGCGAAGCTGAATGTGTGCGCCAAGTGACTGTGCTGCCTTGGCGTAAGCGTGTGTTGTTCCCGATGGATCAAGGTGACCTTCAACGGGATCCCACAATGCACCTACAAAGTTGCGCTCATCCATCAGCGGGAACATAGCCTTTGCTTCGGTCGGGCTGATTAACTCGGTTTGCATACCAAGCGTACGACCGGTGGCATGTATATAACGCAGGAAGTTCATGCGTTCTTCCGTGTCAGCCATCATCACACCGCCTGTCAGATGCAATCCACAGGACTGACCGGATAACTTTTCAAGCTCCTGGTAGAGCGATACGGTGTATGCCTGCAATCTGGCGACGTTGGGATCACCATTAAGTGTGTGAAAACCGCCGGCGGCATGCCATGAAGAGCCTGAGGTAAGCTCTGAGCGTTCAATTAGAAGTACGTCAGTCCATCCCGCTTTGGCAAGATGGAACAGGACAGAACAACCAACAACTCCGCCACCGATAACTACTGCGCGTGCGTGTGATTGCATTGAAAGGCCCGCAACTGTGAATAAACCGGCAATGTAGCACAGGTTATTGCTGTGCTTGTCTGCGTCGGCCTTTTTAGCCTGCGGGTCAGCTACAACTCAGTTAATAGTGTCTGCAATCGTAGCCTGATTCGTAGCGTGAAAATGAGCTGATCGTTGGCCGACGGACTTACGCCATCTCTGTTGCAGGAGCGGCATCCTTGTTATCGACTGTCGGTGCGTTTTGCGTTGCTGAGTTGTGGGTCGTTGGCAGAGAGCGCATAAATACTTCAGCGGCTTTAGAAAGCGTGCGATCGCATCGATGCAAAACGACAAGTAAACTCACTGCGGAATGCAAAATTACCTGCAACTGCTTCGGTCTTTAAACGAAAAAGCATTGATGCCCGACAAACCCGAATTGGCTTCATTGGCGTCGTACGGTGCCAAACGTAAAAATAAAATTCGCTGTAAAAACATGTGCCTGCGAGATATGCTCAGGTGTCTTCAAAAGATACAGACTGTTGAGTTGGTTGAAAAGTCTACTGATTAGCACAGCGTGGTATCCTCAACTACAACGTTGCAGCTAAAGGTTTTATTCTACGAAAAGGAGCGTGAAGATACCCTCGCGGGTTATCGGGCCTGAATATGGTTGAGGAACTGCGAAAAAAGCCCACGCTTAAAACGATCGCCTGTATGACGGGTCTCGCAGTGACGACTGTCTCGAAGGCACTGAAAGATGCGCCTGACATCAAAGAAAGTACCACGCTGCGCAGGCGCGCTTGTCCGCGCTTAGAACCTTCGTGGGTAATTTGACTCTTAAAAGCATAAAACCATTCATCACTGGTGATATTGATCGGTTGTATAGCAGCGGGCCAGGTCAAAACCCGAAAAACAGTGTGTGATATTTTCTCTTGAGTGTTCAGTTTTAATCGTGTTTCTTTGATCATTCAGACGTTACAAGAAAAAGCGTGTGTGCACCTGGCGGTTACGCCGTGTATACGAAAAATCCGGTAACATAGCGTCGCGAAATGACACGCCGGGCAGATGCGGCAACACGGAATCAGTCCATATGAATCAAACGGTGGTTGACGACCTGCAGCAGATCTTTGCTGATGCTCACACGCTTGAGCGAGAGGATCTTGCGAAAATCTACGCCAACGACGTGACCTTCGTGGACCCGCTCGGCAGGGTCGAAGGGCTTGACCAGCTCAGCGAATACTTTGAAGGTGTCTACAAAAATGTGACCAGCTGTAGGTTTGATTATCTTGAAGAGTGTCGGTTGAGCAACCGAACCTCAATCAAATGGGACATGTATTTTCAGCATCCAAAGCTGTCGGGAGGCAACGAAATCAAAGTCCGTGGTGTATCTTTGCTGGAATTCAACGAGAAAGTAACTTTCCACGAAGACATATATGATGTGGGTGCGCTGATATACGAAAACGTGCCGGTACTCGGTGCACCGGTGAGATGGCTCAAGCGTCGGGCTCATCGCGTATCGGCCGGCAAGCAGCACCCGGTCAAATAGACACATTTCAACTGCTGGATGTTTAATGTAACTGGTGCTCAATGATCGAGAATAAAAATATTTGGATAACGGGTGCGAGTTCCGGCATCGGCTCTGAACTTGCGCTACAGCTTGCTGCTACCGGCAACACGGTTGTAGTCAGCGCAAGGAGTACAGACAAACTCACAGAGCTTGAATCGAAAGCTCAGGCATTGTCTGGTCGCATCGTACCGCTCGCTTTCGATGTTACCCAAGATGAAAGCACTGACGAGGTTCGAGCAACTCTAACTGGCATGGTCGACTCGCTCGACATACTGATCATCTGTGCAGGACGATGCGAGTACATTGATAATGTAGATCTCGATGTCAACCTGTTCAGGCGAGTCTATGATGTCAACCTGTTCGGGGCAGTCAACTCAACCGTGGTGGCATTGCCGCTGTTAAAAAAGGCTGAAGTTAATTCAACTGCGAAGCCGCAAATCGTAGCGATTGCCAGTTTGTCTGCTGTAACCGGCTTGCCTCGTGCCGAAGCCTATGGTTCATCCAAAGCGGCAATGAGTTACCTATTCAACACATTGCGACTGGATCTTGAAAAAAAGATAGATGTAACCGTTGTTAATCCTGGTTTTGTGGCAACAGAAATGACCAGTCAGAATGATTTCCCGATGCCGTTTCTGATGCATCCACCGGAAGCTGCCAGTCGAATAATCAAGGGCGTTGCGAAAAGAAAGTTGACAGTCAATTTTCCCTGGCGCTTGTGGTTGTCACTGAAAATTCCGTCTTTGATACCATCGGTTTGGTACCGTTGGATCGGTCCACGTCTGGTGAGGTCGGCATGAACAGGTTAAAGACCGCAAATTTTGCTTGGAAAAGGTAGGTCAGTGTTGAAGATTGCAATAGTTGGTGGCGGTATTTCCGGGTTGAGCTGTGCATACTATTTGTCTCGCACACATGACGTCACCGTACTGGAAGCTGCGGCAGAGGTAGGCGGTCATACCGCAACCAAAAATGTCGAGGTTGCCGGGAAATCGTATAGCGTAGATACCGGATTTATCGTTTACAACGATTGGACGTATCCAGGGTTTATCGAGCTGATGAAAGAGATCGGTGTTAGCGGACGCAAGTCTGAAATGAGTTTTAGTGTAACCTGCGAGGAATCGGGCCTTGAGTACGCCGGCAGTAATATCAACACACTGTTTGCAGATCGGAAAAATCTACTGCGGCCTGCCTACTGGAAAATGCTGAGCGACATTGTTCGGTTCAATAAAACCGCACTCGCTGATCTCGAGAGTAATAATATTTCCGCTGATTTAAGTCTGGCGGATTATCTTAAAGAAAAAAACTTTGGTCAGATGTTCCGTGAAAAATATCTGGTTCCGATGGGAGCTGCGATCTGGTCGTCGTCACTGGAGGGTATGGATGCATTTCCTGCACTGTTTTTTATTCGATTCTTCAAGAATCACGGACTGTTGTCGGTAAAGAACCGTCCGCAGTGGTATACAGTAACAGGTGGGTCACGCAGTTACCTGCCCAAACTGACGCAGCCGTACAAGGATTCAATTAAAACCGGAGTGTCTATCGAGAAAATAGACCGCTCTGAACAGTGGGTCGATATTGAATATAAAGTTGGCAGTAATGCATCGGTCAATGAGCGCTATGATGCCTTGATTTTTGCTACTCACAGTGATCAGGCGCTGTCGCTGCTTAACGATGCTACTACTGTTGAAAAGGAAATTCTGGGTGCGATACCGTACCGGGAAAATGAAGTCGTATTGCATACTGATCGCAGTAGATTACCGTGGCGTGAGCAGGCATGGTCAAGTTGGAACTACCGGCTGCCAAGAGCGGATCATAAGCGTGATGAAAAGGATCCACTGCCTATGCTGACCTACAACATGAACATTCTCCAGGGTATAGAGGCAGATACAACATTCTGTGTGAGTTTGAATCAGACCGAAACCATTGATCAAAACAAAATACTCGGTGTTTACCATTACAGTCATCCCGTATTTACCCGCGCCGGCGTTACAGCGCAATCGCGATGGAGTGAAATCGCAGGCTTGAAGAACACCTGGTACTGCGGTGCATACTGGGCGAACGGGTTTCACGAAGACGGGGTTAAAAGTGCACTGCGGGTGGTTGAATCAGTGAATGCAAAACAGCCTTTCGAAAACTCTAATAGTGATACCCCGCATCACAGGCCGGCTCGCTCGGTTATGGCCGACAATGGAGCGTTACCTGGCGAATCAACCGGGAAAAGCGAGTCTTCAGTTGCCTGAATCGGGCCAGTCGGCAGTTTCGGGTCAGTCGCCTGTTTCGGATCAGTGCGGGTCGGTAGCAAATTGCAGCGCGATCTACCGTGGCATCGTCTGGCATCAACGCCATAAGCCGGTCGCGCATAAATTTAAATATCGCGTCTTCATGATGTACCTGAATCTGTCTGAACTTGACAGCGTTCTGCGTAAAAACTGGTTCTGGGGAGTTAGCCGATTTTGCCTTGCGCGTTTTCGAAGAGCAGATTATTTTTCTATCAACGGTGATTTTTCCCAGCCAGTTGACGCAGCTGTCAGGCAGGCGGTGAAGAATAGTATCGGCGTTGACGTAACCGGTTCAGTATGTGTGCTGACAAACCTGCGTTACTTTGGCTATATTACCAATCCTATAAGCTGTTACTACTGCTACAGTGCCGGGTCACACGACTTACTTGCGTTATTGATTGAAGTCACTAACACCCCGTGGGGAGAAAAACACCATTATGTGCTTGATTTGCGAGCCTGTGAAACTGCTGAAGCAGTTGAGTTTGAAAAGCAAATGCACGTCTCACCTTTTATGCCAATGAATCTTGTTTACCAGTGGCGCGGTAACGTGCCGACAGACACGCTGCGTTATTCGCTTGCACTTCTGGCTCGACCACAACACACCAGTAACGCTGAGGTGCAGAAATCCGGGGATTCGGTACAGTTTGACTCGGGTGTGGTTTTTAAACACGTGAGAATAACCACCCGGTCTCTCACCTGGATTCTCTGCGTTTATCCGCTCATGACAGCAAAAGTAACACTCGCCATATACTGGCAGGCCTTAAAGCTTTGGTTAAAGAAGGTGCCGTTTGTTCCACACCCGGCAAAATCAGCAGCTTCGATAAAGCTATAAAATTAACTTCTATTTACGGTGAATGATTGATGAGTACATCAAGTGATACCGAGGTGCAAATTGGTTTTGATCAACGCGACTTTGGCATTGCAAACACTGCACTGCCCAAAGGGGTTGAGCGTATTGCCAGCCTGACCGGTGAGAACGCTTCTACTACATCGACCCACGGTACAAAAAATCGGGGTAAAAAAAATCAGAGTAGAGTTACTAATGGCAAAACCGACAAATGGTTTCGCAAACTTGTGCTGCAGCACATTGGAAAAATGCCACGCGGGCACTTAACCATCACTGAAAACGAAGAAGAGCATCACTTCGGCAGTGCGCAAGGCGAAATCGGCAAGGATATTAACGCACACATTGTTGTGGAAAATCCCGCAACCTACAAAGCGATTGCACTGAATGGTGTGGTGGGTGCGGCAGAGGCCTATATGGACGGTTACTGGACTTCGCCAGATCTGGTCGCAGTAATTCGGTTTTTTGTCAGCAATCTATCTCAACTAAAGGATATGGACGGAGAGCGTAACCTTTCAAATAAAATTGCGTTGAGCCTGCTTGAGCGACTTACCAGAAACAGTCTATCAAGGGCAAAGGAAAATATTTCAGCCCACTATGATCTCGGTAACGACTTCTTTGAATTGTTTCTCGACCCCACCATGATGTATTCCTCAGCTCTCTTCGATGGTAATTATGATAGAACACTCGAGCAAGCTTCCATAGCAAAGCTCGATCAGCTCTGTCAGATGCTTGAGCTCAAGCCTGAGGACCACCTGGTAGAGATCGGTACGGGTTGGGGCGGGATGGCATTGCATGCAGTTAGAAATTATGGCTGCAAAGTGACCACAACAACATTGTCTGAACGGCAGCGAGAGCACACGCTGAAGCAGGTACGTAAATACGGACTGCAAGACAAAATCACCGTTCTGTTAAAAGACTACCGGGAGCTCGAGGGCAGCTTCGATAAGCTTGTCTCTATAGAAATGATAGAGGCGGTTGGTCATCAGTATTTTTCAGAGTATTTTGCCAAGTGTTCCAGTCTGCTGAAGCCCGATGGTTTGATGGCGCTGCAGGCAATCACTATTGCCGATCAACGTTATGAGCAGGCTCGTAAGTCGGTAGATTTTATCCAGCGCTATATCTTTCCAGGTGGGTGCCTGCCGTCGTTGAATGTAATAGCCAATCACACAACTAATGATACTGACCTTAATATTATCGGCCTTGAGGACTTAACCAAAGACTATGCGCTAACCCTGAAGCAATGGCGTGAGTCCTTCACCAGTAATCTTGATAAAGTTCGCGCACTGGGTTTTGATGAGCGCTTTATCCGCATGTGGATGTACTACCTTTGTTATTGTGAAGGTGGATTCCGTGAGCGAGTGATTGGCGTTTATCAGGTGTTAAGCGCCAAGCCCGATTACCGGCCCTCCTGATGCCAAAGTTGTTTTCGTCTTCATGCTGAAACGAACCCTGTACAATGGTGTAGTGTTTAACCTCAGTTGGCTTGCCTGTGTGCTGGGTGGCAGTGTCGTTGCCGCACCAGTAGTGCTGTTAGTCGTAGCCGTGCATTTGCATTTTTTCTCAAGTAACAAAGCTGAGATCGCATTGATCTTTGTTGTTGTGTTGTTGGGAATCGTTGTGGATGGAATTTTTATACGTTCTGGTCTGCTGATACCGCCGGATAGCAGCCTTTGGCCGCCGCTCTGGTTAACCAGCTTGTGGGCCTTGTTTGCTACCACGCTAAATCACAGCATGAGGTGGTTCCAAAACCACCTGTATATAGCTGCGTGTGTGGGTGGAATATCAGGCGCTCTCAGTTATCTGGCGGGCACACGTTTAAGTGATTTTTCTCTGCGTGAGCCATTACCGGTAACATTGGGAATCTTCTTTTTTGTCTGGTGTATTGTGTTTCCCACATGTGCGCTTCTTGGTAAGCAATTGCGCAATTCGGAAGAATCAACACCCTCAAAAGATACCAACATCCGTTAGCGCGTCAGTAGCGTTTACGTCTGACGGCAGGCTTTGGTCAGCAGATAAGAAAGCTCTGACAGGTATTTTGCAAAAAGACAGTTCGTGACAAAAATAACCTCTGTCACTGGATCACTGCATTTTCCCAGGCGTTAATGAAAGTACGTCTTTTAAGCTGATCGAGGAAAATCATCAAGCCCGGATCAAGGGGAATAACAGAGTTCTGGAAGTCGCTTGACTCACTCTGCAACGGTGGCAAGGGTGTTTTGTCCGAGGCGGTAGTTTGCATGGCCTGGGTTGTCAGATACCGCATGAAAGCGGTAGCCGCTTTGATTTTTTTTGAGTCTGCAGACACCATCGCAGTGCGCATCATTACGTTGGTGTAGTCGTTCGGCAATATCCAGTCAATTGAGTCAAATACATCCAGTCGGGCTTTGGCGTAGCTGGTCAGAACGTTGTAGGCGATAACCACTTTTCCGCTTGCCAGATCATCTATCATTTCGCCCGAGCAGCAATATAGCCGGGTATCAAGGTTTCCAAAAACTTCCATCAGTCGCCAGTAGGTCTCTGAATCACGTGCATCCTGTGTTGCAAATAGATACCCCAAGCCGGACAAACGCACATCGTAGGTGGCTAATTTTCCATGAAAGAGCTCCGGGTGTTCGCGCAGTACTCTGATCATCTGCTGCCGTGATTGTGGAATCTCTATATTTTCAAAGTACTCTTTATTAAAAATTATACCAGCAGGCTCAAGGGTAAATCCAAACAGGCTTCTACGCCATTGTGCCCAATCGGGGTGTTGAATGTTTGGTATAGAGTAGGCGAAGCCGTCGTTAACCAGCTTTAGCTGTAAGTCCATCGCACTCGATATAACAACATCATAATTACCGGGTGATTGGCGAAACAAGGTGTCGATGTCGGTAGAGCTCGCTACCAGATACTCTATGCTGAGAGAGGGGTTGTCTTTAAGAAAAATATCAATCGTTGGGGCAAACACATCGGTATCTGTGCTTGAGAGCATGCGTAACGTTGTTTTTGTATTTTCACTGCCCGAGAAAAGCTGTTTTTCTTCCAGTAGTTCAAGCTTCTGGTCTGCAGCAATACCAGGCTGATGCAGCAGTATAAAAACTAAAATGATAAGGTTACGCATGCGCCACCGTTGTGATTATTTGTTATGCGCAGCGATCCGCTGTGTGCTTTTGCTACGTCGTTGGCAATGGTTAAGCCAAGCCCTGAACCGATAGTTCCTGTTGAGTTTCTACCTCGAGAAAAGCGATCAGTCAGCTTGTCTTTTTCATCGTGGAAAAAACCATCACCCTGGTCATTGATAACGATAGATGGTTTAGGGTTGGCGCGCACCTGGATGTTTATCGTGCTTTCTGTCGGGGAATACTTCAACGCATTATCAATCAGGTTGCGTACGGCGTTTTGTACCAGTATAGAATCTCCATGAATGCGTACATCAGGTGCTGCGTCTAGACGAATTTCTATATCTTTCAAGTCGGCAACCGGTGTTAAGCTACGTACCAGCTCCTGTATTAGTTCGGATAAATCGATCGGCTCTGAATTTAACTGACTGGCTCGCAGTGAGATCATCGCGTGGTCAAGTAACTGACCGGCAGCGCGTGATGTTTCGTCAGTGGCTCGAATCATGGCTTTCAGCGCCTGCCGATTTTCCTCTTTATCTACTCTTTGTAAAGTAATCTCGGCATGCGAACGCACGGTGGCGATTGGGGTTCGAACCCGGTGTGCTGCTTCGGTGATAAATTGTTCTGATTGATTGAGGGAGTCATCAAGTCTCTGCATAAGGTGATTTAACGATGACACCAGTGGTGCCATTTCTGCAGGTACTGGTCGCGTGACTGGTCTAAGATCTTTAGGGCCGCGTCGGGTAACACTTTGGGTAAGTCGATTTAACGGGGCAATGGTAGTGGAGCTTGCCCAGGCACTGAAAACCACGGCAAGCAGAAAAAATCCTAAAACGATCATTGCGGCATTTTTGGCAATGTCGCGCAGCGTAACTGATAAATTATCCTGCGTTTGTGCGACCGTCACTATCAGTGCTGCGGGTGTGGTTAATCCTGATAATGTACGTGATGCGATGACCTGTCTGACCGGCGTGTCCATAAAGTCAATTGAACGAAAAACAGTGCCGGTGTTGTTATAAGTTTCAGGAAGTGTTAGTGATTCGTAGCCGGATAATAGCTGGTCATCCTGGTATATCGCATAAAAAATGCGATCATCCTGCGGGGTGGCTAACATTGAAAAAGAGGAATACGGGATATCCATTGCCACCTGGCCGTCACGTACTTTTGCCGCGTCCAGCATTGAAGTCACAGACGCAGACAGAATGCTGTCCTGGCTCTGCTGTGCAATCTGTGCCGCATAGAGTCGTATGATAAAAAACAGCAATACGGCAAATATGCATATGCCAACAATCAGTGTGATTGCCAGCCGTCTGCGAAGTGACCCTGAAATATTGGTTACACTGGTATCAGTCACACTGGTCGTCGTCCAGTTTATAACCTAAGCCGCGCAGTGTAGTAATAGAAACGCAGGATTTTTCAAGATGCTTTCGCAGTCTGGCAATATAGACTTCGATTGCATTTTCTGAAACATCATCGTCGTAGGAAAATAATCGATCAAACAGTTTTTGCTTTGAGAAAATTTTACCCGGTTCATTGATTAACAGCTCCAGCAATCGCAGTTCGCGGTTGCGCAGTGCGGTTGTAATGCCATTGACAACAAGCTGTCCTGATACTGGATCAAATTGTAGATCACGCAAGCGTATAACCGTTTGAGCGGCACCGGATTTTCGCCGCATTACGGCGCGGCAGCGGGCCTGTAGCTCGGCGTGATCAAAAGGTTTGGTGATATAGTCATCCGCTCCCAGATCCAGCAGAGTGACTCTATCAGACACTTCGGAGCGTGCTGTCAGAACAATAACCGGGGTGTGCTTTTCGCTGGCGCGGTGCTGCTGAAGAAAATCGCGGCCATCGCCATCCGGTAGCATGATATCCAGTAGGATCAGATCAAAGTCTTCGGCCTGTGAGTACGAATTAGCTTCCGCAATACCATTGGCGTGGCTCACGACATGACCGTCGAGCTGTAACCTTGACACGACAGCGCCGGCCAGTTCCTGATTGTCTTCGATCAGTAAAAACTTCAAATCGAGTCTCGAAAAGTAAATCGGGTAGTGCTCGTGTCACTCGAATTGAGTGATTTGCACGAGCGCGCAAGGTTGGTGTCAGGTTTGTGTGTTCCACTACGCCAGTGCTTGCACCTTTATCTGTTAAGTGCTTTGCAATGTCAATCCCGATCACTATATGCTGATCGAATTTTAAAACGAGGAGAAATTATGAAATTGCGAATTATTCGTCACGCGCTTATGGCCGCTGTGGTCGCCGCCACCACTGCAGTTGCTCCTGCATATGCCGATGGCCATGCCAAGCTTGATTCTATTCACTTCCTGATTCCGGGTGGCGCAGGTGGCGGATGGGACGGCACAGCGCGTGGTACCGGTGAGGCTCTCACTAAAGCCGGGTTGGTAGGTAACGCGTCTTACGAGAACATGTCTGGTGGCGGTGGTGGTAAAGCCATTGGCTTTCTGATCGAAAACGCCAGCAGCAATGAAGGCACGTTGATGGTTAACTCAACGCCTATCGTTATCCGTTCATTAACCGGCGTTTTTCCACATAACTTTCGCGACTTAACTTTGGTTGCCGGTACCATCGGTGATTATGCTGCGATGGTGGTAAACAAAGACAGCCCAATCAATTCAATGGAAGATCTGATTGCAGCCTATGACGCTGATCCGGGTGCCACTGCGATTGGTGGTGGTTCAGTTCCAGGCGGTATGGATCATCTGGTAGCAGCGATGGTTATGGAAGCTGCGGGTAAAGATCCTTTAGATGTAAAGTACATTCCTTATGATGCCGGTGGTAAAGCCATGGCAGCTTTGCTGTCAGGTGAGATAGTAGCACTCTCAACCGGTTTTTCTGAAGCAGTAGATCTGGCCAATGCCGGTGAAGTAAAAATCATTGGTGTCACAGCAGACGAGCGTGTGGCTGCCGCTGAAGACGCAATGACCATGAAGGAGCAGGGTATCGATACTTCTTTCGTAAACTGGCGTGGATTCTTCGCAGCACCAGGTCTACCTGATGAAAAGCTTACTGCTTATCAGGACGCACTGGCTGCAATGTACGATACAGACGAGTGGGAAGAAGTACGTGCACGTAATGGCTGGGTAAACATCCACAACTCAGGTGATGACTTCCAGGCGTTTCTGGAAGGTCAGGAAAAAGTCATTGGTGACTTAATGAAAAAGCTGGGTTTTCTGTAAGCTTTTAGTTTAAGAAAAATGCGGTAAATGTGTGGCAGAGCGCGCAGGCGCTCTGCCATAATTTTTTTGAACGATCGCAGTTGTGAGGAACTGATGGCACTTGATCGCTGGATTGCACTGATTATTCTTGGTATTTGTCTGGTCTATGGATATACAGCCTGGTTTACCATGGACGACTCGCTCGCCCCGTTCATGCGACGCAATCCGATTTGGCCAAGCACCTTCCCCAAATTACTGTCGATAATAGGTGTTGTGGCATCATTTGTCATTGTGCTCGGCTTTGAAAAATCGCAAGGTCACAATCCTGAAATTGATTACCGCCGGTTGGGTGACTATAAGGTTGGACAGGTGGTTCTGTTACTCGCGCTGATGGTCGGCTATGCGCTTGGTCTGAGGCCATTGGGATTCATCATTGCCACCACCGGTTTTCTTATTATTGGCTCGGTGATTCTGGGTGAACGCAAGTGGCAGTTACTGGTACCGGTTTCACTGGTAGCAACACTGATCGTCTGGTATCTGGTGCAAGAAGTATTGGGCATTTTCCTGAGCCCGTGGCCCCGGCTTAAGGGCGGGTAGGGTTGCCTCTCCACACTTTATATTTGTCATTTAACTCGCCTGACCATTTGCGGAAAAAACGATGATTGACGGTATCTTACTGGGATTGCAAACAGCATTTTCAATCAAGAGCTTACTGATGGTCATTGGTGGCTGCTTGATTGGTACTTTTATAGGCATGTTGCCTGGTCTGGGGCCAATGTCGATCATTGCCATTATGATTCCTGTCGCCATTTCAATGGGGGAGCCATCAGCCGCTTTGATATTACTCGCCGGTGTTTACTATGGCGCTATCTTTGGTGGATCAACCTCTTCTATTTTACTTAATGCTCCCGGTGTGGCGGGAACTGTAGCCAGCAGTTTTGACGGCTACCCAATGGCGAGGCAAGGTAAGGCGGGTAAAGCCTTAACCGTTGCTGCAATTGCAAGTTTCTGCGGCGGCACAATTGGCGCGATTTTATTAATGGTATTTGCCCCTGCGCTGTCGTCGGTCGCGTTGTTGTTTCATTCTGCTGAATACTTTGCACTGATGGTGGTGGGTTTGTCTGCCATTGCTGCGTTCGCAGGTTCAGGCCAGGTAGTGAAAGCTTTGTTAATGACAGTGCTCGGTTTGATTTTAGCTACCGTTGGAGAAGGCGCCTTGTTTAACATGCCACGCTTTACCATGGGCATGATGGATTTGCAGTCAGGTTTTGGTTTTATCACACTGGCAATGGCGTTGTTCGCTTTGCCTGAGGCATTGTTCTTGGTACTCAAGCCTCGAACACATGAAGATCAGGCCGCTGGTGAAATTAACAACCTGCGTATTAGCCGATCAGAAGCGTGGGCAATTGCACCGGTCATCACCCGCCAGTCGATTCAGGGATTTTTCATTGGTGTGCTGCCGGGCGCCGGTGCCACAATTGCAAGCTTCCTCGGGTATGCGGTAGAGCGCAACATTGCCAAAAAAGAAGAGCAGGATCAGTTTGGCCATGGCTCGGTTAAAGGTCTTGCAGCACCTGAAACTGCCAACAACGCTGCTTGTACCGGTTCGTTCGTACCATTGCTGACACTGGGCATTCCGGGTTCCGGTACCACTGCCATCTTACTTGGAGCACTGATAGCACTGAATGTATCTCCGGGACCTCGACTGATGATCGATGAACCGCAGATATTCTGGTCGGTAATTATTTCAATGTACATCGGCAACCTGGTGCTTTTGATACTCAATCTGCCGTTGATTCCCTACATTGCCAAAGTATTGATGGTGCCGCGCAACTATCTGATACCTTTCATTCTGTTTTTTACCATGATGGGTGCTTATATCGGTCAAAACAACTCGACCGAGCTTTTGATGCTGGTAGGTTTTGGCATATTTGCCACGGCTTTGAAGTTTGCCAACTACCCGCTTGCGCCACTGTTAATCGGGTTTATTCTTGGTGGTTTGCTTGAGGACAACTTCTCGCGCTCAATGCAATTGTACGATGGCATTGGGTTTATCTGGCAAAGACCAATGACACTGGCGTTGTTGGTAGTGGCGGTAATACTTGTCGTGCTGCCGAGCTTCAGAGCGCGCCTTGCACGCAAGAAAGCGTCAAGCGTTGAGCAGTAGCAATGTGATCTGCAGGTTATCTGCCTTCATTGCAAAGCCACGTCTGTACTATTTAGCATAGTCCCGCTCAACAAGCGCAATACGAGTGGTGTAGTGGTCGTACCAGCGGGATTTACCAACAGCCTGAGCCGTTATGTGCTCGGCGTGGTTTTTCCACTGTTTAATCGATTCCAGATCCTGCCAGTAAGAAACGGTAATTCCAACGTCCAGACGTGCTGATTCCATGCCCAGAAAGCCTGGCTGCTGTTCTGCCAGTGCCACCATTTGTTCAGCCATTTCCCGATAGCCGTGAGTGTCGGCAGACTGGATGCTGGTGAAAATAACCGCATAGTAAGGTGGTGTGGGTGTTTCGGCGATGGTCATGGGGTTTTTCTTTGAAAAAGCAGTTAACCCGAGGCTGAGTTTACTGCGCGTAAACCGTATACTGCGTCGCTTGCCTGCTTTATTCAATCAGGAAATACAATGAACGCTCCCCAGTCGGATGTTATCCGCAGTGCCTTTGGCCGATTTGCTACAGGTGTCACCATAGTGACTGCGCTGGATGCTGAGGGTCGCAATGTTGGAATGACTGCCAGTAGCTTCAACTCAGTTTCTCTCGACCCGCCAATGGTGCTCTGGAGTGCCGGCACACAGGCCTCGGAGTATGAGGTGTTTGCCAGCTGCAAGCAGTTTGCAGTGCACGTGTTGAGTGAAAATCAAACAGATCTGTCGAATAGATTCGCCACACCGGGTATAGATAAATTCGATGGCACGAACTGGAAGATGTCAGATAGACAATTGCCGGTTATTGATAATTGCCCGCTTTGTCTGCAGTGCGAAACAATTGCCAGTCATCAGGCCAGTGATCATAGAATATTAATTGGACTGGTGATCGATGTGGATTTTAACTCTGAAGAAGCGCCGTTACTCTATTATGGTAGCGCCTATCACCGGCTCGGTGACCCCATCTAGTGTAAATTGGCTCATGCAGGCTTTATTGCATGAGTGACGCGAATTACCCTGATGCTCTATTAGCTCCTAACTCAAGTGGGAAACCTCCATTGTCTGCTGAATCATCTACCGATCTGCCAAAACTTTTTCTCAATAAAAACGAAGAGCGCAGGTTGGATGCAGGGCATCTCTGGGTCTATAGCAATGAGGTTGACACAAAAAAAACGCCTTTGAAGTCAATAGAACCGGGAACCTCCGTTGCACTGTATTCGCAGCGTGGTCAGTTCTGTGGCAACGCCTACACGAACTACCGTTCACTGATCTGTGCTCGTGTATATAGTTTTCGTCAGGACCAGCTGCTTGATAAACAGCTGCTTGTCAGGCGAATTACAACAGCAATGGAACTGCGTGACTCGATCTATGATTTTCCAGCGTACCGGTTGATACATGGCGAAGGTGATCTGCTGCCGGGCCTGATTGTAGATCGATACGATTCTGTGCTGGTGGTGCAAATCACCACAGCGGGTATGCAGGCAGTAGAAGACGAGATTGTTGAGGCACTGGTGGAATGCGTTAAGCCTGCTGCGGTGCATATTCGAAGTACCAGTGCGGTGCGTCAACTCGAAGGACTTGATCCCAGAGAGGAAACAGTATTCGGCAATATGCCGGACACCGTAACTATCAAAGAAAACGGTCTGATGTTTGATGTGCCGGTTGTAGAGGGTCAGAAAACGGGATGGTTTTTTGATCACCGTGAGAATCGCAAGTGGTTACAACGTTACTCTAAGGGTAAGCGCGTGCTCGATGCATTCAGTTATCTGGGTGCATGGGGTATCAATGCACTGGCAGGTGGTGCAGAAGAAGTTGTTGCAGTAGATAGTTCGCAGGCAGCGTGTGATGGTGCTGTGCGTAATGCGCTGTTAAATCAGTTTGAAAGCAGGTACTCAGTAGTCAAGAGCGACGTCAGTGACTATCTGGCGCAAGCAAGCGGTAAAGAAAAGTTTGATGTTATTGTGCTTGATCCGCCGGCGTTAATTCAAAAAGCAAAAGACAAACGCAACGGTATAAAAAAGTACCAGCAAATCAACTCGCTTGCCTGCAAGCTGCTGAACACCAATGGGCTACTGGTGTCGGCTTCATGCTCGCATCATTTAACTGATCCTGAATTGCAGCGCGTCATGCTGCAGTCTGCGCGTAGCAGCGGTTGCGGGTTGCAGGTGCTGGCCCGTGGTCACCAGGGTCCTGATCATCCGGTTCACGCGGCGATTCCGGAAACCGAATATTTGAAAGCCATATTCGCACGCCTGGTGCACTGATCCTGTTAGGTTTGTCAGGCTCGGCGGCTCCCTTTCAGGCTGTTGAGCCGATATACTTCCGGAACCCGGCTTGGTGCGCTTTGTCCGAACCACCATCCTATTCGTATAACAGAGATTGCTGATGCTCCAATACCCTGACATCAATCCGGTCGCCATATCACTGGGTCCTATCGCGATTCACTGGTACGGCATCATGTATCTGATCGGTTTTGCTGCGGCGTGGTTTCTTGCCAAGTACCATATCAAGCGCCGCAACCTGGCGTACAGCAAAGATGACCTGGCTGATCTGGTGTTTTACTGTGCCATAGGTGTGATTGTCGGTGGTCGCCTGGGCAGTATATTTTTCTACAACTTCGAAGCGTTTTTGCAAAACCCGAAATTGTTACTGGTTGGTGGCATGTCATTCCACGGTGGTTTTATCGGCGTCATCGTTGCCATCTGGGTGTTTGCGTGGCGCCGGCATCGTAAATACTTTGATGTAGCGGATCTTGTAGCGCCGGTGGTGGCGATAGGTCTCGGTGCGGGACGCATGGGTAATTTCATCAATGGCGAACTTTACGGACGCACCACGGATGTACCATGGGGTATGGTGTTTCCGCATGCGGGGGCCGAGCCACGACACGCGTCGCAGCTCTATCAGTTTTTCCTTGAGGGTGTACTGCTGTTTTTGATTGTCTGGATATTTGCACGTAAAGCGCGACCCATCATGACTGTGTCTGGTGTGTTTGCTCTGGTATACGGCAGCCAGCGTTTCTTTGTGGAGTTTTTCCGACAGCCGGACAGTCACATAGGTTTTGTCGCTTTTGACTGGATGACAAGAGGGCAAATGCTCTCCGTACCAATGATTTTGATTGGTGTATTTCTTATCTGGTACGGCAACAAGCGTGCTGAGTACCCGCCAACAACTGAATCTACCAACAACTGAACCTAAATGAGTCAACATCCGGAACATCAGTATTTACAGCTGCTGCAGCTGCTGATTGATAAAGGTGATCAACGTATAGATCGTACCGGTGTCGGTACGCGTGCAGTGTTTGGTCATCAAATGCGATTTGATCTTGCCGAAGGCTTTCCGGTGTTTACCACCAAACAGGTTTATTGGAAAACTGCGTTCAAGGAAATGTTGTGGATGCTCAGTGGTGGCGACAATATTCGCGAGTTGCTACAACAGAATGTAGGGATCTGGACAGACTGGCCATTGAAAAAGTACCGCAATGAAAGTGGTACGGATATCTCGCAAGCAGACTTTGAAGCGAAGATACTCGCTGACGATGCGTTTGCTGCAAAGTGGGGTGATCTGGGGCCGGTTTACGGGGCTCAGTGGCGTCGCTGGAAAGCTGCAGACGGTACAGAGATAGACCAGGTTCAGCAGGTGATCGACGATCTGAAAGATAACCCGACATCACGCAGAATCATCTGGGATGGCTGGAATGTTGCCGAGCTCGATAACATGGCTTTACCGCCGTGTCATAAGCACTATCAGTTTTACGTTAACCAGAATAAAAACACATTGAGTGGTGCGATGGTGCAACGCAGTGCCGATGCTTTTCTTGGTCTGGCGTGGAATATCGCCAACCTCGCTCTGGTAACACATTTACTTGCGCGCCAGTGTGGTTATGCACCTGGAGAAATAGTCTGGTTTGGTATGGATGTGCATCTGTATTTAAATCACATTGAGCAGGCGAAAGAGCAACTGCAGCGTGAGCCGCTGCCATTCGCAACGCTTGAAATCGATGATGCAATAACATCGTTATTTGATTATCGAATTGAGCACCTTGACCTGCCGGGTTATCAGTCACATGGTGCAATTGCAGCGTCAGTCGCAGTGTAGTTTCACGCACATGTGCTGCCCGCAAAGTCTGCCCGCAAGGTCTGCTTGTACAGCATGGTTGTTGCTGATCAACAATACCAACCAAATGTACAGCTGTGGTAACCTGACGAAGGTTAAACATGAGTCCTGAGTAATGTCCGCTCAAAGATTGGAAACTGTTGATTTTACTGATTCAGACGCTCCGGTACGTTTTGTGGAATCTCTGCGGGATACCGGCTTTGGCGTCTTGTGTAATCACCCGATTCCACAACCAGCGGTAGATTCAATCTATAAAAACTGGCTGAGCTTTTTTGCCGGTGAAGACAAGCTTAATTACAAATTTGATCCGCAGAAGTTTGATGGTTTCTTCCCGGCGCAGGAAGCGGAAGCAGCCAAAGGTCGGCTGGTCAGGGATATCAAAGAGTATTATCACTACTATCCGTGGGGTCGCTGCCCTGATCCGCTGAAAGCTGAAATAGCAGAATACTATCAACTGGCAGGCGAGTTTGGTTCTACGTTGCTCTCCTGGATAGAAGAGCACAGTCCCGAGAAAATCAAAACCGGCTACAGTGAGCCACTGCCGCAGATGATGCATGGTAGTGAGCAGTCACTGTTGCGGGTGCTGCACTATCCACCGTTAAGTGGTGACGAAACACCCGACGCTATTCGTGCCAGTGCGCACGAAGACATCAATCTGATCACCATATTACCCGCCGCCAATGAGCCGGGCCTGCAGGTGAAGGCACGTGATGGAAGCTGGCTGGAAGTGCCTTGTGATTTCGGCAATCTGGTTGTTAATATCGGCGATATGTTGCAGGAGGCATCAGGCGGTTATTTTCCTTCTACCACGCATCGCGTTGTTAATCCGGAAGGGGTGGCTCATAACAGGTCGAGAGTGTCGATTCCGCTTTTTCTGCATCCACGACCTGAAGTCGTGTTGTCGCAACGGCATACAGCAGGTAGCTATCTGAAAGAACGTTTAGCCGAGTTGCGTCAGGTAGCAGACAAGTAGTTTCATTTTCCTATAAAAACACGGGATAACTCTAAACGCTCATGCAAATATCAATGGTTATGGCAATGGATAACAACCGTCTTATTGGTAAAGACGGAGGTATGCCGTGGCACATTTCTGCTGACTTGCAATACTTCAAGCGAATAACCATGGGTAAGCCGGTGATCATGGGGCGCAAGACCTTTGACTCCATCGGTAAGCCATTGCCTGGCAGGCAGAATATAGTCATTACTCGTAATAAAGACTGGTCTGTCAGCGGGGTACAAGTTGCAGAGTCGCTACAACACGCACTTGATTTAGCCGCCTCCCACAGCACTGAGGAAGTGATGGTGGTCGGTGGTGCATCTGTCTGTGAGGCCGCTATGCCGTTGACAGACCGACTCTATCTGACTGTTATTGATCATGAGTTTCAAGATGGGGATACCTGGTTGAACAGTTACCAGCCGGATGAATGGTATGAGGTTTCCAGTGAAAGTCATGATGAAACACCGGATGGCGGTTTGCAGTACGTATATAAAGTGCTGGAACGCAAAGCCTCATGATCGCAAAACAACACAACGGTTGAATTGCCCGGGGGTCTGATATGCATAGTAATGTCAGCTCAACAGAAAGGTTTTCTGACAGGGTTTACAACTATGTGAGGTATCGGCCATCTTATCCGGCCGGGTTGGTTGAGAAAATTGTTCTTGAGTGCCAGCTTAATGCAGGCTCTGTGATTGCAGATGTGGGATCAGGCACTGGAAAACTCACTGAACTGCTGCTGGCGAAAGATCTACAGGTGGCTGGTGTTGAACCGAATAGAGAAATGCGCCAGGCGGCTGAAGAGCTGCTGGGTCAATACAAGAAATTCATCAGTGTTGATGGTGAATCGGCATCTACCGGGCTTGCCGATGGTTCAATCGACTTAGTCACGGCGGCACAGGCTTTTCACTGGTTTGACAGTGAAAGTGCAAAGGAAGAATTCAACCGCATATTGAAGCCTGATGGCCGGATAGCGCTTATCTGGAATCAAAGAGAAACATGTTCGGGGTTTCAGCGTGATTACGATGCCATGTTAACTTCTAATCTGGCTGAGTATGCAGAGGTCAATCACCGTAGTATCTGTGATGCCGATATAAAGTCATTCATGCGACAGCGGCAAATGCAAAAGTTCTGTTTTGATTATGTCCAGTGCTTTGATCTTGCGTCTTTTATTGGTCGAATGAAGTCATCTTCATACACGCCTGAAGAGGGTACAAAAGAGCTGATTGATTTAGTGGCAGAGGCTGAGAAATTGTTTTCACAATATGAGTGCGGTGGGGAGATTGAATTTGCCTATCAATCTATTCTGTATTTATCGAGCTGAGAAACTGAAACGTGCCTGGTGTTAGGGTAGGCGTGCTTACTCAAGTTCACTTTATCTGGCTCACTTTATCAGGTTGTCTGACTTTACTTGCAGCTTACCTGAAACAATTTTTTGTCTTTTAGTCTTAGGGCGCTGAGTGCATTGCCCCAGACACACCCGCTGTCGAGAGCGTAGATGTTCTTGTGTTGGTGATAACCGAGAGCGGCCCAGTGTCCGAAAAAAATTGTATAGTCAGTCAGGTGTGGGTTGTGTATTTCAAACCACGGGGTCAGGTGTTCCGGTTGATTGCCGGGTGAATCGCTGCACAGGTATTCGGGTGACGCATCGGCTTCGCAGTACCGCATTCGAGTTAATACATTCAGCGCATACTTCAATCGATCCGGTGAATTTTCTGCATTCGTCCAGTTGCCACTGGTGTCGCCATATAATGATAGTAATGCCGCTTTTTCACTGATTGCTGCGACTGATGATTCAAGTTCATTTTTGAGTGAAAGGAGTGTATCGATATTCCATGCTGGATGAATACCAGCGTGTACCAGAATAGTTTTCTCTTCAATATGAATCAGCGGTTGTGACTGAAGCCCGTTGATCAGTTCGTTTACGTCGTTGGCATCGAGGATTTGCGAGAGTGAATTGTCTTTCGCCTTGCGTTTACGCACTCCGTAGTGCAAAGCTAGCAGGTGAAAATCGTGATTACCAAGTACAGAAACGGCGCTGTCGCCAAGGCTGATTATAAATCTAAGCGTCTCAAGTGACTTTGGCCCACGATTGACCAGGTCTCCAACAAACAGCAGGCGATCATTGCATTGATCAAATTTTATCTTCTCAAGCAGTCGACACAAAGGGTCATGATTGCCGTGAACATCGCCGATAACATAAGTGGCCAAAACTGTGATCTGCCCTGAAGGAGTGCAGTAACTGTTCTTTAGTGCAGCGTATGCGGGCCAGACAAAACAAAGTCCGGTATGGTTGCATCAAACTGCTGTCCGGTTTCATCAATCATCTGATAACTACCACCCATGGTGCCGACCGGGGTTTCGAGTATCGTGCCGCTGGTGTACTGATAGCCTTGACCCGGTTTGATCAGCGGCTGCTCACCAACCACGCCTTCGCCTTTGACTTCCTGTGTCTTGCCGTTGCCGTGGGTAATGATCCAGTGTCGTGTCAGTAGCTTGGCTGCAACATCACCACGGTTAGTGATGGTGATAGTATAGGCAAAGACAAATTTGTCTTCTGCGGGGTCTGAGTCGCTTTCGAGGTATCGGGTCGCCACATCGACTTTAATTGTACTTGCGAAGGTATCTGCAGCAGGTGCTAATGGCTTGGTATCGTCAGTCACAGTTGTTCCGGGCAGTGGCGCAGGGTTTCTGTATTCTATCTGCTATCAAATCTTACGTTGTTAACGATTGCGCCACTTTGGCGCCTGCTCGTCCAGCATTTTCTGGCATAAACTCGGCTCACATACTGATTCCAGGGTTTTATAACAATATCTGGCCTCCGGACGGCCGCAGGCGTACCAGAGTGGTGCGTCCACGTTGTCTGGATACCATGGGATTCAGCTGCACTCAAGCTCAGTCTTCAAGTTGTCTGAATTGCTACTATTGATCTCAATCCTAATCAGATTTTGCAGTGTGATCGCGACGAATGTGACAGCAAATCTATTGTTTTAAAATTATGAATTTGAACAACAATCGATAGCGAAGCGAAATCTGTGACCTACATGAATGACGGTAACTACCGATACCCACAGGGTGATTTGTAATGAGCAACTTCTGGATTGGAGAGATACTCAAGGTTGTCGTGTTTTTTCTAGCCGCTTTTGCTCTGGGTAAGTGGCTGGTGCAAAAGGGCGTCAAAGTTAACTATACGCGCAAGATATTTCACTTTGTTTTCTTTTTCCTGCCAGTTTATCTGGCTGAGCGCCTTCCATTTGAATCATCCGCACACACAACATTAATCAGCGGTGCCGTTGTGTTGATATGCCTGGGTGTTTTATCTGAACCGTTTAGAAGTAAGTCCGGCTTTTTAGCGACGGCCTATTCAGCTATTGATCGACCGGAAGATAGGCCGTTTACGCTAATCTGGATCACCACACAGATAGTTGTCACCTATCTGGTGCTGATAGCAATGGTTGCCTGGCTATCGAGTTATGAAAAGGTGGTATTGATATATATCACAGTGTTGGTTGCAGGTATCGGAGACGGACTGGCAGAGCCGATTGGTGTTCGGTTCGGCAAGCGTAAGTACACCGTGAGTGCCTTGTTCACAGAGCGGAAGTACACTCGTTCTGTTGAAGGAAGTTTGTGTGTGTTTCTGAGTGGCGTACTCGCAATATTGCTGTTATCAGAGCAGTTAACGGCAGTACAGATGACGATCGGATTACTGATCATTCCCATTGCAATGACTCTGGCTGAAGCGCTATCGCCGCATACCTGGGACGGTCCGCTTCTTTATTTGATTGGTGGTGCTTCTACCGTATTGGTGCTTGAGTTGGCACAGTGGGTGGCATAGAGCTATCGAATATCGGCAAGCTGTACGTAAGTGCCCGGTGGTTGTAGCATCAACTCGCGCAACATATTTTTTTGTACAGCAAGGTTGATTAAAAGCGCGAAGATCTTAACTGGCAATAAACACTGCGAGCCCGATTATGCCCAGTGCTACGGTCAGTACGCCCCACGCCTGAATCTGCGTCAGATTACCATCCTTGTTCATTAAGCCATTTTTACGTACAAACTGATCAATGGCCTCTGTGGCTTCTTCTGACTCCAGTAAGAAAAACTCTCTGTTGTGCCGATAGCGATAGGCAGCTAACTCACGATGAATATCGGCTTCAGTACGGGAAAGCGCGGCATCGGGTATGTGCCATGAGCCATCGACCACAAAAGGGGCCGGTACGCCGGTAGTGAATAGTTCCCCGGCGCGCTTGGGCGCTGAGTGTTTGGTTAGTCCAATCTTTACCAGACCCGGCATTGATGGATTGGAGAGCACGTAGATAGAAGACATTGCCGGAGCACCGCAAGCAGCATACCCTCGACCACGATCTGATTCTCATAATAAGAAAACATTTGATCGTATCTATGAGATTGTCGCATGTTGTTGGGTTACATCTTGCGCCATAAAGGATTGATAGTTGGTGTTGTTTTATTTACTTGAATTTGATCAGGTGTAGTGCACATGAGTAGTAAAGTTGCGGCAGTTGTTGTGTTCCTGGGTTGGTTGTTGGTCAGTATCGCTCCGACATCTGCACAGATGATGGAAATGTGTATTACTGATGAATCTGATCCTGATGGCGACGGACGGGGCTGGGAGAATGAAACCACCTGTCAGGTCGTGGGTTCCACACTTGCGATAAATGATGTGCGTAACTTTACCGTCAGGTCAATTAATCCGGCCGATGGCAGCACGCGCCGGCGCTATGATTATCCTTTTGGATTGCCAGTTCAGGGATCGCGCGTTGCCGCTGATGACGCAACTTTTGTGTCAATATTTGAAGGTATGATCATCCTTGATTGAGCGGTATGTTTGTAGTCTGTGAGTAGATCTCGTTGAATGTTCACCCGTGCGCATTATTGCGGGTTGATGTGGTAAAGTCTGCCGTTAAAACGGCAAACTTCATTGTCTCAGGAACAACGGGAATTCAAAATGACTATCCAGATTTACGAGCTTTGTGGCGCAGACCAGAAACATCTTTTCAGCCCGCATTGCTGGAAAGTCCGTATGGCTGTCGCCCATAAAGGGTTGCAGTGGGAAACCATACCAGTGCCTTTCACGGAAGTGGCTGCGACTGAAGGCGGTGATTCTAGACGGGTGCCGGTAATCAGAGACGGTGACAATGTGGTCGAAGAGAGCTTTGAGATCGCAAAGTACCTGGAAGCAAACTACGCAGACAAGCCCAGTCTGTTTGGTGGTGCTGCAGGCGAGGCGCTGTCACTGCAAATTGTCAACTGGTCGGTGGTCACTCTTCATCCTGAAGTCGCAAAACTTTGCCTGATGGACATCTACAAAGCGTTAGCGCCTGCAGATCAGGAATTCTTTCGCACAACCCGTGAGAAAATGTTCGGTTGTACACTTGAAGAGTTTTCAGCAAAGCACCCGAAGAATGCTGACGGATTAACTAAAGCGTTAACGCCATTAGAAATGACCCTGAAAACCCAGTCATTTATTGGTGGTGCGACGCCACTATTTGCCGACTACGCAGTTTTTGGTGCACTGCAGTGGTTAAATACAACCAGCAGTACAGATTACCTGAGCGGTGATACGGCGGTATTGCGATGGTTTAATACATTGCTCGATATGTACGACGGCATGGGACGTAAGGGTAAGCTTGCAGCTTAATGATTTTAGGGCATGATCTGCTCGTAGCTGTATTTTGCAGCTACAAACTTCTAGCTTGAAACTCTTAATTGGCATTAAGCATTTGTTTTTTACCAGGATCAGTCAGGTCGTTCAGTGTCGCGCGACCTTCATAGTCCTATGCGGCAAAGTCGGGCGCGCTTTTGCCAGATAAAAAGTACGCTGCCTGGCGTTGTGCATATGCTTTGTTTTTTTGCACATGCAGGGCTTGCACCAATGTAGATCACATTCGCATAGTTGTTACCGCGATGTTCACTTCCGACAGAATGGACAACATCCGGGTGCCACCAGACGGTGTCTCCCGGCTTGACAGTCTGGATGGCTGAAAAGCCGGGTCAACCCATCGCTCGTAAGATCCTGCATCTACGTGCGGTAACAGCCCAGTGTCTTGTCACCCGGTGCGCGGCGTCGTGTGCGATTGGCATAGGTGTAGTCAAGATCGGAATTGAACTCTGCGCCGGCGGGAGCTGATACATCCCATAAGTTGTTTAAAAACGTTTGGTTACAGCCATTGAGTGCGCTTGTCTGGCTAGCACCTGTGGGCGAGACCAATAGACGCCAAATATCTGCGGCTTTGCGTCTTGGAGATTATCAAAGTAGTTATCGAGGCCGGCTTTTTCTTTTTGTTTGTTGTAGTAGTTATTGTTATTGAGATAATCGCCAAGCTCGCTATTCCAGTCTTCTGCCTGTTGGCTTTCAAACACGTTGCGGATAATCAGGCACCCGCGCTGACGGATTTCTTTAAGTTGGCCGGTAGAGACGTTGTTATCTTGTATGGCTGCGTGTCAAACAATAGATATGATTGCAATCCGGACGGACATGAAGTATCACTGACCGTGCTGATTGCAAATTACTGATATTACACCTTTAATGCATAGTACCAGTCAATTGACTTGATCCTGCCATCAGGATTATAGAGAATATCGACAAGGGGCTGCGAACGCCTCTTGAGGCGTCAGCTGAAGATTCGCATCCAACTACTGACCGTACCGGTAAACATCGGTACAGTATTCGTTAACCCTGAAAATAGGGAAGGATGCGTTATGACGTCACCGGTACAGATATCCGTTTCACAGTTATCCCGTCTTGTCGGAACTCCTGCAGCTCCAGCCATCATCGATGTACGCAATGGTGAAGATTTCGATGACGATCCGCGCTTAATACCTTGTGCTATTCGCCGTGAGTTTCCGTCTGTAGTCGATCAGATTGATGCTATCGCTGCTGACACTGGCGGACAGCGTGCCGTTGTCTATTGCCAGAAAGGCCTTAAAATTAGCGAAGGTGTTGCGGCATTGCTCAGGTCAAAAGGAGTGGCTGCCGAGGTGCTTGAAGGTGGGCAATTTGGCTGGCGTGATGCTGGAATGCTGATGACTAACGATGTTCCGCGTAATGGTGGCGGGCAGTCCGTTTGGGTCACCAGAACCCGGCCAAAGGTTGATCGCATTGCCTGTGCGTGGCTGATCAGGCGGTTTGTTGATCTTGAAGCGAAGTTTATGTTTGTTACCGGTTCACAGGTAAAGCTTGTGGCTGAAAAGTTTAATGCCACGGCGTTTGATGTTGAAGATGTACGCTTCACCCATCGTGATTCCGGCTGTACCTTTGACACGATGCTGCAGGAATTTGGGTTGCGAGGTGATAGCAAACCCGCTGAAGCGCTTGGTCGACTGGCAACTGTAATACGCGGAGCGGACACTGACCAGCTTGATCTCGCACCACAGTGTGCTGGTTTGATGGCGATGTCGCTGGGTTTATCACGCCAGTACAGTGATGATCTCGAACAGCTTGAAGCGGGTATGCACCTCTATGATGCAATGTATCGCTGGGCGCGGGATGCCTATGATGAAAAGCACGATTGGTCCGGTGCCGGTCATGCTGGATCAAGGTAGTCCACATGGAGAAAAAATCGAAACAGCAATTCAGCCAGTCAGGTGATAGTAATGCAGATAAATTCCCGCATGAATCTGATTGTTCCGGTCTGCAGCCTTCATTAACACAGGCATTTCTTGTCTGGCTAAAAATCGGACTATTGTCGTTTGGTGGTCCAGCGGCACAAATTGCGTTAATGCATAAAATCGTTGTTGCAGAAAAGAAATGGCTCACTGAAAAGCAGTACTTGAGTGCATTGAGTTTTTGTATGTTGTTGCCCGGTCCCGAAGCAATGCAACTTGCAACCTATTCAGGTTGGAAACTGCACGGTGTTCGAGGTGGCTTGGTAGCAGGGTTGTTGTTTGTGGTGCCAGGTGCTTTAGTGGTATTCATCTTCGCCATTATCTATTCGCTGTACGGCAAGGTGGGCCTGGTAGAAACTTTGTTTCTTGGAATAAAGGCGGCAGTTATTATTGTTGTTATCGAAGCATTGTTACGAGTGGCAAAAAAAGCCTTGACCAATGCTGAGCATTGGGCTGTCGCAGTACTGGCTTTTATAATGATCTTTTTCTTTAACGTATCGTTCCCGCTTATCATTGCAGCGGCTGCACTGTATGGTTTTCTGCGTAGCAAAAATCACAATACTGTCAGTGAACACATCGCAGCCCCCGATGCACATCAATTTCGCTCCACGATATCTACAGTCGTTGTCTGGCTGGTTCTTTGGGTGTTGCCGTTTATCGGCTTGTGGACGCTTGGTGCACATGATCTGTTGCTGCAGGTTGGGGCATTCTTCTCACAACTTGCAGTAGTAACTTTTGGTGGCGCTTACGCAGTTCTCGCCTACCTTGCGCAGGACATGGTCACTCACTATGGCTGGCTGACTGCGGGTGAGATGATGGACGGGCTCGGGCTTGCAGAGACAACGCCCGGTCCACTGATTCTGGTTACCGAGTTTGTCGCTTTTCTGGCAGGGTTTAAGGAGGGCGGGTTTGCACTTGCTGCCGGTGCAGCATTGATGACTTTGTGGGTGACTTTTATACCGTGCTTTTTATGGATTTTTGCCGGTGCTCCCTACATTGACTGGCTCAGCGATCAGCCGAGGCTAAAAGGCGCGATGTCGGCTATAACGGCAGCTGTGGTGGGAGTGATTCTGAATTTGTCTGTCTGGTTCGCACTTCACGTTTTGTTTCGACAGGTGGAGCCGATCAAGCACGGCTTACTGACACTCTGGACACCAACGCTAAGCTCGATTGACTGGCGGGTTGCTCTATTGAGTGTGCTATGTGGTATTGCTGCTTTTATCTATCATCAATCTATAGCGGTGATACTTGTGATGTCAGCGTTGGCAGCGGCTTTACTGTCAGTGTTTTTTTAGAAAACCAGGCTGGTAGTAAACGACTTCCATCGCTTACGCAGCAGATGATTGCGCTTAGGTATGGGCTTTCAACTGGAGTAATTTTTTGATCTGTGCAGTCAGGCAGTTCAGGCCAGCTGTTCAGTCAGTCTGGCGTAATCCTCCAGGCTGAGTGTTTCTGCCCTGGTGGAAGGATCAATACCTGCACTTTCTATTGCGTCTTTATCAAGAAGGTTTTTCAGGTTGTTTCTAAGAGTTTTGCGCCGATGAGCAAATGCTGTTTTAACCAGCTGGCTAAATTGCTTTTGTTTTTCTTTTGCTATGACTGGTGTTTCTCGCGGTGTGATAGCAATAAAACCGGAATCTACCTTAGGTGCCGGTGAGAAGGATTCCGGTGGCACTTGAAAAAGCGCTCTGGTGTGACACTGGTTTTGAACAATTACTGATAACTGGCCATAGTGACTGTCTCCCGGTTGGGCGCATATTCTGGCAACGACTTCCCACTGCAGCATAAAGTGCATGTCTACGATCTGTTCTAATTTCTCCAGCAACTGAAAAATAAGCGGAGTGGCGACGTTGTACGGCAAATTGCCAACAAGGCGCATCGGCAGTCCGTTCGCAAGTGTTGTAAAGTCAGTTTGTAGCGCATCACCCTGTTGGAGCGTGAAGTGGCGGTGATGCGAAAATCGAGCGATAAGGATTGGTATCAGATCGCGATCAAGCTCAAGTGCTATCAGAGGAGTATTGTGCTTAAGCAACGCTTCGGTTAGAGCACCTCTGCCGGGGCCAATCTCTATTAACTGATATTCTTCTTCAGGCGGTCCTGCAAACAGGCTGCTGATTTGATCGATGATCTGATGGTCAGTCAGGAAGTTCTGCCCGAAGCGTTTACGCGCCTGATGTCTTGTCATAGTCTTTAGCTCATTGACTGACAGACAGATCTGTCGTTTGGTATAGGTTGTTCAGCGCTTTACTGTTTTTTATTTTGACGCGCTAAATCTATCGCAAGGTCGATAGCAGCATACAGGCTACCTGCTTCTGCTTTGCCGGTGCCTGCCAGATCAAGGGCCGTACCATGATCAACCGATGTGCGAATGATAGGTAAACCGAAGGTGATATTTACCGCTTTCCCGAAGCCTGCGTACTTTAGCACCGGTAAACCCTGATCGTGGTACATTGCCAATACCGCATCTGCATCTTTCAGATGCCTGTGTGTGAAAAGTGTATCAGCCGGTAGCGGGCCGGTCACATGAATGTCTTTTGCGCGTGCTGATTCAACTGCAGGTGTAATTATCTCTATCTCTTCACGGCCAAGGTGACCGGACTCTCCGGCATGCGGGTTTAATCCACAAACCAGAATATGTGGTTTTCTAATTTTGTATTTGGATTGTAAATCCTGATGCAGTATCTGCAGGCAATCGACTACCGCATCATGCGTGATCGCACTGGCGACATCTTTCAACGGTAAATGAGTGGTGACCAGTGCTACTTTTAATTGCTCTGCAGCCAATACCATCAGTGGTGTGGCGTTTAGTCTTTCAGCGATAAACTCAGTGTGTCCTGAAAAAGGCATACCGGCATCGTTGATTACACCTTTATGCACCGGTGGAGTGACCATCGCGTCGAACAAACCGTCAAGACACCCATCCGTGGCGATATTGATCGATTCAAGCACGTAAGATGAATTAGCTGGATCCAGCCTGCCTGTCTGCACCGGTACATTGGTTTTGAGTGGCAAAATAGAAACCTGTTCTGCCATTGCGGTTTTATTAAAGTGTTTTACAGAACAGCTTAGTCCGAGTTGGCTGGCGCGGGAATTCAGCAGCTCGGGATCAGCGATTAAGATCAGCTCCGCACCTGGTTTAGCCTGCAGTGTGGCACACAGGTCCGGTGCAATGCCTGCCGGTTCTCCTGCGGTGATAGCAATACGGACGGTATCGCTCATTGATACCTTTTTGCAAAGCCGCGCAGTTCGACATAAGCATTGTCACGTAGTGAATCGAGCCACGCCTGAAATCTTTCTTCGCCTTTTTTCTGCCGTATCTGGCTGCGTGCCTGCTCTGTTACGGCAGCCTCAGACACTTCGGGCATCTGCTGTTCGAGTACTTCCAAAATGTGCCAGCCAAATGCAGTTTTAAATGGTTGGCTTGCCACATTAACCGGTGTTGAAAAAGCGACCTGTTCGAACTCACCAACCATTTCACCGGTGCCAAACCATCCAAGATCCCCGCCCTGTGTCGCAGTGGATGCATCATCAGAGTAGGTTTGTACCACTTCGGCAAAGTCTGCACCGCTATTGAGTTGTTGCTGTACTTCTCTGATGCGGTTCTGGGCTTCTGTGTTACTGCGACCACCGCGAGTGCTGACCAGTACGTGCCGTGCTCTTACTCGTTCCGGTGTCGCCTGGCTGACCGTCGCACGCGCCACCAGTTTCAGCAGATGATAGCCTGCAACGCTGCGCAGTGGTTCAGTGATATCACCTTCCTGCAAGCCGTTCATCTGGCGAGCGAAAAGATCAGGCATATCGTTAAGGCTTCTGGTGCCAAGGTTGCCGCCTTCGATGTCTGTGCCGGCGGCTCGGGTATTTCTAACCAGGGTGACAAAATCTTCACCATCTCTGGCGCGGCTGGCAAGTGTTTGCGCAACACGCAGTGCTTCAGCATCTTGTTGGGTATCGGCCTGTTCAGGTAGCTTCACCAGGATGTGTTCGAGCGTGTAGCGGAACTCACCTTCACTGGTGGTGTTTGCGCTGAGTAACTCTTCTACCTCTGCATCTGAAACAAACAGGTTGGATTGAATTTCCCGACGGGTCAGTGTTGAGACAATCAGATTTTTACGAAGATCTTCGCGGAACTGCAGGAAGTCTATGCCTTCAGCGGAGATTTGTTCGCGTAGTTGATTGGGCGTTAAGTTGTTGTTGCGGGCCATGTCTTCGATGGCTCGTTGCAGTGCGCTTTCATCTATTCTGATGTTTCTGCGCTCAGCTTCCTGCAGTTGAATAGAACGGATGATTAATCGTTCTACCACCAGTCGGTCGAGTTCTTCACCACGTGGCAGGCCCGGCTGGTTCTGACGCAGCATGGTGTCGCGCTCACGCGAGAACTCGCTGCTCAGAATGATATCTTCGTTGACAACCGCAATGATGCTGTCAAGGCTTGTCTCCTGCGCGGTGGCAGGTATTGCAAAAGCAATCAGCGCGGTAGCGCAGAGCAGTGTTTTTAAGTGTTGTTTCAGCATAAGTGTCATTGATAATACTGCCTGCGAGTGTTTCATCTGAGATCTATTCAAGGTGAAGGCTTTTCTCTGATGGGAGTTGTAGTGAAAATTATTGAGTAATCGCATAACAAGACACCTGTCTGTGCTTTGATCTGTGCTTTTATTTGTACTTTGGCCCGTGCATTGGCCCGTGAATCGGCCTGTGCATTGAGCTGTACTTTGACCCGGGGTTTGCCAATATTTTGGTCAGCGCTTTATCCGGTCTATGCCCGCTCTGACCGGCAAACGCCGACAGTGTTCTCGGTTATTCCACATCACTAGTATAACCGCCAACTGCCTCGCGCAGCACTTCGGTAACATTTTGGCCGACCGGTGCCAGTCCTTTCAGTACCAGTTGGAAAAAGAATCCGGTGTTCTGGTCCTGGCCATCGTCAGCGATGAAGCGGCGTGCGGCAGTGCGAAATGCCCAGCAACAGTCTTCGTATTCTATACCCAGCACGGACTCGATCGACACCTTGTCATCCAGCGAGTAGTTCCAGCCAGCGGCCACGCGCCATTTTTCGCTGACCGGCCAGGCAAAAGAGGCGTTAATGAACTCGCCTTCATCATCAAGAAAACGATGGCCGATATTAAACAGGCGATCATCGTTATTGCGATAGCGAATGGCAGCTGATGAACGTTCTGTGGTTGCGGAGTCTGTGTTCCACTGCAGCGCTGAAGAGATAGTCCAGTTTTGATCAAACTCCAGTTCCATTTCTGCAACCACATCGGAGCCTGATGTGGTTTCTATGGCTTCGCCGGGCAGGGTTACTGTGCGATCTTCAAAGTACTGAATCTGGCCGATACTTGCCTGGAAAGTTTCACGTCCGTCTTTATTCAAACGCCTTGAACTCAACGCAAGCGTAAGTTGATTGGCGTCGTTAACCCGATCAGCACCGGAGAAGCGATTTTCTCGAAACAGTTGTGAGAAGTTAAAGTCCAGAGCACCGGAATCAAACACCGGTATCTGGCTTTGCTCAGTGCGTCTTGCATAGAGATAGTACAAACGCGGTTCCAGTGTCAGTACGCTGCCATCGGGCTCGTTTATGCGGTCAAAGAACATGCCGCCCTCTGCAGAAAAAATCGGCACAGTACGGGTTTCAGATGATAGTTGGTCAAGATCGTAGCGGGTATGCCTGACGCTACTGCCAATGGTTGAGTACCATGCAGCACGGCGTAAGTTCCATTCAAGTTTTGGTTCAATATCAAGACGTGCACCGGTGATAGAGTTATCGCGATCAAAGTAAACCAGTTCCGAGTCTATGGTTGCATCGATGTTTGTTGCTGCAATGGATTTTCTGTAGTCAAAAGTCAGTTGTGGCAGTTGCTGGTAAGGTCTTTCATCCGCTGCGATAGACTCATCAACAGTTTGATAACTGAGCAGCCTGGTACGGAAGACATAGTTTTCTGCAGCGTAAGTGATATCACCACGGCGTTGCAGGTGAGTAATACTGGCAATGTTAAGTGTATCGCCGAGGTCTTCAAAATAATCACCGTCACTGACGTTGCTAATGTCTATCGCAGTAGACCATCGGCTTGATAAACCGCCCAGATGACGCAGTCTGGTGAAGTGACGATTGACACCGGGTATATGGCGATTATCGTTACTGATAAATTCATGGTTTACCGTCCACAGGCCAATATGGTTTAGATGCCGGAATTCACTCTGCAGCTGCAGGCCACGAGCGCTCATCGCCCGTGTGGTGAAGGTGGCGTCTGTGTCGGGTCTGATGTTCCAGTAGAAAGGTTGCCGATATTCCAGACCGGTCGTATCGTTTTGGTCAATTCTCGGTGCGAGCAATCCGGTCTTGCGCTGGCTGCCAAGCGGGAAACTGAAAAACGGCGCATAGAATATCGGTACATCTTTAAAGCGCAACGTGATGTCTCTGGCGGTACCGATGCCTTCATCCGGGTTGAGACTGATGCTGTCAGAGCTGATTAACCAACCATTGTCACCCTCCGGGCAGCTGGTATATGTGGCGCCTTTCAGTCTGAGTTCGCCCTCCTGGTTGCGATCAATACTCTGCGCACGACCGCGTGATATCAGCTCTTGATTGTCAAGTTCATAACCTGATTCACCAAGCTCAAAAGTGCCGTCGTCGAGTTTTATGTTGGCATTTTCACTGTTGACTCTGAGCCCGTTTGATTCGAAAGACAGCTCGCCATCGATAATCGTGCTTTGCGTGCGTGTATCGTAGCGGGCATCTTCTGCAGTGATGGCTCCGTCTATGTGGCGGATATCGATGGTGCCATTGAGAATGATCTGTTCAGGGTCATTCGGATCGCTGTTGGCACTGTCTGCCGAGAGAATAACTTCATTGTCTGCAGGCTGCAGTTGCCTGGTGGACTGAGCGCCTTCGTTATTTGTTATCGCAGCATTGGTTGCATTATCGGGTTGATTGTTGGTGTGACTCGACCTGCAGTGCGCAAAGGCGGATGCATCAGCCAGTGTTGGCCCCTGGCTTTGACCTACTGTTTGTGCCGCTGCGTATTCAGCGCAGACAAGAGGCCACGACACAACACAGGTAACAATTGTTGTGCGAGAGCAATGGTGCAGGCTGGCAATAGCGCGAGCCACTAATGATGAAGGGCCGGGATTCAAGGCTGGTAAGCAAGGTCTTTTGAATAGTGGCTAAGAATAGCGATGTTTTGGGGCTGCGCGTAGGGCTACAACGTGTCAATCTATCCGGAATTGCGAATCTATCCAATGAAAGTCTGATCATCATCAAAGGACCAAAGGTTTTGCCAGCTAAACCCGACTTACCATCCAAACCAGCAAAGATGGGCAAACTAAAAATGGAGCGTGGTTGGGGGACTCGCCTGAAAACCCAGTTCGAGCAGCCTTACATGCACGAATTGCGCGCCACGATTGTTGAGCGGATGAAATCTGGAAAGGTGGTTTATCCTGCACCGGATCGTTGGTTTACCGCATTTAATTTAACCCCCTTTGATCAAGTGAAGGTAGTGATACTGGGCCAGGATCCATACCATGGCCCGAATCAGGCGCATGGTCTGTGTTTTTCTGTACTGCCCGGTGTCCCAATTCCGCCCTCGCTGCGCAACATCTACAAAGAGATACAGAATGATCTGGGTATTCCTCCAGTGGGTCATGGGTTTCTGGAGTCCTGGGCCAAGCAGGGTGTTTTTCTACTGAATAGTGTTTTAACGGTTGAGCAGGGTGATGCGGCATCACATAAGGGGCTGGGATGGGAGACTTTTACAGATGCAGTGATCAACGTTCTTAACCAGCACACCGAGAATACGGTCTTTATGCTGTGGGGTGGCTACGCCCGGCGCAAAGGCCAGATGATTGACCAGAACCGTCATCTGGTTTTGCAGTGTGCTCATCCATCCCCTTTGTCTGTACGCGGTTTCACAGGCTGCAGGCATTTTTCAAAAGCCAACGCGTTCCTGCAGCAGTGCGGTAAATCAACAATTGACTGGCAACTGCCGGAAAGTCCGGGCAAGCCGGTATAAGCGTCAAAAAGCCAGGCTGGATTTGGTCTATATTACTGACAGGGGACTAAATGCGTCTTTTGTCTTGTGTCTGTGTCGCTGCATGAGGCAAAATTAAGCGTTTTGGCCGCGTTGATTTTTCCTCGCGACAAAATAGCTACCGAAAACAACACCTTCCAAAAATCTAACAGAGGAAATAGCTGATGGAGTTTATTCCGGTACTGCTGGGCGTGCTCGGGCTCGTGATGGCAGTTTACATTTACATGCAGGTGCTCAAGTACCCGCAAGGTGAAGGCAAGGCGGCTGAGATCGCCCGCGAGATACAAAAAGGCGCCATGGCGTTCCTGATTCGCGAATACTCCATTCTGTTGATTTTTGTGGCTGTAGTGGCTGCGGTTCTCTTTTACGCATTTGAAAGTCATCACACTGGCATCGCCTTTTTGGTTGGCGCTTTTTTCTCTGCGGTTGCTGGCTGGTTTGGTATGTATACCGCAACCCGTGCCAACGTTCGCACCACGGTTGCTGCATCTGAAAGCGGCGCTTCGGAAGCACTGACGGTAGCCTTCTTCGGCGGTTCAATCATGGGGTTGACCGTTGCATCTGCAGGTCTTCTCGGTCTGGGTTTGTTGTACTTTTTCTGGGGGCATGAGCATGCTGAAGCGATTCACGGCTTTGGTATGGGTGCTTCTTCGGTAGCACTTTTTTCCCGCGTTGGCGGTGGTATTTTTACCAAAAGCGCAGACGTTGGTGCCGATCTGGTCGGTAAAATTGAAGCCGGTATTCCGGAAGACGATCCGCGTAATCCGGGTGTGATAGCAGATAACGTTGGCGACAACGTCGGTGATATTGCCGGTATGGGATCAGATATCTTTGAGTCTTACTGTGGCAGCATGATCGCTTCAATTGCGATCGCCTCAACCATGACTGCGATGGAATTGAGCCGTCTTGGTGAAGGTGTCACCAACAGCACGTTAAGCTTCCTGCCACTGGCACTGTCCTCAGTCGGTCTGCTGTGCTCTATTGCCGGCATCTTCATTGTTAAGCGCATGTCTGATAAGGCACCGGAGGAGGCGCTGCGTTACGGCACCATTGGCGCTACGCTGATATTCATTGTTGCGGCACTGTTAGTCACTGTGATGAGCGGGATCTCACTGAGTGTCTGGGGTTGTGTACTGGCCGGTGCGGTCGGCGGTATGGTGATTGGTCTGGTGACCGAGTTCTACACTGGTGGTGCACCGGTAAGGCGACTTGCCGCAGACGGTGAAACCGGTCCTGCAACGATCATGATCTCGGGTCTTGCACTGGGTATGGAATCAGTCGTAGTGCCAGTGCTGACACTCTGCGCAATTATCTTCGCTGCCAGTTCACTGGTTGGTCTTTATGGTGTTGGTATTGCTGCGGTCGGTATGTTGGCGACTGTGGGTATTACTATGGCAATCGACGCCTACGGTCCGATTGCAGACAACGCCGGTGGTATTGCAGAGATGGCTGGACTGGGTGAAGAAACGCGTAAAATTACTGATGGCCTTGATGAAGTGGGTAACACCACGGCCGCGATCGGTAAGGGCTTTGCAATCGGTGCTGCAGGTTTAGCGGCTCTGGCAATTATCGCCGCCTTTATACAAACCATTAAACTTAAAAACCCTGAGTTCAATCTGGATATTGGTAACCCGGTGGTGCTGGTGGGGATGTTTATCGGGGGTATTTTCCCGTTCCTGGTCAGCGCGATCACTATGCGTGCAGTAGGTGCTGCAGCATTCGACATGATCAAGGAGATTCGCCGTCAGTTCCGTGAAATTCCAGGGTTGCTTGAGGGTACTGGTAAACCCGACAACGCCCGTTGTGTGAAGATTGCAACGACTGCGGCACTCAAGCGCATGATTCTGCCGGGTGTACTGGCGGTAGGTGCTCCGCCGGTAATTGGCTTCGGTCTTGGTGCTGAAGCACTGGGCGGATTTCTGGGTGGTGCGCTGGTGGGTTGTGTGATGCTTGCGTTAATGATGGCGAATGCCGGTGGTGCATGGGACAACGCCAAGAAGTATGTTGAGAAAGGTAACCTTGGCGGTAAAGGCACAGAGACCCACGCGGCAACTGTTGTGGGCGATACCGTCGGCGATCCGTTCAAAGATACTTCCGGCCCTGCAATGAACATCCTGATTAACGTAATGGCGATTGTGTCGCTGGTAATCGCACCACTGTTGGCTTAATCATGAAGTTCACTTGAGTTGTAGTAACTCAGAAGTAGAAAAAGCCCGGCTCAGTGCCGGGCTTTTTTGTTTTTAAAAACCGCTGTTCTGTTTGCAAGCGAAGGCAGTGCCTCAACCAGCACGTTTTTCTGTGGCAGTGTTAAGGTTTGATGTTCGGGTTCAGGAAGTGTAAATCGCAGGCTATGTTGTCACTCTCTCTCAACAGTTACACATCGGAAAAGCAACCGTGTTGTATGGTTTATGCGATGACAGGCTAAATCGAAATAACGCATGATTGGCAGTCCGTACGATGCCCGCCTTCCGGCAATGAACTTATTAACCATGCTTCAGACGTTGCAAGTAGATTCATGCAAAATAACCAACAATCGCTACTTGCGATACGCCAGTGTGATTGCCTTGCTGGCTTGCACGTCACCAGTCTATGCCGACTACAGTGATACACCTGCAGGCAAACAATTTATTGCAGAGATGGTCACAGAGCATCAGCTAAGCTCTGTTGATGTTACTGCTGCATTAAGAAAAGCAAAACGCAGTGATCGAGTGCTTGAATTGATCAGCAGGCCCGCCGAGAAACGGCTTGAATGGAAAGACTATCGTAAAATATTTTTAACCGAAGAGCGGATAGATGCCGGTGTCACTTTCTGGCAGGAAAACCAGGAGATACTCTCCAGAGCAGAGGCAGAGTACGGTGTTCCTGCATCGGTTATTGTTGCAATAATCGGCGTTGAAACCTTCTATGGTCGTATTAAAGGCGGTTTTCGCGCCATTGATGCATTGAGCACTCTGGCGTTTGAGTATCCGCCGCGAGCGCGGTTTTTCCGTTCAGAGCTGGCCCAGCTATTCCTGCTGGTCGAAGAGGAAAAGCTTGATATTGACGAGCTTGAAGGATCCTATGCAGGTGCTTTTGGCATACCGCAGTTTATCTCCAGCAGCTATCGTGAATATGCCATTGACTTTGATGGCGATAATCAAAATGACTTATGGCAGAGCATTCCGGACGTGGTGGGTAGTGTTGCCAACTACTTTAAGCGGCATGGTTGGAAGTCGGGCCAGGCGGTTGCTGAAAAAATGGCAATAACAGCAGCGGGAAAAAGGCTCGTTGTTGATAGTCCCAAGCCATCGATCCCGTTAAAAAGTCTTGAGAAAGCCGGCATCTATCCAAAACGTAAAGGCACTGGAGAGTACTCCTTATTAAAGTTAGAGGCTAATTCGGGAGCTGAGTACTGGGTGACGCACCATAATTTTTACGTCATCACCCGATATAACCACAGTAATCTTTACGCTATGGCTGTTCATCAGCTCAGTCAGAAAATAAACTCGCGCAAAGAAACTCGCTGATTGTTTCGAGCTCTCGCGCACCGAGGGTTAACCAAATGAATTTCCGCTTACCAGAGCTTGTGCATAACAGGTCGTTAAAGCTGTCTATGGATGCAACGAAAAATACCATGCTTACTAAACTGATAACTGCAGGCAGCTTATTGGCTATAGCTTCCGGCTGCGCAAATCTGCCTCAGGGCTTTCCGTCACGAGTGGCCGCAGAAGTTGAGTCGCCAGCTCGCTTGTTTGTTGATGATCTGGATACCGATACAGTTCCGGTAGCAGCGCCCAGGGTGGCCAGCGGGCCAGAGAAGCCCGGCTTGAAAATACGAAAAAGCAAGCGAGGCAACATGGAGTCTTATGTTGTCAGAGGGCAGCGCTACTATACGCTGGACACAGCAGAAGAGTACTCTGCGCGTGGAACGGCATCATGGTACGGACCGAATTTTCATGGTCGTACAGCATCTAACGGTGAAGTCTACGATATGTATCGTATGACTGCAGCACACAAAACGCTGCCATTGCCAACGTATGCACGAGTAACCCACCTTGATAACGGCCGATCAGTGGTTGTAAAAATTAATGATCGTGGTCCGTTTTCGGGTGACCGTATTATCGATCTTTCATTTGCCGCTGCACTTCGGCTCGGTATGATAAACGATGGTACCGGTGAAGTTGAAGTGAAGACATTGAGTCCGGAAGAGGTGATGGTACTCAGCGGTCCGGAGAACAAGTTTGATGTAGATTTTTACTATGCAGGTGAAGAGAATCAGGAAACGTTGGCAGACGTTGCCGGTGATTCTGCTGAAGCCGACTCTATTAGTGTGGCGGCGGTAAGTCTGGATACGAATCCTATCCAGGTAAAAGCAATTACCGGGCAATCAGCGGCACTCGGAGCAACAGCAATAGCGGCTGCAGCAAAAAACAGCACCGCTGCGGGATCAAGCCAAAATCCGTCAAACGACGATCTGTTAAATGACGATCTGTTAAATGATGACATACTGGATGATAAGACCCGTGCAGAAATCACAGCGGCGAATGTGGCTGCTGATACTGACGAGCAGATTGCTGACGCAATAGTTCCTGCGGTGGCAGATGTCAATGTTCAGGGGCTGGTGCCTGTGCCCGCTGCAGTCCAGTCGGTTGCTGCACCTGATGCAACCCAACTCAAAGACGCAACAGATGATAGTGGTTACTACATTCAGGCTGGTGTGTACGCACGGATATCTGATGCTGAGCGAATAGCTGTGGATGCGGTTCTTGCGGCAGACGGTGAAGAAGAAGTTCACGTAAAGCCGCTCAAAGGCTCTGACTTGTACCGCGTAACACTCGGACCCATTGCGTCATCAGAGCGTGCGGGTATTGTGTCAGGCCAGCTGACTGAAGCCGGGCTGGACAATTTTACCGTCCGGGTTGAATAATTAGCTGTGAAAAAATAACTGCTGCTGTTTGCTCGTGGCTGGTGCATTGTGCGCCAGCCTTTTGTTTGTTTTAAGTACTGTGGATACCCCGGTGACCGCTATCTCCATTTCCTCTGGTGTGAATTCTGTTGTCAGCCCGGTAACTCGTCATCGAGTGTTGCTGGCAGTGTTATCTGCAGTGGCTTTGTTTTCACTACCCCTGCACCACGCTTTTGCACAGAACGGCACTATTGAAAGCCGCACGATTGAGCCGGTTCGAAGTGCTGCGATGCCAATACCAGCCCCCCCGGGACTTGCTGCTGACAGCTACATACTGATCGACTATCGCACCGGTAAAGTGATTGCAGAACATGATTCTGGCAAACGTGTTGAACCTGCCAGCTTAACCAAAATGATGACGTTTTATCTGGTATCGGCCGAGATCAAATTCCGCGGCCTGAGCCCGGAAGAGATGGTGCCAGTCAGTAATAACGCACATAAAGCGATAGGCTCCAGATCTTTTCTTGAACCGGGATCACTGGTTTCAGTAAGAGACCTGATGTATGGAATGGTGGTGCAGTCCGGCAATGATGCAAGTATTGCGTTAGCCGAGCATGTTGGTGGCAGTGAAGAAGGCTTTGCGTCGATGATGAATCAGATGGCGCAGCGGCTGGGTATGACCGACTCAAATTTTGTCAACTCAACCGGCTTGCCGGCACCTGATCACTACACCACAGCCAGAGACATGGCAGTACTGGCGCGCGCTATTATTCGTGACCATCCCGATCACTACAAACTTTATTCGGTCAAAGAATTTTCGTACAACGGTATCAATCAAAAAAATCGCAATACACTGTTGCTACGCGATCCTACAGTCGATGGCATGAAGACCGGTCACACTAATGCCGCCGGATATTGCCTTGTTGCCTCCGCAGAGCGCGGCAACATGCGATTGATCAGTGTGATAATGGGCGCTCGTAATGAGCAGCTTCGCAGCACAGAGAGTTTGCGTGCGCTTAACTACGGCTTTCGATTTTTTGAAACTGTCAAACTCGCATCGGCAAATAAAAAGCTGGGTGATGTGCGTGTTTGGGGTGGTCAGGCAGATAATGTCGATATCGCTGTGGCAGACGATAAATTTGTTACGCTGCCAACGGGGCAGAGTGCCGCTGTCTCACGCGAAATGCATTTGTCGCGTGACCTGGTCGCACCCATCGATGCGGGTCAGGAGCTCGGTATGCTCAAGGTTAAGGTTGAAGATAAACTGATTGCCGAGTTGCCAATCGTGGCATTGCAGCAGGTTGGACAAGGTGGTTTTTTTACTCGTGCCACTGATCGGTTCAAGCGTTTACTCGAGTAGTCGAAAATGGATGATGGCAGGCCTCTCAGAACATTCCCTGACACCTACTCGATAAAAGCCGTAGGCAACGATCAGGATGACTTTGCAGCGTTTGCGGTGGCGCTGGTTTCATCAATCATTGAGTCTGGTGATTCGGTCACGCACAAAACACGCGCAAGCAAGAACGGTAAGTATATTTCTGTCACTGTGCAGTTCACCGCCAAAGATCAGCAGGAGCTTGATCTGGTTTTTACCACGGTAAACGCAGATGCCCGGGTTTTATGGGTGCTGTAGGTTTTGTGGGTGCTATAGTCACGGCGGCACACCGGGAAACCAATGACAGATCTTGTGGTAAAAAAACTGGGATTGCAGCCGTATGCGTCGGTTCACGACAACATGCAACGGTTCACCAACAACAGAACTGCAGATTCTGATGATGAGATCTGGGTGCTGCAGCACCTGCCCGTCTATACTCTGGGTCAGGCGGGTGATCCCGGCCACATACTTGACGCCGCAGATATTCCGGTAATTCAGTCGGATCGTGGCGGGCAGGTGACCTACCACGGACCGGGCCAGCTAATTATCTACCCGTTGCTTGATCTCAGGCGCTATAAACTAGGTGTGCGCAGTCTGGTTGAGTTGCTGGAAAACGTCGTTATTCTATTGCTTGAAGAGTACGGTATTTCGGCGGCTAGCCGTCGTGATGCTCCCGGAGTTTATGTGGATGAAAAAAAAATCGCAGCGCTCGGTTTACGTATTCGCCGCAGTTGCAGTTTTCACGGACTCTCTCTGAATGTTGAAATGAATCTGGAGCCCTTTAAGCGTATCAACCCGTGTGGCTACACAGGATTGGAAGTCACGCAAATTGCTGACTTTAGCAGCGCAGTGCAGATTGCCCCGGTAGCGGATCAGCTGCAGCAGCTGCTGGTGTCAGCGCTTGAAGCTAAACGTACCGTAGCACTGCAAAACAGATCTGTCTGATGGCTGATAACACGACTAATAAAACTGCAAACAAAATTTCCAGTCTCGATAGCATTGCTGTTGTTGTCAATTCCGGTAACAAGTATGTCACTGACCATGGTGTCAGAGCGATTAAAGATGGAGTAAAGCAGGGCGACAACGCAGCACCGGTTGCGGGTAAAAAACCGTCATGGTTACGTGCCAGAGTGCCGGGTGGTGGCAAGTACGAAGCGGTTAAAAGCAATGTACGTGAACATAAGCTCGCCACCGTCTGTGAAGAATCCAAGTGTCCTAATATCGGCGAGTGCTGGACATCCGGAACAGCAACTATCATGGTGATGGGTGCGGTTTGTACGCGTGCCTGTAAGTTCTGTTCGGTTGATACCGGTAACCCGAAAGGCTGGCTCGATGCAGAAGAGCCTGCCAATACCGCACGATCTGTTGAACTGATGGATCTTAAATACGTGGTGATAACCTCGGTTGATCGTGATGATCTTGCCGACGGTGGCGCTGCGCACTATGCAGCATGTGTTAAGGCAATTAAAACCCTGCGCTCGCAAACTGCGGTAGAGGCTTTAACGCCGGATTTTGATGGCCGTAAAGAGTTGGTCGAGCTGGTAGTCGACTCTGGTCTTGAAGTGTTTGCACAGAACGTTGAAACCGTTCGTCGGCTTACGCATCCGGTGCGTGATATTCGTGCCGGCTATGAGCAGACGATCAATGTACTGGCGCATGCAAAAAAGCACCGGCCGGAGGTACTAAGTAAAACCAGTTTGATGCTTGGTCTCGGTGAATCAGAAGAAGAGATTATCGAAACCATGGATGATCTGCGTGCAGCGAATGTGGATATCTTAACCATGGGCCAGTATCTGCGACCAACTGTGAATCACCTCGAAGTGCAGCGCTATGTCAGTCCGGATGAATTCGAGCAGTATCGGCAGTGGGGTCTGGAGCGTGGTTTTCTTGAAGTGGTTTCTGGTCCTCTGGTGCGATCCAGCTACCGGGCGGAGCGTGTACTTGAACTGAATAACGTCGGGTTGTAAGCACCGAAGCTGGTAAAACGCCCACCGGGATAAACGCCTGAGCGTTTCACGCTTTCCCGGTAAGCTGCTTTAACAGAAGGTCACTTATTTTTATTATTCAAGTGCCTGATCAAGATCTGCGATCAGATCTTCAAGATCTTCAATACCGACTGACAACCGGACCAGTCCATCATCAATACCCAGCTCGGCTCTTTGTGCAGCAGGGATAGACGCGTGAGTCATGATGGCCGGATGTTCAATCAGGCTTTCAACACCGCCGAGACTTTCAGCAAGCGAGAATATCTCTACTTTTTCGAGAAACTTCTTAGCGGTGGGTAGTCCGCCCTTAAGCACTGCCGTCACCATGCCGCCCGGGCCGTCCATCTGGCGCTGTGCCAGCTCGTACTGCGGATGGCTCTTGAGTCCGGGGTAGTAGACCTTCTCAACTGCACTGTGTGCCTCGAGATGGCTGGCTACTTCCATCGCAGATTCACAATGCCTTTGCATACGAAGCGATAATGTCTTTAGTCCGCGCAAAGCAAGAAAGCTATCAAACGGACCTTGTATAGCGCCAACTGAATTCTGCAGGAAGGTAAGACTGTCTTCGAGCTCCTTGTTATCACCAACAACCAGTACACCGCCTACCATATCACTGTGACCGTTGAGGTACTTAGTGGCAGAGTGCATCACCAGATCAAAACCGAACTCAAGTGGCCGTTGTACATAGGGGCTGGCAAACGTATTGTCACAGCAACATAGTATTCCTTTGCTCTTTGCAATAGCTGCAATGCGTTCGAGGTCTGCCAGTTTTAGTAACGGATTGGTCGGTGTTTCAACCCAGATCATTCGGGTCTTGGGTGTGATTGCCGCTTCCAGTAAATCGGTATTGGCCAGATCGATAAAAGAAAATTCCAGCCCCTGGGATTCACGCCTGACATTTTCAAACAGCCTGAACGAACCGCCGTACAGATCATTCATCGCAACGATATGATCACCCGGTTTGAAATGATCGAGCAGGGTGGACAGAGAGGCGAGTCCGGACGCAAATGCAAAGCCTCGATTGCCACTTTCAAGATCTGCAATGCAGCGCTCGTAGGCCATGCGGGTCGGATTCTGCGAACGGCTGTACTCGTAGCCCTGATGCACGCCCGGGCTCGACTGAACATAAGTAGAGGTGGCGTAGATTGGTGGCATTATCGCACCGGTAGATGGGTCCGGTGCCTGTCCGGCATGGATAGTTCTGGTAGTAAAACCGAGGCGGTTTTTGATTGATCTGCTCATAACGCTCAACTGGTTGCTCAACAGATCATTCTAATGATTTGTTGAGCCGGAAGATAGCGTTAGCCAGGTGGTGTCGGTTGCCGGAATGTATTGCGTAAGTGGCGAGCCTGACGTGACACCCGGCGCTTGCGAGTGTCACGTCCGCCTGCAGACAGACTACAGGCTGAGTGCGGCCCCAGATTATGGCCAAGTTATGGCCATCCGCGGTATGACCTGTTAGCCGTCAGCGTTGATCGTCTTTATCAGCTCGGCAAGGACTTCATCGGCCCGTTCCGTACTTACCTGACAGGTGCCGGCCGCCTGATGACCGCCGCCACCATAGCGCAGGCAGAGTTCACCCACATTGGTTTTGGAGTCGCGCTTGAGAATCGATTTGCCTGTAGCAAAGACCACATTCTGTTGCTTCAATCCCCACATCTGGTGGATTGAAATGTTGCACTCAGGGAACAATGCATAAATCATGAAGCGATTGGTGGGGTAGATGGTTTCTTCGTTGCGTAAATCCAGTAGCACCAGATTGTCATGCACAGTAGCGCATTTTTTGATCTGCTCTTTAGCCTTGTTTTTCATCGACATATAAAGTTCGATGCGCTCCATGACATCAGGCAGCTGCAGGATCTCTTCGATGTTGTGCTCTGCGCAGTAGTCGATCAGCTTCATCATCAATTCATAGTTTGAAACGGTGAAGTCTCTAAACCTGCCAAGGCCGGTTCTGGCATCCATCAGATAGTTCAGTAGTGTCCAGTCGCTCGGTTCTAGCACTTCGCTGCGAACATACTGGGCAGAGTCTGCTTTATCAACCGCGGTCATCATGTCTTTGAGGTGTTCCGGGAAAGTGCTGGCACCACCAAGATAGTCATATACCACTCTGGCAGCCGAAGGAGCGTCAGCATCGATTAGGTGATTGTCGTGCGCTCCGTTGCGGATGGTTTCACTCAGGTGATGATCGAAAGCAAGGTAGCACCCTGATACGTATGGCAGATTGGTCGTGATATCGTTTTCATTAATCTCAATCGTGCCATCCTGCATATCTTTCGGATGAACGAATTTGATGTCATCGATCACATCAATGTGCTTTAGCAGGACAGCGCAGGCCAGTCCGTCGAAATCACTGCGGGTTATGAGACGATACTTTCTAGACGTATCGAGTGTAAAGCCGTAACTCGCTGTCTGGGGGAGACCCATCTTAAGCTCCAATATATCTATTTGACGTAATTAAAGTGGTCGGTATTTTCACACGTAACGGCAAATCTGCAGAATTACTTGAGCACCCGCCAGCGGACCACATGCAATGTGTTGATTTTTTGGCACCACGGCACACTTCAAGGCGCGCTTACCTTTCTGTCATGCCTCAAGTGGTTGTTTTACAGGTGCGAATCCAGTTATTTGTGGTATCAGTGATATCCGGCATATTCGGCATGAATATTTCTGCAGATTCGAGTTGGATGTGTGGTGACTTTGTATGAAACCTATGGGTCGGTGTTAAGTCGTAGTATGCAGTGAGTCACGTGATGTGACGTTGATTTTCAGTCCGGTCTTCAGCACAACCGGTTAACTTGATAAAAAAATACAGGGCCTGACCTCGATGTTTGATTCTTTTTTTCCATCACCACGCAAGTTTTTGTGGTCAGCGGTGGCATGGTTTTTTGCCAGTTTGTTCCTGTGGTACGGCTTGATGGACGGCATGGCAGATCAGTTCAGCCTGATGCGAGAACCGCTACCCACGGAAGAAGGCGCGCGACCGCCGTTTCTGAATCCCGAAAAAATCTGGCTCTACCAGTACATTGTCATCGTGACAGTGTTGTTTTGTGTGATGTGGTTTTTCATTGAGCGCAACCGCTGGTACTGGTGGTCGGTCTGTGGTTCAGCGCTAATCCTTCTGGTGACTTATTTTCAGGTACAGATCAGTGTCTATATCAATAACTGGTATGGTGAATTCTATGATTTGATTCAGCTGGCATTGTCGGAGCCGGGGGTTAGCAATGTCACCTTTGACGAATACTACAGCCAGCTGCTGACACTGTTATATATTCTGGTACCGTACATCATGGTGCTGGTGTTGTTTGCCTACTTTACACAGCACTACGTTTTTCGCTGGAGAACTGCGATGAACGAATACTACATGACTCACTGGGGTAATCTGCGAACAGTCGAAGGTGCGGCGCAGCGTGTTCAGGAAGATACCATGCGTTTTGCCAGTATTGTTGAAAGTCTCGGGTCAGCCTTTATCGGTTCAATCATGACTCTGATCGCTTTTCTGCCATTGTTGTGGACTCTCTCGAAAGAGATTACCGAGTTGCCAGTGATCGGTGCTGTGAATGGTTCACTGGTCTTTCTTGCCATACTGTCTGCGATGTTCGGTACTGTGTTGCTTGCGGCCGTTGGCTATCGCCTGCCGGGGCTTGAATTTAATAACCAGAAGGTGGAGGCGGCCTACCGTAAAGAGCTGGTCTATGGAGAAGATGAAGAAGCTCGTGCTACACCGCCAACAGTCAATGAGCTATTCGGTCATGTAAGGAAAAATTACTTTAAGCTGTACTTTAATTATCTGTACTTCAATATCTTCAGATATGCCTATTTGCAGGGTGCAAACTTTATCCCGTTGATTGCATTGGGGCCGACGTTTGTAGCCGGCGCGATAACCTTTGGCATTTACCAACAGATTAACAATGCGTTCTCAAGAGTAGAAAACTCTTTTCAGTTCCTTGTCAATTCATGGACAACTATTATTGAGTTGATGTCTATCCACAAGCGACTGAAGGCATTTGAGTCAATCATTGATGACTCGCAAACGGGTTCTACCACAGACGTTATTCTAACTAACTGATGCGCTAAATCTAACAATGTAGCGTAAAGAAGAAAAAAACGGCGAGACAATCACAGGGAAGAATTGTCTCGCCGAACAGGGGTGGTACTGCGATTACCACACTATAATTTTCACTCTTAATCGATCCTGAACTGCAATCTTTTTTCCCTGCCAGATGACTTAGACAGATGACTTCGACACATGACTCGGGTTGGCGGCTTCATGTAACAGGCTGAACGCCTGCTTAAAAGTCCCAATGTCTTTTGCCAATGTGATAACCGCGAAATCGGTGGCCGTTGTCTGCATTTTTTCCGTGCGCTTCTGACACAAAGCCTGATGGCAGCTCTTTGCCATAAAACGAGGGTGCGGTAAACGTCTTTTGACTCGTGTCGGGCAGGTATCCCTGAATGGTTTGGCATCCACTTATGACGAATAAAATCGAACTGGCTAAGGTAATGCGTGCAAGGTTTTTCATTGGTTGCCTCTCTAGTCTCATGGGTTGGTTAATAGAGACGCTCACTTTAATCGCTGTAGAGTCCTGAGGGTATGTCAATTTAGTAGAGAGGCAGCGCAAACCGCGTAATTAGATTCCTTTGTTTAGTGCTTTGCTGCGAAGCGGGTGTTTGAACTTTTTGTCTGTGTCGCAGGCAGCTAAAACGGGATTATGTCGGTTTGATTGGTCGGCATGGCCGGTGGATTGCATTGTTACACCAACCGGCGAGAAACAGTCGGGCAATCGAGGGCTTTGCCAATCTCTGATGCAATCACATAGCAAAACCAAAAATCTGCAGCAGTCAGACAGCGCATTGATGATGTCATTTGCTGCGGGTGATCCCGAAGGATTTGATCTTCTTTACAAGCGTCACAGCGCTTCTGTTTATCGTTTTTTTTACTTTGGCACCCATGCTGATAAGGTGCTGGCGGCAGAGCTGTTTCACGATGTATGGATGACTGTGGTGCGAGGCCGTTTGCGCTACACCCACGATATAAATTTTTGCGACTGGCTGCACCATTCTGCCTGGGCGAGATTGCACGATCACCTTCGACTGCATTCACTGGATCGTGATCCGGATAACTTAAGGTCCGTATCGCGGGACTCAACGGTGGTGACGATGGCTGATTTTCTGGCTAATAACGAACCCTCTAAAACGGCGGCAGCAACTCAGTCCACCGTGTCTATCGATACGCCCGTAGTCGAAAAAACTAACAACCATCCGTTGATTGACCATCCGTTGATTGAAGTGATAAAGATTATGTCAGCGGAGCAGAAAGAAGTGGTGTTGCTGCGGTTTTGCTTTTCGATGTCGAATCAGGATATTGCCGAGTTCATCGATGTGAGCAAATCTACCGTTGATCGAATTGCTCGCGAAGCGTCGATTCTGCTCCGTCAGAAAGTACCGATGGCTCAGGCTCACGGAGATCGATTTAATGGATAATGTGGTTAGCATTAAAAGTTCTATCGATGAAGATCTTCAGCGGCTTTTCAATGACGCCTGCCCGTCTATACCTGATGAAGTCAGTGACAAGGTGCAGCTGGCAGTTAAACATGCCCAGGGTTCAACATCGTCTGGTGCTTTCCGGTCACACTATAAACTGGTTTGTTGTTTTGTTGTTGGTGCCTGCGTTTTTGGTGCCGCGTTGGTGAACGGGTTTTCTGACAGGTGGAATCGTGCTGTTGCTTCTGCAGCTGTATATACAGTGCAGGCAGAGTCAGTGACAGAAGAAGCCGTTCTGGGTGCTGCACTGCCGGAATCAGTTGACGGAATTCAAAGCTGGCAGCGCTCAAAAGGTGCCTGGGCTGAATACATTGCGCGGCTGGAGCGTGATCCTTTTTACCAGTATGTGGTGCAGGAAAAAACGCGTTTTGAGGCGCGATATCCGAATGAGCCTGCGGAAACTGAAGCCAGTCGTTAGTCCGGCAAAAGATGGTTGTAAATCAGGTGAAGCAGAATGCTAAACCTCACCGATTACAAAGGCCGATTACAAAGGCCGATAAATTAGACCAACTGAACTGCTGATTTTTGCCATTGTCCCAGTGTTGCATGTTCCTAGTGCTGCTGCGGGTACTGATGCTGGTTTGAGCAGCCGTGTTCAGTGGAAATCTGACATTGACAGCCAGCATTGTTGGCAGGCTTGTGGTGCTCTGCGCACGCCCCATATTCTCTGGTGAGGCTGCGGCAGCGGGGGCGCGCACAATGGGGCGTTTCAACAAGCAGCTCCACACCGACCGGCCAGTAATCCGTGACGCGCCCGATTCAGCAGCGATTCGTTGCGGTTAAACTATTTTGGCAGGATGCCGACACCATACGGCAGGGTAAAAGAACCCGGAACGCTCCGGCGGATACCACACAAATGATCGGAAAAATTGTATTTGGCATAGCAGCATTTTTGTTTGGCACTTCGCTATTCATGGCGACTGTGACGTTCGGTGATGCCAAAAGTCTTTCGGGTATACAGGCGTTTATCTCTGCGCTGCGCTACGGTACTGCGGGGTTGTTTTCACCAGTGTCGCTCAGCAGTTTTATCTCTCACTTTATTGCGCTTATGTCAGCTGCCGCCAATTTTGTTTTTATTTTCTGGGCATTGCTGGTGTTTTCACCAACCAAAGTGACGTCACTCAAGTGGTTTTGGTGGATTAGTCTCTTATTCATCGTTGCGGCTGCCTACACCGGCGTACTGGTTACGCTGAATGATCAAGTGGCTTTACGTTCAGGGTATTTTTTCTGGTTGGCAGCACTGCTGCTGATGTTCCTTGCCCCGGTAGTATCGCGTATTGAGCGTAAACATGCTTTGGGTGTAGCAAGGCGCAACCGGATGCTGCGCGCCAGTCGATAGTTATCTGATCGAGAAAATCTTTGCAGTGCCTGTTACTGCCAGACCAGGCCGCATCCTTTAAACCTCTACTTCGATTTCAGTTCTATTTTCCTGCCCGAAAACTTTCAGATACCGATCGATCTCTTTTTGTGGTCCGGTGGCTTTGGCCAGATTGTCAGACAGTTTTACCGTGGGCTGGTTATTGGCGGAGGTTAGCTTCACTACAACCGAGAAAGCGCGAAGGTTTTCGTTTTCATACGGTGCACAGTCGCGAAAGTCGTTGGTGAGGTTAGTGCCCCAGCCAAAGCTCATGCGCACACGGCCATTGAAGTGATGATAAGTGGATTCGATCGTTTCTATGTCCAGGCCGTCTGAGAAGATAATCAGCTTTTCTTTTGGGTCAATGCCTTTGCTTTTCCACCAGGCAATAATTTCCTCGCCGCCTTCGATAGGGCCTTTTGAATCAATTCGAAAACCCTTCCAGTCGGCGACCCAGTCGGGCGCATCTTTAAGAAAGCGTGTTGTGCCGTAAGTGTCAGGTAGAACAATAAGCAAGTTGCTGTCGTAGGTCTTCTGCCAGCGTTCAAGGACCTGGAATGGACTGCGGGCCAGCTCCTGATCGTTGTTAGATAAAGTAGCAGCAGCCATGGGCAGTTCGTGTGCATTGGTACCGATTGCTTCGAGATCATGGTCCATTGCCAACAAAACATTACTGGTGCCGATAAAGTTATCGTTCAGGCCTTCCTTTAGCGCATCAACACACCATCGCTGCCACAGGAAGCTGTGCCGCCTGCGAGTACCGAAGTCAGCTATTCTAAGGTTGGGCAGCTGCTTTAATCGTAGTACTTTCTCCCACATTTTGGCTTTTGCACGGGCATAGGTAACATCGACTTCAAACCTGCCCATGCCACGCATTGCAGCACGGGAACGCAGCTCACTGATTATCGTTAGCAGAGGTATTTCCCACAGCGAGGTTTCAGCCCATGTGCCATGTATATCAATGATGTACTGGCCGTCCTGCCTGGTGAGCTCAAACTCCGGCAGTTGATACTCTTTAAGCCAATGTAAAAACTCTGCATTGAACAGTCGCTCTTTGCCATAAAAAGTATTACCGGCAAGCCAGATGTTTTCTTTTTTGGTGAGCTTTAATGTGCGTGCATATTCAAGCTGCTCTCTTAATTCGGTTTCATCGATTTCTTCAGCAAGTCGCACTGTTTTGCTGCGATTGATTAGTGAGAACGTTACCGGTATGTCGCTCCATTCCTGCAGAATGGTTTGTAACATCAGCAGTTTGTATACATCGGTATCGAGTATGCTGCGTACAATCGGATCCATCTTGAAGGTGTGATCGTAAACGCGTTTAGCGAAGTCAATATTAGCCATTGCAATAGTCCAGTGCCGCAATAAAATCGATCACAGCGGTAAAGCGGAGTGGTGGGTGCTGTTCAATGAACTCAAATTAAGGTGTTAGCTGGTTTTTAAGTCCAGCATACCCTTGGTGGGTGGCGGCACAATACGTTTCTGTGGGATTGCATCAAGCTCAACGTTGTCAGCGCCATGGTAAACCAGAAAGTGTTTGCCTTTGGCTCGAGCAATCATGGTTAAGCCAAGATGTTCCGCAAGCTCAAGACCCATGTGTGTGACACCAGATCTCGATACCAGTGCAGGTATGCCCATAAAAGCAGTCTTCATAACGATCTCTGATGTCAGGCGACCGGTGGTATAGAAAATCTTGTCAGAGCCATCCATGCCTTCGAGCCACATATAACCGGAGACCGCATCAGCTGCATTGTGTCTGCCAACATCTTCAACATGTATCAGAGACTGAGTGCCGTGGCATAAGGCACAACCATGAACGGCACCAGCGCTTCTATAGATGTCATTCAGTTTTCCGACTTCACGGATCATTTCGTAGAGTTCAGATTGTTTGATGTTAGCCCTGGGCAGAATAACTTCGTAAAGTTTATCGATGGTGCAACTGAAAATAGTGCCCTGGCCGCAGCCGCTGGTTACAATTTTGCGGTTCAGCTTTTCCTGCCAGTCTTCAATACCATTGCCGGCGCGTGTCTCAACGCTGACCAGTTCACGATCCCAGTCAACGTGGATCGACAGGATTTCTTCGATTGATTCGATCAGTTTCTGATTGCGCACATAACCCAGCGTGAGGGCTTCTGGCTGAGACCCGAGAGTCATCAATGTGACGATCTCGGTATCGTCAATGCGTATGGTCAGTGGAAATTCGCCGGGAATATGCGCCTCGGACTGTTCGCCATACTCGTTGATGACTGTCACCGGGTGTGTCGGGCGCAGGCCCGATTGGCTCATCTCTGGCCGGTACAGCTGGTCGTTTTGTCCCACGTAAAAGTGCCTTGTTGTCCGGCGTTGACTTGCCGTTGTCTGGTATGTCTGGCCGACAGGTTATCACAGGCTGACAGTGACTTCCGCGGTCCCACGGCCGGTTTGCGCAGGTTTTCCAGCGCAAAATTATTGTATGCCCTTGAGGTGAATCACAGCTTTGGTGCAGATTTTCCGGTCGGTGGCGGCAGCAATGGCCTGTGCCTGTAGCCTGGTTAGATCGACTTCTGCCGTGGCTGGTTTGCATTTGTCTGCTATCCGCTTCACGATGGTGTGCAGGTGGTGGCTGTCTGGTGGTGTGATTGGAATTGCAGTTGTGTTGTCAATGCTTATGGGGAAGCGTATATGAATGAGGAGGCTGGTGTGGAAGACGGATTATTAATTGAGCGACGCCGTGCACCCGTGTTTGAGGTTGGTGTCATGCTTACTCGCACTCACCGTATTTTAGCTGCCGGTAAAACTTCAGAAATAAAACTGCCGGTCTGGTCGTTACGCGAGTTAGTGGTGCGTGGACAGCCTGAGACAGAGGTGCTGTCAGGCAGGCGTGCCGCAGTGCTTGAAAAAACTGTCATCACCGAAACACAGGATCAGCTTGATGTGTTGTGGACCGGGTTTACGCTTGAGTTCTATCGTGATGGCGGGCAAAGCTACTGGCATACGCTGATAGGTGAACAGCAGGAAATTTTTGTTGTTTGTCAGGATGATGAAGACGGACAGTTTGCGCCGATACTGGTCACAGCAGATTATGATGAAGCGATGGCTTATCAGGAAGCAGATGACACCATACTGAGCACACCAATGCCGCAGAAAATCTACCTGGCTTTGGAGCGTTTTATATTGGAAAACTATACGCCAGCAGAAAAAAAGCGACGTAAGCGCAAGCAGTGGCACGGGGGAGAGGATGAATCGTTCGCACGAAAACCAATCAACTGACAAATCTACAACTGCTGCTGTAGAGGCTTCTGACAAGCAGCATAGCAGCGAAGAAAGTGAAGGCGGTTTTCTGAGTCGATGGTCGCGTCGTAAGAGTGATGTAAATGCAGAGGTGCACACTACTGCTGATACTGAACTGTTATCTCCGGTGTCTGCAGATAGTCCGTCAGATCTTGATTGCCCGGCTGATGGTGCAGTAACGCCTGAAGCCATAGATCAGCCCGTGCTGACAGATGCTGAAATGCCAGACATTGAAACACTTGACGGCAACAGTGACTTTAGTCCCTTCTTTTCCGAAGGGGTGAGTAAAGAGCTGCGGAACAAGGCGCTAAAAAAACTGTTTTTCAGCGGTAAGTTTAATGCGCGTGACGGGCTTGATGACTACGATGATGATTTCACCAACTTCGAACCACTTGGCGATACCGTTACCTCTGATATGAAATACCATGCGCGGCGCAAGGAAAAAGCCCGCATTGCAGCACTTGAAGAAGAACAACGCCTAGCGGAAATCGCTCAACAGTCGGAAGATAATCAATCCCTTGATGAGAGTGCGAAGTCCGAACCTCAAGAAAGTGTAGAGTCAGAGCACGTCAAGCCGGAATCTGTTGAAACAGTAGAGGGTACTTCACCCGGGTTATCTGCAACACCCGGGTTATCTGTAAGAGATGAGCACGTACAATCAGAAACAGAGTGTCAGTCAGATAGTGAAGTCGCGATTACGGCCACTGAAAAATCATCGAAAAACGCATAGCAAAGTACAGCTGGAAAACTAATGCCAAGCACGCCGATTGAATTTACTCCTTCCAATGCAGTGCAGACAACATCACTGATCGGTTATCAGTCACGAGGGCACTGTCTGGTTATCGGTCCGCTGGACCTTGCTCTCGAAGTGGCTGATCAAATAGACACCCCGGCGCAGACTGTGTTGGTTCCTGTGCCTGGTTCGATGGATATAAACAAACAGGCGACCGAAGACGGAGTTACTGTCATTGAAGCCAATCCGATACTTTTAAAAGGCTATCTTGGTGCTTTTGATTGTGCCATTGGTGATCCGGATTCTCCCGGTTCACTGGCTATGCTGGCAGGCGTTTCACTGCTGGGTGGTTTTGATCTGGTGCTGGATTTAGGCGAGCATCCCATGTTGCAGCAGGAGGTTTTGCCGTTTGGATACAAAGCAACCGGTGCTGATGAAAAACAAATTGAAGCTGCAATAGCAGAGCTTGCAGAACTGCAGGGAGAGTTTGAGAAGCCAAAGTATTTTGAATACAACGCATCAATATGTGCTCACTCAAGAAGCAGCATCACAGCCTGCACTAACTGCCTTGATGTTTGTGGTACCGGTGCCATCAGTAGTCAGGGTGATGGTATTTCTATTGAGCCGTATCTATGTCAGGGCTGTGGCAGCTGTGCGACTCATTGTCCAAGTGGTGCAGTCCGCTATGCCTATCCGTCACCTGTCGATGCGCTTACCCAGCTAACTTCACTGCTGAAAGATAAACAGAACCAGGTGACAACGGTGTTGCTGCATGATGGCGAGTCCGGTGCGGCACGACTTGAATCTGTACGTGCGTCGCTATCGGAAAAAGTATTGCCATTGGCAGTCGAAGAGGTAGCCAGTGTCGGCATGGATTTCTGGTTTGGTGCAATGGCCTATGGCGTATCTGCTATTGCTGTCGATGCTCCGTCGTCAGAGAGTGGTGCGGCTCGAGCCCTGCAGGCTCAAAGCACTACCGCCAATGCTATTTTGCAGGGCCTTGGACTTGAAAATCGCATTGTGCTGATTGATGCAGGCAGTGCCGAAGAAATTAATCAACTGGCTGGCCGTGATTATGCAAGTATTCCGATAGCGACATTTAAGGCGTTTAATGACAAGCGACAGATGATCAGAAACTCGGTCGATCATCTGGCAGCGCATAGCGTATGCGATTTAGATTCTGTCCAGTTAGGTCGCCATTCTCCATTTGGGCAAGTGCTGGTTGATACTAATGCCTGCACCTTATGTTTAGCCTGTGTCACTGTGTGTCCCGCAAGTGCGTTGCAGGATGGTGCCACCTTGCCGCAACTCAACTTCATTGAAAGTCAGTGCCTGCAGTGTGGAATGTGCGAAAAAGCCTGCCCGGAGTCCGCCATAACCCTTAGCTCGCGATACCTTTATAACTCTGAAGATGCGCGAAAACCCCGTGTGCTGAATGAAGAAACACCGTTTAACTGTATTGTTTGTAACACGCCGTTCGCAACACAGCAGATGATCGGCAGAATGCAGGCAAAACTCGCCGGTCACTGGATGTTTGAAGATGACAAAGCTACCCGGCGACTCAAAATGTGTGAGGATTGCAGGGTCAAAGATATATTCGAGCAGGATGCCACAGGCATTGATGTACACAAGACATAGCGTTACCAATAGTTATCGAGAAAGCAAAAACTGATAACCGAAACGTAAGGTGAAAGTCGTTGAATCTAACGATTTCATCATAGGGCTGGTAAAAGCTTATGAGTTGGAGCAAACTCCTTTTAGGGGAAAGCGGAGGCAGCTGGTGCAGGCAGAAGCGGTGAGTAATAAAAAATCTACTTTAAAAGGGGCGTTCATCGAGATCACTCCTGAAGCGCATGCACGTGCCGGAAATACTGCTGCAGACAACTCAGCCAGTAGTACCTCACCCGGCACTCCCTCCGCGATCAGTGCTGCAGAAATGCACGACCTACTGGCCGCAGCAGCGGATCGTTCCAATCTATATAACTCTCTTGGTGCACTGCTGGCTGCCCCGTTGAACGCTGAACACCTGCAAGTTCTCCGAAGCCTGCCTGAAATCGAGCAACCTCAGTCTCAAATGCATCTTGCATGGACAGTGCTTCGCAAGGCCGCACATGATTACACCCTTCAACAAATCGATGATGAATACCATCAGCTTTTTATAGGCCTGGGTCGGGGTCAAGTGGTGCCCTACGGGTCATGGCATCTGACCGGCTTTTTGATGGAGAAACCACTGGGCCAGCTGCGTGCAGATTTACGCAGGCTTGGATTCGAAAGAGCAGAGGGTGTTGCTGAGTCTGAAGACCACATAGCCAGTCTGTGCCAGGCAATGGCGGCAATAATACTCGCGGATGAAATAGATTTTTCTACCGAACGGCAGTTCTTTAACGATCACATTGGATCGTGGTCAGATCAATTTTTCACAGCGCTGGATGAAGCATCGGGCGCCGGTTTTTATCGTGCTGTAGGTAATCTTGGTAACAGTTTTTTCAGTATAGAAAAGCAGTATCTTGGTATGGACTTATAGCGCCATATCCAGCCCGGTACTGTTTTTCAGTACCGTTTTACAGGGTCTTTTTACAGGGCAGGTTCAGTAGTAGCTAAATTTGTCCGGTTGGGAATGGAGAGGAAATCTCACACCGGCAATAAATAAAAATTGGAGGGTCTTTATGAGTAAGAAATTCATCAAATCCGAGCGGCGGAGTTTTTTAAAAGGCGCGGTCGTCGCCACCGGTGCTGCAGCCGTAGCGCCAGCCACCACAGTCGCTTCTGATCTAAAGCAGCCTGTTGAAACACTCGACAAAAACAGCAAAGGCTACAAAGAGAACGACTACATTCGCAATTACTATGATCGTGCCCGGTTCTGATCGAATCGACACGTAACGGGGAATTGAAATGAAACTCAGAAGAAAGACAAGTGCCGATTCCAACGGCGCTACAGATAACAAACCTTCAGGCTCAGGTGCCGGTTTATTTGGTCGCGCGGTAAACAGACGTACCTTTTTGCGTCACTCTGGAGTCACTGCAAGTGGGGCGGCGCTGGCAAGCATCGCAGCGCCGGGCATGGTAAAAAAAGTTCGCGCTGCAGAAACTTCACCGAAAGAAGGCGTAGAGACAGAGATCAAGCTCTCGGTTTGCACGCACTGCTCGGTCGGTTGCGGCGTGGTAGCCGAAGTTCAGGATGGTGTCTGGACCGGTCAGGAACCCGATTATGATTCGCCGCTGAACATCGGTGGTCATTGTGCCAAGGGTGCTTCAGTCAGAGAGCACGGGCACGGTGAAAAGCGCGTGAAGTACCCGATGAAGCTTGAAGGTGGCAAGTGGAAGAAGGTCAGCTGGGAAGAAGCGATAGACGACATCGGTGATCAGATGATGCAGATTCGAGAAGAATCCGGTCCTGACTCTGTGTACTGGCTTGGCTCTGCAAAATTCAATAACGAACAGTCTTATATGTTCCGCAAGTTTGCCGGAATGTGGGGCACTAACAACGTCGATCATCAGGCGCGTATATGTCACTCGACCACAGTTGCAGGTGTAGCAAACACCTGGGGCTATGGTGCGATGACCAATTCTTACAACGACATGCACAATTCGAAGGCGATGTTTTTTATCGGTTCGAATGCTGCAGAGGCCCATCCGGTGGCAATGCAACATATCTTGCGTGCCAAAGAGAACGGCTCAAAGCTTATTGTTTGTGATCCTCGTTACACAAGAACCGCAGCGCACGCTGATCAGTTTTTACGCTTCAGGCCGGGTAGTGACGTTGCACTGATCTGGGGCATGCTGTGGCATGTCTTTGAAAACGGCTGGGAGGATCAGGAGTTTATCGATCAGCGCGTCTACGGTATGGAAGATATCAAAGCTGAAGTTGCAAAATGGACGCCTGATGAAGTTGAACGTGTAGCCGGTGTGCCGGAAGCCGAAGTTAAGCTGGCCGCACAAACCATGGCTGAAAACCGGCCAGGCACCATTGTCTGGTGTATGGGTGGTACGCAACACACAATCGGTAACAACAACACTCGCGCTTATTGCGTGCTGCAGTTGGCGCTGGGCAATATGGGGGTTTCCGGTGGTGGAGCGAATATCTTCCGTGGTCACGATAACGTACAGGGCGCGACTGACTTCTGCATTCTTTCGCACTCATTACCCGGCTACTACGGACTGTCTGCAGGTTCATGGAAACACTGGTCCAAGGTATGGGGTGTCGACTATGAATGGGTGAAATCACGCTTTGATGCCGGCAGTTATGAAGAAGCAGGTGGCAAGCCGGTCAGTGCGATGAATACCAAAGGCATGCCGGTATCCCGCTGGATAGACGGCGTGCTCGAAGATCGTGGCAACATTGCACAAAAAGATAATATCCGTGCAATGGTGTTGTGGGGTCATGCGCCAAACAGTCAGACTCGCGGGCCCGAAATGAAAGAGGCAATGGAAAAGCTTGATCTGATGGTGATCATCGATCCTTATCCAACTCACTCAGCAGTGCTACCCGACCGGCAGGACGGCGTGTACATACTGCCGGCAACAACTCAGTTTGAAACCTATGGTTCTGTGACTGCATCAAACCGATCGCTGCAGTGGCGTGAAAAGGTGATTGAACCGTTGTTTGAGTCAAAGCCGGATCACGTCATCATGTACAAGTTTGCAAAGAAGCTTGGCTTTGCTGATGAGTTTACCGCCAATATTGCAGTCAATGATGATGAACCGTTAATTGAAGACATCACCAGAGAGTTCAATAACGGTATGTGGACCATTGGCTATACCGGTCAGAGCCCCGAGCGATTAAAAGCTCATAAAGAGCATCGCAGTACTTTTAACACCACAACACTTCAGGCAGAAGGCGGCCCGCTGGATGGCGAGTACTACGGCATGCCATGGCCTTGTTGGGGTACTGCAGAGATGAAACACCCCGGCACACCACTGCTTTATGACACCAGCAAACCGGTGGCTGAAGGTGGACTGAACTTCCGTGCGCGATTCGGTGTTGAGCGCAACGGTGAAAGCCTGCTGGCTGATGGCTCTTACTCAGTTGGCGCAGAGATAGAGGATGGTTATCCAGAATTCACCCATGAGACACTCAAGTCACTTGGCTGGTGGGATGATCTGACAGACGAAGAAAAATCCGCCGCTGAAGGCAAGAACTGGAAAACCGATCTATCCGGTGGTATTCAGCGCGTTGCAATAAAACACGGCTGTGCTCCTTTTGGCAACGCCAAAGCCCGTGCAGTTGTCTGGACCTTCCCTGATCCGGTACCAATTCATCGTGAGCCGCTGTATACCAACCGCCGTGATCTGGTGGCTGATTATCCAACCTATGAAGATCGTAAGTCGCACTATCGACTGCCTACTCGTTACGCATCCATTCAGGAAGAAGATCACTCAGTCGACTTCCCGTTGATTCACACCAGTGGACGACTGGTTGAATACGAAGGCGGTGGTGATGAATCACGTTCTAATCCATGGCTTGCAGAACTGCAGCAAGACATGTTTGTTGAAATCAATCCGGCTGATGCGAACGATGTTGGAATTGATGACGAGCAAATGGTGTGGGTAGAAAGCCCGGAAGGCGGCAAGATTAAAGTCAAGGCGCTGGTCACACCACGGGTTGGCCGCGGGGTGGTGTTTACACCGTTCCACTTTGCCGGTCACTTTGAAGGCGAAGATCTTGAGTCAAAGTACCCTGAAGGTACAGCACCGTATGTTAGAGGTGAGGCGGCAAATACCGCTTTTACCTACGGCTACGATTCAGTCACGCAAATGCAAGAGTCGAAGGTAACGCTCTGCAAAATCTACGCAGCTTAGAGGAGAACAGTCATGGCTAGAATGAAATTTCTTTGTGACGCCGAGCGCTGTATTGAGTGTAACGGCTGCGTCACCGCATGTAAGAACGAACATGAGGTTCCCTGGGGTGTCAATCGCCGGCGGGTTGTAACAATAGGCGACGGTGAAGTCGGTGCTGAGCGATCGATCTCGGTCGCCTGCATGCACTGCACAGATGCGCCTTGCCAGGCGGTATGTCCGGTCGATTGTTTCTACACCACTGACGACGGCATCGTATTGCACGATAAAGATCTGTGTATCGGTTGCGGCTATTGCTTTTATGCCTGTCCTTTCGGCGCGCCGCAATATCCGAAGCAGTCAGCCTTTGGTGCGCGTGGCAAGATGGACAAATGTACCTTCTGCGCCGGCGGTCCTGCTGATGATCTGTCTCAGGTGGAGTATGAAAAATACGGTCGTAATCGTATTGCCGAAGGCAAGCTACCACTATGCGCTGAAATGTGTTCAACCAAAGCTCTGATTGCCGGTGATGGTGATAAGGTTTCGGATATCTATCGTGAGCGTATTACCACGCGCGGTGGCAGACCGAATAACTGGGGCTGGGACACAGCGTACAAAGGCTAGTCTTTACAGTGCGTCTGGTAGAGTCATCAATAGCGGCGGTCTTTAGACCGCCGTTGTTGTTTAAGCCCTGTCTTACCTTGCCGGTTTGATTCGCAGGCTGTTGAGTCTTAAATGGCGCAGAAATCTAATTACCAAAGAGTTTGAACATGCAAAACGCAGCGCGACTGGTTTTATTGATACCGATGATAACTGTTATCTCTGGCTGTGATTCTTTCACCAGCTCCGGTGAAGTCGATCAGGCAGCTCTGGATCCGTCAGCTTATGAATACAAAGGCGCTGCAGATCCACTGCTGAGTGTACCGGCCGCAGAGAGAGCGGGTGGTCTGGCAGACCGCTTTGATCAGATTCAGGGACGTCAGTAACGTAACGATTGCCTGTCTGCAACTTATTTAAGTAATCGGGGGAATAAACAATGAAAGTAAAAGACTTACCTAAAAATCATCCAGCACGGATTAAACGGCGCAAAAGAATCGCCGTCTGGACGTTTGCATTTATTATGCTCGCGGCACTTGTTGCACCATTCAGCGGGTTTTTATTGAATGGCAAGTTAGTCGGAGTAAGCAGTGCTGTAGCGCAGGAGCAGTCTGATTCTAATCCTCGCGCTGACTACTGGCGCGCCGTGAAAGGCGGCGTCTCTGGTTATAGCTCGATCAAGGGGCCTGAGACCGGTGTGTTAACCCAGAGTGCCGGTGTTGACTGGGCAAACTTTCGGCGTGGCCCGATTGTTAAGTATGCTCCCTGGGCCATAGCGGCAATGGGCTTGTTAATTCTGCTGTATCACCTGATTCATGGCCGCAACAAGTTAACCCATCGTCCATCCGGCGTGCTGGTAAAACGCTGGTCGTGGTTTGAGCGGCTGGTGCACTGGACCACTGCCATATCCTTTATCATTCTTGCTATTACCGGCATGAGTATGCTGCTCGGGCGTACCTTACTGTTGCCACTGTTTGGCAATCTGGAAGGCGGTAAAGCCGCTTACGCTGCGTGGGCTCAGCTGTCTATCCAGCTGCATAATGTGATGGGGCCGGTGCTGAGTGTGGGTATCGTGCTGATGATAGTAATGTGGATCTGGCACAACTTTCCTTCAAAGGGAGACTGGGGCTGGATCAAGGCCGGTGGCGGTATGATCGGTGATAAACACCCGAGTGCCGGGCGTATGAACTTTGGCGAGAAAGTCTGGTTCTGGATTATTGCAACGTTCGGTATGGCGGTAGTGATTACCGGTTTGATCATGGTAGCGCCAAGCTTCCCATCGCTGCAGGCTTTGATTCCTGTATCTATAACCCGCGGCATGATGCAGGATGCAAACGTCTGGCATGTGGTAGCTGGTATCTTCTGGATGGCTGTTGCAATCGGACATATTTATATCGGCACAGCAGGAACCGAAGGTGCTTTTCAGGGAATGGCAACCGGTTATGTTTCTGCCGAGTGGGCTGAGCAGCATCACAATCTGTGGTTCTACCAACAGCGTCGGGAGGGTAAGGTGTCGCAAAGTCCTGATCGGTATTCCAGAGGTCATTCAGCCATCAGGCAGCGCTCGCTATAGCAGGATGTTACCGGCTGCCAATCGCTGATATGTTCGCGATTGGTAGGCTGAATTGTCGCAATTAACAAAAAGGCAGGGATAACCTGCCTTTTTTTATGTAGCATTCGGTTGTAATTAGTACACTTGTCAGGGCGCTATCATTCTCGTGTCGAATGAATTGAATAATAAAACTTTCCCGCAATCAGTCATTAAAATGATGAAGGCAGGCGGATCCACCGTCACCTGCCTGCCGGTTAAGCTTGAATCAGATGTAGATTGGCAGTCTGCAGTTTTTTTCAGGTTGGGAGGAAGTGAATCCCAGGCCGATATAGAGCTCCTGTTAAAGCAGGAATCAGCACTTGCTGTAGGTATTGAGACTGATCTGATAGAGCATGCCAATGCAACCGTGGTATTGCTCAGACTGCAGATGTACACAAACCCTGATAACCCGCTGGTAGGTGAGGTTCTGATTACACCAGGCGGTGCGGAAACTCACTACGAGATCCTCACGCTGCTCAGCAAGCAGCAAACACTCACATGGTTTTTATCGGATGAAGAATTTCAGGTAATCCACCAGCAACGACAACCGTTGAATGATGAATGGCGTCAAGAGTTTCTTGATCTACGCGACGAGTCATTCAATCGCGATACGTTGATACGGCTCTCCGGCAAATACAACGCGCAGGCGGCTTTTGCAGAAGTAGTTTCACACTATGCGTTGCGCAGCTGATTTAATATCTGTTGTGAGAGTGGTGAAGCTCCGTACAGCGCTGGTGTGTTTGCTGTTATCGGTCACCGTAAATTCGTATGCCTCGGAACAAAGCTGCATACCGATCCCACCAACAAGTCCACAATCTCAAACTGAACAACTTGAGACCGAATGGAAGCGGGCTATCGATCAGGACAAAGTCGCAGACCTAAAGCGACTATTGCCGGGCGTTGATGTCGCTCTCACCAACAACAAGGGAAAAACTGCACTGATGGCAGCCGTTAAGGTGGGAGATAACTGCCTGCTACAAGAGCTAATGCAGCGTGGGCTTAAATTCTCCACAAAGAGTTATACAGGCGGAACCGCGTTAATGTACGCAGTGCTTGGCAATCAGCCGGAGATGATTGAAAAGGTCTTATCGTATCAGCCGGACCCTGATGAACAGAGCACAAACGGATGGACTGCAGTAATGATTGCTGCTGCTAAAGGCTTCAGATCAGCAGTACTTGATTTGCATCAGGCAGGTGCAGATATCAACTTGCCAGATGTATACCAGTGGACTCCATTGATGCGAGCCATCGACAATCGTCATACGGATGTTGCTGTGTATTTACTGGCAGCGCCGGGTATCAACGTCAACCACACCAATGAAAATGGCTCCAGTGCATTGCACATAGCAGCACTTACCGGTGAAACTGAAATTGTCACCACACTACTACAACTTGGCAGTGATAAGGATTTACAAGATAAGAACGGACTTACGCCAGCAGACGTTGCAGAAACAGCAGGCTATGCTGACTTGTCGAATAAGCTACGATAAGCGCGGTAGATGATGTTTGTATTTTGGTAAATTGAATGTTCTTTAGATTGGGAGCATTATTTGTTTCTATGACCGGTTTCGTTGTAGTGCGGTTATAGATTTGTCGCCCTGACACATAGCATGGCAACTAATTACAGCAGTTCACTTGTTTCGTGTGTGGCAGTAAGCAACTATGCTCGACACTTTTCCTCAATGAAGCTGTGGATCGGGTGTACGGGTCGATCGCGCTAAACTGAAAGGCGTACTTTTCCTGATTATTTTTAATTCGTGTCTGTTAATTCTGATTATTGAAGTGAGAAATAAAAGAACATGTAGACGTAGTGTTATAATTCACCGTGATGCTAAACGTACAAGCGCAACGACAAAATTACGATGAATTTTTTTTAAGCCAAATAGCAAGATCGTTCTCTTTGATTTTGCCGGCGGCAAGCCTCTCAAAAACAAAAGCGGCATCTGATTCTTCTGCAATGAAATTGTATCCGTTCAATTCAAAAAATAGAGTGCCTGCAAGAAATGCAATACGCTTATTTCCATCAACAAACGGATGATTTTTGGCCAAGCCAAAGCTATAGGCCGCAGCCAACTGAAAAATTGTTGTATCAAAATCGTAGGCAAAGCTATCTATCGGGCGCTTAAGTGCTGAGGCCCACATATCCTCATCTCTAATCCCGGGAGCACCGCCGTGCTCCTCCAAAACAACAGAGTGAACCGCAACAATAGTTTGTTCCAGTAACCAGCGTGGTTCATTCATTTTGCAAGTTGGCGCAGTGTGTTTCGGTATCGCTTCATTAAAGAGCTGGCGGCATCCATTTGCTCTTCAAAGTCCTGTTCGTATGGTGTTATTGTGTATCCGACCGGGCCCTCTACCAGGTAAAGAGTGTCGCCCTTTGCGACCTTCAGCTTAGAAAGGGCTTCCTTTGGCAGCAAAATACCCATGGAGTTGCCAACGGGGGTAATTTTCACTTTCAGCATGGTGTATTGTCCGTTATAACGTAAGTAATAACCATGAGGTTAGTAAGGTCAGCATAACGAATAGGATAGATCGCCCGAAGCGGCGATCTTATCCAATGGTTGTACAAGCCCGTTGGTGAAGTTATCGGGGATTTTTCGCTATAGGAAATTGATAAGCGAAAGTCGGCCCGCTGGATGTTTGCGAATACCGCAGACGGACAAGGCCAAATGCAAATATGCGATTAGCAAGGGCATAAAAAACGAATTATCCCGGCTTTTTTAAGTATTTTCATCCCC
>CALLLW010000055.1 GCA_938007995.1 uncultured Granulosicoccaceae bacterium | reverse complement strand
ACGGCGAATGGCAAACGGTGGAGAACATGGCGTCCGGCGGGCGCTGGTATCCGACAACTCTGGCTACCGGTGATGGCAAGGTGATGACGGCGATGGGTGCGTCGAGCAATCCACGTAACCCGGATCTCTGGGATCCGGATACAGGTTGGGGAGTCCTGAACGGCATTGACTTTATCACCATGCGGCAACGTAACAACGAACTGGGGCGTGAATCGGTATTTCCATTGTTGAGTCTTGCGCCGAACGGAAATATCTACCACTACTGGGATACCGTTGAAAACCAGATGATCAACTATCAGGGTAACGGTGAAGTGCGTGAGGCAGAGCCTGATACTGATGGAGTCAACCATGCCGGTGGTGTGCAGTTGATGTACGACATTGGTAAGTTGATCTCAACCGGTCGTAACGACGGTAGCTGGGGTGGCAACGCCACTGGTGCAAGTAAAGGTGCTTTCACGATAGATTTGAATGGACCGGTACCTGAGATACGCACGACCGGTGAAATGACCCATAGCCGTAAGTTTCATCAGTTAATTCCACTGCCAACCGGTGAGGTGCTGGTTGTTGGTGGTAACACTACCGGTGCCAAGTTTAGAGACAGCGGCAGTGTGATGGAGCCGGAAATCTGGAACCCCGAGACTGGTACGTGGCGTGGCATGGCGAATATGTCTGTGCCGCGTGATTATCATTCAACGGCCATGTTATTGACTGATGGGCGTGTGATCACCGCAGGTGGTGGTTACTCGATTAACGATGTTAACTCTGCAGGTACGCATCAGGATGCGCAGATCTTTTCGCCACACTATCTTTACAACGATGATGGCAGCGAAGCTAACCGCCCGGAAGTCAATGCACTGAATGCCAGTGTTGATGCAGGTGAAACGGTAGATGTAGTAACCGCTGGTGATATTGCCTATTTCAGTCTGATTCGAATGTCTGCCACCACGCATGCGGTTAATACTGATGCACGCTTTTACAAGCCCGTTTTTCGCGAAACGGCAAACAACCGTTTTGAAGTAACCATTCACCAGAACCCGAACGTGAGTATTCCAGGTTACTGGATGCTGTTTGCGGTAGACAGCACCGGTGTGCCTTCCGAGGCTCAGGTGATTCGTATCACAGCACTGGATACGCAGCTTGAAAATCTCGCGCTACAGGGCACAGCCACACAGTCTTCTACTTTTGCACATCAAACGCAAAACTACTTTGACGCAGAGAAAGCCATTGATGGTGACTTGAGCGGTGGTGCTCAAGCCGGGTCATTGAGTCATACTGCTACAGAAGGTGAGGCCTGGTGGGAGCTTGATCTTGGCAGAGTGGTTAATATCGATACCATTCGCCTCTGGAACCGTAACGACTGTTGTGCATCCCGTCTATCTGACTTTCATGTGTTGGTTTCAACAGAACCTTTTGGCTCTACTGATCTGTCGCTTGCACAGTCACAGTTTGGTGTCACTGATTTCCCGAACACTGGCGTCGCTGGAAGACAGACAGATATAAAAGCCGATACCGCAGGGCGGTATGTGCGTGTGCAGCTAGCCGGTACCAATGTTTTGCAACTGGCCGAAGTGCAGGTGTTCGGCACCCGGCGTACTGATATCGGTAACCTGGCAATGAGCGGCACAGCCACTCAATCATCCACTTACCGTAACACCGGTTATGTGGCTGCCAAGGCGATTGACGGATTCACTGACGGCAATAACCGCAGTAACAATTTCATTGGCGGCAATGGCGGCCGTGAGTTTGATCTTTCCTGTGCCAGCACTGAAGTACTGGCGGGTATCTATGGTCGCTCTAATACGCAGTTGAACAGTCTTGGCGCACGTTGTGTTTCGGTAGCTGCAAATGGTGACTGGATTGGTCAGCCGCGTGATATTGGTATCACTGGAACTGAAGTAGGTACACAGTTCTCAGCCAGTTGTCCTGCGGGCTGGGCCGTGACAGGCTTTGACGGACGCGCGGATACCATGGTTAATCAGGTGCGTTTACAATGTCAGAAGCTTGATTCTGCCTCTATGGCATCCGGTGTTACGCAACCGTTGTTGCGTTCCGGTGCCAATACCGGAACCGAGGTGGGTCCGTTTAACTGTGCAGGTTCGGTCGCTACCGGTATCACTGGTCGTTCCGCAACCGGCCTTGATGCTTTCGGTTTGCAATGTCCTGAAGCAGGCCCCGGTGTGTTGAGCCATACTGATAACGATATCAATGCCTGGTGGGAACTTGATCTTGGCAGAGTGGTAGACATTGACTCTGTGGTTATCTACAACCGCACCGATTGTTGCACTGAGCGTTTATCAGATTTTTATCTGCTGGTGTCTGATCAGGCGTTTGACAGCAAGAGTCTGGATAGCACGGTTGCACAGGCAGGCGTGTTCAATAAGTTTGCATCTGGTGCTGCAGCACGGGTTACTGATTTAGCAGTAGCGCGTACCGGCAGGTATATCCGTATACAGCTAAATTCGAATAACAAGCCGATACCACTACACATGGCAGAAGTGCAGGTGTTCGGTGCCGAGCTGAGTGAAGCGCTCAGTGTGCAGCCGGTTGTCTCTTCACCGGTGCAGCAGGGGGCGAATGTTACGTTTAATGCGACTGCGGCAGGCAGTGGTGATGTTGAGTACCGGTGGAACTTCGGTGATGGCAATCTCGATACCGCGTTCAGCTCCAACCCGTCAATCACCCACAGCTATAGCAGGCCCGGTCGTTATGTGGTCAGTCTGACAGTACGTGATGCATCGGGTGAAGAACTGCGAAGCACGTTTACCCAGGTGGTGCATCCGCCGGTGCAGAGCAGCTTGCCAAAAGCATCAAGTGGTTTACTTGAGCACAGCACGACATCACAGGTATGGAATATTAACCCGGATAACAATACCGTTGGCGTGATTGACACTGGCACGCTTTCATTACTTGCAGAGATTGAAGTCGGTGATGAACCGGTTAATGTTGCAGAGGCCGGTGATGGCAATGTGTGGGTGGTCAACCGGCAGTCTGCCAGTATCAGTGTGGTTAGCCCGACAAGCCTTGCTGTGATTGCAAACTACCCGTTACCACGGGGTTCACAGCCTTACGGTATTGTGATGGACAATAACGGTGCACTGGTTGCGTTGCAGGCAACTGGCAGAGTGCAGCGCATCGGCCTGGGTGGTGCGTTGGGTGACAGTACAGCAGTAGGTGCCAACCCGCGCCATCTTGCCCTAACGGCTGATAATAAAACGCTCTATGTATCGCGCTACATCACTGATCCGCTGCCTGGTGAGGATACAGGCTTTGTGATGGTTGACAATGGTGTGCAGCAGTTTGGCGGCGAAGTGCTGGTGCTTGATGCCGCAACGCTGGCACTGCAAGACACCATCGTCATGCAACACATAAATCGTATTGCATCAGAACATGCAGGCCCCGGTGTACCGAATTATCTTGGGCCGGTGGTTATTTCACCCGCCGGTGATTCCGCCTGGTTGCCGTCGAAGCAGGACAACATTCTTGCCGGTGACTTACGCGGTGGTGCAGGGATGACGTTTGATCAGACAGTGCGTGCTGTCACTTCAAAGATCAGCATAACTGATAACCGTGAGTTAACCAGCTCTCGCATAGATCATGACAATGCCAGTGTTGCCGTTAGCTCTGCGTTTGATCCGCTGGGTGTCACACTGTTTACCTCACTCGAAGGTAACCGGCAGGTGTCTGTGATTGATGTACCAACTGGTATTGAGATTGGTCGGTTCGATACAGGGCGTGCACCACAGAGCACTGTTGTGTCAAAAGATGGTACGCGTTTATACGTACATAACTTTATGGATCGCACCGTTGGTGTGCATGATATTGAAGGCATTACCAAGCGTGGTTTATCCAACAGTTCGGTCATTGCAACAGTCAACGTGGTCAGTGATGAAGAGCTCAACAGCACCGTGCTGCGAGGCAAGCAGCTTTTTTACGATGCACGTGATGATCGACTCGCTGGTTTAGATTATATGAGCTGCGCCAGTTGCCATGTTGACGGTGAGCACGATGGCCGCACCTGGGACTTTACCGGTCTGGGTGAAGGCTTGCGTAATACCATTACTCTAAAGGGTCGTGCCGGTACCGGTCACGGCATGTTGCACTGGACTGGCAATTTCGATGAAGTGCAGGACTTTGAGGGGCAGATAAGAGACTTTGCCGGTGGTACCGGTTTAATGTCTGATACTGACTTTGCCGCCACAGCACCGCCGCTCGGATCTGCCAAAGCTGGTTTGAGTGCTGATCTCGATGCGCTTGCGGCTTATATGGAGAGTCTCGAATCAGTTGATTCCAGTCCACACCGCAACGCGGACGGCACGATGACTACTGCTGCGTTGAACGGTGAGTCTTTGTTTTTAAGTAACGGCTGTGCTACTTGCCATAGCGGTGATATTTTTACTGATTCAAATGCAGCTCTGTTGCATGACATTGGTACCTTGATCGATGACAGTGGTCAGCGTCTGGGGGCTGCATTAACCGGGCTTGATACACCAACTTTATTAGGCTTGTGGCAAACCGCACCGTATCTGCATGATGGTTCCGCACCCACGGTGGAAGATGCGATCGCTGCACACCAGAGTGCTGTGTTAACTGCTGCAGAGTTGTCTGACCTTGCCAGCTATCTGCTGCAGCTTGAAAGCGGTCCACCGGCACCCATGCCGGTATTGCCACAGTTACCACCACCGGAAAGCATAGCCAGCGTATCTAACCCGGTGGCTAATACCCTGATAAACATAGACGGTGTTGCCAATGAGTGGGATAGCCTAGCTGTGTTCGGTGTTGATCCGGATGATGTTAACGGAGCCGCTAACACAATCGACTGGCAGAGTGCAGCGTTGGCACACAGTGATGACAATTTCTATATTACCTACACCAATCGTGGTGCAGTGACTGAGAACTGGGGTTACGGCATCTATATCGATACTGATGGTAATGTTAATACCGGCTTCAGAGGTTTCAGCAGTGAATTGCCAGTGGGTGCGGACTATCTGATCGAGGGTCGAGTGGTGCAGCGTTACACAGGTGTGGGCACTGACTGGAGTTGGCAGGAGATCGGTGATGCCGGTTATGCGATCAGCAGTAATACCGCAGAGCTCGCGGTACCGAGAAGCCTGCTGGGTAGTCCGGCAACGCTGCGATTGTACTTTAACGGCAATAATGTCGCCGTTGGTGGCGATGCCGTGGACTACTACCCCAACGGGGTGGCGGTAGAAACACTGCCGGACAATGAGCGTTTCTTTACCTACACAATTGCCAATGGTGGTGGCAATTCACCTCCGGTGGCATTGGCCCAGAATCTCAGTGTATCTGTTAACGGGCAGCTTGCCATTGTACTGACCGGTACTGATCTCAACAGCGATACATTGCAGTATGAGGTGGTGGATCAACCGTCTAACGGTACGCTTAGCGGGACTGCGCCGTCGGTGATCTATACACCTAATGCTGACCATCGCGGTGCAGATCAGTTTGCATTCACAGTCAGTGACGGTTTTGCCACCAGTGCGGCAGCAGTAGTGACAGTCAATAGCATTGGCGAAGCACTCAATAACCCGGCAACTATTGCTGTAGATGGCAATCTGGTCGAATGGAACAGCATTGATTCATTTGGTACTGATCCGGTTGATGCCACTGGCAATGGTGATCAGATAGACTGGCTTGAAGGCTGGGTGGCTCATGATGCTACTGATTTTTACTTTGCATTCCGCAACAACAATCCGGTATCGGTAAGCTGGGGTTATGGTATTTACATAGATACAGATAACAGCACCAGTACCGGTTTTCAAAATTTTGATAGCAGCTATCCGTTGGGTGCAGACTATCTGCTTGAAGCAGATGAGTTGCTGCGCTACACCGGTACTGGCAACAACTGGAGCTGGACGGTAGTGGCAAACGCTGACTTACAGATCAGTGGTAAAACAGCAGAAATCAGTGTGCCTCGCAGTGTGATGGGTAATCCAGCTGACTTAAGATTGTTTTATGTGGGTGAAAATGCCGCAGTGAATGGCACAACGGTAGATTACTATCCGGATGCTGTGTTAGAGGCCGGTGCTGCAGGGCGTTTCTTTAATTACAGTGCAGCGGGTGCCGGGCAAAACGTTGCTCCGGTTGCTATGCCGCAGTTTATAACGCTAGCGCAGGATAGTTCTGTTGCGGTGAATCTGTCTGCCACTGATGCTCACGGTGGTGCGCTGACTTACCAGGTCACCAGACAACCGGTTAACGGGACGTTAGGCGGCACGGCACCGGCGTTGCAGTACACCCCTGACTCAGGTTTCAGTGGTGCCGATTCTTTTGAGTTCAGAGCTACTAACGGACAACTTACCGGACTGGTCGCAGTCGTTAACATCACGGTTAATCCTGCAGCATCAGTACCCAATGGTTCGAACTTTGTATCAGCGCTTTCTATTGATGGCAGTTTGCAGGACTGGGCAGGATTGACGCCACTGGCACCTGATGCAGCTGATATCAGCGGTGCGGCAGAAGAGATTGACTTCAGGCAGGGATATATCGCACATAGTGAGTCCATGGTGTTTCTTGCCTACCAGAATGATTCAGTGATGGCTCGTTTAACCTATGGACATGCGGCTTTTATCGGTACAGATGATAACAACGCGACCGGCTTCAGAGGGTTCTCGTCAGAGTTACCTTTTGGTGCAGATTTTCTGCTGGAGGGATCAGATTTGTATAGCTACTCAGGATCCGGCACTAACTGGTTATGGACCTATGTGGCGACAGTCAGCAGTGCACAGATCGGCAGTGTGGCAGAGCTGGCGCTACCAAGAGCTCAGCTTGGCAATCCTGCCGCAGTTGAAATTTTCTGGCGCGGTAATAATGAAGCAGTCAGTGGCGCAGGGTTTGATTTTTATCCTGATGCAGCAGCGGTGACTTCAGCGCCGCTTAGTCAGCGACGTTTCCGTTACGAGCTGCGGCCGTAAGGTACCGGGGAATACGCAATGAAACTTATAAAACGCATTAGCAGCAATTTGTCATGTGCGGTAACGCTGGTTGTACTTGGTGCCTGTAACTCGGCAGAGGCACCGCTTGAACTTGCTGAAACCTATGAGCCAGAGCCTGAAATTGATGCCGCCACGGTTGATCCGTGTGCAAGTCAGTTTGAATTTCAAAGGGCGTTGAACGGTATCCCGGATGACACCACGGTACTATCCAGTACGACACAGAGAAAAACAGTCATCAAGCAGCTGTATTGGTACGCAGATTCACAAACCATTTACTACTTCAGTTACGCTGAGGGTGAAACCTGGTGCAACGTATCGAATGAAAGCGGCGTTAACTGGGAGTTCTGATACCCGAAGCTGCGCATTGCTAAACGCAGCTGCCACTTTGTCATTTCAGTTGCACGTTGCGAAGTTCAGCTGCGATGGGCTAAATCCAGCGGCCAACCGACTCAGTGTAACGCTCATAGCTGTCGCCGAATTTTTCTCTAAGCATTCGCTCTTCGGGTTTTATCTGCATTATCGTCACTACAATGCAGAAGACTGCCGGCATCATCAATGGCGTCAGGCAGCGTAGCATCAATGCAGCACCGATAAGAATGATTGCCATACCCAGGTACATCGGGTTACGGCTGAGTGAGAAGATGCCGTGCGTGATCAACGTGGTGGTATTGTCGGGACGCATCGGGTTGATCGTGGTTTTTGAGCGCCGGCAGCTGAAGACAGCAACCACCTCTATCAACAGGCCACCGGCCGCTACAAACAAACCAACTGTTAGTGGCCAACTCGCTGTGGTGCAGCCAAGTGGAATGTATTTGTGCAGCAACCACATCAGCAGCAGTGTTGCAGCACCGTAGACAGGGGGTGGTATCAGAATCACGGCTGGTTCTCTGTGGTTTGGGGCAGTAGGGTAACCTTGTTTATATTAATTCAGCTGCCAATCGCATGGTAGAAAGACACTGCACTGCAATTGTTTGCAGATCATGTTTTATCGTTCCCTGTCACAGCCGCCGCAATGCAATGGTGAACGCGGGTTGGGTGCGTGAGGTGAGACCTTGCGGGACTCTTTGCAAGTGCCTGCTTTCCATATTGAAATCATCTAAAACACCTTTTATTTATCACTTCGTCGACCAGTTCACATTACACGAAATTCTATGATGCGAATCACAACTAAACCCATAGAGGTTAGTGTTTATTCTTTGTTAGTGTGACATCGGTCACGATCGGCATCAAAATCAAGGACATCGATGAACAAAAGAACTGCGCCGAAAATAAGAAATAGTGTTTTTATGCTGTTTTCTTTGGCAATAGTCACTTTGATGGTGCCGTTGCGTTCGTACGCTGCAGATCCAACTGGAGTCGGCGGGTCGAACTATGCCTGGTATCAGATTGATCAAGCGGTTTTGAACAGCAACAGCAATCAAAATTGCAGAGAAAGCTTCGGGATCATTGCTAACTATCATCAGCCGAATGTTCGTGCGACGGTAAGGCGGCAGTTGAGAGCGATGTATGAAAATGGACAGCGGCGCCTGAGGGTACCTATTTACCATGCAACAGATCTAAGCACCGGCACTGTACTTAGATCAACCGGTGGAAATCTGCAGGCGCAGGCACGCGAAAGTCTTGCGAATTTTTTGGCAGACATCAGTGCGGCGGGCTTTGAAGAAATCCTCGTGGGGTTTTTCCCGATATCTCGAAGCAGTCCGAAAAACTGGCAGTCTTACGACAGTGTGGCCATGCAGGAGAATTGGAATCTCATTAGAAATCTAAGGCCGATTATTGTTGGTGCCAATATGGACTACAAAATTGATCTGCGAAACGAAGGTGCTGCAGCTTCCACGCAGCCCATAGATCGACGATATGCCAGTGATATATGGTCGTTGTACAACGCTGCGTTTGGCAAGCAGGATACTGTTGGCTTTTCAGTTGCGACCGGGTCAGTGGCGGAGAATTCGAGTTCTGATTTATCTGTTATCGGAAATCTGGCAGCAGACAGATATAGAGTGATGAGTCAGGTTTACGCAGAGACAGGTTATGGGCCGCCTGCGGTATGGGATTTCCATGCGTATCAATTTCTTGATTTGAAATTATCCAGGGTTGAAGCCGCGATGACTGCAGCAGGAGACAGCAGTGACATCATTATTGGAGAGACTTTTTATCAAGATCCAAACACACTGTCTGCAATTAGAAGTTTAAGAATTAACCGTAACATTCGCGCGGTGTATGCGTGGCCCGTTACACCTGCCAGAGGGTGCGATGGTCATGTAGATATTGTGTTTCCGTTACAGTACTTGTACTCGCCCGATTTCGTAGCCCAACCGCAACCGCAACCGCAACCGCAACCGCAACCGCAATTGGAAGTTGCCGATCAGCCTGCAGTGATCGTTATGCCATTGGCACCGGTCACTCCTGCAGCGCGCCCGATTCCCGCGTGTTCTTCGATTGCTGCGGACACAGATGGAGATGGCTGGGGTTGGGAAAACAATGCCAGTTGCCGGGTGGTGTCAGCTGTGTCTGGCGCTGCAGAAGTTTCATCTCCGTCTGCGAGCCAGAGCCCGGGTTCTTCGGTACTAAACAGCGCTGTGCCAACATGTGCTTTAAGTACTTCCGATCCTGATGGAGATGGTTGGGGATGGGAGAATAATGCCACTTGCAGAGTGAGTTCTGCGGCTGTTGGTAGTATTTCTGTCTCAACAATACCAGTTGACCCCGGGCTCGTGCCATTGTGTGTTTTAAGTACCTCTGATCCAGATGGGGATGGCTGGGGTTGGGAGAATAATGCCAGCTGCAGGGTGAGGTAAGTTAGCTGCGACCAATTGACAGCACCGTGCCTGTTGATAGTGCTGGTGGGAATGTTTTGGGCTTACAGTTTCAGGTAAGCCCGAAGAAAAATTCAGCTTCTCTGACAAAAGGGCTCTGTCGGTCCGGTTGTCGGAAGACGCACAGTCGATCAAAGACCGGTGGCTTTTCTACCATCACCTGGTACAAGTCACAAAGCCATTCGAAGTATGCAACGTCATCGCCTTTGTTCTGGCCTGACAATGTCATGTGAAAGTTGAAATCTTCAAGGATATAAGGATAGCCATAGCGGTGCAGATTTTCGCGCTCGCTTTTTTTCAGTGAGTCAGGGTTGCGTCTTTCAATGTCTGCGTTTGTCAGTGGGGCACGATACTTTTCAAAGTGAGTAACACACTCCGCTGCGAGCTGTGGCAATGCCGATGGTTGTTGATCAAACGCCAGTGAATGATATCTGCACGAGCGTACTGGCTTGAGTCCCACGAGAGTGATCGCTGTCTTTGACTGGCAGAATCGTTTTAAATCTTCAGCCAGCTCGTCAGATGATTGACTTTCAGCCAACTCAAAAGGTGCTTTAATAGTGGCGTGAAAACCGTAGTGCGCCGGTTTTTTGATTTGCGCTGCCCAGTCCAGTGAATCTGGCGAGCCTGAAGCATCAGGATACTCCACTGCCAGGGCTGGATTGAGCCAGTCACTGGCGTTTTCAGCCTGGCGACGCAGTACGGTGGCACCATAGATTCCCAGTTCTGAATTATCGTCTGGAGAAAAATATATGGCGTAGCGGGCAGTCACTGTGGTTTATGGTTATAAATCGAGGAGCATTGTGAGTAATATTGCACCAAAGGTGCCGATCATTGGTATCTTAATCCAATTACAGGCTGGTCTCTAACAGAAGATTTCTGACATTACCCGGCAGCATTGAATATTTAACAATCATGAGTCATTACCTGCGATTACCACCGCGACTGGACGAGCTTGAGCTGACTGCCACATTGGGTCAGCGCGAAGAGTCACTAACCGCTCTGGAATACGAAATTCTCGCGCAGTTGATCCGGTACCCGGAGGAGCCGTTGTCGCGCGATGCGCTTAAGCGGGCGGCCGGGTTTGACGGGGACTCAGTACCTGATCGCAAGCTGGATGCGTGGCTGAACTCGCTGATTCAGAAAATGAATCTACTGTGGCCATTGTTTCCGGTAGTCCGCTTTGTGATGCCGGATCATTATGTCTATTCGGAAAAGGCGCCCCCGAAAAAGCGTTAACGCTGACTGCCGGACTCTTTGACAGAATCCGGCATATTTTTTTAAAAGTTTAAAAATTGTCCTTACGCTGACGAATCTCTGCGAATACTTCTTCGTCTGTGGCATCAGCCAGGCCGAGATGTTGGCGGATGGCTGGATCCTGCGCTCGCAAGAAAGGATTGGTTGCAAGTTCTTCTGCGAGTGTGCTCGGTACCGTCGGTTCATTATTCGCACGCAGCGTTTTTATTTTCTCTGCGCGTTGCAGCAATGCGCCGTTGTGCGGATCTATAGTCAGTGCAAAAGCAGCATTCGCCTCAGTGTATTCATGACTGCTATAGACAATCGTGTCAGGCGGCAGCCGCATAAGCTTTGACAAACTGTGCCACATCATTTTTGCATCACCCTCAAAGAGCCTGCCACAACCAAGGGTAAATAAAGTATCACCGGTGAATACGGTTTTCTCTGCAGGCAGATAGTAGTTGATCATGTCTTTGGTGTGACCGGGCGTATGCAGTGTGTGAACTTCTATACCTGCAAAAGTGAATTGATCATTGTCTGATACCTGCTGATCAACGCCGTTTATACCGGCAGGGCCGATCACTTTGCAGTTATGTTCTGCTTTGAGTGTTGTCAGGCCAGCCACGTGATCTGCATGATGATGAGTGGCAAATATATGCGTGAGATTCCAGCCTTTGGTTTGCAGTGCGCTATTCGTTGCTGCTGCATCACCACAGTCAATGCTGGCCGTATCACCGCTTTGCGGGCAATGCACCAGCACGCCATAGTTATCTGACATATAGGGGTACTGATGGTACTGAAGATTTGCCATTATATTTTGCCTTGCTGTGTATCATTTACAAAATGCCAGTGGTGCGCTCGATTACCAGCTGCCGGTGTTTTCCATCGAAAGCCATGGCTCGGCCGGTGCCTGTGCTTCACCTTCCTGCAGCAGCTCCACAGAGATGTTGTCAGGCGATACAACGAATGCCATGCGTCCATCGCGTGGTGGGCGGTTGATCGTCACGCCAGCGTCCATCAGCTGCTGGCAGGTGGCATAGATGTCGTCAACTTTATACGCCAGGTGGCCGAAGTTACGCGAGTTACCAAGATCGTCTTCCGGATCCCAGTTGTAGGTAAGCTCGAGCTCAGGTGAGTTTTCCTGTTTGGCGCGAGACTCGTCTTTGACACCGGCGAGAAAAATCAGTGTGAATCTGCCTTGTTCGTGTTCTGTCCGACGAGTCTCGACAAGCCCCATCTTGTTGCACCAGAAGTCGAGCGATTCATCGATATCGCGTATCCGGATCATGGTGTGCAGGTATCGCATGGCAGTTCCTTATGAAGTATGAGGTATTTAACCAGAGCGGCAGATACAGCCCTGTTGTTCAGCGTGATAGACTACCAAAAAACTCATTCAGTGGAACAAAAAGCAATGACAATACAAAGAATAAAGTCCGGTGACCGCATGAGTCAGGCAGTGGTGCACAACGGTATTGTGTCCACCGCAGGGCAGGTGGCGCAGAACGCCAAAGGTGCAAGTGCTACTGATCAAACCAAAGATATTCTCAACGCCATAGACGAGCTTCTTGCAGAGGCTGGCTCTGATAAAAGCAAACTGCTGACAGCGACGATCTGGCTTGCTGATATTGGTGATTTTGCCGAAATGAATGCAGTCTGGGACGCATGGGTGTCGCCGGGTAATACGCCGACTCGGGCATGTGTTGAATCAAAGCTGGCGTCGCCTGACTTTACTGTCGAAATAGCTATTACCGCTGTTGTATAGCGCTACACACTTCGGCAATGCAGAGCGATAGCGATACGATCAAAAGGGACTGGCAATTGCTCGAGCAACTGCCGTACGAGCTTTGCGATGGTATTGGCTATCGGGCAAAAATCGGCATGCTTGTGCTTGCGTCAGACTACACTATTGACTACGAATTTCGTCAGGTGTTCACCGATGATGCAATCGCGACCTATCAAACCAGGGTAGGTAATTCGCCCGAGATAACACCGCAAAGCCTTGCCGCTATGGAGCAGAAAATTCCGCAGGCTCTGGCGAATATTCTGCCTGGTGAAAAGCTCGATGTGGTCGCTTACGGATGTACCTCGGCGACTACCGTGCTTGGTGAACAGACCGTGTTTGATCGCATAGCCGAGGTCCAGCCGGACGCCAGTCCAACAACACCTATCACAGCAGCATTTGCTGCATTTCGGGCACTATCAGCCAGGCGCATTTCGGTGCTTACACCGTATAGAAGTGATGTTAACGATGTACTACGGCAATACATTGTTAACGCCGGGTTCAGTGTGCCGGTATTTGGCTCTTTCAATCAGCCACTCGATCCGCTGGTAGCACGTATCGATATTCCGAGTCTGGAGAAATCAATCAAGCAATTAGTTGCAGCGACAGCGGTAGATTGTGTGTTTGTCTCGTGCACCAGTATTCGAATGCTTGAGGCGGTACATCGTATCGAAGATGCTATTGGTTTGCCTGTAGTTACTTCTAATCATGCAATGGCGTGGCACTGTTTGCGGCTTGCGGGCAGTGAACAAAAAATGTCGCAATTCGGGTCATTGTTTGACCGGCCTCTGGCCTGACTTGCCCTGTAAGTCGGCTGATCCAACAGAGTCGTCATTGTCTGCCGGAAATTGCCGGTTTTGGTTTACAAGCTGCGGCTGATAGACATACACTGCAGCGGTCAGAGTAATCTGACACGTTCTCGGGGCGGGGTGAAATTCCCCACCGGCGGTGTTGGCACCAAGTGCCTCAGCCCGCGAGCGCACAGGCAGATTTTTGTCTGTGGTCAAGCAGATTCGGTGCGATTCCGAAGCCGACGGTACGACAGCCAACACAATTGCGTGCTGCTGTGAAAGTCCGGATAAGAGAGAGCGGGAATTCCAATCAGCGCATCGTGTGCTGTGCCCGTCACGCCCTGATTCTGGTAACCACAGGAGACTGCCATGAATCAGCCACAACTCACACCGCAAATTGGCGGTGATTTCAGTAACGCCCGAATTGCCTACATAGAAGCAGGCTGGCACAACGATATTGTTAGCCAGGCCCGCATTGCATTCACAGAGAAAGTCGCAGAGCACGGTGTCACCGCGATTGATGTCTGTGATGTGCCCGGAAGCCTCGAAATACCACTTCAGGCAAAATTGCTTGCCAAAACCGGTCAATATGACGTCATTATTGCCTGCGGGTTAATTGTTGACGGTGGTATTTACCGGCACGACTTTGTTGCCCGTACAGTGCTTGATGCGATGATGCAGGTATCACTTGACAGTGAAGTACCGGTTTTATCTGTTGTGCTGACACCGCATCACTTCCATGAACACGATGAACATCACAACTACTTCAAGACTCACTTTTTAAAGAAAGGCAAAGAAGCTGCTGATGCTTGTATAAAAACGCTGGGTAACATGCAGCGTTTGCAAAAGATGAAGCAAGCTTGATTGAGTCAGGCGTTGATAACAGGCATTGATGAGTAGAGTATGAAAATACAGCACCGCAAAGGTGCTGTTTTTCTGGCTTGTGGTTTTTAATATGACAGCAGCCCATAAACAGCCAGTCACGCTCTATTATGCGCCGGATAATGCATCGTTGATTGTCAGGATGTTGCTGGAAGAGTTGCAAGTTGACTACCAGACCGTATTGGTGGATCGAAGTATCAAGCAGCAGCAATCAGTTGAGTATCGACAACTTAACCCTGATGGTTTGATACCGGTATGTATTATCAATGGCGCACCGGTATTTGAGACTGCAGCCATATTGCTATCGCAGGCAGATGCTCATCACGCGCTGACTGTCGCGACCGAAGAATTGCAAAGACCACAGTTTTTGAAGTGGCTTTTTTACCTGAGTAACTCTTTACACAGTGATCTGCGACAGAGATTTTATCCGCAAAAGTATGCTGGTCAGAATGAGCAATCCTTACTGACTTTTTCAAAGGTAACGCTGGATCGAATGCATCGTCGCTTCACGGTATTGAATGAGGCATACGATGTATCTGCCAGGTATTTGTTCGGTGATACACCAACTATTGTTGATCTCTATCTCGCGGTTTGTTTTCGCTGGGCTCAGTTGTACCCGGTAGAGGGCTGTTCGGATTTCAAGGCAGGAAACTTTGCCGCAATCCGGAAAATGGCCGAAAAGCTCGAACAGCGCGAAGCGATAAGGAGTGCTTGTGCGAAAGAGGGAATAAGCGGGTTGTTTTTCAGCCAGCCAGAATATGCGGACCCTCCGGAAGGGGCCGCAATCTAGTGTAGTGTGATGTACAAACTACACGATTGAGTCTCTTTGATCGTCGCCCCTGCGGGAGCTTGCCATTGGCCCTGCTGCCGCGTTACAGCTCTTGAAAAGGGAACAACCATTGCCTGCGAGCTGCATCTTGCTATACAACCAATGGCCAACTCTCATCCGCACAGTTTGCACGTCACACTACGCTCGCGGATTAACCGCGATTTCCATCTTTATGGTGTCATGACATTGTCATGCATCAGATCACATGCTAGAGTGATCTTAATGTCATGACATTTGGATGAAAAATGATGGATTCGCTCTTCGTAAAAACACTGATCACTCTCTCAATCGCAGCGCAGCTCGCTAGCTGTGGCGGTGCAGATACAACCTCGGCAAATGGTGTTTCTAATGATAATCCGCCCGCACTGACGGTAGTTCAGCCGACCACACTACAACAGATCGGTCAGTTACAAGCGGAGTCCGAGGCTGTTAATGGCGCGAATGGCGGCGACGCCGAACCCGGGAATAGCAGTCTTGAAACAATGTCATTCAACGACGCGGACAGTCAGACGGAGAATGTTGCCGAGTCAGGCGATCCATCAAATTCAAATGCAGTCGATGACGACCAGTCTGATCAGCAGGTCACCAGTGACAACCTCAGTGTGATTGCCGACGCTACGTATCCAAATAGTTTTTGCGTCGATCCCGGCTCTACGTCGGTGAGTTATGAAACTTTTGAGCGTTCACGTACGACTGCTGCTAACCAGTTATTCGGTGGTGTTCATGTGCCGTTTCCAGCCAGTGGCTTTGGCTGGGATGGCACCAGGGTTTGTGATCTCGAAGGAAGCAGAGAGCTTGATGTAATTGAAGTACTGGTGCCGTATGTAGCACAAAGACCCGACACCGATGGCAATATCGCGGCTGGTGAATGGCGTCGAGCGGCGAATGCCGGTACTTATAACTACGAGACTCGCGGCAATGATATCGACAATCTGTTATTGGCACCTGTGCCTCGCTATCAGGATGGCGCCGGTTACTCTGAGTGGTGGGTGATGCACGATGGCACCAACCTCTATATTCGAATCAGAGTGTCAAACGACAGCTTACGTAACGTGATTATCGACTCTGAATTCCCGTGGCACGATGACAGTGTCGAGCTGTTCATAGATGGGGACAACAGTAAAGGCGAATCTTATGACGGAATCAACGACTACCAGGTAACTCTTCTGCCTGATAACGATACGTTACCTGTGTTTCCCGGTGATATTCCGCAGGATTTGCGAATCTTTCACCGCGCAGGAGGTACCACCGGCACGTATGACGTTGAAATTACCGTCAATCTTGAATCTGCAGGCATTGAAATCGGTAAGCCTTTCGGCTTTGACTTACACATCAATGAAGATGACAACGGTGGTGATCGTGACGCAAAATGGGGATGGTTTGAAAAGTCCGGTTTTGATCGATCGTGGATCAGTCCATCACGTCTTGGAACACTGTTGTTAACAGACTGTGAGGATAGAGATCAGTATGCAAGCTTTCAGAGTCTGTTGCCATAGCGTTCACTATTCCACCACCTTTCGGTTTATTATGCGATGTTTTATAAGGACTCAATCAGTGATGAGTATCCTGCCTGATAATCCGGGTAGGTAAACTCGAAACCTGAGTCCATTAGCAGCCGGTTGCAACATTGCTTGCTGCCGGCGATGCGTTTAGTGTTGGCTGTGCTTTCTGCATAGCGCTTTTCGATACCAAGTTTTTTAGCAATGAATGTTTCAACGTCAATAGTACTGACAGGCTTTGAGTCACTGGCCAGAATTACCGATGGCAGATCGTTCCGAGTGACTAAGTGGGCAATAACCGCCGAGCAGTCATCGGAGTGAATTCTGTTGGTATAGCCTGCTGCATCCTCTGGTGTACATTTACCCTGACGTACCCGGTCTATCATTCTATTGCGTCCCGGCCCATATATACCACTGAACCTGACTGATGTTGCGTTGCCGCTGCTTGTTGCCAGTCGTTCCGCTTCGAGCATGATCTGACCATTAAAACGGGTAGGCTTGGTGGCAGAGTTTTCGTTAACCCAGCTGTCGTCGTTTTGATGGTACACAGAGGTTGAAGAGACAAACAATAATCGTTTTACCGTATCAGCGTTACATGCGTTGATGGTATTTTTTAAGCCGTCTACATACGCTGCGGTATAGTCGGCTTCAGTAAATCCGCTGGCAGTGACTGAATACACAACTGTGTCAGCTGTTGAGTTCTTCAGGAATTTAAGGCTTGCTGGATCGCATACATCTGCCGGTAAGCCTTGCATGTAGGATGGCAGACTATGCGGACTCCTTCTGACTCCTTGCACCTCAATGCCTTGCTCATGCAGCAGAAACGCTGCGCCGGTTGCGACTTTTCCACAACCAATGAAGATCACTTTTTTAGACATCTTTACTTGTTTTCAGGTTTTGGATTACGGTGTTTCAAGTGTTGCCATGCGGTATTCTACAAGAAATCAATCAGGTAATTCGTCAATCACGATCTGGCAAACTGTGATGTTCGTTATTTTGGCTTCACACTTTTATGCTATGACGTTCAAGAAGTTATAAACGCTGTCAGTGTATTCAAGTGATTGAAATAAATAAAAATTAAAGCGCCTTTACGGCAGTGATTTTGAGTTGCTCGCAAGTCTTGTGATGTTCGCCAGAGTTATTTTGTATCGTTTGTGGAACACTGCGTCCCACTTATCGGAGAGCGAATGCCATGCGCCTGTTGTTACTACCCATCGTTCTGTTTTTAACTGCCTGCTCGTCAGATCCGCGCTTTGTCAATGAGACAATAGAGTTGACTGCAAACCTGACACTCGACGCCGACGTACTCAAAACCAAATATCGTGTAAGTACACCCAATATCGTTTTTGATGGCCAGGGTCATACGATTGATGGTGATTGTAATACCGACTGTGTCGGGCTGGTGATATCTGCTGACAACGTGGTTGTGCGCAATTTAACGGTTGCCCGATTTGACGGTGGAGTCACTATTACACGCGGTGTGCAAGGGGTGACTTTTGAGAACGTCACGATCACAGACAATGTTCAGCATGGCATCTTTGTAGATACAGAAGCAAGTGGTTTCACCTGTAGAAAATGCATCCTCTCTGACAACGGTGCGATGGGCTTGTACCTGGAGTACAACACCCACGGCAGTACGATTGAAGACAGCGAGATCAGTTTCAATGGTTTTCGCGATAAAGACACAGGTGACTGGTTCGAAACTCAGCGAAACAAAAGAAAAGACAAGCGTGAAGGTATCGCAATAGACAGCTCACAGGGCAATACGATTCGCAACAGTGATTTTTTTGGTAATGCACTGGCCGCTGTCACTCTGTATCGTAACTGTGGTGAAAGAGGGGTCCCGCGTGAACTCGGGGCAAACTTTAATACCATTCAGGGTGGTAGTTTCAGTGACGATATATTTGTCGCATCACGACAAGATAAGGATCTTTCTGACTGGGACTGTTTACGTCCATACGTACTTAGTGGCAAGTACATAGAAGATGATGCCGAGTTTAACGTTTTTGAAGATATACAGCTGCAGGGCAACACCCGAATAGTAATTCAGGATGACAATAACTTTGTTTCCGGGGTTAACGGTGGGCGAGTAATAGCAGGATCAGATGTGCGCGATGCACTTGCTATGCCTGTAACAGGGCTTGATATCCGCAATATCACCAGCAGTTATTCTGGTGACCCGGCGTTTGTTCTGCAGTAGGTCTTGATAATAGAACCGGCTATTCCCGGCTGTTGAGTATTACACGATAAAGGCAGTGCTAATTGGAAGTGCGTATGTCAAGCCTTGATTTGTCAAACCTAAGAGTTGTACAAGCCAACTCTGTAGCCATAACACCAGACAGTCTGAATATAAGTTGTTTTTGAATCTTTTAACTTTCGGCGTAAACGGCAAATATGCGAGTGCAGCGATGGCAAATAGTTTTTATCTCTGTAACCGATGACATCATTGAGCAACTCTACGCTTGAACATGGTCTGTCAATATTGTCTATCAGGTAACTGAGCAAAGTGTATTCGGTTTGGGTGGTTTGCAGCAGCTGTCCTGCAACTTTGATTTTGCGATTAACCTGACAAACCTCTACGTCGCCAATGGTCTTGATCGCTGAATCAGGAGTTTCTGAAAGTGTTGAGGATGCTTCAAGATCAGTGTCTGCGGCGGAGTTGCCGTTTAGAAGGCGCGTTATCTCTTTGTTTCTTTTTATCGCAACAGAGGTGCGCGCAATGCACTCAGTGTTGTTCCACGGATAACCGATAAAGTCGTCAGCGCCGTTGGCAAGGCACTCTGCCGCAACTTCCGGTCTGGGATCTTTTGATACCGCAATAACAGGGAGCAGTGGCTTGCGGGATTTGAACCGGTTGCATACTTGCAACGCTTCCTTTTTTTGCGCTTCGGTGTGGACAAAAATTAAATTCCAGTTATTATCGCTGTCGTCGAGCGCGATGTCGCTTTCATCGATATGGTCTTTAACATCAAGCTCACCATTAAAGTTGCTTAACAAAGCTTTTATCGATTTTTGTATTTGCTGATCCTGGCTGATCAACAAAATGTTTGTTTGTTTTGGCGACATAGTCTTACGGTATTCAGTTGTCTGATGTGGGTTGAATTTATCGACTTTCGTTATCTTTTCTATAAGCTGCTTGCTATGTGATCTTTATGAGGCTAGCATCGCTGTTATAGTTATTTCCTGATTATTCTCTTATTGTCTTCTTGCCAAATTCTGCTCACTTGCTCTTTGTTGCGTAGTTGTTGACGGATTGAAGCTGATTACTTACCAAATTCTGTTGAGAATCTGGTTGTGGTGGTAGTGACAGCGGAAGAGGTTGTTGTCAGATAGCTGAATACTGTCAACTTTCTGAAATCAGCAACATCAAAATTCGGAGAGTGCGTAACAAGCAGTCGTCAACCGCCATTTGGTAACAACAATGGGTATTTTGATTCAGCAGCACTGAAAGGGCCAACGGATTTGGGCCCGGCTGTATCAGGCTCAGCTGGATTCAGGGCCAGTTGAAGGGGAGCAGTAATGAGAGAGTGCCAGTCGGGCACTATGTTAACTCAGGATGGCGCTACAGATGCTGCAGTAGAGTCAGCAGGCCGCACCTGCGGTATGTTTGTGCAGCAGAGAGTTTCTTTGTTTTTACATCGCAGACAAGGCAGTGTGCCCAATAAGGCAGTGCTGCCGTGCTGGCCGTGCTGGTCAGGCTGGCTGAGCTGTCTCAGTCAGTTGCTTTGCTTCTTTGAACGAGATCAGGCGCCGCGTGGTGTCATCCCAAAGAGCAAGGTGAATACATTTAAGGCTTTCCTTGAACTTTAGTCTGCCGATTTCTTTCAGCTCAGGATGCGCCTTGAGCACATTTGGCAGTTTGTAGAATGGAATACGACTGGATAAATGATGCACGTGATGAATACCAATATTGCCGGTGATCCACATCAATGGCCTGGGCAGGTCATAAAAAGAGCTGCCATGTAAAGCAGCATGTTCGTGTGTCCATTCTGGTCGTGTTTCCCAGTAGGTGTTGTCAAACTGGTGTTGCACATAGAACAACCACACGCCAATGGCAGCACCTATAGTGACGATCGAGATTTGTATCAGCAGATAGGCTTTTAATCCGATCAGGCTGGTAAAGAGCAATGCAACCAGGATGATCCCCACGTTTGTTGTCACAACACTGATCCATGCGGTGCGATCTGTCATCAGGCATATTGGTAAGCGGTGTCGCAACACAAACATGTAAAAAGGGCCGACTAATAAAAGTACAAACGGATTGCGATAGACCCGGTACTGGAGTTTTTTAATGCCGCTCAGGTTGTTGTATTCAGTCAGTGTTAGCGTATCGATATCGCCGAGGCCACGTCGGTCAAGATCGCCGGAGGTAGCATGATGTGCCGCGTGCAGATATCGCCAGTAGTCATAGGGTGTGAAGGTAAATACACCAATAACTCTGCCAACCCAGTCGTTGACCTTTTTTGATGAAAATAAAGATCCGTGACCGCAATCGTGTTGCAATATAAAAAGCCGAACCACCAGACCACCGGCAACCACAAGCATTGCAATAAAACACAGATAGCCCAACACACCGCCTGCCAGCAGCGCTCTCCACATGGCGTACCACAGTACGGCTAACGGAATGGCGGTCAGTGCAATCTCAAGTACAGCGCGTGAGTTGTCGGACTTTTTAAACTCATTCAGGCGAGACGACCATTTTTTCGAAGTGCTCAACGCAATGCCTTTTGTTTATTGGTGAGAAATCGCAGCAGACTTACTGGTCAGTGTCCGGGACTTTCAACATTCGCACCATCAAAACAGGCCAGGCAAAGCACGCCTGATGGATACGATGGTTGAACTGAACAGAGGGACACGAGGTGTCAATAGTTTGGCGATATGAGGGGTCTTAGGTTTTATTCTTGGTTTTTTAGACTAGTGGATAGTTTAAGGCTTATCGAAAACCGAAGTCGTATTTTTATCAAATAGACACATTCCAGCGGCCATGTTGGCAAGCGCTGCAGTGGCGCTGCGCCGGCCCGGGCGCAGCCACTATACACGGTGCCAGCTGCACCTGAGCGTTGAAATAACACTATCTAAAAACGTACTGACAGGTCCTGCAGCCACGCAGGCATGATGTCGAGCAGGTAGTTGTCGATGGCGTGATTGACGCCCATCAGTAAGCCAATTCCGACCAGAATCATCACCACGCCCATGATTGGTTTCGCATAGGGCATCCATTTCATCAATCGGTCTCTGCGTTTTGTCAGCAGTTCTCTCGTGCCATAAGAGAGAGAGAGCAGCACCACAGAAACACCAAGACCAAAAAACAGCATTGTAAGAGTCGCTTGCAGCAGGCCGCTGCCACTTGCCGCAAGCCCGATGGCGCCACCCAGCGTGGGCCCTACACACGGCGACCAGACTGCCCCGAGCAGAACACCAATGAATAGTTGTCCGCCAAGGCCGCCATTTTCTGAGTTGTCTATTTTGGCATTCGCACCTGAAGCCAGTGGTGCTACAGCATTAGACAGCTTTTCCTGCGCACGCGGTAGCAACAATATAATGCCGAACAGAATCATCACACCGGCTGCGATGCGGTTGATCATCAGCTCGTCCAGTCCGATCAAGTGGCCAAAGGCGGTAACCAGCACACCCACAGTAGTAAACGATATGGTCAGGCCAATCGCCATCATTACCGGGCCGAGTCGATGGCTTTGCAGTGCGCCGGCAATGATTACCGGTAACAGTGGCAGCACACAGGGATTGATCAAAGTCAGTACACCGGCCAGAAAGGCCCAGAAGTAGGTCATTTAAATTCCGTAAAGATCGTAAGGTCGTTGTCGCTGAGAATAGACCCTCAGCACAAAGAAAGTTCAGATCTGCATTGACTGATGTGATTTTGTAATCAGTTCTATCGCAGCCGATGTTGCAGGGTGGACCGCGCGGTAACTTATCGGCGCACCGAACGGACAGGCGGGTCACCGGATTGAGTCTCGAAACACCAGTGATCGTCTCGACAGATCCGGTGTCACTGTCTGCGACAACAATGCCGGTAAGCTAGTGTCAATGCGACTTTACTAACAGGGTTTTGGGCGGCGAGGGTATTACCTTTTCCTACGTATATGACAAGTGTTTGAAGTTGCTGTCATAATCCCGCCAGCGTCTGCACGCTCGAATCAACCGGGGAGTCAGAGTCATTAGAAATTTTTTAAGATTAACCGCTGCAACTGCGCTGCTGTGCAGCGTCAGTAGTGCTTTTGGCAGTGAAACGACAACCGATGATTCCAACGAAAGTACAGGCGTTGGAGAATTGCTCGAATCTATTGATGAATCACTGGAAGAAATCGGAGAAGTCCCGGTCGTGTTCGAGTCGTTACCCCGTCTGGAGATCGGTGTTGCTGCCGCGGCGTTACAAGTGCCTGCTTATCCGTCATCCAGTGTGGTCAGTGATCGTCAGTTTATTGTGCCCTGGTTCATTTACCGCAGTGATAAGGTACAGGTCAAGGATGGCGGTGTAGAGCTGATTGCCTACCAGAGCGACAGACTCATCATTGACCTTGGTATTGGCGGATCGCTGAATGCCGACACGTCAGAAACACCGCTGCGGGAAGGTATGCCTGATATCGACTTTCTATTCGAGGTCGGCCCGCGTTTTAATGTGCCTTTTTTAGACAGCACCAAAAATAATATACGATCAAGACTCAACTGGTTTACATCGTTACGGTTTGCTGTCTCAACAGACTTCAGACGGCTGGATTTCCGCGGCCCGTTGCTGAATACCGAAGTGGAATATCGTCTGGAGGGCTTTAGCAATAACAAACTGTCTTTCAACACATCAGTGTTTGCTAACTGGCTGGGTGATGACTTGATGGATTATTTTTTTGCGGTAGATGATGAGTTTGTAACCGCTACCAGACCGGCATTTGATGCCAACGCAGGTTTTTTGAATGCCGGTGTGTCATTGGGTGTCAGCTATAGACCAACTCCAGCGCTGACCACATTTCTCGGGCTTGGGTACACTTCGTACAAGGGGTCGGAAAACGACGATAGCCCGCTGTTTGAAGACGATATCAACACCAGTATTATCCTCGCTGCCAGCTGGCGATTTTTTGAAAGTGAGCGACGCGTTACCGTCAGGGATGAGTGAGCTTGCTACAAATACGGTAGCTGTAGAGTATAGAAAAGGGTCAAGGGCACACATGTGCTAGGTAATGCGTTTGCACGACTGACAAGTTCACCCCTCGTTGCGATTCACATTGCAACGCTGTTGTTTGGTCTTGCCGGTGTGTTGGGTGCGGTACTTGATCTGAATGCTATTGAAGTCACTTTCGGCCGTACCCTGTTTGCGTCTGCGGCGCTTTACCTGGTTTGTCGTGCCGTGTCGAGCCGGTCGTCTGTGCAGCGCCCGTCGCGCAGTCGAGGAATATTATTGCTGTCCGGTGCGTTACTGGCTTTCCACTGGGTGAGTTTTTTTGCTGCCATCAAGTTTTCCACAGTAGCGATCGGGCTCATCACTTTCGCTACTTGTCCGGTATTTGTGGCACTGCTTGAGCCGGTTGCTTATAAAGAAGGATGGCGTGTTGAATCTTTCGTGGCAGCAGGGTTTGTGATGCTCGGGGTATTCATTATCTCCGGTGCATCGAGTGGTGAGCTTATCTATTGGCGTGGAATTCTCTGGGGCCTGGCCAGCGGGCTGAGCTTTGCGGTTTTGCAGCTGCTTAACAGAAGTTTGATTCAATCCAGTGGCGCATTGAATACCGCGATGGTTCAAAACTGTGTTGCGTCGATCATACTTCTGCCATGGGTTGTGTTAGAGCTGAGTAATATTTCTGCGCACCAATGGTTGCTGTTGGTGTTTCTGGGTGTCGTATGTACAGCGCTTGCTCATACACTGTTTATTAACGCGTTGAAGCAGGTAAGTGCGACCACTGCCAGTCTGATTGCAGCCGGGCTTGAGCCTGTCTATGGTGCTTCGTTGGCCGTGTTGATATTGTCGCAAATACCATCGGCAAATATGTTGGCGGGCGGTGTGTTGATTCTGATTACAGTATTGCTGGTGTCACGGTACACTCCTCATCGCAACAGTGAGTAAACGGTATGCGTAAATGATAAAAGTCTATGGCGATATAAAATCAGGCAACTGCTATAAGATAGCGCTGTTGTTTTCACACTTGCACATTGAGCATGACTGGCGTGAGGTTTTGGTTGTCAAAGGACAGTCCCGAACACAAGAGTTTTTGGCGCTGAATCCCGTCGGTCAGATTCCTGTGGTTGTAAGCGGTGAGGATGTACTAACGCAATCCAATGCAATACTGAATTATTACGCGAACGGCACCGCTCTAATGCCGCAGGATCCGCTAGACGTATTTCGAGTTCAGGAATGGCAGTTCTTTGAGCAGTACAGTCATGAGCCAACCATAGCGGTACGGCGATTCATCCAGACTTTCCTGGGCCTGCCTGCAGAACGGCAGGCGGAATACGACCAGAGAGAAGCGCCTGGCTATCGTGCCCTCGAAGTCATGGAAAAAAGGCTCGCTGAGCATGAATTTCTGGTCGGTGACAGCTATTCTGTAGCAGATATTAGCTTGTATGCTTATACGCATGTCGCCGATGAGGGCGGATTTGATTTGAGCCGTTTTACCGGTATCCGTGGCTGGTTGCAGCGGGTGACGCAACAGCCAGGTCATATACCTATGTAGACCGGCTGTTTTTAACTGCGCTTTGAGGGAAGCCGCTTTGCAGGATATCTTAAATCAGATTGTTAACCGACCTGCGGGTCATAGTCTGCCACCTCGTTGCTACACTGACGCAGCGTTTCTTGAGTATGAAGTAGAACAGATACTCAACAATGAGTGGCACTGCCTTGGCCGGGTTGATGAAATCCCCGAGATCGGTGATTACTTCACTATTGAAGTCCTCTCTGAGCCATTGCTTGTAGTTAGAAAGTCAGCGTCGCAGATCGCAGTTTTATCCAACGTGTGCCGCCATCGAGGGATGCCGGTCGCCGAAGGAGCAGGCAACACCAAACGTTTTCGATGCTCATACCACGCCTGGACCTATGCGCTGGACGGTAAGCTCAGATCAGCACCTCTGGTGCCAAAGGAACAACTGGACAAAGACTGTGCACTGCCTGAATTCAAGTCACACTGCTGGCAGGGTTTTATTTTTTTCAATGCCGCAATAGATGCCAAGTGGCACAGTGATGAATCTCTCGACACACTGTGCGCGCATCTGCAGAACTACCACATGCAAGATATGCACAGCGCTGTTCACTTTGATGAAGTCTGGGATTGTAACTGGAAATCGCTGGTAGAGAACTTTATGGATGGCTACCATCTGTCTGTGGTTCATCCGCATACATTGCACCATCTAACACCAACCAGCTTATGTAAAAAAGTAGACGGAACCGAAGCCTACACCGCGTATACTGCAAGCCATGCATCCACGGCACCTGCGCGAAAAAGTCATCACCCTTCATTGACAGCAGCGCAAGTCAGGCAATCTCAGTTATTCTGTATCTTTCCAGCATTGATTGCGTCAGTATCAGCAGACACACTGGTTTATCTGGCATTACATCCGCTGGCTACAGACAAGTTGTCTGTCAAGTGGGGGCTTGCCACTTATGAGCAGGATTTATCAGAGGCTGAACTGCAGCAGCGTATTGAAAAATGGCAACAGATCAATGCAGAGGACCATCAAATACTGAAGAACCTGCACAAAGGGTTGAAGTCAAGTCGAGCTTCCACCGGACCACTGGCAGAACAAAACTTCGAAGGGACGCTAGCCGATTTCTATCGGTATCTATTCATGAAGCTTGGACTTAACAATGAGAATAACGAGTGACAAAAACTAAAGGCCGAGTCGGGCAGGGGCGGGATTTTCTGGCAATACCCGGCCCCACCGTCATACCGGATGCTGTGTTGAATGCGATGCACCGGCCCGCCATCGATATCTACACTGGATCACTGGTTGCAGTAACCGAACGTTGTCTCACATCGCTGAAAACGGTATTCCAGACGCAAGGCGATATCTACATGTATGCGGCGAACGGTCACGGCGCCTGGGAAGCGGCTCTGGGCAACGTACTTTCTGCAGGAGATGAAGTGCTGGTACTTGAATCCGGTTTATTTGCGAAAAACTGGGGCGAGTCGGGCGTATTGCAAGGGCTCAATTTACAGTTTGTAAGTAGTAGTTGGCAGAGTGCAGTTGACTATGAACAAGCGCTTCAGATTCTGCAGTCTGATAGTAAACACCGCATCAAGGCAGTGCTTGCTGTGCATGTTGATACAGCATCCGGTGTGGTTAACGATGTACAGCGCATACGTGGCCTGTTGGATCAGGCTGACCATCCTGCACTGTTGCTGATTGACTGCATTGCCTCACTCGGTACAACCCGTTTCCTGATGGATGAATGGCGTGTCGACGTTGCAATAGGCAGCTCGCAAAAAGGCTTGATGATGCCACCGGGGCTGAGCTTCGTGGCTGCAAATAAAAAGGCCAAAGCGGCACATCAAAAGGCACAACTGCGAACCCATTACTGGGACTGGACCTTCCGTGATGGACCGGAACACTATATGAAGTACTGCGGCACACCGCCGGAGCATCTGATGTTCGGTCTGGATTGCGCTCTTGATATGTTGCTCACCGAAGGGCTTGACGCCGCATTTGATCGTCATCAACTATTGGCAGACTCAGTGCGCAGCGCAGTAAGTGCCTGGGGTAGCAATGGTTTAATGCAATTTAATATTCAACAACCGGCTGAACGCGCAAACAGTGTTACCACAATACAACTGGCAGAAGGGTACTCGCCACAGACGCTACTTGACTGGTGCGAACAAAATGCCTCGGTAAAGCTCGGTATTACGATTGGCGAGCTGAATGGAAAAGGATTCAGAATCGGTCATATGGGTTATGTTAATGCACCGATGATTCTTGGAGTACTGGGCGTCATTGAAACTGCTCTTTACGCACTTGAGTGGGAGTTTGCCTCCAGTGGAGTCGCTGCTGCAACAAAAGAGCTGGGGGTGGCATTGCAACAGTGAGCCTCACCAGACGGTTAATTGGTCTGCGTGTTGATAGCGAGGACACACATACTATTGGTCGTAGCGATGAACTCCCTGAGCCTGACATTCAAGGTAATATTTTTTGCTGGCAGTGATTTTAATTGCTCAGTTTATTGCTAACTCAGCGCCCTGAGTAACGCACTGCTGCCTCACTACCACTCATCGTGATCTGCGAACTTGATTACTTTTGCTGAGCTGTCTGCGTATTCCACAATACTGTGGCCACAATTATCCATGTGCGGGTCTTGCCAGATGCTGTCAATGGGTTTGTTTTCATAGTCAATCAAAAGTGATTTCAGCAGTGCACCGTGGCTTACCACTAACACAGTTTGCCTCGGGCATTCGGCAACGATTTGATTGATTGCCTTGTGTGCTCTGGCTTGCAGGTCGCTAAAAGTTTCAGCGCCTTCAAGGTTAAAACTTGCCGGGTTGTTGCGAAATTTATCTGTTTGCTCGGGGTATTGTTCTGTTGCGTCTGTTAACAACATGCCTTCCCACGGGCCTAAGTGAATTTCGCGTAGTGAGCTACGATACTCGACGTTTTCGGTTCTGCCTTCAAGAATCCCTTCAATGGTTTGTCGGGTGCGCTTCAGGTCGCTACTGAAGTGGCGGTCGAAAGCCGGTAGTTTGCCTGCCAGTGCACTGGCTTGCTCACGGCCGAGGTCTGATAGATCAGGATCTGATGATCCCTGAATGCGAATTTCTGCATTCCAGGTAGACTGGCCGTGGCGGATAAAATGGATGGTTGTCATGGATGTACTGATGTTCGGGGTAGTTCAAGTGTACCGCAGGCTGCAAGTACAGAATTAACTTCTTCGCAGGCAACGTGTCAAGCAACAAAAGCGCGACTAATAAAGTACAGAGCACCGGCCACCATGACGGCCTCTATGAATAGTACATGGGCGGAGTCGCTGGCGCGTTTAACAATTTTGTGGCCGATATAGTGCCCAGGGAATGTACACAGCCCCATGCCTATGCCCAGCATGATTTCCCGCAGACCCAGTAGGGGCGATATACCGAATGCGATCGTCTTGATCAGATTCAGTGTGAATCCCTGCACCGCCAGTGTGGCGACCAGTGCTTCACCGGTTAACCCGGCCCCGAGTAGAAACGGGCCCAGCATCATGCCGACGCCAAAGCTTGCTCCTGATAAAAAACCATAGGGCACTGCAACCAGGCCAATGGCTGAGCGCGGCACTGGCACTTGCTTGTTTTTGAGGTAGCGTCTCAATGGTAGCGTGATGAGTAGCAAACTGCCAAGGAACAGCCCGACCACGGCTTCTGATAAGCTCACGTAGGCGTAGACACCGAGTAATATAAACGGCAGAGCAACGGATATCAGTAAAGCGTAAAGCGGCCAGTCTACTGACCTGCGGAACAAATACACGCGCATGCCGTGCGATACCACCATTGCCACGCTGACAAGTGGTACAGCCAGCTTGATGCCAAGTACCGGGCTGATGGCTATTGACATTAACAAAGCGCCGGCAAAACCTCCGACTGAGTGAAGTATGGCAGTGCCGAAGGCGGCCACAGCCAGGTACAGTAAAATTGCCGGAGTTATTGTTTCGAGCACTATCAGGTCGCTACCAAGCCACTACCAAGCCACTACAGCGACAGGCAAAGTTGATCTGAATTTTCCAGATCGAGAAGATAGGATTTAGTCGATAAACCACCACCGAACCCGGTTAAGCTGCCATTGCTGCCTATTACGCGGTGGCACGGAATAATGATCGGAATCGGGTTGCGGCCGTTGGCATTGCCAACGGCACGTGTCGCGTTTTTATTGCCAAGATTTCTGGCGATGTCGAGATAACTACAGGTGTCAGCGTAAGGTATTTGTAGTAGTTGTAGCCAAACATTTTTTTGAAATGGCGTGCCATGTGGAGCAAGTGGCAGGTTGAATTTTTTCAGGTTTCCGTTGAAGTAATGGTCGAGCTGGTTAAATGTTTCTGTCAACTCCCGATCGTCTTTAATCCCCCGATTGTCTTTGATCCAATGTGCCTCAGGCTGTACTTTCTTGTTCGGAAAAGTGATTGATACCAGTGCTGATTGATTGCCGGCAACCAACAGCTTGCCTATGGGCGATTCGTACCAATCGTAGTAGGTATCGCCTGCAAATGGTACAAATGACAGATTGTTATCGCGCATGGGTTATATCCGAACCGGACTATCGAATATCATACCTGATGTTGGCAGGTGCCTGGCAAGTCAGTCGTCTGGTTGTTATTAGTCTGGATCAACTGATGTTACCCTCTGCGAGCGTTGCTGATTGTTGTTGCGTTAAGGTGTGAAATTGCAAGGCGGCAGATTTTTACTTTTCACTTAAGTGGAGGTTCATAGTGACAATTGATTTTAAAGATCAGGTAGCTATCGTTACCGGTGGTGGTACCGGGCTCGGGCGTTCACATGCACTGCAACTTGCGGCGCGTGGTGCCAGAGTGGTGGTGAATGATCTCGGTGCAAGTCGTGATGGGTCCGGTGGTTCGGTCAGTGTTGCTAAATCGGTCGCAGAGGAAATTATTGCAGCCGGCGGGCAGGCAATTGCCAACGACGCTGACATCACCAATGAAGAACAGGTTGCATCGATGGTTCAACAGACGGTCGATCAATGGGGTCGGGTTGATGTGCTTGTTAATAATGCGGGTATTCTGCGTGATAAGTCTTTTGTTAAGATGTCGCTCGACGAGTGGCGTGTTGTTGTTGACGTGCACTTAAACGGCACTGCTTATTGTTGTCACGCGGTATGGCAGCTGATGCGGGAGCAGGGCTACGGGCGGATTGTGATGACCAGCTCTTCATCCGGTATTTACGGTAATTTTGGTCAGGCAAACTATGGCGCAGCGAAGTTCGGGGTGATCGGGCTGATGAATGTGCTGCATATAGAAGGCCGTAAGTACAATATTCGCGTGAATACTCTGGTGCCGTCCGCCGCCACCCGAATGACTGAAGATGTAATGACTGAAAACATGCTGCAGCAACTTAAACCTGAATACGTCACACCTGCTGTGCTGTTTCTCGCTTCACACGATGCGCCCAGCCGGCAAATTCTGGCCGCTGGTGGCGGTAACTATGCTGTAGCAAAGCTGATCGAGGCGGAAGGTGTTAAGTTACCGGAAGGTCAGCGTACGCCTGAAAATATCGCTACTGTTTTTGAGAAGATAAGCGATGTAAGTAATGGTATTGAGGTTGTCGAGGGCATGCAGCACATTGAGCGCATGGTTAAAAAACCGGTAGATCCGCTCGGATAAGAATAATTTAATGACATTGATAAAACAAAAAGCAACTTCAGTGACTGACGCGGTCGCTACCCGGCGCTCATTGCGGGCTTTTCTCCCTGATGCGGTCAGTACCGAATTGTTGCAGGATATTTTTAGTAAAGCAGCCCGGGCACCAAGTGGCACCAATATGCAACCGTGGAATGTTCACTTACTCACCGGTGAGTCATTGCAAAAGGTCAGCAATGCCGTTTGTAAAGACTTTGACAATGATGTGCCTTTTGATGAAGAGCAACCTTATTATCCTGATAAATTCTTTGATCCGTATCTGGCACGCAGACGTAAAGTCGGTTGGGATCTCTACAATCTGGTGGGGATAGAAAAAGGCGATAAAGCAGGAATGAAGGCGCAGCACCGCCGCAATTATGAGTTTTTCAGCGCTCCGGCTGGTGCCATGTTTACGATACATCGTGATTTAAACATTGGCAGCTGGCTTGACTACGGTATGTACCTGCAGAATGTGATGTTACTTGCCAGAGAGGCTGGTCTGCATACTTGTCCACAAGCTGCATTTTGTGGATACCACAAAGCTATTAGAAGTGTACTTTCACTTAAAGATGAGGAAGTTGTTGTGTGTGGTATGTCGATTGGTTACGGCGATTTTGAAGCAATAGAAAACACGCTTGAGACTGAGCGTGCTTCACTGCAAGAATTTGTCACAGTGTATGACTGATGCTTAAAGCCGTCTGTATCAGCTACACGTGGTCTGTATCAGCTACAATCGGTCAGGTCTGGTGGTGTTAGTGTTAAATACCAACGGACTGTTTGGCAGTTCAAACAGTCCGTCTTCTGTGTGAACAGAAATGCTGTCCTGATGACAAACTTCACTGATACTATCCAGCGGCACCATGAATCCGCAATTGCCGTGCGGATCGATGCCGTTGCGGATCAGGTCGGGTCTGTTGCGGTCTGCTGTCACGGTAGTTTGTAACACACCGTTTATACGTATTTGCAACTTAGCCGGTTGGTCTGATTGGTCGTCTGTGATCCAGCCAACAAGCTTGTTGTTGCGCACACCACCAAAGTTACCGCTGTAGCGGGTTGTCATATCCCGTGCCAGTCGCGGTTGGTCTGCTTGGTGATCAAAATGTTTGAGCGCATGTTTGTACAGCGCAAGATCAGCTTGATTCAGATGAAAAATTTCATCCATCTGCGCAGAGGTGGGTTTTACGACTGAATCGCGGGTATAGGTTCCCTTATTTAGTACTGCGGGTAGAAGTTTTGTCTGATATCGATGGTTGAACATCTCCAGACTTTTTTCGTACTGCTCAGTGAGACCAAAAAAATCAAGGTGAGTTGGTTTAAGGCCTCCGAGAGTGTGATGTTGCCGGTTCTGAAATTGTGGGTTGCGATAAAACTCTTCGAGTGTGCCGGTGTAATTGTAGTGATTTGTAAAGTGAACAAATTCAGATACCACGCGTTTCATCGGATCACGGAAGAAGGTCATTATAGGAGAATCTGGAAACACTTCACGGTAACGTGGTAACGAGAAGTGACCGCAAAGTAGCCGCTTGTTCAGACCGAGCTGTTGCAGAGAACTATCATCTTCGCTGTCGTAGAAAGTCTCGCGTATACCCGGGGACGTGTTATCAGAGTCTGCTCCATAGTCTCGTAAGACGCCGGATTCGCCAAAATACTCTTCTGCGCTGACCCTGAAACTGGTGCCGGCAGTTTTGGGAATGTGAAGATAGATAATCGGTGATTGCATTGTGTATGCCTGTACTAAACAGGTGTTACCGGACATCGGTTAAAGGCGCGTGCAATGCAGAATGCAATATGCCACTTTGCAGGGCTTACGATTTATCTGTTGATAGTTGTGAGGAGAACGAGCCTGGTTTTTCATTGTTGCAGATAGGTTGCACTGGCGATCTGTTGGATGTCCAAGAACAGTGCCAGAGTGAACATGCTGCCAATTCTGGCGTATTGTAATGCTGCAGATTATTTAAAAATACCGCCACAACGCTAATACTGGTGTTTGTGATTTCGCTGTAAATATTAGCCAAATCGCTTACCAAATCGCTTAAAATAGTGGATTTCGATTCTTTAGCGACCCCCTTCATGGATGCTCTTCAGTCAAGCGCAGATACACTGTTTGTTCTAATTGGAGCCATTCTGGTGCTCTGGATGCACGCTGGATTTGCCTTTCTGGAAGTTGGCACTGTGCGTGAAAAAAACCAGGTAAATGCACTGGTGAAAATAATTTGCGATTTCGGTGTATCCGCAGTTGCCTATTTTTTTCTCGGCTATTCAATTGCTTATGGCACAGATTTTTTCCGGCCAGCACCGGAGCTTGTCGCAAGCAATGGGTATGAGCTGGTCAAGTTCTTTTTTCTGTTAACCTTTGCTGCAGCAATACCGGCAATCATCTCTGGTGGCATTGCCGAGCGTGCCAGATTTTACCCACAGCTCTTTGCATCACTTTTGATTGTCGCGCTGGCCTATCCGTTTTTTGAAGGTTTGATCTGGAATGGCAATTTCGGATTTCAGGACTGGATTGCTTCTGTTGGTGGTGAGCCGTTTCATGACTTTGCGGGATCAGTGGTGGTCCACGGTATTGGTGGCTGGATAGCATTGGCGGCAGTGTTGCTGCTAGGTGCCAGAACCGGTCGCTACGCGGCTGAGGGAAAAGTGTTGTTGGCACATCCGCCTTCGAGTATCCCATTCCTTGCGTTAGGTGCCTGGATTCTGACGGTCGGCTGGTTCGGGTTTAACGTGATGTCGGCACAGGAGATCGGCGGTATCAGCGGTTTGGTTGCTCTTAACTCACTGATGGCGATGGTCGGTGGTTTGCTCGCCGCGTTGATCGTTGGTCGCACCGACCCGGGTTTTGTACACAATGGTCCGTTAGCTGGTCTGGTCGCGGTGTGCGCCGGTTCGGATGTGATGCATCCCGGGGGTTCTTTGATCGTTGGTGCAGTAGCTGGCGCTTTGTTTGTCTGGTTGTTTACCCTGACGCAAAACCGCTTAAAGATTGATGACGTGTTGGGGGTTTGGCCTCTGCATGGTGTTTGCGGGGTCTGGGGAGGAATTGCTGCAGGTATATTTGGCGCACAAACTATGGGTGGTCTGGGTGGTGTTTCTCTGATTTCACAGTTAATTGGTACGGCAGCCGGTGTATTATTTGCGCTGGCAGCAGGCTTTGCGATTTACGGTGTGATCAAGATGACCGTGGGTATCAGACTCACCAAAGAAGAAGAGTATCAGGGTGCGGATCTAAGCATCCATAAAGTATCTGCTTCATCGAGCTACGACAGGTAACAACAGATGAAAAAAATTACAGCGATAATCAAACCCTTTAAGCTGGAAGATGTACGCGAGGAGTTGTCCAAGGTCGGGGTATCCGGTATCACTGTCACAGAGGTCAAAGGGTTTGGCAGGCAGAAAGGCCACACTGAGCTTTATCGTGGTGCAGAGTATGTGATTGACTTTGTACCCAAAGTCAAGCTTGAGGCAGTGGTGACTGATGACAGACTCAATGAGTGTATCGACGTGATCACCACGGCTGCACGCACTGGAAAAATCGGTGATGGCAAGATCTTCGTGGAACCCGTTGATCAGGTGGTGAGAATTCGTACCGGTGAAGAAAACGAGCAGGCGTTGTAAGAGCGTTCTTTTGCCTCACCTTTTAAAGAGGTTTTCATCTGCGCTCTGATGCTCTCTGTATTCAGCACGAACTGATTAAGGTCTGCCGCTGGCAAGCTGGCTACAACCTATGCCCGCGCGATGCCTTGCATCGATAAAGGCAGTAGCCCATGTGCCAGTCATTCTTTTAGCCCGGTTACTGTCTACCGTTCAGGTCTTTGACTTTGTCGAGTACTGCTTCAACATGCCCCGGTACCTTCACCTTGCGCCACTCGGCAACGAGTTTTCCGGCGGCATCAATCAGAAATGTTGAGCGTTCGATGCCTTCAAACTCTTTGCCGTACATTTTCTTCATTACAAGCACCCCGTACTTGCGACAGACATCACCGCTCTCGTCACTCAGCAGATCAAAATTGAGTGCTTGTTTTGTGTGAAACTTTTCGTGGCTTTTCATCGGGTCCTGCGAGATGCCAAGAATTATCGTATTGGCTTTTGCAAATTCAGCTTTAGCATCACGGAAGTGTTGACTTTCGGTGGTGCAGCCCGGAGTTGCATCACGCGGGTAGAAATAAACCACAACATTGTTACCTTTCAGACTGCTCAGTCGTACTGATTTTTCGCCAGTGGCGGGTAGGGTGAAAGCCGGAGCAGTTTTGCCAATAACGGCGGTTTTGCCAATAACAGCGCGTTTCAAGTTTGGATCTCCATCATGCAAAGTCAAAGCGTAACCGGTTTAGTCGAACGGTAGAAGCTACGGCGCGCCGGGAATTTGTGCAGTGCAATGCGAGTCACTGCCACCAGCAGAAGCGTGGTGCGACTGTATCAATTTTGAAACGTTCAGTGATACATGGAAAATTCTGCCCCTACCGGCGGCTTGCAGGATGCCGCTCTGTGATAGATTGTGCGCACCTGTTATCAAGGGCGGAGGCCCACTTTAATGTTCAGAAGAATTTGCTCGATTGTGGCGTTTGCTGCGACATTCGCGGTCAGCGCTGTTCAGGCGGCACAGACAGACATCACCATCGGTATGCAGCTTGAGCCTCCCAATCTGGACCCGACAGCCGGTGCCGCCGCCGCCATCGATGAGGTGGTTTATGCCAATGTATTTGAGGGATTAACGCGGTTCGCGTCTGATGGCAGTGTCAAACCGGCACTGGCCGAATCATGGGAGATTTCCGATGATGGCTTAACCTATACATTTAAGCTGCGATCCGGAGTGTCTTTCCATGATGGCAGTGAGTTTAATGCTGAAGACGTGAAATTTTCTCTCGACCGTTCGCGTGATGAAAACTCCACTAACGCTCAGAAGCAGTTGTTTGAAAGCATCGAGACCATCGAGGTGGCGGGTCCGCATACCGTGGTGATTACTCTATCCGCACCGAATGGCGCACTGTTGTTCAACCTTGCCTGGGGCGATGCCATCATCGTTTCACCAGATACTTTTGATCTGGCTAAAACCGAGCCGGTGGGCACAGGTCCTTTCAAGTTTTCGCGCTGGGTGCAGGGTGATCGAATAGAGCTTGAAAAGAACCCGCAGTACTGGGGCACCCCTGCGCGACTTGATAAAGTGACTTTCAAATTTATCTCTGAGCCGACTGCTGCATTTGCAGCGCTGATGGCGGGTGATGTTGATGCGTTTCCGGTCTATCCGGCGCCGGAAAACCTTGCGCAGTTTGAAGCCGACCCACGGTTTAAAGTAGTGGTCGGTTCTACTGAAGGTGAAACGATCCTGTCGACCAATAATAAACAGCCACCGTTCGACAACAAGCTCGTGCGTCAGGCAGTGGCACACGCGATCAACCGACAGGAGATTATTGATGGTGCGATGTTTGGTTACGGCACGCCGATCGGTACCCATTTCGCACCGCATCATCCGGCGTATAAAGATCTCACCGATGACTCTGCCTACGATGTAGAGAAAGCCAAAGCGTTGTTAGAGGAAGCGGGGTTTGAAGATGGCTTTGAAACTACATTAAAACTACCACCACCGTCTTATGCACGGCGAGGGGGAGAAATCATAGCTGCCCAGTTACGTCAGGTAGGTATTAACGCTCAAATCAGTAATCTTGAATGGGCGCAATGGCTGGAGCAGGTTTTTAAGGGTAAAGACTTTGGATTGACTATAGTTTCGCATACAGAGCCCATGGATATTGGCATCTATGCCAACCCGGATTACTACTTTCAGTACGACAATAAAGACCTGCAGGATTTGATTGCTGCACTTACGCTTGAACCTGATGACGGCAAGCGCACTGATTTATTGCAACAGGCGCAGCAGATAATCTCTGCAGATTACGTTAATGGCTATCTGTTTCAGTTGGCGAAGACCGGTGTTGCCAACGCAAAGATAACCGGATTGTGGGAAAACTCTCCGACTCAGGCGAACGACATGACTGAGGTCTACTGGGAAGAGTAGAGCGTTTACAAGCGTAAGTAGCGGCTAGAGTATGATCCGTTTTATAGCGCGGCGAGTTGTTTCGCTCGCGCTAACACTAGTGGTTGCCAGTGCCATTATTTTTCTGGCACTTGAAGTCGTGCCCGGTGATCCTGCCAGTATCATGCTTGGCGTCAATGCACAGCCGGATACGATTGCCGCCCTGAAGGAAGAGCTTGGTCTTAATGTATCAAGGCCGGCTCGCTACTTTAACTGGGTCGCCGGTATGTTGCACGGCGACTTCGGTATCTCCTACACGTACCGCACTCCGGTTCGCGACATGATTGCCGATCGTATACTGATCTCGCTGCCGCTTGCGGTTTACGCTTTGTTGCTGTCAACGGCCATTGCGTTTCCTGCTGGCATACTGGCGGCGACCAGACGCGGTGCAGTGGCTGATGTGAGTATTATGGGTTCCACCCAGCTTGGTATAGCGATTCCCAATTTCTGGTTTGCGATTATTCTTGTGGCAGTGTTTGCGATCAAGCTGCAGTGGTTTCCGGCTGGCGGTTTTCCCGGCTGGCAGGATGGGTTTATCGGTGGCATTAAAGCGCTGACTCTGCCGGCGGTTGCATTGGCTTTGCCGCAGGCATCGATACTCGCGAGGGTAATGCGGTCTTCGCTGCTGGACACTCTTGGTGAAGATTACATTAGAACCGCACGAGCTAAAGGCTTGACGACAAGGCAGTCGTTATGGCGACACGCGTTGCGCAATGCGCTGATCCCGGTACTGACAATTATCGGGCTGCAGTTTTCGTTTTTACTGGCCGGTGCAATTATTGTTGAAAACGTATTTTATCTGCCAGGTCTTGGGCGGTTAATCTTTCAGGGCATCACGCAACGGGATCTTATTGTTGTTGAGAGTGTTGTCATGCTGCTTGTGTTTGCTGTAGTGATGGTGACGTTTATCGTTGATGTTGCCTATGCAGCAGTTGATCCGCGATTGCGCAAACGCTGATAACCTTACTGTGTTGAAAAATATCTATGCATAACCGTCGCAATTTATACATAGGCGTGATCCTGTGTGCAATGGTTCTGCTTGCCGCGCTGGTGTCTTTTTTCTGGACACCCTATAACGTCACCGAGCTCAATATAGCGGAAAAATTCAAATCACCCGGTATGCCCTACCTGTTGGGTACCGATCACTTTGGCAGAGATATATTGTCTATGCTGATGGTTGGTGCACGCATGTCTATAGCAGTTGCCTTGATTGCGGTTGGTATTGGCATTCTGTTCGGTGTGCCACTGGGTTTGTTTGCTGCTGCCAGAGCTAACACACTGGTGGAGGAAGTCATTATGCGTGGCAATGATCTGGTGTTTGCATTTCCGGCGCTGCTGATTGCGATTATGATCACTGCTGTCTTTGGACCGGGTGCAGTCAATGCCATCATTGCGATTGGCATTTTTAATATCCCGGTATTTGCGCGATTATCTCGTGCTGCGGCTTTGAGTCTCTGGCAAAGAGATTTTGTTCTAAGTGCAAGGGTTAGCGGTAAGTCCGGCTTAAGAATCTCTGTCGAGCATATTCTGCCTAACCTGCTCAACTTGCTGCTGGTACAGGGCACCATCCAGTTTTCACTGGGTGTGCTGGCTGAAGCAGCGTTATCTTACGTGGGTTTAGGCGCGCAGCCGCCAGTGCCAAGCTGGGGCAGAATGCTTGCCGAGAGCCAGACCTTCTTTTCAATTGCCAGTCATGTGGTTATTTTTCCAGGCTTAGCCATTGTGCTTACCGTGCTTGGCCTGAATCTGTTAGGCGATGGATTGCGAGACTACTTTGATCCGCGCCTGCGACAGAGTAGCTGGAACAGCACATCATAATGCCTCTACTAACGGTTACAGATCTTAAAGTCGCTATAAACGGTGAACCTATACTGCGTGATATAGATCTGTCCGTCGATAGTGGCAAGGTGCTGGGTATCGTTGGTGAGAGTGGTTCCGGTAAGTCACTGACTGCTTATTCGATAATGCGACTATTGCCTGCTGGCTCGACGGCATCAGGGCGGATATCTTTTGCTGGGAAGTCGCTCTTCTCATTAAGCGAGGCTGCCATGTGTAAAGTTCGCGGCAGGGATATCGGGATGATTTTCCAGGAGCCAATGACTGCTCTTAACCCGTTGCGCACTATCGGTGATCAGATCGCAGAGACTATAAAAATACATACTGATGCAAATCGCGATCAGGTGCGTCGTCTATTGCTTGACACATTGCGCAGGGTCGAGCTGCCACCGGAACAGTTCCCGCCGTCGCGCTACCCGCATGAATTATCCGGTGGTCAGCGACAAAGAGTAGTTATTGCAATGGCAATCGCACTTCGCCCGAGGCTGCTCATTGCTGATGAGCCAACAACCGCGCTGGATGTTACAACACAGGCGCAAATACTGAAGTTATTACGGCGCCTGGTAGATGAAGACGGGCTTGGGTTGATGTTGATATCACACGATCTGGCTGTGGTTGCAAACACGGCGGATGAAATAGCAGTGATGAAAAACGGTGTGGTGCTTGATGCGGGCACGCCAAAAAGAATTTTCTCCGGTGATAGTCATCCTTATGCCACAGAATTGCTGGAAGCCTCAACTCATGTGCCTGCTATTGTCAGTCGTGCTGCAGAGAAAAGTGACGTGAATGGTAATGGCAATGCACCGCTGCTTGAAGTGAAAGGTCTGGTACGAGAGTACAAGCTGCCCCGAGACAACATCTTTGCGCGAAGCAAAAGTTTTCGTGCGGTGGATAACGTGAGCTTTACATTGCAGCACGGAGAAAATCTCGGCCTTGTTGGTGAAAGTGGATGCGGAAAGTCTACTTTGACTCGTGCGATACTTGGACTGGAGGTGCTGCAGGGTGGCTCGGTGCGGCTGAATGGTCAGCAGGTATTATTTGGAGAGCGAAGAGGGCTTGCACCACGGCATTCAATGCAGGCGGTATTTCAGGACCCGTTCGGTTCGTTTAATCCGCGTCACAAAGTAGCAAAACTGATTGCCGAGCCTTTGTATGCCGCGCCGCAAAAATTAAACAGAATAGAACAGCGCTCTGCGGTGGCGCAGGTGATAGAGCGAGTTGGCTTGCGCTCGCAGGATGGCGAAAAATATATTCATGAGTTCTCCGGCGGTCAGCGACAGCGCATCGCGATCGCCCGGGCTTTAATCAGCCGACCTGCACTGATTATTCTTGATGAGGCCGTCTCAGCGCTTGATGTGTCAGTCAGAGCAAAAGTACTTGATCTGCTGGTGGAATTATCTGCGGAGTTTGATATTGCCTACCTGTTTATATCTCACGATCTGTCAGTAGTACGTTCTGTTACGGAGCGCGTGCTGGTAATGAAGAATGGTAGAATCGTAGAGCAAGGAATGACAGGCACTGTGTTTAATTCACCGCAGCATCCTTACACTGCGGAGCTGGTCAACTCAGTACCCGTTCTAGGATACTCGGTTCGGTAGCTGCTGTTTCACCTTGTGCCTTACTTTCGAGTTTATTGCACACCGGTATGTTCATACGCAACTTCAAACGACGAGACCACTCAAAGTGACTAGCAATGCAAAAATACACGATTGCATGCCTTGTCGCGTATCGGGTTGCGTATTCGGGTGCATGACCGGTTGCTTTTCCACTTATCTTTTCCGGATTGTTACCGTTTTGTTTCTGTTGGTAACAGCCGCACCGCTGCAGGCGCAGCAGGTTTTGCGATTCGGTACCGGTGGCAGCGACGGCAGCTACTTTCCTGTCGGAACTGTGATAGCGAAAGCCATCAATGAACGCTCTGCATCGCAGCACAAAGATAATCCGCTGGTTGTTGTGCCGCAGCGTTCCAGTGGGTCCGTATTAAATATTCTGGATATCGATCGGGGGCTGCTCGAACTGGGGCTGGCACAAGCCGATGTGATTAGCCTGGCATATCTGGGTAAAGGGCAGTTTAAAGGCAATGAAATGGCTGGCAATCTAACCACCATTGGTACGTTATTTCAGGAGAGCGTACATTTAGTGGTTGATGCAGATAGCGATATTCAAAGTGTTGCTGATCTCGCGGGCAAGAGAGTGGCGATTGATGAGCTCGGTTCAGGCACCCAGGTAGATGCCGAGTTAATTCTTGCTGCTGCCGGCCTGGCGCCAGCGGATATCAAGCCTGTGTACCTAAAGCCGGTAGATGCTATCGAAAGAATGCGATATGACATGCTGGATGCAATATTCATTGTCTCAGCCCATCCGGTGAGCGGCGTCGAACGTCTGGTTAAGGACGGCATTGGCAGGGTGGTACCAATGAATGAAGAGCTGATACAATCAATCGTTGACGAATATCAGTATTTTTCCGCTCAGAATATACCTGAAGGCATCTATTCCAACAGTCAGAGCATCAGAACACTAAGCGTGTCTGCACAGATTGTGGTCCGAGCGGATGTGCCAACGGATGCTGTGTACGAAATCACCCGTACTTTGTGGAGTGATTCGACTCTGCAGTCTTTGGCAGCAGCACACCCGCGATGTATTAATCTGACTGTCGAAAAAGCGCTGCAAGGGGTTGGTATACCGCTGCATCCGGGGGCATTGCGTTTTTATTCGGAACAGGGTGTTGATGTATCCGGCGCGCCGCAATGAGTCGAATTGAATACGTCAAGCTTACACTGGCGCTACTGGCTACACTGGCGCTGCTGGCAAGTTTATTGGTTGGCGTCAAGGCATGACCCGAACCAGTAGTACCTACGGTCTGTTTGTTGTATTGGCACTACTTGGTGCTGTGTGTATCGCACTGGCGTTTTTTGTACAACGTAACACCACCAGTATAAGTGATGCGCTCACCGCTGAAGTACTGCAGCAACAAAGCGATGTTGCTGTCCTACTACACGATTATGACCGTTTGATTTTCGCCCTGGCATCAGAAAAAAACAATGAGCAAAAGGGCGCCGGTGTTGAGATAATAGCTGCGCTGATAGAAGCAGAGCAAGCGCTTGAACAGATGCGATTTAACTATAGCTTCGAGCGGCTTGATGGCGCCTCAACAGCGCACGCCAGTGTCAAGCCGGTTCTTGAGGATGTCAGGCAGTGGCTAATTGACGGCATACCCGGCGTTACTCTGGGGAAAACGCAGCTGATAACACTGGCCACAAACCGACTGGTTGAGCGACAGGAAAGCTTACGGTTTATAGCAGCCGAAACCTATACCGTGGCTAATGATCTGTTGAATACACAGGCTGGCTACTTGAACCGGTTTGGTCAGTCGCTGATCTTTCTGCTTGCAGCTTTTGCGCTATTGGCAGGGGGCATTGCTTCGCTGCTCACACGGCAAAAAGATTTGCAAATTCAACTGGCAGAAGATCAGCGGCAGCACGTGCAGCGAATTAACGATTTCGCAGACGCAGGCGCTGATTGGTTCTGGGAATTAAATCGCGATCTGCAGCTACGCTGGTTGTCAGGCCAAACTCTTACCGCACCGTCGAGGTACGATAATCAGGGAACAAGTGCTCAATCCGATGACTCTCTGCCAGCTTACTCGCACAGAATAGAAAATCAGGATTGGCCGTTTGAAGCCTTGCACAGGCAGGTTCGATTCGATGACTACGAGGCACACTGGGTCACGCGTGACGGGCAGAGAAAAATTGTTGCTGTCAGCGGCCTGCCCCTGTTCGATATCGGCGGCAGGTTCAGTGGCTATCGTGGGATAGGCCGGGATATTACCGCCAAAAAGGAAATAGAACGGAATCTTGAGGCTGCCAACAAAGGTCTTCTGAATGCAGAATCCAAAGGCAGGCAGCAGGCGGAGCAAGCGCTTAGAGACTCGGAAATATTTCTTCGGACTTCATTAAATGCATTGCCGCAAAGGCTCGCGATACTGGATGAAGAGGGCATCATCCTCGAGACAAATACCTCATGGCGCCAGTATGCTCAAGGCGATGAATCGCGAGAATTTCTGCCGGAAGGCGGAGGTACAGGGTGGCACTATCAGGAAGTCTTTACCACCAAAGCTGAAGCAGAGCGCAATGCCTTTGAGGGCGTCTCCGAGCTCATTGATGCTGTACTCGACGGGCGTAGCGATTCTCTGCACACTGAAGTGAGTATTTTTAATGGTGCTGAAACTGACTGGTTGTCCGTCGCACTTGCACCGTTTCAATCCAACGGTAAACGCTTTTTCGTGTTGGCCATTGAAGAAGTCACAGACAGGAAGCGGCTCGAGGAGCGGGATCGCCAGTTACGTGCTGATCTGGCACATTTTTCACGCTTAACGACGGTTGGTGAATTGGCAACCGGTCTGGCACATGAGCTGAATCAGCCGTTAACGGCGATTAGTCATAACTGCGATGCGCTGTTGTCAGGTATTCAAACCGGTGCTCCGTTAGACAGTCATGACATCGAGGCAATACACGCTATTCATAGTGAGGCTGAGCGAGCTGGTGCTATTATCAAAGGTCTGCGTAAAATGGTGCGCAAGGAAACCGGCGGCACGGCAGAGACTGATATCAATCAGCTGGTGACAGATACCATGCGACTGGGCATTGCTGATGCCAAGCGTTACGGCATAGAGGTAACGCTGAATCTGGCGAATGAGCTTCCGCGGGTAAAAATTGATGCGGTGCAGATTCAGCAAGTGCTGGTTAACCTCGAGCGCAATGCAGTTGAGGCGATAAAAGCCTCGGATTCACCAGAACGCCAATTGATTATAACCACGGCTTACAAGCACAGTGGCTGTGTGCAGGTGACTATTCAGGATACCGGTGACGGTATTTCTGAAGAAATGAAGCCAGCACTGTTTAGTCCTTTTGTAACAACAAAAATAGGCGGCATGGGCATGGGACTGTCTATCAGCCGGTCAATTGTTGAATCGCACAGAGGGCAGTTATGGGCGGATTTTTCGCTGCCGGGATTAACCACATTCCACTTTAGTTTACCCGTAGATCTGACGGTTGATAGCACCAACTCGTGAAACGGATTCTGTTTTGAAATCAATGATCTACGGCATTTTTTCGATGGAAATGCAGTATGATAGAAAGACGTCTCTGGGGCAGTTTGTCAACTGCTGTTACAATGAGCTACAACGACACTAAATGGAAACGTAATTGATGGAGAATGAATCGGCAGTCGTCTATATTGTCGACGACGATGAGGCAGTTAGCACAGCGCTCTCAAGATCTTTAAGTAAGCGCGGCTATCGGGTGCAGGCATTCGATAGTGCGGAGAAATTTCTCTCAGGCTTTCAGGCCGACCTTGTCGGCTGCCTGGTGCTGGATATTCGCATGGCGGGTATGAGCGGCACCGAATTGCAGGATCACTTGTTGTCACGCGGTGTTGTTCTGCCGATCATCTTCGTCACCGGGCATGGTGATATTCCGATGTCTGTCAGGGCCATCCAATCCGGCGCTGTCGACTTTCTTGAAAAACCTTATTCGGTTGAGCTGCTGGCGGAGCGAATAGAATTTGCACTGTTGCTTTGCAGAGACCAAATGGAAGAAGCAGCCCGTAAGAAAGAGTTAGTGGCCCGTTATGAGAGCCTGACGCCACGAGAGCTGGATGTGATGACGCTATTGGTTGCCGGTGCAGCTGATGCTTCCAATAAGGTCATTGCGAAAGAGCTTGATATCAGCCATCGCACCGTCGACGACCATCGAGCACGAGTAATGGCTAAAATGCGGGCGCGGTCTTTAACCGAGTTGGTTGAGATGGCCAAGCTATGCGGTGTACATCGTGATGTGAGTATTGAAACGTATGAGGACGCTGACGCCAGGCAGTGCAGTTAACAGGTATACACGGCTGTCAGCACAATTCTCAGGCAGCACACATGGGCAAGAGAGTTGATTTACAGCCGGTTTACAGGGCTTACGGTTTATGAAGCCTAACCGGCTGCTGGCACTGTGCTGCGTTCAAGCAGTTGCTTGCGCACTTTGGTTGGTTTAAAAAAAACATGCAGCCAGTCGAGCGCAATCTCCGGGCTGGCGGAACCGCACATGAAGATATCGAGTGCTATGTAGTCATGCTCGGGCCATGTATGAATGCTGATGTGCGATTCTGCCAGTAGCGCCACACCAGTGATGCCATTGTTGTTAGCAAAGTTGTGCAGTGTAACTTCCAGAACGGTTGCGCCAGCGCGTACAGACGCTTCTCTTAATGCATATTCGATATTTGTAATATCAGTTTGATATAAAGCCCCGCAGAAGTCTGCTATCAGATGTTTACCGATAACCAAATTGGTCGCCATAACGTGGCTCAAAGAAATCTGCCGGGAGTCACTCGACCGTGAATTATACAGCGATTGCCGGCGGGTCGTATCGGAATTGCTGGCAAGTACTTTGACCCGCTTACACCACACAATGTATACGGTGAAGATCAGCTATACGGCGTTCACCTGCTGAAGTTACCTGCGCTGCATGTGATGTTGATGGCTGAGTCTGGTTGGCATGCAGAACCAATGCAAAGTTAAATTGCGTGCACGTGCGGCAAAAGCCATTACTGCAAACGTATCGTGAGCGCACTTGGTTCGAAGTATTGCTGCCTTTGATCACACCCTTGCTGCCCCCTCATTGCATGCGGCTGCACAGCAACTGTTTAACGAAAGCCGACGCCAACTCTGAAGCGTATTCTAGCGTTGACCTGAACTGCATCCGGTGGGATCGTTCCGGATATGCTGAGTATAATATCCGGCCCGCCAGGCGCTTCAATCAGATCGCGAATATTTACTTCGTCGCTAACGTTCATCACCAGTGATGTTGTATTGCTGGCTATTTGAGGATCATTTGCAGGCAGATCAGCGATTGGCACATTCGTCTCGACGCCGTCAACCATAGCGCGCAGCGACATGCTGAGACTCGAGACAAATTCAAAGCTATCGGGGTTGCCGTCTTCAACGGTATCAACGCCGGCATCATTCGACTCCGGTGCAATTTCAAAGACAATATCACGTACTCTGACACTGGTAACGAAGTCAAAATCACCTTCATCGTAACCATCCTGCTCGGCCAGATTAACCGGAATCGGTATGTTATCAAGTGCTAGCGGAAATCCGGTCAGGATGCCTCCGGGCACTGTAAAAGATTCGGTTTCTTCAAACGATCGTGTCGCAACGGTGGTATCGCTGCATGCCACCAGTGTTGTACCCAGCGCTATTGCTGCAACTGCAGACCTGACAGGATATTGAAAAACTGCGGCGCTTGTTCTGAGCGTGTTCAGTTGTCTTTTGCGGTGCCCGTCTACAACTGCCGCAACGCGTATTTCTGCGCGATCTTGCCTTGTTAAAATTCTACTCACGATGTCTTTTAACAGACTGCGAAAGTTACTGATATTAAATTCGAACATAAAACTAATCCGGGATTTGCTGACTGGATATCTGCAGTAGTTGATGAATGATGTTTGTCATCACCCATGTCGTGGCGACCTGCACACGGCTGCCAATAAAAAAGTTTGGGCAGGGTCTTAACCCGCCAGTAGACAGATCAGGCTACATTAACGGTGACTATAGAGGGATTTATCTGCGGGCCCTGTAAAACACTGTGCCGGATGTTATGCGAGTCTTCGGGAAGACAATAGAGATGAAGATGATAAAGCAAGCCACTCTGAAGCAAGCCACTCTGAAGCAGGCCTGAACCTCGGTAGCCGACCAGATAAACGCTCGTCGATAAGCGTTTATCTGTTAGTAATGATTATTACGGTGTGCAAATCCGCGTTGGCAGAGTATCAGGGTTGGTTGATATCAGTGATGTTAACGGTGGTGATCGCGTTAGTTACTACTACATCCGGTGAGCCACTGGTCAACACAATGGTGAGTGTTTCAGTGTCTTCAACCAGATCGTCAGGTAGCAGGCTGATATCGATCTGTTTGGCAACAATATCGCCATCAGCCCACACCAGTGTGCCATCGGTAGCGACATAGTCTTCTTCGGCAATCGCAGTGCCGGGTGTGATCACATAATCAATGCTGATCTCGCCACTGGAATCATCCAGTCGGTTGATAAAAGCGCTGATCACCGTGCCCTCCGCCCCTGATATCGACGACTGTGCCAGCTCGACAGTCGCTGGTGTGACGGTCATGTCCGGTGCTGTAACCACAACGCCGGAGGTTGTGATGCAGGCGCGCGGATTAGGCTCGGATCGGTTGCCGGACGCATCAACGGCCACGATGGTGTAGCAATATTCTGTGCCGCTTGCCACGGTTATGTCGTTTAGCCTTGGTGAGGTGACTTCGCGAACAAGAATGACATCGCCACCGGTACGCGTAACCTCAAATCGAACAAGGTCATTAAGATCAGATTGTGTCCAGAAGACTTCGATGCTCTCGGTGCTCGCATTCAGAGTTGCCGAAGAAGGAATCTGTGGTGGTGTGGTGTCGTCTTGTAGCAGGGTACTGCCGGTCACTGGCAATGACGGTGCTGATCGATTGCCTGTTTCATCGATAGACACAATCGCGTAGGTGTAGTTGGTTGCAGGCACAACGTTGGTATCCCGGTAGATCGGAAAGGGTGTGTGATCTATCAAAACGTCATCGCGGAATATTTCATAGCTTGCAACGCCGATGTTATCTGTCGCAGTGGACCATGCCAGAACAATAGCCTCATCGACTACCGTGCCCGCTGACATCACTTCAATCATGCTGCGGCTGCCAAGCGCGCGCAAATCCTGTGGCTGGCTGGGCGGGGTGATATCTGTTTCACCAAACGACGTGATTAGGCGTACGCGATCCACTGCAGTTGCCTGCAGGTTGGTCATTGGGTCATTAACAATAATCGTGGCGCGGTTGTCGCGGATTATCACCGGGTTTTCATTGAGGAATCGGTCAACACCTGTATCGTTGGCAGCGAAGTCGTCGGTGGCGAGAGACGCGTCTGCCAATCCGTATGCCTGCATTACATCAGAAACGATAGCCTGGACGTTGGTATCTATAAGACTGATGGTTTGTTCATCTGGAAAGTTCTCTATACCGGCACTGCTGGCAAACACCGAGTCGATATCCAGCCCCAGGTCAGCGAACCATGTGCGGGCGACAAGATCAGTGTAACTATGAATATTCTTTCGATTGGCAACAGGGTCAGTGAGGTGTGCGACGCTGTATAGATAGTTGTCATTGCCCAGATCGGCACGCAGCAAATAGCGGTCTGCGGTGGTGGTTTCGATGGTGAATCTTCCCAATTCATCAACTGCTGTCTGGCTGATGCTTCCGTCGGGTGACTTAAGCGAAATAACCTGCTCAGTGATACCTCTGGGGGTGGAGACTGTACCGGAAAAAAAAGCCGGCTCAGTGGATTCGGCTGCTGCACTGCCGCTGGTGATACCGTCAGAGCTGCCGTTGCAGGCAGAGATCAACGTAAGCGCGCACGCAGTTGGTACCAGAGCTTGCAGGAGTCGTTGAGTTAATGTGAGAACTGTCGCGGGTCGACCGGGCATGTGTTGAGCTGTCACTTGCAGATTGATTCAGGGTTTAATGTTGCCGATTTGTGGTCGGCATTTAAATTCAATGTCATGTCGATAGCGTACAACAACTGGTACCGTGGTGGGAGCCAAAGTACAGGATTTGGTGTGAAATCGAGGCAACATTTAATGTTGCCAAACGGCAAGAGATGTTAACTACGTTGATGTAACACCATTGCTACGCCAGCGACGCAAAGCAGCATACCAAACACGGCAATACGTGACAGAGCTTCATTAAACAGCAGGAAGGCTTCAAGCGCTGTAAGTGGTGGTACAAGATAAAACAGGCTGGCCACATTGCCTGCTTCAGATGATTGAATCAGACGCATCAGCAGCAAGACAGCACCGATAGACAGCACCAGTACCAGCCAGATGCTCGCTAGAACAAATTCAATATTCCATTGGATGTTAAATTCTTCAAACACCAACGCTAATGGTAATAGCGTTAGCGTTGCGCCAACGTACTGTATAAATACACCGGGCAGTAAATCGATGCTGGTTGAGATTTTTTTCTGATAGACAGTGCCAGCAGAAATACCCAGTAATGATACGGTGCACAGTATCAGACCTGTGGCATCGAGCTGATCGATTGTGGTGCGCTCGATGATGACTATCATGAACCCGACCAACCCGATCAGGATACCGGTAATTTTCAGCAGGCCGGCTTTTTCGCCCAGCAGAGCCATGGCCAGACATAGTGTCAGCAGTGGCTGAAGTCCGACGATCAGTGAGCTCAGTCCGGCACCGGTGCCAATAGAGATGGCCCAGAACACACCACCGAGATATATCGCATGCACCAGGGCACCAACCAGTGCTGAGTGCAGGTAGTCTGAAAATCTGTGTGGCCACTTACTGTCGGTTATTGACAGCAACGCAAGCAGGACTGTTGCAGCAAGTGACATTCTGAAAATCAAAAAGGTAAGGGGCGGCGCATACTGCACAACAATCTTTGATCCGATGAAACCCGTACTCCAAAGAAACACAAACAACGCGGGTATCACAAACGAGGTTGGCACACGACTGGATAGAATGGATTGGCGCGGCATGGGTATACGGCTATAGTTGAGCATGAAGCGGTCGCAGAGAGTAAGCCTCGCAGCAGATCAAGTCCATTGTTGTGTTAAGTCACAGGCCATATCGCTGGCCGGTAAACGTTACTTTGTTACTGTGCGTTGATTATTATCGTTTAACTCATCACCACGTGATTCACATCAGGAGAGCAGCAATATCAGAAGCGGGCCTGGAAATTTAATAACCGACGTTGCCGGCCTCTATGTTGGAAACGCCGACGACCCGAAGCTCAAGAGTGGCACCACGGTAATTACCGCCGATCAACCATTCTGTGCATCGGTGGATGTTCGCGGCGGTGCGCCTGGTACCCGTGAAACGGATCTACTCGCTTCTGACAAACTGGTCAGCGCGATAGATGCGATTGTACTATCCGGTGGATCGGCATTCGGGCTGGATGCAGCTGGTGGTGTGATGGATGAACTGCGTCAGCGGGGCAGGGGGTTTGAGGTTGGTGATGTAAAAGTGCCACTGGTATCTGCCGCAATAATTTTTGATTTACTCAATGGTGGTAACAAACAGTGGAGCAGCAACCCTTATCCGCTGCTTGGCAAACAGGCTCTGCAGAATGCCGGATCAGATTTTGAGCTTGGCAGCAGCGGAGCAGGGTTTGGTGCCACCACAGTTAATCTAAAAGGTGGGCTTGGCTCTGCATCTGTGGTTATGCCCGATGGTTCAATGGTGGGTGCGCTGGTTGTGGTTAATGCCCGTGGCTCAGTGGTATGCGGAAATAAAGGCCAGTTCTGGGCGGCACCTTTTGAGCAGCATGCGGAGTTTGGTAGTTGTGGAGTCTGCACTGATTATTCATTGCTTGAATCCGACCACGATGCGCTTTCAGATTCACCGGGTGCCAACACGACCATTGCGGTTGTGGCAACCGATGCGCCATTGACCAGCAGCCAGCTAAAGCGGCTGGCAACTGTCAGTCACGATGGACTGGCGCGAGCGATAGTGCCGGCACATACGTTGTTTGATGGTGATCTTGTGTTTGCAATCAGCACTGCGGGCACTGCTACCACAGAACCTGCCACCCAAGCGGCCACCCAAGCTACCACCCAGGCGGCCACCGAGGCATCCACAGAAGCAGCATTGGGTCACGCGGCATCTGTGTGTCTCTCCCGAGCCGTGGCACGTGGTGTTTATGAGGCAAGTCAAAGTGCCGGAGATACGCTTCCGTGCTGGCAGCAACTCTATCGCTGAGGTTCTCTGGCAGCGGTATCGTGGTCATCAACTATGAGGCATTAAGTTAATTTTTTCTCTGCCGACTCATTGTTAGTGAATGTCAAACCCTTCTGACGATTGTGTGGTGGCAGTTATGCAGCGCCCGGTCGTCACTTGTGTTAAGAGAAAGCAATGAAATTTAAAATATGCGCAGCAGCCGTGTCGCTTGCAATTGTAAGTGCCTGTGGCGGTGGTGATACCGGCAATGTCAGCGAGGTTGCAGATCTGACACCGATCGAAGACACGCGTAATAACACGGTGACACCGTCTGAGATTGCTGAAAATCGCCCTAGTCCCGCCGGTGGTTTTTTCGCCTCTGACTCGGCAACGCTGAAACCAAACGGTGCTGATTTATTCTCTGACACGGGTATACAAACGGTAGATTCCAGTCGGGTAGCCAGCTGGCCGGGTCTGCGTTATGGTAGTTTTCTTGTCAGCAATAACCCCTGGAATGCGAGTGCTGCAACTTATCCGTTGTGGTATCAGGATATAAGCCTGTTTGAAACAGACGACGGTTATGGCGTCAGGTATGAGTGGGACTGGGGTGCTGAAGGTGATACCAACGGCAGCGTTTTTAATACCAAATCGTATCCGGAAATCATTTATGGCACTAAGTCAGGTGGGGAGCGCTCCGGTACGTTTGAAGAAACCGGTCTGCCTGTAGAGATATTCGACGCACCGGTGTTTACCATTGACTATGGCTTTCAATATAGCGGGTGGCGGTCTGAATCGCCGACTGTCGGTGGTACTGACTCTGAGTTCAACATTGCTATCGAGTCTTTCTTTCATGACTCATGTGATATTCAACGCTCTGGTGAAAGAGACACTGACAATACCATTTTCGAAATGATGGTTTGGTTGAAGCTTGATGAGCGAGAACCGGCTGGTGGTGGCCCGATTGATACAGTCACAACCTCTGACGGACGTTTATACAACGTGTATACGAAAGTTGCCGGTCTTCAACGGACTGGCGTACAGGACTATATTGCGTTTGTTGCACAGGATGAAACCCTGTCCGGTACAGTTCTATATACCGAGTTGCTTAACATTGCACGAGACAGGGCAGTGCAATACAACCTGTACCCGCTTAAAGACACTGATTGTCTTGCAAATATTTTAATGGGCACAGAGATCTGGCATGGATCAGGTGAGTTCGATCTGCACACTTATCAGATTAACCGTCAATACTGACTAAATGAACTGATCGTCAGCAATCAAAAATAAAAGCCGCGTTAAAACTTGGCGCGGCTTTTTTTGTAAAAACAGGTATTCGACCTGACTGCCTCAACTGCAGACGCCTGTAAAGCCGACTGACTCTAGCGATTCAATAAACTTGTCTATCTGTTGGATCTGGCAGCCTGCAACATTGATGCGGCCATCACCGGCAAGATAGACCGCGTGATCGTTTATAAGGGAATGAACCTGCGCAGTGGATAATGGCAGCAGCGAAAACATACCTTTTTGCTGAACAACAAACTCGAGTGACGGGCAGGCTTGCGCCATTGCCTGACGTAAAGACTTTACTCTGGATGTCATGAGCCTCAGTTCACTCTGCCATTGATTGGTCAGTGTGCTGTCCTGCAGAATAATTCGCACAACTGCCGCACCATGATCCGGCGGCATTGAGTAAATCTTTCGCGCAATCTGGCCAAACACTGCCTGTGCAATTGACGCGGTTTTTTTATCATGAGATGCCATGAAGACCGCACCGGTTCTGTCACGGTAGAGCCCGAAGTTTTTTGAACAGCTGGTCGCAACCAATACCTCAGGGCAGACTTCAACGATAAGGCGTGTCGAGGCAAGATCCTCTGCCATGCCATCTCCGAGGCCGTGATAAGCGAGGTCAATGATTGGAATAAGTGAGTGCTCGGCGAGTTGCCTTGCCAGCTCCTGCCACTGATCATTGCTTAGGTCAGCACCGGTCGGGTTATGGCAACAGCCGTGCAGCATAAAGGCATCACCCGGTTGTGTTCGTGCGATGGTATCAAGCAGGTTATCGAACAGTATCTGTTGTGTGTTGCGATCAAAGTACAGGTAGGTATTAGTATGGACTCCTGCCGATTCGGTCAGCGGGATATGATTGGGCCAGCTGGGTGTGCCGATCCAAAGAGTGCCATCCGGGTGGGCAAGATTATAAATTTCTGCCGCCAGTCTTAGTGCGCCGCTGCCACCCGGAGTCTGTGCACCTGAAACGGTAGCGGTGTTGCCAAAAAGCAGCTCGCCCAACGTCTCTACAAACTCTGTATCGCCGGTAAGACCGAGATAACTCTTGGTGAGTTGGTGTTCCTGAAGTCTCATTTCAGCCGCTTTTACTGCGGCAAGTACCGGTGTTTCGCCCAGGTCATTTCGATAGACCCCGACACCGAGATCGACTTTATCAGTGCGGCTATCAGCGCGGTATTTGCCAATAAGCTGAAGTAGTGGATCGGGTTCCGGTTGCGGCAAATTAAAAAGTGCCATTGTGATATTCCGTGGCTGAATTTTAAGTTTGGTTGTGTCAGTTGCCAGATTGCTGGCCAGATTGCTGGCAACGTTGCTGACCGGCTGAGCTGGCAGGTTGAGCCGGCGGTGTACTGATCTGCAGCCGGTTTAGCTGCTTCCATGTGTAACAGTGTGAAATAACAGCACTGCAAATGACAACTGTAATTATTGATACAAATAGCCAGATCATGGGCAGATCCAGTACAACAATCAAAAAGTAATTGATTATTGCCGGCAGTACCAGTTGTCTGGCAAGGCCGAGATACATTGGAAACAGCGGCTTTTTGATTGCCTGCAAAGAAGCGACGCTGATAAACAACACTACATAGGCAAAAAACGCCAATGCATCGATTCTGAGGTAAGTGGTGCCAGTGCTAATGATGGTTTCACTGGATGAAAAAAAACTGAGTAAAGTAGGTGACAGGAAGATCATCACAGGAATAGAAAACACGGCGATACCCAATCCGGTGTATAGCGCCTTGATGTAAGTTTCTTTAACGCGTTCTGTATTGCCGGCTCCAAAGTTTTGCCCAACCAGTGCCATGACCGCAGAATTTAATCCCAGCGCAGGTAGCAGCAAAAGCTGTTCGATACGCAGACCGACTGAATAACCTGCGACGCTCTGGCTGCCAAAACGGCCAATAAAGCTGACAGTGATGAAGCCACCCAGTACAACAGTAAGCATATTGAAGCTTGCAGGTGCTACCTGTTTTAGCAGTTCGAGCCAGTCTTTGATATTGAATGCAGGTTGTACCCATCTGCCGGTGCGTTTTTTCAACACACCGTAAAGGTAGGCCACGGTGGCGAGCTTGATAATGATGGTGGCGATTGCAAGACCGGCAACACCGAGCTTCAGTATAAATATCAATACCGGGTTGAGAATCAGGTTGGCGATCAAACCGGCTGCCAGTGCATTGCGGTTGGATTTGGTATCTCCCAATGCCATCAGCGCACCGGCGGCAACACCGGACAGTACAAACGAAAAGCAGCCCCATAACACAATCAGCACATAGCTTTTTGCAAACGGGGCAACATTCTCCTCGGCACCTAGAAATCGAATCAGTGGATCAGCAACAGCCAGACCGATAACCAGACACGCCACAGACAACACCAACCCGAGGCCGGTGGCCTGGTCTATCCAGTTGGCTACGCTGTCGGTTTTGCCTCGGCCAACTTCTGTGGCGACCATGGCCGTGGTACCGGTTTGCATACCGATGCTGCCACTGAGTATCAAAAAAAACACCGAGCCGGCAATAGATACTCCGGCGAGTGCATCATCAGACAGTTGGCCGGCAAACCAGAAGTCGGTCAGGTTGTAGAGCGTATTGAAAATCATACCCATTGCAGCGGGTACGGCCATGGCAATCAAGTGACCGGAGACCGGCCCCTGGGTCAGGTCGCGGTGTTCGGTCACGTAGCGCTAACAGTTGCAGGGACCAGTTTACGCCCTTGTAAAGTCAGCCTGCCGGTTGGCAGCACATTGCGCCTGATGGCTTTATTCGGCGCGATAATAAACAGATCGCCGTTTTCGCCTTGTATTTGCATGGAGATACCAGCGCGCTTTGCCAACGCTGCATTTGCCTGCATGTGTTGCGGCTCACCGTGTACCGGGATCAGCATATCCGGTTGCACCCACTGATACATAGTGATTAACTCTTCAGCAGCCGGATGACCGGACGCGTGAATCAGTGATTCAACATTGTGTTCGCCAAAAACAGTCACACCCATGTCTTCAAGGCGGCTGATCAATGCGGCCACACTGGCTTCATTGCCGGGTATCACTTTTGAGCTGAAGATAACTGTATCACTGGGTTCAAGTTGCATATCGCGGAAAGTATTGGTGCTGAGCCGGTGCAGCGCGGTTCGCGGTTCACCCTGACTGCCTGTAGCAAGCAGTAGCACAGATTCCGGTGGCAGGTAGCCGAGATGCTGTGCTTCAACAATACTGATGTCAGTATCCAGCAAACCTGTAGCGCGTCCTGCATTGACCATGTTTATCATTGAACGGCCGATCATGCCTACGTGTCTTTGTGTGGCTTCTGCAATTTTCGCAAGCGTCGCAACGCGGGCCAGATTACTGCCGAAGCAGGTCACAACTACTCGTCCCGGTGAGTTGCTGATGAGTTGGTGCAGACCGGCGTAGAGTTCTGACTCTGATGGTGTTTTGCCGGTGACCGTTGCATTGGTTGAGTCGCAAATCATCGCGTCAATCTCTACCGCGCCAAGTTCGGTGCACCTTGCCTTGTTGTACGGTGCACCGACAACAGGTTGATCATCGAGCTTCCAGTCACCTGAGTGAAATACTGTGCCTGCATCGGTTTTGATCAGCAGCGCGCAAGGCTCTGGTACCGAGTGGGTCATGTTGATCCATTCAACGTTGAATGGTCCGATGTCGATCACATCACCGGCATCGACAATACGAATCGTGACTTCATCGAGCAAATTGTATTCAGCCAGTTTTCGCTTGAGAATGTAGGCGGTAAAAGCCGTGGTATAGATCGGGCATTTTAACTGCGGCCAGAGGTATGGCACGGCACCGATGTGATCTTCGTGTGCGTGAGTGATCACCATACCGGCTATCGCATCAGCCCGGTCAGCAATAAATGCAGGGTCTGCCATCTGCACGTTGCGTCTGCTTTGCGCCGCAGCAACGCCATCGACCTGTGGTGCGGGCCGAATGCTGCGTGCTTCCGATGCTGTTATCGCTCCATCAGATGCAACATCAGATTGTTTTTCAGGTATGTCCGAGAACGTTAAACCACAGTCGACGATTAACCATTGGCCGTTATGACCGAAGAGGTTCAGGTTCATGCCAATTTCGCCGCAGCCGCCAAGCGGTGCAAACCAGAGGTCTTCTTTTTCAGGTGTCATGCCAGTCCGGTTCGCTGCTGAGTGTCTTGTTATGTCGGTTTTGGAGATAACATCGGCGATATCAGACAGATGTTATCGGTTCGGCTCGTCACGGTGGCTGCCGCAACCCGTTGCAGATACTATCAGGTTTACCATTGTCGAACTTTGCAATGCGCCTGGCACTAATCGCAGATTAATCAGTTGGGCACAGCATAGCGAACGCGCAATGGCAGGCTTGCAGTTTACAGAGTTTTGGATATGGCAGAAAAAAGAGCGCCGGTTATTGATGGCCTGCAATACGCCAACTGGTCAGAAAAAATCTTTCGGCAAATGAGGCAGGGCGGAGTTGACGCTGTGCACGTCACTATCGCTTATCACGAGAATTTTCGTGAGACCGTGCTTAATATAGAGCAGTGGAACCGATGGTTTGAACAGTTTCCCGAGCTTATCTTTCAGGGGCGCTGGGCCAGTGATGTTGAACAGGCAATCGCCACCGAACGTACCGCCATTTTTTTCGGCTTTCAGAATCCGTCACCAATTGAAGACGATATCGGCCTGGTCGAGATAGTCCACACGCTTGGTGCGCGGTTCATGCAACTGAGCTACAACAATCAGTCGTTACTTGCCACCGGATGCTATGAGCACAACGATCCGGGTATCACGCGCATGGGCAAGCAGGTAATCAAAGAGATGAATCGTGTCGGGCTGGTTGTGGATATGTCTCACTCAGCCGACCGATCTACGCTTGAAGCCATAGAGATTTCACAACGTCCGATAGCAATCACCCATGCTAATCCGGCCAGCTGGCATCCGGCATTGCGCAACAAAGCCAGCAATGTGCTTGAAGCGCTCGCGGAAAGTGGCGGCATGCTGGGTTTTTCTTTCTACCCGCATCACCTGGCGGAAGGCAGCAACTGTACATTGCAGAGCTTCTGCGAAATGGCGGCACGCACGGCTGAAGTCATGGGAGTGGATCAAATCGGGATTGGTTCAGATCTGTGTCAGGATCAGCCTGACAGTGTTGTGGAATGGATGCGTGTTGGCCGATGGAGTAAGGAAATTGACTACGGTGAAGGCTCAGCGGAAAAGCCGGGCTTTCCACCGCAGCCCGACTGGTTCACAGATAATCGTAGCTTCCCGGGTTTACGTAAAGGGTTACTTGATGCCGGGTTTTCACAACAGGATGCTGATAAGTTGCTGGGAGGCAACTGGTTGAATTTCTTCCGTAACAATTTCGATAAGCCGCAGGTTTGCCAATGACGGTTGTTGATACACCAGTGACTGTGTCTGAAACAGCTGGCTGAATCGAACTGCTTAACCGGGTATAAACGTTATGTATAAAGAAATTGCAGTAGATGATGCAGCAGATCATGTGGTCGAGCTCAGACCACCTGAAAAAGTGCTGCGCCTCCAACGCATGGGGTCAATGCATCAAACGCGTCTGTCTTTCATGCGAGTATTGTTGCGCCGCTTTGCCAAAGAACAATGGCACATTGAAAAGCGCGACTGGCAGATAGATCAAAACGGTGTCGGGTATGCTGTTTATGTTTGTGCCGGTCCGCATAGCACTTACTCGCTGGTGGTGTTCTCGCACGATCTCGATCCTGCAAAAAGATCAGACCGTGTCATTGCTGAAGCCTGGGACGCCACCTTTGCACTGGTTGATGGCTTAGCAGATGACGCTGACATCCGCCGCCTGCAAAACAATGTACCTCTGCAGGAAGCAGGAAGAATCAGTGAGAAAGAACTGTCTTTGTCACGCGCAAATCGGTCGGTGAGATTATTTAACTACGTTCGGCAGGAGTTATCTGCCGGCAGGCAGCCACAGGCTTCGGAGCTTGATGCTGTCGGTTATCTGATGCGTACAACAGCAGTTTACGGCTCCGGTAAATTTGGTGCACTGGATCGATGTTTCGTTGCTGATCGATCAGAGCTTGCGTCCCCGTTTCAAGCGGAATTGATGGCGGTCTACATGATCAGATTGTTCAGTGTTGATATCGTCGAGCACCTGGCACACTGCGATGCACCTGATACAGCGGTAACACTTTGCAAAGACCTGCGCAGATCACTGGGCGTCGGCAATTCTACCGGCCTCGGCATGGCGCCGTTTATAGTGAATCACCCCGTTCTGTTTCATCACTGGATTACCGCACGCGAGAAAGCGCTTCGTGATGTCAGAGCAATCACGCAGGTGAACAGGGAGAATCTGGCGTTACTTAAGAGTCTGTTAGTAAGACAACAGGCAGGTCTTGAGCACTGGAACAGCTCGCATCCTTTGCAGGTAGACAAAGTCAGCACGCTTGATAAAGATCTGCGGCTTTTATCTGCACAGCTACAAAACATCGATCCCGATAACGGTAAGCTTGCATGGAACAGTCTTTACTTGTGGGCAGAGGATAACTTGTCGCTTGAAGGGCAGGAATGCCTGGTGACTTTGCTGATTGAACTTTATCCGAACGTGGTTGATCACCATGCTGCACAAATGAGTGTTGATGAAGAAAAGCACTTTAAAATAAACGGTCAAATGAAGGTCGCAGAATTAATACAGATACTGCACAAAAACTATCGTTATGCATTCGATATAGATTTTAAGGATCCACAAGCCAATGCGCGTTTCTGGTATGCATCAGAAGAGAAGCTGGAGCCGCGGCTGGGTGAACGATTTGAAGAGCAGGGCGCAGAGCGTGAGCATCCGCTTGCAATAGCCAGAGATATTGTGCTGGCTGAACAATCGGCTCAGCAATTTAAAAGTACCGCGAGTGTTGCGGAGTTTTTACTTGAGCATCCAGAACACAGGCATGTCGTGCGCCGTGCACAGCAGGTCAGCCAGTTTCCCTATGCAGAAATAACTGACAACCTGATCGACAAGGGTGTTTTGCCTATTGATTTGCTGCGTTGCAAGTTATCTTTCTTTGGTGCGATAAAGTTTGATCCACGGAGTGACCGATGGGTGCGCATTAATATGTTTCAGCATGCACCACTACCTGACGAGCTACTGCATAACTATGATGATCAGTGGATTTACCCTGCAGTGTTACATTAACTCGTTGGTTGGCCTGTGTATGATTGCCTGTGTATGTTTGTAAGCAAGTCACCCTCTAACGGTAACTGTACGTCGTGAGTACCACCATTAAGCTGCTTTCTCTGGGAGAACTGGAGTCTCTGGTGCTGAAAGCTGTGCGAGGTGCTGGCTATAGCTGGGGTTTGTCGCAGGAAGCCGGTCGTGCTGCTGCCTGGCTGGCAAGGCACGGCTTGCCAGCTGCGGAGGCATTTGCAAAGTTGTTGCCGATCATAGACAGCCAGCCGGCAAAGGCACTCGGCCCGCAGATAATTAAGGGGCAATGGCTGTCGGTATCAAGCCCGCTGTGCCCGGTAGTAACGGGTACGGCGATGTCAGATTTCGGGTGGCCCGGGATTGGAGGTTGTGTTGATCAGCCGATTGAGCTGACACAAGTGGCTTGTCCGATTATCCTTGTGCCGTTTCTGTCTGGCTGTGCCGTTGCTGCGGGTAGATCTTTGTCGATAGTCAGCGCGTCTGGTCAACTGACTGTTGATCGTGAAGGGCAGTTAGTATCCGGTGGTGTCTTCGGTGATGATCAGTATGCAACGGTTCACATCGTTGAATCGGGTGCATCGGTACCGGATACCAATAGTGCGTTCAAGCTTCGACGCCGCGCATCGGTTGCTGCGGTTGAGATGCAGATTCTTGAAGCAATGGCGCATCGAACCTATGTACCGGCCAGTGAGCAATCGAGAAGCGGGGCAGGGGCAGGTTTATCCGATAACGATTAAGCAACCTGCGTCACAGTTCCGGAGTAGGAACTGCGATAGCATCCGCGCCGCTGGTCAGCAACACGCACTGCGTGAGCGTGATCTGCTAAGACTTGACGGTCTGTAGCGCCAAGGCTGAAAAACATTGTCATAACATCCCGGTTCGCTGATCGAACCTCACGATTGCAGGTAGTATTGCAGTCCGCGAAGTCCCTGCCGTTCATGTTCTGATGGCATGCATCTAGCGTGACCACAAGAGCGGACGATGCCCACAGTTAATCAGCAACAAGTTAATCCGTTGACTGTTAACGAGTATAAAGCCCGCCAGTGCTGAGCTTGCCGGTACAAAGCCAGCCAATCGAGAAAGTGTGTGCGTTCGACGATCGTTTTCGTCATTTATAGATAGAACTTATGCGTCAAGTTTTTAAAAATTCTGTACGGTTAGTGATGTTGACGGTGTTTCTGACTTCGTGTGCGGCAACAAAACCAGTCACCAATCCAGACTTGCCTGATGCAGAGTTGTCTGAAAAGGCAGCACCTGAATGCGAAAATAATTGTACACAAGGGGATGGCGCCGATCGCTATCAATACTACCTTGGAATTTTGTCGGTTTTTATTCTGGGATAACAGCAACCCGGCCAGACTTGCCAATTGTCAGACACAATTATTGATTCACCAGTAGTGTGAAGTTCCGGTCTTCGTTTCGAAAGCACAGGCCACTATCAAATGCATTCTGACCATCGTCCACAAAAACATTCAGCCGGAAAGTAAATTCGCCGAGCTCTGTGGGTGTGCCAGTCAGGGTGAAGGACCGACCAGACTCTATGCCCGAGATCCCTGCTGGCAGTGCGCCGCCGATAATCGCGAAGTCATATTCAAAGCGATCATCAAATGGCTCGTTTCGTACTGACGCTCTTATTGTATGCAGATACTCCTTATTTAAAGTCGCCGGTTGTAACCCGCTTGTGTCTAAAGCAGGGCCATCACCATCAATGCAATCGACCACGGCATCACAACCGCTGAGCGACAGAGCGAGCAGCGCACATATGATCATTACAGGTAGTTTTGCACCACTGATTTTATCCATGTTAACTATTTATACTGAATGCAGGTGCTAGCTCAGATAGCAGTTTCATAGAGGTTGGTCTCAGCGCTTGATAGTCGGGTTGCACGATAACAAATGCTGGATGTCAGTCATCCTCTCGCATACGTTCATCGCGTTCCTGCTTTTCTTTGTAAGCTTCTTTGATCTGCATCATCACGGCATCTACGTCGGCCTTTTTGTCTACCGTTTTGAATTGGCCGGTTAACGCAGTATCTGGTGTGAGTTTTCCTTTTTCGTAGAGCGCCCACATCTCGGATGCATAGTCACTGCCCAGTAGTGAGTCTGCGAACTGGCCATAATACTGAGTCATGTTTTTTATATCGCGCTCAAGCATCGTGCGTGCATGGTTGTTTCCTGCTGCATCAACCGCTTGTGGCAGATCAATGATGACCGGGCCGTGTTCATCAACCAGCACGTTAAACTCTGACAGATCGCCGTGGACTAGTCCTGCACACAGCATCAGCTTGACGTAGTCCATCATCGTCGCATGATCCTCTACGGCGAGGTCTTCCGGAATAGTGACATCGTTGAGTCTGGGCGCTGCCTCTCCGGATTGATCAGTGATCAGTTCCATCAGCAGAACGCCATCAAAGCAGCCCTGAGGTTCGGGTACACGTACACCCGCAGCCGACAGCTTGTACAACGCATCGACCTCGGCGTTGTGCCACTCTTCCTCTTGTTGCGCGCGGCCGAACTTTGAGCCTTTTTCAATCGCTCGCTGGCGTCTGCTGTTGCGGCCCTTGCGACCTTCGCGATATTGCACTGCCTGCTTAAAACTGCGCTTTGCGGCATCTTTATACACCTTTGCGCACAGCACATCGCGTCCGGCGCGAACGACATAGACGCTCGCCTCCTTGCCGCTCATCAGCGGGTAGAGTACCTCGTCGACAAGGCCGTCTTCTATCAAAGGCAGCAGACGCTTGGGAGTTTTCATCAGCGAAACAGTGTGATCGATGCTTGGAGTGTGGTGCGTTTCAGAAAATAGTCAATAGTGGGTCAGGCCGTGGTTGCGTGGCTGGACACCAGAGTCACTCGAACCTGCAGACCTCGGAAAAACCCGCGCACCTGGCTCAACGCGGTTCCCATCGCCTTCGATATGCTCATTTTGATCCTTAAAATTGTGTTTTTTTGGTCGTGTCCAGCTTTGGCTGTCGCGCCTGGAATCTTTGTAAATTTGGGCACGCGAATTAAATGACCAAATAGTAAAGGCCGACTAGTTCACACTAAAAGTTTGAAGCAGTCGAAGTGGTGATCTGACCTGAGTCGCTAAACTGCCGCACAATGTGACGCAGACCGGAGAATGACTCTTGTTAACGTATTATTCAATTCCTGTTAATCCGCCAAAGCGCAGCGCGGTTCTGAAAGGGCTGACCTTAAGCGCGCTATTGTCTGCCTCCCTGATGCTGACGCCAACCGGTCACGCGCAGGAATGCGTTGACTCCGATGGTGATGGCTGGGGATGGGACGGCACTCGCTCGTGTCAGATTACCGCTTTCACCTCTAATGCGTCCGCTGCAACAACATCAAACAGTGGAGCCTTGTGCATCGACAGCGATGGCGATGGCTGGGGCTGGGACGGGGTTGGCTCCTGCATTGTCGGCGCAGCGACGCAAACATCGCCGGGTAGTGGTGCTGTGCCGGATACTTCATCCGCAGGCACTGGTTCGCCTGCAGCTGCATGTATCGACAGCGATGGTGATGGATGGGGTTGGGATGGCACAGCGTCCTGTCGAGTGAACACTGGAGGCCAGCAGGCTGCTACACCTGCACAGCCGGCACCTGCACAGCCGGCAAGTTCGGCCGCCCCACAACAGCCGAACACTAACCCGACCATCAACAACAGTCGCTTTGATCGTCAGAGGGACCTGGTCGCTTTGCACTTTGATCACGCGCCAGATCCTGACGATGGACATGCGGCAGTCGCTGCATTAATGATTCGCGACAGACTGCAGTTGAACGTTCAAGTGGTTGCGGGTACACATGGGGTCTACAGCCGCGATCGCTACGTGCCCGAATCAGAACGGTTAATGTCCGCTGTCTGGGGCAGTGAATGGCACAATGCGCACAGCAACCGCGGTGGCTCTGTGGCCGCTGCGGTCAGTCGCTGGACTTCAGTGCTGGCGGCTGGCGGCGACATCTGGATTGCAGAGGGTGGTCCTTCTGACTTTACCGCGGCAGTGGTGCGCGCAATTAATGCGAATCACGCAGAATTCAATACACGCCAGCGAATTCATCTTATTCAGCACAGTGACTGGAACGAGGACCACGCTCTGGAGGCAGACCTTAGTTACGTAAGAAACAATACCCGTTATGTAAAGATCGCTGATGGTAATCACCCCAATGCCACAGCAGACTTCAGGTTTGAGAGCCATAACAACGGTGATTTTGTAGCGCGTGCGCTGGCGAGCCGATATTCAAATGAATGGGCAGTAGCGTTCAATTATCTGTCTCCCAGTGAAAAGCTGGACTATTCAGATGCCGTTGAAGTACTTCATATAGTTGGCATTGGTACCTCGGAAATCGCCGACGTAAATGACTTTGGTGACTATTTTTTCTAGCAAAGCTCTGGAGTGGTTCCGGGTAAGCTCCAGCCTCGCTCTGGTACTGCTTTGCCTCGAACCGGCATTGTTTTAAAAAAAATGGTAACTGCTCACCCCTTTGCCACATGTCAATTGAGTAAACAAGCTTTTATCAGTAACAGTTGTACTGCAACATGAGTTGTGCCCAGCGTCAACACCACATCGATTCGAGAAGAACTTGCGAGCGCCGAAGAGCAGCTTG
>CALLLW010000054.1 GCA_938007995.1 uncultured Granulosicoccaceae bacterium | reverse complement strand
TTGCCAAATCGACTGCTAATAAAGTAACCTTACTCATGATGGACGCTCCTGTTTAGTTTAGCTGTAAGTGTTGTCTTGCAACTCCACTGTATCAGCTTGGTGCTTGACGCCGATTTCACGGGGCGTCCATCTCATCAGGCAGGATGGTTCGGGCAGGATCGAGCAGATAGCTCAGGCACCGCGCAACACAGTTACGACACTGTGATAGTCAGTTTGTACCGATAGCAGTTCCGATCTGGCAAAGTGGCATTTGCAAAAGCGCGCCTGCATGGGTCGGCTGAAAAGTCATGTTCAAAAGGTGTGTATCGCATTAGCGACAAAAAGCTATATGGGGTACAACGAAACAAGTGCTGGCCACTTGTCGCTAGAGCGCAGGCCCCGTTCTAATCGTCTGACGCAGATACGACAAACGGGCTAAACCACAGCCGAATCGTCAACAGCAACTCAGGTACCGGTTTGCACATTCTCACTGCAGTAATACTGTAACCAGTCATCAAGATTGCTCGGCTTGCCTATACCGAAACCCTGTAAATAATCGATACCCATTTCGGTCAGCAGATCAGCTGCTTTCTGTGTTTCAACATACTCTGCAACAGTCTTCATACCCATATCGTGCGCCAGTGTATTGAACGACTTAACGATCGCGCGGTTCGATGTATCTTCGACGATATCGGCAACAAAGCATCCGTCGATTTTTAAATAATCCACTGGCAGTGACCGCAAATAGGAAAAAGACGATAAACCACTACCGAAATCATCCAGTGAAAACTCGCAACCCAGCTGTTTTAAATGCTCAATAAAGTTGCACGCTTTTTCAATGCGTTTAATGGTTGCCGTTTCTGTGACTTCAAAGCACAGCATCTTTGGCTCGACCCTGTGATTCTCAACCAACCGTGATATCTGTTCCAGACAAGATTCGTTACTTAACGTATTGCCAGATAAATTCACAGACAATGCGACCTGCTGTTCATAACTGGCAAACCGCTTAATCGCAATAATTGAGTGCTCTATCATCCACAGGTCAATGTGCTGCATTCGGTCATACTTCTCGGCAACCGGTATGACTGTTCCTGGTGGCACAATTTTTCGGGTAGCGTCTTCCATTCGCAGCAATACTTCAAATTTGGTGTGATCATCGCCCAAAGGCCTGGCAGGCATGATCGGCTGCAATGCAATGCTGAATCGATCATTCATTATAGAATCGTTAATCAATTCCAGCTTGCCAATCTCATCATTCTGATTATTGACAAAAACCCCATGCCGTGAGTACAGATGAACCTGATTGCGACCAGACATCTTTGCAGAATAACAAGCCATATCCGCTTTGGACAGAATATCCGAATCACTAACAGCATCACTATCTATCTTTACCAGGCCGGCACTTGCACCAATCGAAAAGGATCTCTCATCCCAGCTTAACTGATACCTGCCGACTTGCCGGATAAACTCTTCTGTTCTTTGCTTGGCTTCGACCTCGTTGTATGCACTAAGCACCGCAAACTCATCACCACCCAGCCGCGCGATAATATCATCAGCACTTGAGAAAACTTTGCGAAATATCCGGGTAACATCTTTGAGCAACTGATCACCGGCCTGATGACCAGCGTTATCGTTAACCATCTTAAACTGATCGAGATCAATATAGATCAATGTTTGATGCAAGCCACTGTAGTCATCGTTATGCTTTTCTCTAACAGATCTCTGCTCAAGCGTGATGCTTAAATAATTTGCAAAAGCGCGCCGGTTTACAAGGCCGGTCAATTCATCATGAGCGGCCTGAAATTCAAGTTGTCGCTTCAAGCCGTATTCAGTCGTTACATTTTTTGCACACCCAAGATAGCCGACAAACTCACCCCGCTTGTTAAATTCCGGCATAGCAGTGATTTGTATATGGGACAGTGTTTTGTTGTCGCTGCAAGACACGGTAAGCACGGCCTCGACCCGCTCACGCGCTAAAAATGCTTCATTGTGATCACGCAACTGTGAATCATGATCAACATGGCCTTGTACATGTTCCAGTCTCGACACACCGATCAGCTTCTGCACCGGAGTTCCACACAGCGGCATAGTGTGAGTTGAAAAATAGGTGTAGCGAAGCTCAGCATCAAGCTCCCAGTGCCAATCCGCGGAAATTTGTGCAAAGCTTTCAAAGCGCTTATTACTTTTTTCAAGAGCGTCGTGCTGTAACCTTGAAGCGGTAATATCAAAGGCTGCAAAAAAATAGTATCCGTTGCCGAGTTGCGTATGCTTGATCAATATATATCTGCCATCAAGCAAGTGGTGAACATACTTAAGGCTACTGCCTAACTGCGCAGTACAATCTTCAACCCACCGATCCATGTCCTCCACAATCGGCAGGTTGCGTAGCAGCTTATACTCCACTATGTCGCGCGTGAACTCTGCGAAAGTGTAGCCAACGCAGATCCGCTCCTTTATCAGCGGATAGAACTCGGTGAACGATACTGACCATGAATGCAGGCGGCCTTTATCATCGAACAGGCAGTGCCCGTCTGCCGTTTTGAGCAGAGCATCATCGAGTAATGAAAACTCAAACGAGGAATTATTTAGCATACTACTCAACAAACCCATACATATGCTGGACCAATAGCGAAAGCTATGACTAACGGACGAGCACTCTGGCACCAAAAGACCCTGCCCTGATCCACAGGAATCGACCTGATTTCTGCTGGCTGAAATTCAGCGAAATAAACTGTGATCCAGCCCGCACTGCCATCTGCTCTGAAGCGCCGATGGATATCCAGGCAGCGCTAAATTAAGAGTGTCAGGCTCTTGGATGCTGGCGTTGAGGATCAACGAACGGAACCGGGCAAATCGTGGCACGCAAACGTTTCATATGGCCGTCGAGCTTGCCGACTTCAATGGTCGCACCGTCTTCTGCGTATTCGATAGCTACTCGCGCCATGGCGATCGCACAGGACAGTGCCGGTGACCGTGTGGCACTGGTGATCACACCAATCTGCCGTTTGCCGTTGAACAAGCCGTCACCATGAACCGGGACCTCATCGCCTTCAAACTTAAGCCCGACCAGCTTGCGTCTTGGCGCTTGCGCATTGCGCTGCAATGCCTGCAGCCCGACAAATGCATTTTTTTTTAGATCAACAGCGAAGCCTAATCCGGATTCAAAAGCGTCTGTGTCGGGTCCAAACTCTGCACCGGCTGCCATTAAGCCTGCCTCAATTCGAATCGTATCAAGTGCATCGAGGCCCATCGGGGTTATGCCAAATTCATCACCGGCTGATATCAACGCGTCCCAGATTTCAGTGGCATTCGATTCATGGCAAAAAATCTCATAGCCCAATTCTCCGGTATAGCCGGTTCTGGTTAACTGAAAAGGTGCACCATCGCGATCATGCAGCCTGGCGATGGTGGAGCCAAACCATTTCATCGTTGCTAAAGATGGCTGATGTGGCTGGGTAAAAACCAGCTTGCTCAACAGATCGCGACTCATCGGCCCTTGTATCGCAAGATTCGGCATGGATGAGTACAGAGATTTTATCCAGACGTTCATTGCAGACTCACTGGCAAGTTTCTTCAGCTGCTCTGCACTGTCATCACTGCCACAGCACCAACGAAATGCATCGTGAGTTAATCGGAATAACGTACCATCATCGATCACCCCGCCGGACTCATCGCACATCAGCGCATACACACCTCTGTTAAGTGCTAGCTTGTTGATGTTACGAGTTAAGGCTTTATCCAACAGCGCTTCGGCATCCGGCCCGAGCACATCAAACTTGCGCAGTGATGACATATCCTGAATGGTGACTGATTCACGGCAGGCGGTATATTCTTCCGATGCACGAGTCCCTTCATAGCTTGATGGCAACCAGACATCTCTGGCAACAATATAACTGTCAGTGAGCGCACTGGTGCGCGCATGAAATGCAGAATGTTCAGTCAAAATTGGCTCCGCATCGGGTGTTGAACGATAAGCTACTGCGTGTGTTATTGCAGACTCGGGTTTATAGATTCGTACATGAATATCGGTTGGATTCCACCCGTTAATCGGATCAACATCATCCGGACAGGCAGTTGACACACAAACCAGATCATCCATTGCCTGCATGGCAACGTAGTCACCAGGTCGAGACCACGCTTCATCTGACTGGATCCTGTTATCAGACGGATGAATCCAGGAGTTAAAGAAAAAATTGATTGCAGGCCAGGCACGTCTGGCTGTAATTCCAAATGATTCATACTGCGAGGAGATGTTATCGGAACAGTTCACATGACCAAAAAAACCACGCTCTTCATAACCACGCGCCGTGCAAGCCAACGCGAAGGTATCGTGTCGCCCTACCGTATCGCGCGCCACCCGTATCAGCGGTTTCATTTCCTGATCAAAGAACTTGTCGAACAATCCCGGGCCGGGATATGCGCCGCCCACCATTGACCGGGTTACCGTGGAGTCGATAAATCTCTCCACTCCGTGGTCAAGCGGTTGCTTACGCATGGCCATGAAATCAGAACACTGTCTGCCTTCGATATCGATGATTTGAATGTACTCTCCGGCTTTGACTTCGTAAGCCTGAGCGGTTGCCCGACTAATTGTGAACTCATCCCGCAGTTCGCCAATTGGGTCAGGCAAGTTAAGTCCGGCACCCGCCGCAGGTTTGTGTTCAATTTCCGCGAGCCCGCCACGGCTCCCCCGCATCAAATCATCCTCAGATTCATCGAGCAGTATACACAGCTCACACTTGTCAGTGCATCGCAGCACGAATTGCTCACCAGGCTGGCAGGTCGTGTCGAATATCCGATAACCGCGCACCGAACCGGACTTCCCGCCGTTCGCTGATAGCCATGTATGCACCGGCACAAGAAGATCGGCTCGGGGTGCTAACGCATCTACCGTTTCCGGCAGCCCGAGTGCGGTGAGGTCATTGGTGGCCGTCTGGTCAAACGGAATGAGCCAGATTGCTGTTCCACCTTCAACATTGGTGATGCTGACAACGTCTGATTCTCGCAGTTGCAGATGGACGGGGCGCCGCGGACGCAGCTGGTGTTTCCGAACGTCAGGCCGGGTAGTGAATCCGCTGTAGCCTCTTGATACAGAAGAATAACCACCGTTAGCCGGAGCGTAAATATTCATTTTTCCCTCACCCCTTAGAAACCGGACTGGAGAATCTCACGATCGCAGGCAAGCTTGAACTGCGTCTCACTGGTGAAGCTGCCACGGATTCCAATCGGTTGTCATTTTACACCGTATGTGGTTCCATTGCTTGGTGATAAAAAGCACCTAGAGGAGATCCGCCTGCCCGCAGGCGGGGTCAAAATCAATAAAGGCACATCGCCTGCTATCGGCAGCAAGCCGGCTCTATACTGGAGACCTACATGTTAAATAAAACATCCATCTCATTGACAGCAAGCGCAATAGCGTTGGCACTGACAATGGGGCCCGCTCAGGCACAAGACAAAACCAAGCTTCGTATTCAAACTCACTTCGCAACAGAGACTCTTTCCGGAACTCTGGCGAGCGAATTTATTGATGATGTCACCACCATGTCCGGTGGTGACATTGAAATCGAAATGTTTTACGCAGGTGCTGTAGTAAAAGCCGCAGAGACTTTTGATGCTGCTGCAACCGGTATCCTTGATTGTGATATGACTGGTGGCGCCTACCAGGTCGGTAAGAACCCGGCATTTCAGTTTACCGGTGACCTGAATGGTGGCTACTCCGACCCTTACACACAGTATTCATGGCTACTGCACGGCGGCGGTTATGAAGCACTCAACAAGCTCTATAACCCACAGGATATGGAATTTGTCGGCTGGTGGATTCCCGGACCAGAGTCTTTGGTTTCTACCAAGTCATTCACCGGTATCGATGACCTTAAAGGCTGGAAATTCCGCGCGCCTCCAGGTGTGATCACCAACATCTTTGAAAAGCTGGGTGCTTCGCCAATCGTTATGGATTTCAATGAAATCTTTACCGCACTGGAAACCGGCATCATTGATGGCGCAGATGCCTCTACCATTGCAAATAACGTTGGCCTTGGTTTGTACGACATCGGTAAAAACACAAACTACCCTGGCTTTCACTCTATGCCGGCTGACCACCTTGCCTGTCGTAAAGACATCTGGGATGACATGCCTGAAGCACATAAGAGAATCATGAAAGTTGCGATGCAGGCACTTGCTTTGAAAACCACCACCAAGCAAGGCATTGAAATGCAAAAGGCCGCAGCAGAGTTACGTTCTGCTGGCGTACAGCTCAACACCTGGTCTGACGAAGACATGGCTACATACCGTACCGCTGTGGCAGAAACCTGGGAAGAGTACGCAACAACGCCGGAAGCAAAAGAGCTGCTTGGCGCTCACCTTGATTTCTTAAAAGAAATCGGCGCAATCGAATAATCCGATTGCACTGCAGTTATTAAACTGTAGTTATGGCAATGGTGTTTTTGCACCGGGGCTCGAGGAGGCAGACTTATTTATCTGCCTCCTCCGGTTTAGATGTAGATCTTAAAATTACTACACACTTCTGCATCGCAGTGATTTGAATCACATCAAGCACAGCTTAATCCGTATTACCACCGCTGGTAAAAACAAACTTATCGCTGAATTTGCTTACACAGACTTCAGAGTACAACGCACATCTTGATAGTCGAACGCTTGAGATGCACGATTAGGCAGCACGATTATCTGGGGAAAAAATGAACGAACAAAAACCGGGCAACATAAAGGAGTGGATTATCCCCTTTATGTTTGTATTCTGTGCCGGCTGGGCCATCTGGCATACGCCAGCATACATTCTTGACTTGTGGCCGCATGATGACACCACCAGTCTGACAGTACAGATGACGGAAATGCACAAGCGCAAGGACGTAACTCCGAATCTTCCGGGCTTGTTCGGCGTCGCAGACATTATCGACTGGGCAGCCCTGCTGCTGCTGCCTTTCATTTTTTACGCTGGTGTTAAAACACTGGTACCGGCACAGATGGAATTCCCGCACTTCAGTCGTGTTGATAAAATTGCCATGTTTGTCGGACGTATCGTGATGATCCTGATTATCTCGATGACCGGGGTTATGTTGTATGAGGTGTTTTTGCGCTATGCGATTGAAAAGCCAACGCTATGGGCCAACGAACTCACGCTCTGGATAGGCGGCTTTGTATTTATGCTATCCGGCATCTATGCCATGCAGCAGCGCAGTCATATTCGCATCTTCATCATCTATGATGTGATGCCGCGCTGGCTGCAACATATCTGCGACATCATCTGGGTGGCACTGCTCTGGTTCTTCGCTATCTGTCTTGTATTTGGAAGCTATAAGCAGGTATTCATAAACAAGTTCTACAAATGGCAGACATTCGGTACCGCTTTTGACCCGCCAATTCCTGCAACGATTCAACCTACCATTCTTATTGTCATTTGTCTTATCGCAATACAGGCTCTGTTAAATTTAATCGCAGACTGGAACCGCGATCCATCAGAGCTCACTGAAAAAGACGCAGTCGACAAGGAAGAACTGGAAGCCATCAAGAAAAGCGTGGGAGCTGAATAATGGACATCGGTACTATCTCCATTGTCCTTATTGCAGGACTCGTACTTATGCTCGCCATCGGCATGCCCCTGGGTTTTGCCTCTGCTGTACTGGCAGCGCTCGTCATGATCATGAAGTTCGAGCCAACACTGTTCACTGATCCGATGAGCTTCGGCGAGGGCATGCTTACCGGCAGACCAGGCACCGGACCACTCTACATTCTGACCCAGAAAGTTTATGACCTGATGACAGAGTATGTGCTGCTGTCAGTGCCATTGTTTATTTTTATGGCAGCACTGCTTGAACGCTCTGGTGTTGCCAAACAAATGTACGACAGTCTGAACTTCTGGATGAGTCGCATGCGCGGTGGTATCGCCGTTGTGACCTCACTAATGGCAGTACTGATGGCTGCAATGTCCGGCATTATCGGTGGTGAAGTGGTTCTACTTGGCCTGATTGCGTTGCCGCAAATGCTGCGGCTCGGCTACAACCAGAACCTGGCTATCGGAACCATCTGTGCGTCGGGTTCACTGGGCACCATGATCCCGCCTTCCATCGTGTTAATCATCTTTGGCCTGATCACAGAAACCTCTATTAAAGCACTGTTCACCGGCGCGTTTATCCCGGGCTTTATGCTGGCAAGTTTTATTATCATCTATATTCTTGTTCGCACACGGCTTGATCCGTCACAGGCACCCTTGCCGGAACCACGAGATGATGATCTGCCGGGTCCCGAGAAGGCTAAAGTGTTCTGTGCTTTTCTTTCCATACTGGCAGCCGGCTTCACTACACTGTTACTGGCGCGCCTCGCCTTTTTGACAGTAACCGGGCGCAACACGCCGGGCGCTGATAATTTTGAACCACCTGCGTTGGGGATGATGCATCACGCGCCTTACTTCCTCGGCATCATTGCAGTGTGTCTGGTTTTGATGTTTGTTGTATTCGGCTTCAAGAGAACCAAACTCGGCTGGCATCACGGCAAAGGTTTGGTGCCACCATTCTCTGTGATATTCATTGTGCTCGGTTCTATCTATGGCGGTATCACCGGCATCACTGAAGCGGCTGGCATGGGAGCCCTTGCAGTGTTTCTGATCGCAGCGGTTCGTGGTGAAGCGTCAGTTGATCTTGTCTGGGTCAGTCTGATGCGAACGTTACGCTCAACCGGTACGATTATCTGGGTAACCGTTGGCGCGGCAGCACTTGCGGGTGCCTATACCCTGGCTGGTGGCCCGACCTACATCGCAGGCCTTATCGTAGGTGCTGAAATGCCAACCATGATGGTTATTCTGATCATGATGCTGATCCTGTTATTTATGGGTGCATTCATGGACTGGGTTGGCATTGTATTGCTGATCATTCCGGTATTCCTGCCAATCGTACAGCGCCTGCCCATTGAAGAAATCGGCTTTATCGGCCAACTCGAACCACGCCAGGTGGCTATCTGGTTTGGCGTGTTGTTTTGTATGAACATGCAGGTGAGCTTTCTGTCACCACCGTTCGGACCTGCGGCTTTTTATCTGAAGTCAGTGGCACCGGCACATATCTCGTTAACAGATATCTTCCGTGGCTTTCTGCCGTTTATCGGCATTCAGCTACTCGCACTGAGCGTGCTGCTTATCTGGCCTTCGATTGTGACGTTGCTGCTGTAATACCCACAAACGCCAATGACCGCCTGGGCCGATGACTACAACGAAAAGGGATATGCCTTCCCTTTTCGTTTATTCGATCCTGAGCAGGCAAACCAGTATCGTCAATCACTTGAAAAAATAGAAACAGACTTTCCTGCTGATCTGGCAAAGCTCGCTATCGGGCATGCAAACTCGCTTATACCTTTCGTTGATGAAATCACCCGGCTGGACCCGGTACTTAACCCGGTCAAAAAAATACTCGGGCCGGATATTTTAGTATGGAACGCGAGCTTCTTTATCAAGGAACCACGAACCACCGACTTTGTCAGCTGGCATCAGGATCTGACTTACTGGGGCCTGACAGACAGCCACGAGGTTACCGCATGGATTGCACTGTCAGAGGCAAGTATTGCAAGTGGCTGCATGAAATTTATACCCGGTACACACGCCGGCCATATTGTTGAACATCGGGATACATTTGCCAGCAACAACCTGCTGTCCCGTGGGCAGGAACTGGCCGTCAAGGTAGATGAAGCCGATGCCGTTAACGTGTTGCTGCAACCCGGTGAAATGTCGTTGCATCACGGCAGACTGTTTCACGGCTCTAACCACAATCAGTCTGACGACCGCAGAATTGGTCTTGCCATCCGTTACATCACACCCGATATGAACCAGACCATCGACGAGAAAACCAACGCGACACTGGTTGCAGGCACAGACAATTTTCACCATTTCAATTTACGTTCAGCGCCAAATGGCATTCTGTCTGCAGAGGATATAAATGCCGTTAAGCGCGATATTGCGATCAAGGAAACCTTCCTGATGGCTGGAGTGCAAAAGTAACCGCTCAACGGAACCAAAGCCTGCGTCAGGAACTCTCATACCGCTAAACCTGGATCAGATCTGCCGATGAAAATCCCTGCTTTACTTATCCTTCTTACCACCATGAGTAACACAGCGCTCGGCTGCGAAAAATCTACGCACACCGAGGCTGATTTCCCCGAGTCATTGTCTCAAAGCAAACAATCAGAAGGCATCAGCTCGGCCTGGTACGACGGTGGCACAGGTCGCTACAGACATGGCGTACTCGGTGACGCAATTGAACCGTCGATTCTGCGTGTCAGTGATCATTCCGGATGCAGTTATTCCATTGAGCTTGGCCGCCCACACGTGTACGAAGACATTCAAACCAGACTTGCCAACATCGACGGAAAACCCGGTGCTGAGGTCGTGACAATCCGAAGTCATCAGGATTACGGTGCACAAATAGCGGTGTATCAGCTAGCAGAGGGATCTCTGGAGCTACTCACTACCACTCCATATATAGGTACTTCCAACCGATGGCTTGCACCGGTAGGCATTGCAGACTTCAATGCAGACGGTGCAATGGACATTGCATTTGTCGATCGTCCACACCTGGCAAAGACCTTGAGAGTCTGGACCTATCGCGACGGTACGCTCGAGCAGATTGCCAGTAAAGCCGGCTACAGTAACCACAAAATTGGAGAGGATTTTATCTCCGGTGGTATCAAGACATGCGATGGCGAAGTCATCATGGTTACTGCAGATGCCTACTGGACGCGTGTACTCGGCACTACTCTGCAGGACAGTGAGCTGGTATCGGTTGATCTGGGACCGTTCAACGGAACCGATAGTTTTGACAGTGCGTTATCGTGTGAGTGAAATGCCAGGTAGCTTGGTATATGAAAGGCGGGCGCAGGCCTAATTGTCGGATGCGCCTCCGGCTTATTCGACCTACGATGTTAATCGAAGAGTCGTTTGAACAACCGGCCCGCGTAGGGGCGATAAGCGACAGCGCATCTACCAATACACCACTGTCGGATGCGCCTCCGGCTTATTCGACCTACGTTGTTAATCGAAGAGTCGTTTGAACACTCGGCACACGTAGGGGCGATAAGCGACAGCGCATCTACCGATACACCACTGTAGGATGCGCCTCCGGCTTATTCGACCTACGTTGTTAATCGAAGGGTCGTTTAAACACCCAGCCCGCGTAGGGGCGATAAGCGACAGCGCATCTACCGTGAAAACACCTAACCAGTTAATCGAAAAAAAACCGGACCTCAAAAGAGACCCGGTCTGGCTCACACTCAGGATAAAGCGTCAATAAACAAAGGCTCAATGGCATCGGCAGATGTCTGAGCTATCACTCTGCCAATTTCCTTACCCTCTTTAAACATGACCAGTGTTGAACGCCTGCGGATACCAAGCTCCGAGACCAGCTCGGATCGCCCGTGCAAGTCCCAGTCAACACGCATTATCTTTACTGCATTGTAGGCAGGATTACCGTCTAATAGTGCACGCACGGTGCGCTCTTGAGCTCGGCAGGTTCCTCACCACTTAGCAGCAAAATCAAGCAGCAGAGGCTCACCACTGGCTAGCGCTTCATCATAAGCCTCGCGGGTGTACTCCTGCATAAAATCGTTCTGTGCCAGCGATTTGCCGGCAAACCCCGCGATTAGCGGGATAGTTAAAAACTGACGTCTTTTCATTAGCATTAGTTCTCTTGGAGCGTGGTTAACACTTGCATTATAGCGGTTAAGATCCACAGCTAGCAGCCCGGATGAGTAAAATTTACACCATGATTTCTGACAAAAACCACATGAGCATGCGACTTACACAATGCGTTTACAATAAATTCACCAATAGCCTTGCGGATGTTCACGTTTCGCGAGCGCCGAATCGTTTGCCACCTAAATTGTGTGCATTGAAGGTGCCATTTTCAACCGTTTCCACGTATACAAAATGATCGGCAAAACATCAACCATTCAGCCCGCTAACGCTTCAAGAAACCGCCGATCGAGATGTTCCTCCAGTGTGTCTGCCAGCCGATCTAACTGCTGTTCTCTGACAGCATGCAGATCGACTTGTTGCTCAGTGATCAGGCCCGCCCAACGCAGTATTGCGGATGCAGCTGCAGGCTTGTCGAACAATCCGTGCAGATAAGTACCAATCACATTTCCATCCCTGCTCACCGCTCCATCTTCAATCGTCAAACCATCGGACTGATAGCGCAGAAGATATTCGTATTGCTCCGTTCCTGACATCACTGTTGTACCACAGTGAATTTCATAACCACTGACACTGACTCCAGACAATGCTTCGTGAATAAAACAACCACCAACATTGCGTAGTTGTTTTGCGGGCGCAAGGGTTGTCTCAAGCTGCAAAAAACCAAAACCATCCATGCTGCCGGCCACATCTTCAATGCCGTCAGGATCATGGATGACATTACCAAGCATTTGGTAGCCGCCACATATGCCGAGCAATTTACCGCCGTAACGCAAATGTTTATCAAGAATCGCTTTCCAGCCATTGTCGATAAGGTGTTGTAAATCTGCACGTACATTCTTGGAGCCAGGCAGAACAATCAGGTCAGCAGCGGGACAACCCTGCCCAACAGAAACAAACTCTAAATTCACTTGCGGATGTAAACGAAGCACATCAAAGTCTGTATGGTTGCTTATGCGTGGCAGCACTGGCACCACCACCGTAAGTAGCTCGGCCTCTTCTGTGAATTGCTGCGTACATATAGCATCTTCTGCATCGAGATAAAAATCAGTCAGATAGGGCAGCACACCCAGCACCGGTTTGGATGTACGTTTCTCAAGCCAGTCCAGACCTGACTGTAACAGTGCAATGTCTCCTCTGAAGCGATTTATCACAAAACCAATAACGCGCTTTTGCTCATTGCCAGACAACAGATCAAGTGTACCTACAAGATGCGCAAAAACACCACCACGATCAATGTCAGCAACAATAATCACCGGGCAGTCAGCGGCTTCAGCAAACCCCATATTGGCAATGTCATTCTCACGCAGATTGATCTCTGCCGGACTACCAGCACCTTCCACAATGATTTTGAGATAGGTTTGCTCGAGCCGCTGATGTGATTGCAGCACCGCATCCATCGCAACTTTTTTATAGTCGTGAAACTGCTTTGCCTGCATCGCGTCGATAGCTTTACCGTGAATAATCACCTGCGCTGCAGTATCGCTTGATGGTTTCAGTAACACGGGATTGAAGTCGGTGTGTGGTGCAAGGCCGCAGGCAATCGCCTGAAGCGCCTGTGATCGACCAATCTCGCCTCCGTCTATAGTGACGGCACTGTTTAGCGCCATGTTCTGTGGTTTGAATGGTGCAACAGAGATCCCACGCCGGTGCAACAACCGACAAAGTCCCGCTACCAGCACACTCTTGCCGGCATCTGAAGTAGTGCCCTGAACCATTAAAGTCTTTTTAATTTGCATCAAACTTAACCAAGTTATTCAGTTTGCCGTGCCAGCGCTCTTTCGCGCCAGACAACCAGCAATCCTCCGCCAACAATAAAAAAGACTCCCGGAAACAAAGAATCAAAAGGCGATTCGTTGAAGAAAACCCAACCGAGAAAGAACGAGAAAGGAATGCCGAAGTACTCAAACGGTGACAGACTGCTCGGGTCGGTCATGCGATAGGCGGTTATCAACAGATACACCGCAGTACCACCAACGCCACCCATAACGAAAAACAAAAGCCAGTCACGCAGACTCTTCAACATAATGGCGTCTCCTTTAACGATCAGAATCACCAGTGTGACCAGCATCGCACCGATCGAGCCGTAGATACTAATCAGCGCTGTGGGTACACTTTTATCAAAAAATCGCGATGAAAGACTGGTCAGCGCGTAAAAGAATGCGGCTGCCACGGGTAGTAACGCAAAAGGAGTAAACGCATCACTTCCGGGTTTCATCACCATCACCACTCCTGCAAAACCCAACGCAACAGCAAACCCCCTGACCCATCCGACCTTGTGACCCAACAAGGGAATTGAGAGCGTCGTGACGAATATCGGGCCTGCAAACGCCAGCGTAGTTGCGGTGGCGAGTTCCATGTAGATCAGTGAGGTATAAAAAGACAGCTGCGCCAATACCAGCAGCAACCCCCGCCCCAGTGCCAGCTTCCATAATCCGGTCCGCAGAGATCTTCCCGAATTGTGCCACTGCGCCGAGAAAAGCAGCAACAGCAGGTTGGGTAGAATACCAAACAGATTTCTATAGAAAGAAATCTGCTCAACCGGATAGCGCCCGCCCATGTGCTTGATCAACGCACCCTGCACATCAAATAAAAAAATCGCCAGAATGACTGTAAAAACCGCCTTGATAAACGGCGAGTATTGAACGCTGGAAGCTTGAGTCACGTTGATCTGCTTTGCTATCACGCCAGGCGCGAAAGCAGCAATCCTAACACCCGACAGCGCTGTCAGATATACCTGAATAAAAGGTATACAAATCACCTGCCGCGAGCCGCTAAGTCAGAAATGCGGTATAGTTTTGGAACGCTGCGGCCACAGGACTTAAACTTGCATCACGTGGTGCCGCAACAATCCGCCACCACCAAGGAGACAGACTAACTCGATAATTTCAATTCTCACCCTCACTACCGGAGACAAAGCATGTCTAAAAGACGAAATCCGGTTGTCCGGTTCGGTGCGCTACTGCGAAAAGGCGGCGCACATACAGAATCGGTTTCCGGCAAGAGACATCGATCAAAACGTCAACTGGACGATGAAATCGATGACTACTATGAACTGCGTTTACAGCCACAACGCAACAGTATTGAGGAGCAGGATGACTCTGCTCCTCGCTCTGCCCCTCTGAGTCTCCTCAATATCCTGAAAAAAACTCCTGCGAACTTCCCTGAGCTACAGCCTGTACTATTGATCGCTCCACCAAACAGCGAAATTGTGAAAGGTTTACAACAAGGATCGATTTGGTGAGCATATGGAATCCAATCGCGGTTTCAGCACTAAGCCTTTCGGCATTGGCCTGCAGTGGCGGTGGCACAGTAGATATCATGGCAGATGATACCGCCACGTTTGTCGGCAGTGCCTCCCTCGAGCAAAAGTACTCTGATCGTTATACGGTAGATGTGGACTACCTCGTCACCACAGGTAGCAGTTCCCAGTTGATCAACACCGGTATTCAATTTGGCGGCAACCGGGTTACTGACGGCAGAGTGGATAGTGATTTCACCTTCCAGGCGTTGACAGCGCATTTCGAATACACGTACTTCAAGCGCGATCGCTTCAGCTTAACCGCAGCTCCGGCTCTGCAGCTTACCCATACCGCTCTGGATGCTGGTGCAGAAGGCCTCAACCTGTCTTTCAATGAGCTATTTCCAGCATACGGGTTAAAGCTCGGCACATCATTTCAAATCTCAAATCAGACACGAGCTATTGCTGAAACAGCTGTATACGATCAAAGGGCTGGTGATGCCTACTTTACCAGCGGCATCTGGCTTGAACACGATATCAATCAAGTTGTTGGTTTTAAGTTTGGTTACAGCACTCATATCATGGACGACGGTGACGACTTCGCCTCTGACGGATGCACTGGTACTGATGACGATCCAGCTGATTGCGAGAACAGCGGATTTTCCATTCGCGCAGCCGGCCTGCATGCAGGGATAAAAATAATCCAGTAAGCCTTAGCGGGAAACACGCTGTGCAACGTTGTTCATCAAAAGATCTAAATTAGGTTGCTGTATAAAATTGCACACAGAGTTATTCAAACATCCCGCTCGCTATGTTCAGACAGATTACTGTTATTCGACCCTTTCAGGGCTCAGCACCCTTCCCAGTCGACTCCATTGAATACCATCCTGGTTTTTAGAAAACCATACCTGCCGCGCGCGCCCGACAACATCTGCCAATGGCACCTGACCGAACTCTCTGGAGTCATTGCTCTTGCCACGGTTATCTCCAAGTACATAGACATGGCCGGGCTTCACCGTGACTGAAAAATCTTCTGTCTCTCCCCCAATGACAGTCCATTTTCGGTTCTGATACTGTTCTTCTATTATCTCACCCGGCAGCGAGGTCTTTGATAGTTGCTCACCATTTACACTGACCACACCATCTTGTGATGCAACCGTATCACCGGGCATACCGATAATTCGCTTTATATAATGCCAGTTACGATTATCTGGATAAACAAATATCGCGACATCGCCATGCTTTACCGAAGACCAGCAATTGGGACAGTTATAATTTTTATTGGCAAAAATAAAGTCACCCGGCTGCACAGTGGGCAACATACTGCCACTCGGCGTTCTGAAAGCCTGCACCTGGTGCTCACGCACGTAAGAAACAATCAATGGCAGTACGACCATTAAACATAAGAAAAACACTAGAGTGTATAAACCGCTGGTTTGCCACGGCAGTTTCCGACACACGCGATTTCGCCTTGCAAACTGCATTGCATCTATAATTCCCCACAGCCAGACACCAGCCCCCAGTAACACACTGACTGCCAGCACACCAAGCATCAATGGTGCTGGCAGATACGCCGCTACCACCATCGCCAAAGGTACTGTCACCAGACTGAATATTAAAAACACCCAGATAGCACGGTTAACCTGGCCGTTATACAGCTGACCGAAACCCGGCAATGCGGCGCTCATAATGGCGGCGATCAGCGGATTACGTCGTGTTACAGGAGCACGTGTTTCAGCAGACTCAATAAGATCATTCATATTCTTTCTCCATTAACCCGCTGCGGTGACAAACCACACCGAAAAAATAAATCGCAATACCTGCCCGACGCCAATCAAACTGCCAACCGTTAGAGCCATCCACTGCCACCAGGGCACGGGTTGTAAACCGGCTTTCTCTATAGCCATTAACTCTTGCTGCAATTCACGTTCGTGGGCCGCGACACGCTGCATCACCGCATCACGAAAATCGTCCGGCGCAGTTACCATTGCCCCGGTAAGCAACGCCTCAGTGTTTTTATCCAGATCATTCATGTGGCTTATCCAGTTTTTCCATGGCGGTGGCGAGCCGTTTTCTGGCGCGCGACAGCCGGGTACGTAATGCCCCCTCGCTGCAATTAAGCATTGCAGAGGTATCTGCTATTTCGGGGGTATAACAGGCTGCGATCACTTCTCTGTCTTCAGCCGACAAAGTAGCAAGCGCCTGTCGCAGCCTGTCAATCGACTGGTGTTGTTCGTACTGATGTTGGGGATTGGCAGCACGGGACAAATCTGTCTGCTGATCTACCAGCTCATCTTCATTGACTGATATTGACCTTCGCGTTAAGCGATCAAGCGCAACATTTCTGGTTATCGTGAACAGCCAGGTGGCAACAGCAGCTATTGCAGGGTCGTATTTGCTGCGGTTGATCCAACTGCGCAGGAAAGCCTCCTGAGCAAGCTCCTGACATTCTGCATCTGACAGACCCATCCGCCCGAGATAGGCGAATAGCGAATCCTGGTAACGCATTACCAGCTCACCAAACGCGACTGGATCGCCACCGAGGTAATCAGGTGGACTGTCGCACTCAGGTAGAGAATGTTCCGAAGTCATGCCCTCTTATACTGCAGCCACACAAAAGTGTTACAGGTAAATCTCCGATTGCCTCACAATTTATTTTTTATGTGATCGATAGCGAAGCCGGGGTTGTGTGTAGCAACAGGCATCAAGAGCGGCTTTTTAATGAATTTGGAATAAAAGCATTCTAAAATATAGTAACAGCGAGTACTGGCACACCTACCGGAATAGTGCATGAGCAATAAAAATCAGTTCGCAGGTGATAAAAAAGTAGGTGAATCGATACTGACACCTGCTGAAAAAAAGCTAAAAGACTGGCTGGTACCGAAGATACCTATTAATGTTGAAACCTACCACCTGACAATGACCACACTGATCTGGTCTGCAGGTGCCGTATTATTCGGATACCTGGCAGCGTCAAATCGACAGTGGGTGTGGACGATTTCGATCATGATTATTTTGCAATACCTCACCGGTCTTGCTGACGGTGAAGTTGGCAGAAGAAGGGATACCGGCCTGATCAAATGGGGTTTCTACATGGATCACTTTCTGGATTATATTTTTCTTTGCTGCCTTGTATTCGCTGGCTATCTGATGGCCCCCGAGAGCACGCAGATCTGGTTTATACCACTACTGATTATGATGGGCGCATTTATGGCGAATTCATTTTTAAGTTTCGCCGCAACCAATGAATTCGAGATCTATCACTATGGGTTAGGCCCCACTGAAAGCCGGATCGGGTTTATTCTGATTAACGCTTATATTGCGTTTTTTGGATTCAAGCAGTTCCACTGGATCATGCCACTGGTCTGCGTAATAGTGTTTATCACTCTGGCCATCTATACCTGGCAGATACACAAGAAGCTCTGGAAAATTGATATGGATACCAAAGCTAAACGCCAGGGATAATCCCTGAGATGAAACTGAGATGAACCAGGGATGAACCCAGGGCCAGGGAAGACTTGAATGCGCTGACTGCAGCTGAATAGCTCTACAAGTTAAGCCACGCTTGTAGAACTATACCAACCTTGCCACCGAATCAACCAACTTCAGCAACTCCCGGCCCCAGCGCCATACTTTTCAGCATGTCAATCTTATCGCGCAGGGCTGCGGCCTGCTCAAACTCAAGATCACGGGCGTGCTCAAACATCTGCTTTTCCATTTTCTTGATTTTCTTTGCCGCATCTGACGGCGCCAGCTTCGCATACTCCATCTGCTCCAGCTGATCCTGTGCTTCTTTCTTACTCTTGCGACCTTTGGGGGTCGGTGCGCTGCCCGCTTCCATCACATCCAGCACTTTCTTGCTGATGGTGGTCGGCGTGATACCGTGTTCTTTGTTGTGTTGCTCCTGCTTTTCACGTCGCCTGTTTGTCTCTTCGATTGCGCGCTGCATCGAGCCGGTAACGGATGCGGCGTACATAATAGCCTTGCCCCGGATGTTACGTGCCGCACGACCGATGGTTTGAATCAGTGATCTGTCTGATCGTAAGAACCCTTCCTTATCAGCATCAAGAATGGCAACCAGCGAGACCTCCGGCATGTCCAGCCCCTCGCGTAACAGGTTAATGCCAACAAGCACATCGAACTCACCCAAACGTAAATCGCGAATGATTTCTGATCGCTCTACTGTGTCAACATCAGAGTGGAGGTAGCGCACTCGAATTTTATGGTCACCGAGATAATCTGTCAGATCCTCTGCCATGCGTTTGGTTAATGTGGTAACCAGAACACGCTCGTTTTCTGCCACTCGCAGGTTGATCTCTGACATCAGATCATCCACCTGGGTTGTCACATCACGCACCTCAATCTGCGGGTCTACCAATCCGGTAGGTCGCACTACCTGCTCCACAACGTTGCCTGCATGTTGTTTTTCATAGTCACCGGGGGTGGCAGAAACAAAAACAGTCTGTGGTGACAATGCCTCAAACTCGTCAAATCGCAAGGGTCGGTTATCGAGTGCTGATGGCAATCTGAAGCCATAACCCACCAGATTCTCTTTACGTGCACGATCCCCTTTATACATGCCGCCCAGCTGCGGTACAGTCACGTGGCTTTCATCGATAAATAAAATCGCATCTTTCGGTATGTAGTCAAATAGACAAGGCGGTGGCTCGCCGGGCGCTCTGCCAGATAGATAGCGTGAATAATTCTCAATGCCAGAGCAATAACCGATCTCGTTGATCATCTCTATATCAAACAGGGTTCGCTGTTCAAGCCGCTGCGCTTCGAGTAACTTACCTGCCTCCCGAAACTCTTCTACCCGATCTTTAAGCTCTATCTTGATTTCGTCTACCGCCGCCATAATTATTTCACGCGGTGTCACATAGTGAGTTTTCGGGTAGATGGTCAGGCGCGGTACCCGGTTAATTATTTCACCGGTTAGCGGGTCGAAGAAACTCAGGTTTTCAATTTCCTCATCGAACAATTCAACGCGAATCGCTTCCCGATCAGATTCCGCCGCATGGATATCAATCACTTCACCACGCACCCGGTAGGTACCTCGCTTCAGCTCCATATCATTGCGGGTGTACTGCAACTCTGCCAATCGCCTGAGCAGCTCGCGTTGATCAATGATATTGCCTCGCTCAAGATGCAATACCATCTTATGATACGACTGCGGATCACCCAGACCATAGATAGAGGAAACGGTCGCTACGATAATTACATCACGCCGTTCAAACAGCGCTTTGGTTGCAGACAAGCGCATCTGCTCAATGTGATCATTAACCGATGCGTCTTTTTCAATAAATGTATCAGATGCAACTACATACGCTTCCGGCTGATAGTAGTCGTAGTACGAGACAAAATACTCCACCGCATTGGAGGGAAAGAACTCTTTCATCTCACCGTAGAGTTGAGCCGCCAGGGTTTTATTGGGCGCCAAAACAATTGCCGGGCGTTGCTGCTCCTGAATAACGTGGGCAACAGAAAATGTCTTGCCAGATCCGGTCACACCCAGTAGCGTCTGGAATGCAAGACCTGATTCAAGCCCTTCAATCAACCCGGCAATAGCGGTTGGCTGATCACCGGCAGGCTCGAATTTACTGTTGATTTTGAATGCTTTGGCCACTGACCAACCCCTTGACTCTGAGTCGGGTAACTTAACACGATGACAGAGGATGATCACGGCTTGAGGAGAGTTTTGCCGGCTTATTTATCGGCTTATTGGCCAACTATGGCAGCTGGTCATGGATACCGACTCCAGACAACATCTATGGCCAGACATCCGGGTGGCTCTGGAAGATTTTTTACCGCAGGTAGATTGCCGCCACCGTGCAGGTGGCGGCAACAGAGCACTAGATCATATCCAGCACCAATACATACGCGTCGGTATCGTCGAGATATTCTGGCAGGTCTTCCATACCCGGTTGAAACACAACCTGAAGTCGATCACCAACGTTTCTGCCAAGCACTGAGTTGCTCAGGTAGGCAGGTACGCCGCTTTGCGCGCCAGCGTTATCCGTCATTGCTTCATCGAACTCATCGGTAGACTCAACCAACTCACCAGTCGCCCAGCTGTACATGTTGTACATAAGCAAATCGGGTCACCAAAGGTAATAGCGTTACCCGTACCGGCAGACAAAGTTCGTCTGGCAGGAAAATCCGGCAACAGTCCCTCTGGAATCGTTACTTCAAAACCGTCTGCAGTCTCTGCCACAACTGGAAATGAAAAGTCATTCGATATAATGGTAGTACTACCAAACGTCTCAGCTTGAGTGTCGGTCACATCATCGCCACCGCCAGTAGCACCCGAGCCGCCGGACCCACCATTCGAACACCCACTAAGTACAGCGAATAAACTCGCAACGATCAATATCGGAGCTTTTTCATAAGAACTCTAATAATCATTTTTAAAACCTGATAGTTAATTCGATATCCGCGCCGGGGCATACGCCCTGGCAACCATGAGGTGTTTTTTATCAAGTGTGACGCAAACGGCGCTAAAGAAAACCAAACATCTTCGACCAGTACTGACTTACCATCCGCTTTAGTAACGCGAGACATATACTGCTAGTGATCCAGTGAAAGCGCCACCAGCTTGTGATCGACAGTGCTTAAGACTTCACCATCATCAACTATGGTGTCACTGTTCAGATCAGTCCAGATCGCAAAACCGAAAGCTCGCCACCTGTCAGCTCACCATCTTTGTCGCTATCAAGTACCGCTGATGCTTTGTAGCCATCGGCATAAACACCCGGCACGTTGCCGAACATCTGCGCACCACCAATCTGGCCTGTTACACGCGCCTTGATCACAATGCCCGCCGAAGGTGCAAACCACTGACCTAATGGCTCAGCGATACCACCGCCATCCATATCGATTTCGTAGTTACCGACCAGACGCTGCACTCGCCCATGATTACCCAGATCGAAAGCAGCAGGAGAAATATTGATTCTCAGACACTCGCCAAGCTCAGACTCAACGCCATTCTCAACGTAAGCGCACCATACAGCACGTACTTGACGTGCGCCTATTGATAACGATATAGATCCTAAGTTGCGTGGACTTGTTGGAGTATCACTGAGACGTTTGTGACCGAATTAACAAATGCCAGCATTCAGTAAAAATGCGGTGGCAGAAGCATGCGAGAAGCGCTATTTTTCTTTTCAGAGTCTGCGGTAGGAACTGTTGTTGTGTTTCTTTGACTCTGAAGATGTAACCAGCGTCTTTGATCCAGGTTTCACCGCGGATTCGTTCTTACGACTCGACGTAGAACTCGCTATATATTGACTTCAGAGT
>CALLLW010000053.1 GCA_938007995.1 uncultured Granulosicoccaceae bacterium | reverse complement strand
ATACTGCATGAAGTCATCGGAAACTCCTTCATCATCAAACCAAGAGTTCCACGCGTCTCCATACGGAACAATGAGCCGTGCGTTACCAAGGGAGATGATCTGCACTTCTTTTACGGTATCCGGTAGCGCCACAGGTTTGGGTAAGCGTACCGCCTGACTTTGGTTAGACTTGAATAAGCGAGCTTTCTCCAATTTTCTTCCATTTAATTTTGGGATATACATTAAGTATATCCCTTTATTTGGAAAAATCAAGAGAGCCGGATGTGAATAGAGTACGTCAACAACAAAGTCTTCGATAAAGCGGACGATTCAGCAACAAATTGAACTGGCCGGTGTTGGCCGAGAGCTGCTGGTCAGAAACCTAGCGCACTGCTGGGAATAGTTACCATCTTTATTGTAAAGTTACCGACTTTATTTGTAAGTTACCAACTTTATTGTCACGCTACAGATTGAGTGGCTGATCCGGTAGCCGATAAAGGGGCTTATCAAACAGAACGGTTGCTTGTTGATACGTTTGTGAGCAGCAAAGTTATGCCGCCAGCACGTCCTGAAGTGTTGGCAGATCTGCGCCGAAGCGGCTGCAGGTAACCGCTGCGGCTTTGAGTGCAAAATCCAGACTGGCTTTGGCGTCGACAGTACCTGTTAGTGAACCATCTTCTGCAACGTGATTGTTGGCTGCCATCCAGTGAAGAATGGACGCCTGAAACGTATCTCCGGCACCGACAGTATCTTTAACCGTCACCGGTTGCGATTTTGCGGTCACCTGGTTTGAATCAGATGTGTATACACTTGCACCGGCAGCACCTCGGGTAATGTAGACGATTGAAGCATTGTGATTAAAGCACTCGGCAACAAAGTGCTCCTCTTTATTCTTACCAAACAAGCCTTCGATATCTTCATCACTGGCTTTGATCAGTGTTGCGGTTGACGCGAATGTATTAAAAGTACTGCGCCAGATATCCAGATCCGGTTCGATAGCGAGTCTTAAATTCGGGTCATAGCTGATAAATCGCTTGCCGTGCTCACGTTTTGCCAGTGCTATTAGTGTGTTGGCGGTATTGCCAACAGCGGTTGAGTAGGAACCGAAGTGCAGGACCTTGTTGTCAGCCGGCAGGCTGGCAGGTAGTTCTGATTCTTTAATCGACACATCAGCGGTTCCGTTAATATAAAAGCTGTAGCGTGCAGATCCGTCAGGTTGCTTGATGATAAATGCCAGTGTGGTGGTGCGGTCTGTCGGCAGACAGAGTGATGAATCTACCGAGTTATCTCTTAGAAACTGACTCAGGCCCTGGCCGAAAACGTCACTTGAAAATTTGCTCAGGTAGGCGCTTTGATGGCCCAGGCGCGAGAGACCGACTGCGACATTCATTGGAGAGCCGCCGGTAATACCGTTAACCGCTACGCGGAGTTTGTCTGAGCTGTCCTGCTCCAGAAACATATCGTAGAGTGAGTCACCGCAGCTTAAAAACATGATCTTATCTCTTCAGAGTAGAGGTCAATTATTGACGGCATTCTGCCAGTTTATTGCCAGTTTATTGCCAGTAAATGGGGGTCAATTGGCGAGTTATCGGCAGCATCATTTGCAAATCTGCCCGGCACATCAACAGCCTCAATAAAAAAGAGCCGCGACCAGCGCGGCTCTTTTATCGCTCAACCTGATTATATTACTTTGGCAGCCAGGCTTTCCATGTGTCTTCGTTTTCATCCAGCCATTCGCTGGCGACATCTTCCATATCCCGGCCATCAACATCAATTGCCAGAATCAAAGGCGCCTGCATATCGTTGGTCAGCTCGAAGTTGGTGATGAGCTCTGCGATGTCCGGGTTCTTCTCAACGAACTCGGGGTTGCCATAGTTGTAGGTGACATCAAGCGCCCATCCGGTAGCTGGCCATTGGTCTGCCGAATGCTCAGGCAGCTCGACGGCAACCAGGTCCAGTGCCGCGTGAATCCAGTGTGGCTCCCAGGCGTAAGCGATGAACGGCTCCTGACGCTTGTAGGCTGCCTGCATTTCTGCCCAGTGAGCGGCTTCTGAACCCAGTTCAACGGCTTCATAGTTGAGGCCGAGCATTTCCATGCGCTTGCTGTCTTCGCACTGCCAGGAAGCCGCCGGGCAACCGAGCAACCGGCCCTTGTCACCCGTTTCAAGCGTTTTGAACAGATCGGCATACTGGTTCATGTCTTCCCAGGTTTTTAAATCCGGTGCCAGAGCGTCATCACCTTCAACCATATAACGGGGCACGTAGTAGCTGGATACGCCAACCACACCGGAATCACCCAACTTGACGATCGAGCCGTCACCACCGAACTCTTCAACATACTGCGTATTGGAAGTGGAATAGGAAGGCCAGAGCTCGCAACCGTAGTCAAGGTCGCCGCTTTTGATCGCCTCATCGCGACCGGGACCCGAAGGCATCACAATGCGCTTCACTTTAAAGTCCATTTCCTTTTCAACAATCTGGTGGACGATCTCGCACATCACCGCACCACCGGTCCAGTCATTTACTGCTGAATTCAGTATACCCGCGGCCTGGGTCGGGCCTGCAGTAGTCAGGCACAGGGCGAGGGCGCCAGCGGCTGTAGTGGTTACTTGTTTGAATTGCATAATTTCCTCTCTATTGTTTGGTTCTTTCGACACCTCTCCAACTGAGTACCAGTCAGATGCCCACGCGTAAATCAAATGTGCATTTCTCGGCGTGACGTTGGACTCTGATCGGTTGGATTCAGATGCCATAAAGCAGTAAACCATGCGCCAGCCAGCCTGTCGATAGCCAAACGCGTCCGACTCGTGTTGTATGCGAGGTTGTGCGCATAGGGCGGGTACACGGTTTTACTGGCAAGCGTACAGAAGCACTGATCTCGGCGCGAATCACAAACCCAGCGCTCGCCGTTGATTTCTGGTCCATCCCTGCGTCAGGCGATCCAGCATGATCGTCAGCAGCACAATACCGATCCCGGCAGTCAGGCCCTGGCCAAGATCTGCGGAGTTCATTGCGTTGTAGACTTCTTTGCCGAGCCCGAGCCCGGCGACAAGCGGTGTGATGGCCTGCATCGCCAGCGCAAACACGACTGCCTGATTCAACCCCAACATGATGGAGGGCGAGGCCATTGGCAGCTTGACCTTGAAGAGTGTTTGCAGAGTGCCTGACCCGAACGAGCCGGCGACTTCGTTGACTTCGGCTGGCAGTTGCTTCAGACCGAGTGTGGTTAGCCGGATTACCGGCGGAATCGCATAGATCACAGTGGCTATCACTGCCGTGGTCTTGTTGCCACCAAAGAAAAACAATGCAGGGATCAGGTAGACAAAAGCCGGTAGCGTCTGCATGGCGTCGAGTATCGGACGCAGTACCGCATCCACCGGTTTTGAGTAGGCTGCAACGATCCCCAATGGTACGCCAAACAGCATACAAATCAGTACTGACACCGATGTGCCGGCCAGAGTAAACATGGATATTTCCCACAAGCCTGCGGCGGCCAGAAACAGCAGGAATGCCGTGGTCGTGATTGCAAACCGCAGCGTGGTTGATTTCCATACAATCAAGCCAAGCATCGCCATCACATACCACCATGGCAGTCCGCTTAAAAATGAATCCAGCGGGTTGAGCAGATATAAAAAGACGGTGGAGCGTATGCCCTGCGTGATGCCAATGAAAGTCGGGTTAACTGTTAGCCAGTCGATCGCATAGTCTATCGGGTCGCGTAGCGACAGCTCCAGCCAGGCTGGAAAACTACTCATCCAATTAAACTGTGATGCGACAAAGTAGGTGATAACGATGATCAGTATGCCGGGCAAAAACAACGGTCTTTTTTGTAGTGCAGCGGCAAGCCCCGGGATCACAAAGTGCAGTGGTGTGGTTATGCTGCCGGTGAGTTTGCCGGCTGCTGAGTGGTATAACTGGCACAAGGAGTCAAGCGGGCGTTCTAACGATCTTGCCACAGAGTTTTGATCCCATTTTTGTGGCAGCAAACGGAATCTGGTGTCAGGTTGTCGGGTCTTGTCTTTACCCACGCCGCTGATTGCATAGCTTAAGCGGTCAAAGATTATCGCCATAAATACAATGCTGATACCGCCTTCAAATGCCCAGCCAACTTTAAGCCTTGTCAGTGCCTTCCAGATTTGTTCACCGAGCCCGCCGCCACCGATAAACACCGCCAGTACTGCAAGGCCAAGCCCCATCATGATGCACTGATTAACGCCAAGCATGATTGAAGGTAACGCCTGCGGCAGTTTTACCTTAAACAACATCTGTAATCGGCTCGAACCAAAGCTCTGTGCCGCTTCAACCATGCTTGCTGGTACCTGACGTATACCGAGATTGGTCAGTCTGACTGCAGGTGGCAACGCATAGATGATAATCGCCATGGCGGCTGGCGTCGCGCCAACACCGAAAAAGAAAATAGCCGGTATCAGATAGACAAAAGCCGGCATGGTTTGCATGGTATCGAGTACCGGTTTTATCAGCGATTCAAAACGATCGCTCTGTGATGCAATGATGCCGAGTATCACACCAAGTAATGCAGAGAATGCAACAGACACAGTCATCAGGCTGAGGGTGGACATTGCCTCGTACCACATATCGACCATGCCCCAGAACAGTACGCCAAAAAATGTCAGCAAGCCGAGCTTGAGGCCACCGTAAGCCAGCGCTGGAATAACCAACAGCAACAACACTACTGTCCATGGCAGCACCCAGAGGGTTTCTTCAAGCCATTCAAGTGGTACCTTGACTACTTCAGCAATTGCCCTGGTGTAGGTTTTGAGGTTGTCTTCCAGCCACGAGCGCCCGTCATTAACCCAGTCGGCAAAGGCAAACCCATCAATGATCTGTTGTGGGAACGGAAAGCGGTTGGCGGTGACAGAGTACAACGCCACAGACAGTAGCAGCCCCAGTGCGATATAGACCGGAATCGTCAGGTTGTAGCCGCGGTAAGAGAACAATCCCTGACGCAGCGCTATCGGTGTGACATTTGTAGAATTAATGAGCCGCTTAACCTTTGCCAGAACAACTGCATGGTACGGTGCGATAGCGCTTTTTAGCAATCGTTGTTGCGACCTGACAGATTCGTCACGGCGATGCAGTGGTATTTTACAGTTGCAGGCAAAGCTGCCGGCCAGACTGGAGGCCACACCAACCTATAATGATTTTCCTACCGTGGCGCGCTGAATAGCGCATCGCCAATCCGGTGCTGATACATTATCGTAATCTAGCTACCCTGAAGACGATTCCAAAGAGACTCGTGCATGCCGTCAGAGCCGAAAATTCGCTGTAACTCCATCTGGAAATTATTCGGGCCGCACCCGGAGAAAACCCTCGATCAAATTGACCGCAGCCTGGCGCGCAGTGAGATACAGCAGGCCACAGGACACGTGGTGGCAGTCAGAGATGTCAGCTTCTCGGTGCAGGAGGGTGAAACCTTTGTAGTGATGGGCTTATCAGGCTCCGGTAAGTCAACACTGGTGCGAACATTATCCCGATTGATTGATCCCACCGCAGGGCAGGTGCTGATAGATAACCGCGATATCACCTCGGTCTCGCAGCGTGAATTAAAAGACCTTCGGCGCCACAAGATGGCCATGGTGTTTCAGCACTTTGGTTTGTTCCCGCATCGTACGGTGCTGGATAACGTTGCCTACGGGCTCGAAGTGCGCGGCGAACGCCGTCAGGCAAGGCTTGAAAAGGCCATGGAGTTCATTGACCTTGTTGGTCTGGATGGCTGGGCAGAGCATTACCCGCGTGAGCTATCCGGTGGTATGCAGCAACGGGTGGGCCTTGCCAGAGCAATGGCTGTGGAGCCAGAGATTCTGTTGTTTGATGAACCGTTCTCGGCTCTTGATCCGTTAATACGCCGTGAAATGCAGGATGAGCTGCTGAGCCTGCAATCAACGCTAAAGAAAACCATGGTGTTTATTACTCATGATTTTCAGGAAGCGATAAAAATGGGTGACCACATAATGATTATGCGCGATGGTGCCATCTCACAAATGGGTACACCGGAGGAGATTGTTGCTGACCCCGCGGATAGCTATGTGGCTGATTTCACCGAGGATGTCCCACGTTATAAAGTCCTGTCTGCTGGAAAAGTGATGCGCCCGTTAGAGCCTCAAACTACAAACACCTATTCATCTACTGTACCTTTCAATGCCAAGATAGAAAGCCTGATTGATCTGGTTGCAGACACTGATCAACCGGTTGCAGTGGTCGATGATTCCGGCACAGTGCTGGGCACCGTTGACAGAGCCATTGTTATGAAGTCCATGAAAAGTACGACCTGAACAGTAAGATATGAAGAACACGGTATAGGAAGCGCACATGTCTGATAGAGAACAACAGTTAAGCCAGCGTCTGAGTGACTTCGAAAAGCCACTGGTTGAATCAGCGCAGCAATCCTTTACATTACCGTCATTTTTTTATACCGATGCCGAAGTTTATGAGATAGAAAAGCAAAATATTTTCTATCGCACCTGGCAGTTTGTGGCGCATAGAACGGCCTTTGAAAAGCCGGGTGATTATGTCACCGTGCAGATCTGTGATCAGAACCTGTTTGTCATGATGGGTAAAGACAATGAACTGAGAGCGTTTTACAACGTGTGTCAGCACCGTGCACACGAATTACTGCCTGCCGGCAGTGGCAACGTTAAGAGTGTTATTGTGTGCCCGTATCACGCCTGGGCATTTGAAACAGAAGGGCAGTTGAGAGGTGCGCCACGGGCACAGAATCGCCCCGGTTTTAACAAGGCTGATTATTCGTTAAAGCAGGTACGTGTTGAGCAGTTTCTCAATTGTATTTTTATCAACCTTGATGATACCGCAACACCTCTGAGTGAGCTTGCAGCCGATCTTGAAGCTGATGTCCGAAGCCGCATCCCGTATTTTGATGACCTTAAAGTACCCACCGAGGGATTGCTTGGTGAATCCCTGATAAACGCGGGCTGGAAAGTAGTGGTAGATAACTATGTTGAATGCTATCACTGCGATCATGCACACAAAGCCTTTGCCAATTTAATTTGTATGGATAGCTATCAGCACGAAACCTTCGGTTTATGGTCGCGTCAGATCGGTGGAGACATTCGCAAAGATAACACGGCCTATAAAGTTGATGACAAAGCACCTGTGATGAATTCCGTATTCTGGTATTTGTGGCCGAACACCACGTTCAATGTATTGCCCGGTACAGAAGAGCTGAATATTTCTGTGATCAGGCCATTGTCACTAACACAAACCGACTTTACCGGCCCGTCACTCAGTGTCAGCGGTGAGTTCGATCAAAACCGCGCTGACTACACAGCCGGTGTTTTAGTGCCTGAAGATATTGCCCTGTGTGAAAGCGTGCAGCGTGGTCTCGGGTCGAAAGGGTATTCACAAGGGCCGCTAATTGTCGATGATGACCGATCGGGTCGTGGCGAGCATGCGCTGCACCATTTTCATCGCCTGGTTCAAAAAGCCATTACCTGAGCGGTCAGACTTGTGTTTCATTATTTTGTTAGCGCGGTAAATGCATGAGCGGACCGCTTACCGGCCTTACCGTAATCGAGATGGGTGCTATCGGTCCGGTGCCGTTGGCAGGTCAGCTGATGGCAGATCTGGGTGCGAAGGTAATCATCATTGATCGTAAAAGCACCACTACTGCCACCGATGACATCAATCGGCGCAACAAGCAGTCCGTGGCGATCAATCTTAAGCATGGTGAAGGGTCACGTATTTTGCTGCGTCTGCTTGAGACGGCTGACATGCTGATCGAAGGTTTCCGACCGGGGGTGATGGAAAAACTCAACATCGGACCGGATGACTGCCACCAGGTTAACAGTGCGCTTATTTATGGCCGCATGACCGGTTGGGGACAGCAGGGGCCTTTGAGCCAATGTGCAGGGCACGACATCAACTACCTTGCGTTGACTGGTGCGCTGAATGCTATCGGTTCAAAAGGTGCGCCGCCAGTGCCGCCACTGAATCTGGTTGCCGACTATGCCGGCGGTGCCATGTTTCTGGTCATGGGCGTGCTTGCCGCGTTGCATGAAAGAAATTTGTCAGGCAAGGGGCAGGTGATTGATGCAGCCATGATTGACGGTGTGCCGTCGGTGATGGGGTTTATACAGAACCTATTCCACAACAATCGGTGGTCATTGCATAGGCAGAGCAACATGCTTGATGGTGGTGCGCCTTATTACCGATGTTATCGCACTGCAGATAATCTACACATGGCAGTTGGCGCGATAGAACCGCAGTTTTTTAAGTTGTTTCTGGCGCTCGCCGGCTTGCCGGAATCAGATACCGATATACAGCACGATCAACAGCACTGGCCGGAAATGCATAAACGTTATGAAGCCCTGTTTCAGTCAAAAACCAGAGACGCGTGGACACGTATTTTTGAAAACACAGATGCCTGTGTTTCACCGGTACTTGATTTTGATGAAGCGACTGCTCACGAGCACAACAGGGAGCGGGGCGTGTTTTGCAATGACCGGTTTGAAGCAACACCTGCCCCCAGGTTTGATCGAACGCCTGCTGCCCAACCGACCCGCGCGGTAGCACAAGGCGCTAACACTGACAGAGTGTTGCAGTCGTTGGGCATCGATAAGGCAGAGATCAGGAAACTGCGTGGTACCGGTGCGCTAACCTAGTGGCTCACCAGCGAACGGGCCACTTACTTCAGCGAGTCGTAGTAATGTTTATTAAACTCGCTGTAACTCTGGTTGGTGTGCGCCAGAAAGCGATTCATGTTTTTGTGTAAAGCGGGTAAATGATGAAATGGCACCGCCGGATACACATGATGTTCTGTATGAAACGGCATATTCCAGGTAAACCAGCGAACTACCGGGTTGCTCAGTACGGTTCGAGTGTTTAAAAACATGTTGTCGGTGTTTTGACAAAGCGTGTGTTCGGCCAATAGATACAGGCGCAGAAACGGCTGACCAATAATCAAAGGCAAAATCCACAAAGTCAATAATGCCGTACTACTCAGCAATAAAGAACAACAAATCAGTGTGATATAACCTGCCAGCATTATACAAGCCTGTTTTGTCACCAAAGGCTTTGTACTCTCGGGAACATAACGCCAGCTGATGTTGCCGGCAGCGCACTGTGCAATAACAGTGAGCAATGACTTAAAGACAGGAAAACCACTGATGTGTAACAGCCATTGACTTCGGGATTCAGGCTTCCCTGTTTCAAGCTCGGGATCTTTACCTTCAATCTGCGTATACCGGTGGTGATCCCGATGAAAATAGCGAAACCACTCTGATGGCAAAAATAATATAAACCCGCACGCTGCACCGATAGCAGTGTTTAACAACTTGGTGCGAAACGGTGTGTCATGAATACACTCATGCAGCAGATGGAACAAACTGATGATCAATAGCGCCTGCGGCAGCAACAGTATTATGCGATACGGCAACTCGCTGAGTAATCCGAGTGATGAGACTGTTAGCAGACTAATCAGTACTGCCAATCTGAAGATTGCAGGCTTGTTTGTTTTGCTTGTCAATTCGCGCTTTTGCTGATGTGTCAAAGAGCGCAGGAATTGCTGATGATTAGTTTCTGATTTCAAGAATTCAACTCTATTGAAAGTCTGGCATGATCTTCATCATCGGACTTTCGGCAGTAAAATGTACTTCCATGGTGAAGGGAATTCCTGTACCGGAACCTCGATCAGGTTAGGCCCCGGGTTATCAATTGCATCTGTGAGCTGACTGTTTAATTCTTGCGGGTTCAGTGCTCTGGTGGCAGCAACACCCATACTCTCTGCGAGCTTAACAAAGTCCGGACTGCTCAGGTCAGAGGCGATGTAGCGCTGGTTATACTGGTCTCGCTGAATACCCCTGACATTACCAAACGCGTTGTCGTTCATGACCACTACGTTCAGTGGAATATTGTGATGTACCGCAGTGGCTAACTCGGTAATAGTAAACATCGCACCGCCGTCACCTGCAATAGATACCACCGGAACATCCGGTCTGGCGTGTGCGGCTCCCAAAGCCGTTGCAATGCCGTAGCCGAGTGTACCCTGATAACCGGTAGACAAAAAAGTGCGCGGTTGGTAGGCATCGAACGCAAAGCGTGAAACATAGCCGATCTGTGTCAACTCATCGACGAATATACCATTCTCAGGTAATGCAGAGCGGATTGCATCCAGCCACTTTATCTGTGGAGCTAATTCGGTATGTATTTCTTTGGCAACAGCCGATTTTGTTTGCGCAATAGTCTGCTGCCAGCTTTGTCGATCCGGTTGTAGCGACAGGCCTGACTGTAACTCTGCCAGTAACTCGGGTAGTGCATGCTTTAAATCGGCATGTATGCCCAGTGTTGCTGGTACGACTTTGGTCAAACTGTCCTGATCGATATCGATATGCAGGATTTTTATATTGTCGTCTATCCCCCAGTCTTTCTTCTGTGTGATCAATCGAGTGCCAAGGCCGATAATCAAATCACAATCAGGCCAGAGTCTATGACCGACCGGCATATTAATTGACAGTGGATTACGACCATCCATGACGCCGTGACCGGTTCTGAAAGCTACCACACCGGCACCGATCGTGGTGGCGAGCTCACATACTGCGGCTGAGTTAGAAAGCGCACCGGAACCAACTGCTATCAATGGCTTTTTTGCCAGTGTAATTAGTTTTGCCGCGGCTTTGATGGCTTGCGAGTCTGGCGGTCCAGGGTCTGTGCCTTTGAACTCTAGATCAGCCGGTGTGTATTGTGTTTCTTTCAGCCATTGATCGACCGGGATTTCAATGCCCACCGGTCGTGTGCGACCGTGTCTCAGTTCATTCCATGCGGTGTTTAACTGAGCGTGCGCCACAGCTGGATCGATTATCCGTTCTGCATGTTTGCAAAGTGACTTAAGAATATCGAGCTGGTTTTCAATCTCGTGGAGCAGGCCCAGCCCTGCACCGATGGCGGAGTTTGGTATCTGGCCGACGACACCGAACAACGGCGCGTTCAACGCATAGGCAGTGCACAATGCGGCACAGCCATTCAGAAAGCCAGGTCCCGGTACAATTGAAAAAGCCTGAGGTTTTCCGGTTGCTAATGCCGCGCCCAGTGCCATGTAAACCGCACCCTGTTCGTGACGTGTCTGAATGGCTTTGATATGGTTCTGACGATCAAACAAGGCGTTGAAGAAATGGTCATTCTGAACCCCTGGCACACAGTATATATTCTTTATGCCGTTGCTGATCAGACTGTCAACGGTCAGGGAGGCTATTGTTTGAGTCATTGAAGTATCCCGGTTTGGTCCAAGGATACTGTTAAATTGAAAACCGTTGTAGGTAAATCAGCTACGCCGCCTGTTGGTAGTCAAAGCCCGCCTGAATCTCTGCAACCGTGCTTGCAAGCTCGTCGACTGTACGAGGCTTTGAAAAGTAAAATCCCTGAATCTGTGTAGACCCAAGTTCCATGATCAGACTAAGCTGTTCTGTTGTCTCAACGCCCTCGGTAACGGTTTTTAATCCCAGCCCCGATGCCATCAGCATGATTGTTTTGGCAATGGAGTTGTCGATATTTTCTTTTGTCAGGCTCCTGACGAATGCGCGATCAATTTTCAGAACGTCGAGCGGCAGATCCTGCAAGCAGCTTAACGAAGAGTAACCGGTACCGAAATCGTCGAGAGCAACAGTCACACCTAGCTCGCGAAGCTTGGCGAGTTGAGAGGCGACCTGTTCGACGTCTTTTATCACCACGCTTTCCGTCAGTTCTACCTCAAGCAGTTCAGATGACACATTGTGTTGCTCCAGCAAACTTTGCACCCGGGATGCAAAGTCGCCATAGAGGAACTGTGAGGCCGCGATATTGACACTGACTTTTAATCCGGCCAGCGATGTCTGTTTCCATGCAGCCAGCTGCATAATTGCCTCTTTCTGTACCCATGATCCAATCTCCGTTATCAGGCCGCTTTCTTCAGCGACCGGTATAAAGTCGCCCGGTGGAATCATGCCGCGTTTCGGGTGCCGCCATCTGATAAGCGCCTCGGCTCCGGTGACTTTGCCGGTTATTGGATCAACCTGTGGCTGGTAGTGAAGCTCAAATTCGTTATTGTCCAGCGCAGTGTGTAGCTCTGACTCTATGCGAAGTCTCTTTCTGGCGTTGTCTGCCATTTGTTCTTCAAAGCAGACGACTTTATTCTTACCGCCTACCTTGGCCCGGTACATTGCCTCATCTGCGCTGCATAGCAAAACATCAACGGTAGAGCCATGAGTCGGAAAAAAACAAAGACCTATACTGGTACCAATGTTCGCAACTGATTCGCCCACTGAAAAAGGGTTAAGAATAGACTGTCTTATATTCTGAGCTATCTGAAACGCTTCCTGCTCAGATTGTATTGCGGGAAGAATCACGCCGAACTCGTCGCCACCAATGCGTGAAATAGAACCCTTGTTTTTCACACTTCTCTGCAATCTTTTGGATACCATCTGTAGCAGCCCGTCTCCACTGCCATGGCCAAGCGTGTCATTAACCGTTTTAAAGCCATCAAGGTCAAGGTAAAGCACTGCGCATGAGGTATTGTTTTCGCCACAAATTTGTAGTGTCTGCTTAAGCTGTTCTTCGAACTGTCTTCGGTTGGGTAAGCCGGTCAGGCTATCGTGATAAGCCTGATGGCGTAGCGCTTTCGATGCGTTTATGCCATAGATGACTGCAGACAGCTGTTGAACAATGCTTGATAATATATTCAGTTCGTTTTCATCACAGTCACATTGATCGACTGATTTGCACACCAGTAGCACAGAATGTACGTCACCGTTGACGATGATCGGTAGCGTAACGCTGCAGCCAATGTTGCGCTTTTCCCGAAACTCATGAATCCAGGTCGATTCACGCGGGTCTTTGACTTTTCTTGATATAAAAACGGTTTCTTTGTTTTTATAACTCCAAAAACAGGAAGATTCAGCAAGTCTCTCTGATGGCAAGGGTTCAGAGGCTTTAATGCCGTCAGGCGTTTGTATCCAGACGCAATTTGAATGAAGTTCCTGATCATTGGTGACTGTAAAGAAACCACACTGGATAAAGTCGAACGACTCAACCAGCTTTTTTGCTACCGAATCCAGTAGTACCGCAATATCATTCGCTGAAGTCACCATACGACTGATTTCACTGATGTGTCTGGAGTTTTGCAGTTCCTTGGCGGTCTTTTCCATCGCATTGGCTGTGGCTATGGAGTAGCTGGCAAGGTTAGTCAGGCTGTTCGCGACCGGAATGCACTGACTCAAATTGTCTGAACTTGCTGGTGCACCCAGTACCGCAACACCAATAACTTCACCGGCTACTTTAAATGGAACAGCCAGTAACTGCGTTTTACGCGGCCAGCTGTGCCGGGTTTGTTGTGTTGAGTTACTATCAGCGAGGTACTGGGTTTCACCCGTAGACCACGCTACGCCTGAAAATCCGATGCCTTTGATCCGGGTTTCACCAATAGTTTCGGCGGTTTTGGGTCCCGCTCCGGCAACAACCTGGATGTACTCGCCGGTTTCATTGACCAGCAGAATTAACGCTCGGTCGGCCTCTGTATAGCGAATCATCAGATCCGATATCCGGTTGAGCAGCGTATCCACGCTTTTGTTGTTGAGTAAATCAGTCATCAAGCTTTGCAACAGGCCGAGCTGCTTGTTCTGGTTGACCAGTTCCTGCCGTAGCTCGATGACTGCATTGGTTCCGATAAATGTGGCGTGCGCGACGGTATTATCCTGTTCGTCAGTCACTGGCCAGCAGAATCGTGGTTGATCTGCAAATACAGAATCCGGTGAGACATCATCGAAATCTGGAAGGGGTGCACTACGAAGCTGGGTTTTTGAAACAGAGCACAGATCCTGAGGTCTGTCATCAAGTACAGCTTCCAGGTCAAGGCCGGTGTAATTGGCGAATGTCAGATTAGCATCGAGTAGCTGGCCATTGGTATCCCGCACGTAGTAGGCGAGCAGGTGGTTGTCAGCCAGTTGTTTGAGAAGACTCAGTTGCTGAGTAATACTGTCACTGACGCCAGCAGCGTCATAGCTACTTTTGTTTTTGTCCTTACTGGAATGCATGTGTCTTTCCGGCAGTGGCGTGGCACGTCGGTGCCTGCCAACGTAACGGGATATACACAAAGATAATTCGACTCGAAACTTTTCCACTGAAGTAAACGATATCGGTTGAGCAAATAATTGTGAGCCGCCCCCGATATCGTATAATCAAGCCTGGCGCCGTGGTTATGGACCCGGTTTATTGATAAGGATTGATCATGAATAAAACGGTGAATTTTGATCGAATTCAGCTACTGCGCCTGACCATGGTGTGCGCCAGACTGTCCCGCATCGAGAATCTGCAATGCTTTTACTGGAAACACTGGCTGAACAAAAAATCAGATCTGCCATGGAAACGGGAGAGTTTGATAATCTTGCTGGCGCTGGTAAGCCGCTGGTGCTGGATGATGACAACCATATTCCGGCGGCTTTGCGCGTTAGCTACAGAATTCTGAAGAACTCGGGCTACCTGCCCGCGGAAATGACGCTTCTCCGTGAAATTCAGCAGGTTGAAACGCTGTTACTGTGTGTTTCTGAGCGCGATGAAAAATCGCAGCTGATGACCCGATTGAGTTTGCTCAAGAGTAAGATGACGACCAGCAAAAAACACCTGCTGTAAAGTTTCTACCTTTGGGTATATTGGCAGTCTTACACCTGCGAATATATTTCTAAACCATGTAGCTTTCAAAGCGATAACTGTTAGCATTCTGTTCGATCAAAAGCCTCTGATATACTTTTTGTATCTGCAGGTTCTGGAAAATTTCAAGCCGCTGAAAAATTGTAAAGCAAACATCATGAAACAAACAGCGATACCCTATATTTTTATGCGTGGTGGCTCATCCCGCGGACCGTACTTTAACCGTGCAAATCTGCCGGAAGATCAATCCACCTTATCTCAGGTACTGATCTCGGTTGTTGGCTCAGGGCATAAATTAAATATCGATGGAGTCGGTGGTGGAGATGCGGTCACTACCAAGGTGGCAATGTTGTCGCGCTCTGATGACGACTGGGCCGATATTGATTACTTGTTTGCTCAGGTATCAGTTGAAGATCAGCTGGTCGATTACAAACCGACCTGCGGCAACATACTGTCGGGTGTGGGACCTGCAGCGATAGAAATGGGTTTAATCAACACCACGGGTCCAACCACAGAAGTAAAAATTAAGGCCGTTAATACTGGCGCTCGAATTACAGCACAAGTGCAAACACCGGATGGTGCAGTTAACTATGATGGTCAGCAGGTGATAGCAGGTGTGCCGGGTACATCAGCACCGGTGGCTTTATCTTTCTCGAGTATCTGCGGTTCATGTACCAGTGGTTTGTTGCCTACAGGTGCGATCAAAAATTCTATTGATGGTATTGAAGTCACTTGTCTGGATGCGGCTATGCCACTAGTCATAGCGCGTGCCGAGGCATTTGGTTTAAGCGGTTATGAGAGTGCTGAAGAACTCGACAACAACACCGTATTTTTTGAGCGTATGGAATCAATCAGACGCAAAGCCGGTGAGCTGATGGGGCTCGGCGATGTCAGCGAGTCAGTGGTGCCTAAATTTGCCATTGTGGCAAAAGCGAGAGAGGGTGGCACCATAGCCACACGCTATTTCATGCCGTGGAAAACACATCATGCCATGGCAGTAACAGGTGCTCAGTGTCTGGCTGCCTGTGCGATGGCACCCGGCTCTGTCGCTGAAGGCTTACTTGAGCGGCCGGAGAATTTCCCGGTCAATGTAGCGCTGGAACATCCGACTGGAAAAATTGATGTTTTGATTGACTGCAACTGCAGTGACGACTTTGATGTCAACAGCGTTGGACTGGTTCGTACCGCCCGTAAGCTCGCTGATGGAAATCTTTATATTCCAGCTTCCGTCTGGTCCAACGTTGCAAATGAATAATGTTGCAATCAATTAAAACCATCCAACCCAGAGATGAGTTAATCACGCCCGGTGCCGGTGATTTTCTGGCAGATGTCATTGTGGTTGGTGGTGGAAACGCAGCGTTGTGTGCGGCGATCACTGCTGCAGAGGCGGGTGTCAGCGTAGCGCTGCTCGAAAGAGCACCGATACCATACCGTGGTGGCAACAGTCGTCATACCAGAAACTTTCGTTGTTCACATGCAGATGATCTCGGCGTGCTCAGTGGCACGTATGATTCTGATGAGTTTTATCAGGATCTGCTAAGAGTCACGAAAGGAAACACTGACGAATCCCTGGCTAAACATGTCATCAGCAATGCATCTGACAGTTATCGCTGGATGGCAGAGCATGGTGTGATATTCCAGCCATCGTTGTCAGGTACGTTGTCTTTATCAAGAACCAATGCTTTTTTTCTCGGTGGTGGTAAGGCGCTGGTCAATGCGTATTATCAGCGTTGTGAAGATCTGGGTATAAAGATCTACTACAACACAACCGTACTCGATCTGCATATCGTCGACGGCAAATGTGATGGAATACTGGCAGATATCGACGGTACGCAAGCATACCTTCGAGGTGGCAATTACGTTATAGCGTCTGGTGGCTTTGAATCAGATAAAGACTGGTTGGCAGAAGCATGGGGTGAAGCTGCACGAAATTTTCTTATTCGCGGCACACCGTATAACCGTGGTGAGGTATTAAAACAACTGATAGCCTATGGTGCTGATGCCATTGGTGATCCAACGCAGTGTCATGCGGTAGCGATAGACGGACGTGCACCGGAGTACGATGGTGGCATTGTTACCCGACTCGACTGCGTACCGTTTGCTGTAGTGCTCAACAAGCATGGCCAGCGTTTCTATGATGAAGGTGAGGACGTCTGGCCGAAGCGCTATGCGATCTGGGGCAGGTTGGTTGCAGCGCAGCCCGATCAGGTCGCCTATGCCATTATTGACGAAAAATCGTCCGATTTGTTTATGCCGTCTGTGTTTCCGGCAGTTCGTGCCAACACACTGCACGAGCTATGTCAGGCGCTTGGTTTGCCTGCAGAGCAAGCGCTGGCAACAATAGAGACTTTTAATAAGGCTTGTCAGTCTGGTGACTTTCATCCTACCGAACTCGATGGTCTGACAACGCAAGGACTAAGTCCCGACAAGACCAACTGGGCACGACCCATTGATAGCGGTCCGTTTTACGGATATGAGCTGCGCCCGGGTGTTACTTTTACCTACCTGGGTGTTAATGTAGATAAAACGGCACAAATTACATTTAACGGTAAGCCGTCCGTCAACCTGTTCGCTGCAGGTGAAATCATGGCGGGCAACATACTTGGTGAAGGTTATCTGGCCGGCTTCGGTATGACGATCGGCACCGTATTTGGTCGCATTGCAGGTCATGAAGCTGCACAGAAGACACTACAAAATGCCAACAGTTGATTACCAGTTAAAAATCACTCACACAGAGGCAGAGCGGCAGCTGGGCATCTGTAACTCCTGTCGTTACTGTGAGGGTTATTGTGCCGCTTTTCAGGGTTTAACGCGTCATCGTAGTTTCGATGTATCGACGGTTTCGCATCTGGCAAATCTTTGTCATAACTGTCGCGCGTGTTACTACGCATGTCAGTACACAGCACCGCATGAGTTTAATTTAAACATCCCGGCGTTGTTGGCTAACTATCGTGCGCAAAGCTGGGAAGAGCATATTCGACCGCAGGTGGTAACTCGCGCAATGCAGCAGAGAGTCTGGCCATACCTGCTACTGCTATTGATCTTTATTATTGTGTTTAGTGCGGGGCTTGGAGCACCGTGGCTCTCTGACTTGCCGTTCTATCAGTCGATCAGTCACAACGTGATGGTGGCGTTGTTTCTGCCGTTGTTTGTTCTGCCGTTGTTAGCCGTTGCAGCCGGTGTGCGGAGTTACTGGAAGTCGATCGGTGGCAGTAAGCCACGGATAAGTGATATTGCGCAGGCATTTGCCTCGGCTGCAACACTCAGGCAACTCAGTGGTGGCCAGGGGCAGGGCTGCAACTATGAAGCAACAGAGCGTTATTCTTTTGCCAGGCGCATTGCCCATCAGTTAACAATGTACGGCTTTTTGGTGTGTTTTCTCAGTACGTCTACCGCGACCCTCTATCACTACATACTGGACTACCCGGCACCTTATCCGTTTTTCAGTGTGCCCAAGCTGCTGGGTGTGGGTGGCGGGATTATGCTTACAGTCGGTTGTACGTTATTGCTGTACCTGAAGCGCAAGGCAGATCCAACGCTTGGCTCTGAAAAAAGAACTGCGGCTGAATACACGTTTACCAGTCTGTTGTTGCTGGTTGGATTGAGCGGCTTGTTGTTATACTGGTTTAAAGGCAGTTTGCTGGCAGGCGCAATGCTGATTATTCATCTGGCACTGGTGGCTGTGTTCTTTGTTGCTATCCCGTATTCAAAGATGTCACACGGTTTTTTCCGGCTTGCAGCGTTGAGTCGTGAAGCTCAGCTAAAAAGCTGAGCCTGTCACTGTAGTTGCTAATTGATCACTCGAATCGGTTCATCGCTATAGTAAGCAACAAAACCTTCAAGCATTTGCCGGTAGAAAATCTCGAATGTCTCGACGGTACAGTAGCCGATATGCGGTGTGGCCAGTACTCGCGGGTGACTGACGAAAAAGTCACTGTTGTCGGCAGGTTCTATCTCGTAAACGTCTGTGGCGGCACCAGCAATTAAATTTTCATCAAGTGCGGTCTTCAACGCGGCAGGATCGATGATCTCTGCTCTTGAAGTGTTGATGATATAGCTATCCGGTCCCAGGTTTTTAAGATCGTTAAGCGTGATCATATGATGGGAGCGGTCTGAATGTCGCAGATGTACAGATACGAAGTCTGCCTGCTGAAACAGCTCATCGCGTGATACATACCTGACCTGTTTCTCTTCGCACTGCTCTTGCTGGAGGTTCTCGCTCCACGCTATGACATTCATACCCAGTGCCTGCGCAAAACCGGCAAGCTGGCTGCCAAGCCTGCCGAGGCCAAGTACGCCCAGCGTGCGGCCACGCAGGTCTCTGCCCATTTCAGGTTGCCATGCGCCGTTATCCTTCAGTTCATTGACCAGTGGAATTAACTTGCGTGATAAAGTCATCATCAGCAACAGAGCCAGCTCTGCAGTAGCGTGGCCGGGAGATTCCGTGCCACAGACAGTGACTCCTGCAGCGTTTGCCGCTTTCACATCTATCGACGCATTTTTCTTACCACTGGTGATTAACAGTTCCAGATTGGGTAGCTGATTGATCAGTGATGCAGGAAACGGGGTGCGCTCGCGCATCAAACCAATGGCGTTAAACTCTGACAGCACGCTCACCAGCTCAGCTTCGTCTGCAATGGCTTGATTGAAAAATACAAAGTCTGCGATATCACAGTTCTGCCAGTCAGCGTAGGATTGCGCTCGATCATAGTAGTCATCGAGAATTGCGATTCTAGGTTTCTTGGTTACTGTAGTCATGATTTGGCTTATTCTGTATCCGGATGCTTTTGGTTCGGCAGTAGCATCAGCGAGTCACTATCAAATTGACGCGAGTTGTAAATTTATTGAGTAAAACGTCGTAAGCTGTTGAACCAGCATGAAGCCTTGCCGATCGCGGTGCTGCTACAACAATGTTACGCGCGGGTTGCAGATTTATCAATTGCATACCACCAGGCAGAGTATTTTATGACATACAAAGAGTTTAACGAATTCTGCAAAAGCCTGCCGGCGACAACCTACGTGAAGCAATGGGGTGAGTCCCATGTATGGAAAGTTGGCGGTAAAGTGTTCGCAATAGGTGGCTGGGAAAAATCAGATCAACCAGCGTTTGTTTTTAAAACCGCCGAGGCTGATTTCTATTTTCTTCAGCTCGAAGATGGTTATCGGCCAGCACCATATATGGCATTCCGTGGTTTGAAATGGATTCAGGTTTATGATCCGACGGTTGTCAGTACTGATGATATCAAGTGTTATATTGAACAGTCGTACCGCATGGTCCTGGGTAGTTTGAGCCGAAAACAGCAAAGCGCACTCGGGCTGTAGCTCTCCAGATGCTGGCGGTCGTTGCTGCCTTGTTACATTAACTTGCTACACACACTGGTTAAACCGGTTCCCTTGTAGTGATTTGATTAACTTTCGACTTTTTCGTACTGCAAAAACACGAAGTTCCAATGCGTTTGTCAGCTCGAGCCAGTGCAAAATCAAGACGCGGTTTGGTCATGCGTGCATCCTGCTGTCTGTTTTGTTGAAGATAACAATCATACAGGCCAGTCAGGGCCCAGACATTGTCCGGATGTTTGCTGCCCCAGAGTGATATTTAAAATAATGTTGTCTGCTATTGTTCAGTTTTGTAGTCGAGCGCTATTACTGTCAATTAGCCATTTGGGCTAACGATTGTGGTATTTTCTGTATTGCAGAGTGTTGTGAGTTCGAGCGACGCAATCGATTTATTTGTATTGAAACTGGTGGGTGACATCAAAGGCTTCGCATCTGATGTTCGCCAGAGCTATGACCGTAGCCATAATTCGGAATTGACCTATTAAATGAAATCTACCATCGCACTGCTGCAGACCAGTCCGCAGCCAACAATGCAGTCGGCACTGGATGAAGCACTTACGTTCGCACGCGAAGCGCTGAGTTCAGGCGCATCGTTTCTCGCCTCGCCAGAGTACAGTGGTGGCATGGTGTCAGAAGGCGCGAAGCTGGTACCTCCACATGCCTCAGAAGAAGATCATGCTTATCTCAACGGCATTAGAGAGTTTGCAGCGTCGAATCGGATTTGTTTCCTCGTTGGATCTGTCGCCATTACCGGCCCTTCGGATAAAATTTATAACAGAGGTTTTTTTATCAATGAACATGGCGAGATTGTCTCTCGCTACACCAAAATTCATATGTTCGATATTCAATTATCCGAAACAGCGGTATACGAGGAGAGTGCATCAGTTGAAGCCGGTTCCGCAGCGTCGCTACTCGATTCACCGATCGGCAAGATCGGTCATACGATTTGCTATGATCTGCGCTTTCCTTCACTGTATCGTGATCTGGCACATGCCGGTGCAGAGATTCTAGCGGTACCTGCCGCATTCACCCGGAGAACCGGTGAAGTGCACTGGCATGTATTGAACCGTGCCAGGGCAATAGAAAACGGTGCGTATGTGATTGCACCCTGCTCGGTGGGTAAAGTACCAGGTGGTGGTGAGGCCTATGGACATTCACTGGTCGTAGATCCGTGGGGTGCTGTGATTGCAGATGGTGGCACTGAACCGGGAGCGGTGATGGCAGAACTCGATCTATCTCTGGTAGGCAAGGTGCGTCGCCGTATTCCTTCGCTCACGCACGACAAGCCCTATCAATTGTGAGCCCGGCAACCGGTGTGTCACTGCGCTGGCTGGATGCCAGGCGATTTAGCCTCGATGCCAGGGATCGTCAGTTTTATAACAATCCATATGCTGCGTACCGTGAGATGCATGCACGCGGAGGCCCTGTTTACTGGCAGGAATACGGCATGTGGTGTCTGACCGATTTTGAAAGCGTTAACCGGTGTTTGCGTGACAAGCGGTTTGCACGTTTACCGCCAGCGGGTTTTGGACGCAAACTTTATCCGTCTCATTTGCATGATTTTGCCACCACTGAGCAATATTCATTACTCGCACTGGAGCCACCACAGCATACAAGGCTTCGGCGTCTGGTGAATCGTGCTTTTGTTTCAAGGCAGGTCGAGACCATGGAGGATGAGATTACAGCACTCGCCAACGCCTGTATTGACCGTTTTGAGCAGGATGGCAAGGCTGAGTTGTTGTCACAGTTTGCAACGCCAATACCGGTAACGGTAATCGCACGACTACTCGGAGTTGCGGAATCGGCTACAGAAGACTTATTGCGATGGTCTCATGCGATGGTTAAGGTCTATACCATGACTCAAACACTGCAGGATGAACTTGAAGCCAATCAGGCCAGTGTTGAGTTTATCGACTTTTTAACACAGCAGATAAAGCTGCGTCGCAAACAACCTGATGAAAAATTGCTGTCACGATTGATCAGTCTGCAGGCAGAGCAGGACGGCCCGACTGATGCAGAGATTATATCAGTGGTAATTTTATTGCTTAATGCCGGTCATGAAGCAACCGTGCATCAGTTGGGTAATGCCATAGCCACACTGATTCACCATCCTCCAGATAATCCTCACTGGTGGCGTGATAGGCAACAAGCAGAAAATATCGTAGCGGAATGTATGCGTTATGACGCGCCACTGCATCTTTTTACTCGCTACGCGCAACAACAAGTTACGCTGGATGCAGATGTCACCATTGATGCAGGATCAGAAATCGCACTCTTGCTTGGCGCTGCCAACCATTGTCCGCATCAGTTTGAGAGCCCTGAGTTATTCGATTCACAGCGTAACGATGCCGGTCATGTCTCTCTTGGTGGTGGCATTCACTTTTGCATCGGCGCACCGTTGGCGAAACTCGAATTGCGAATTGCATTGTGTACGTTGTTTGAGCGTTTACCGTCTATTCAGTTGGCATCTGAACCGCAATACAGAGACAGTTTTCACTTCCATGGTTTGCAATCGCTTGAGGTCAGTTGGTGTTGAGCTGTACTGTTCGGGCAGTGTCACCTGTGGGTCTTTTTCCGGCGATAGCCTGCGGTTAAACTGTCAGCGGAGAACAAGGTGAACTGAATGCCGGTTGAAAAAACAGATACGCTGATAGTGGGTGCAGGCCAGGCCGGGCTTGCCATCAGTGAGCACCTGGGTAACAACAATATAGAGCACCTGGTGCTGGAAAAAGACCGCATAGTAGAAAAGTGGCGCACCGGTCGATGGGACTCACTGGTTGCCAATGGCCCGGCATGGCATGACGCTTTTCCAAGTATGGATTTCAGCATTCATCCCGATGCCTTTGCCAGTAAGCAGGAAGTCACTGAGTACTTTGAAGACTTTGCAAAAAAGATCAATGCACCGGTCCGATGTAACGTTGAAGTGCTGAACGTATGTAAGAAGCCGGCTGGCACAGGTTTTAAAGTCAGTACGTCAGCGGGCGAAATAGAAGCCAACAATATTGTTTCAGCAACTGGTCCGTTTCAGCATCCTGTGATTCCACCGGTGATACCGGCAGGTGCACCGTTGCAGCAGCTGCATTCGAATAGTTACTACAATCCGGAGCAACTACCGGATGGCGCAGTGTTGGTGGTCGGGTCCGGTTCATCCGGATCGCAGATTGCTGATGAGTTACTGCGAAGTGGCAGAACCGTCTATCTTTCTGTCGGTCCGCATGAGCGTCCTCCACGTAGCTACCGTGGTCGTGATTTTGTCTGGTGGCTTGGCGTGCTCGGCAAGTGGGATCTGGCAACTGTTGATCCTGATACCGCGCATGTGACGATAGCCGTTAGCGGTGCGCATGGTGGTAAAACGGTAGACTTCAGGGAGTTTGCTTGCCGTGGTATGAAGCTTGTCGGCATGACCTCACACTACGATAACGGTGTATTGCACTTTGCCGATGACCTGGCAGCCAATGTGGCACACGGTGATGCCAGTCTGCTTAATATGCTGGCAGAGGCAGATGAGTACATCTATAGCAACGGTCTTGATTTCCCGACTGAAGAAAGTGCCAAAGTAATAACTGCTGATCCTGACTGTATTGTTAATCCGGTTAGTCAGTTAGATCTGCGAAGCACCGGTATCAACTCGGTGATCTGGGCTACCGGTTATCGCAGTGATTTTGACTGGCTGCAGGCTGATGTTTTTGACGGCGACGGCAAGCCTGTACACCAACGTGGTGTTACCACAGAGCAGGGCATCTACTTTTTAGGGTTACCTTGGTTATCAAGGCGCGGCAGTTCTTTTATATGGGGTGTATGGCATGATGCGAAATACATTGCTGATCACATCGCCACACAACACCGCTATAGAAATTATCAACCTGCGTAAGAATTTATTTCAGGCTGATCCAGTATTACGTTGAGTTGAAATAATAGAAGAGGATTAACCTTTAAATGAAACTAAAACGCACGGCTGGTCATCTGGTGATTATTTCAGTGATATGTCTGGGAAGGGCTTCGCTATCGTCAGCCGATACACTGCAGACACATGATGTACCGATGTTCCACAATGATGATGGTCTCGGTTTGCTTCAGGACTGCAGATTTATGCGAGCGATAGCGCTGGGTGAAATAACTGAAATACCCACCACCGTTAATGCCAGATCTACCAATTGCCTGGCATCAATAAAGAGTGTTGTGCAGATTGCTTTCAGTATGAAAAATACCGGCAACACTCCGGTAACATGCATTCCGTCAATTGAACCGGATTGGTTTGAAGTGCTCGATCATGTAACGATGTTTCTGGAAAATCAGACGCCTGAAACCCTGGCAACTGAAACCTATGGTGTATGGATACTTCGTGCCGTTGAAGAACAATATCCTTGTTAAGTGATCTGCCAGCTACCACATATTTGTGCAGTTTGCGGTGCCCGGCTATAACATTAACTATACCCGAATCAGGCTGATACCAGTGCCTCTGTTGCTCTGGCGATCCGCTCAAGTCCGTTTTCTAAGATTGCATCCGAGTTAGCGGTTGACAGCCGGATATAAGGCGACATGTCATAAGCACTACCGGGCACGGTGGCGACGCCTGCCTGTTCCAGTAAATAGGCGGAAAGATCTGTATCGGTATTTATAATGCTGCCAGCAGGTGTTTTTTTGCCGAGCAGGTCACTGCACCCAATGTAGGCGTAGAATGCGCCACCGGGTTTTTTAAGTGTTAATCCATCAATCTGCGCGACTTCATCCACAACAAAATCTCTGCGTCGTTCAAATGCGATACGAAATTCATTAACGCTATCCTGCGGACCGCTCAGCGCTGCAACTGCTGCGGCCTGAGCCACAGAGCAAGGTGCGGAAGATACCTGGGCCTGGACCTTAATCATTACGTCTATCAGTGCTTGCGGACCGGCACAGTAACCGATGCGCCAGCCGGTCATTGCATAGGCTTTGGATACACCGTTTACGGTCAGGATACGATTTGCCAACATCGGCAGCGCACTTGCAGTAGACAGAAATTTTTGATCATCAAACAGAATGTGCTCATAAATTTCATCTGACAAGACCAGCACATTCTGGTGTTTCTGTAAGACTTCACCAAGGTCTCGCAGTTGTTGTTTGTTATAAACAGCACCGGCTGGATTTGAAGGCAGGTTAAGTAACAGCCAGCGGGTCTTTTCTGTGATGGCAGACTTCAGAGTCGCGGGTGTTAGTCTGAAGTTATCCTCTTCATGGCACGGCAACGTCACCGGTACGCCACCAACCGAGAGTACGGTATCGCGGTAGCAACCAAAGTAGGGTGCGCACAGCAGAACTTCATCTCCAGGGTTAAGTGTCGCCAGCATCGCACTGAAAATGATCTGTTTGGCGCCATTGGATACGAATACCTGATCAGGTAGATAACTCAGATTATTCTCGCGCTGAAACTTGTCGCTGATCGCCTGCTTCAGCGCTGCAGTACCTGCCATGGGGGTGTATCGAGTCTGACCTGCCAGTGCTGCACGGTGAGCCGCTTCAATGATATGTGCCGGTGTGTTGAAGTCCGGTTCACCGATGCCGAGATCAATAATGTCTTTACCTTGCGCTTTCAGCAGTCGGGCAGTCTGGCTCACTACCACAGAGGCAGATGGTTTGACCTGCTGCATGCGCAAGGAAGCGAAGTCTTGTGAAGCGGTCACTTATTTATATCTTTTTAGTATCGTCTGGAATATCCATGGTGGCTATACCGCTGTTACCAAGTTCGATGGCGGCAAACGGACCGCCGTGATACATATGCGCCGCATCATTGATGTCTGCGGGCTCTGCATCTGCGAGTATTTTTTTTGCGAATTGCTCGGCGTTGTCTTTCGGTTTGTAGCCGAGGTAACTCGCATTGGCGTTATCTACCGGTGCACGATCATTGTTGGATACACCGTAAACCACCGAGAAGCCGGTGGTCGGAGTATCGATAGCGCGCTCAACCATCTGGATCAGATCGTCATAGCTCAGCCAGGTACCAAGTGCCCTTGTATTGGTGACTTGTGCGCAGGATAGTATTCTCATACACACAGATTCAAGCCCGCGTTTATCCCAGTACATACTACCCAGGTCTTCGGCAAAGCATTTTGCCAGGCCATAGTAGGTGTCGGGTCGATGCGGTGCATCGGTGCCAATGAAATCCTGCCGCTTGTGCATGCCGACTGCATGAATAGAGCTTGCGTAGACCACACGCCTTAAGCCGTGCTGGAATGCCGCTTCCCAGATGTTGTAAGCGCCAATGATATTCGGCCCGAGGATTTGTTCAAACGGTGCTTCATCACCTATGGCGCCAAAGTGTACAACCATATCTGCACCTTCGAGCAGTGCGTGGATTTCATCATACTGTGCCAGATCAGCTTTCTGATACCGCTCACCGGGATACAGCTTGCCGAAGTCATCGACCAGATCTGATGACATCAGCTCATCGCACAATCTGGTCAGTGGTTCGCGAAGGTAGGAACCGAGTCTGCCGGCAGCTCCGGTAAGCACGAGTTTTTTCATGGAAGTCCTGGTCAGTGAAGCGCCGGCATACTGGATGCCGGAAGTTGTGTTTATACGAATTTATATAATGGCTTTTTCGATGATCGGCTTGTTGTTAACGATACGCTCAAAGTTAAACGGCGTCATATCAAGGCTTCTGTATTCGCCATGGGTTAAATATTCTGCAGTACCGCGACCCATGGCCGGTGATTGTTGCAGACCATGGCCGGAAAAGCCGTTTAAGAAAACAAAATTTTCCACTTCGGTATGTGGTCCCATGATCGCATTATGATCAAACGTGTTCATGGCGTAGTGGCCACCCCATTCGTTGGTCAGACGAATAGATTCAAACTGCGGGATGCGTGCAGCGAGAATCGGCCAGACGTGATTTTCCCACATGGACTGATCCATCGCGAAGTCATTGTAATCCACGGCTGGATCAACATCAGAATGGCCGCCGCACTGATAAGTACCGCCACCGTTTTCTCTGACGTGAACACCGGAAGGATCAATGGTGAGTGGTAAGTCCTGATCAAGCGGTTGCTCTGCTTTGAAGATCCATGAATAGCGCTTGCGCGGCTCAACCGGCAATTCTATGCCTGCCATCGCCGCAGTGTGTGAGGCGCGCGGTCCCGAAGCGTTGAGTACCTGACCGCAGGATATAACTTCACCGCTGGCAAGTGTTACGCTTTCCACACGAGAGCCACTGGCATTTTTTTGCATTGAGACTACTTCATTTTCAATGTATTCCACACCGCGCTCACGCGCCTGTCGCCGCCACCATTCAAATACTGCAGCACCGTCCCAATAGCCTTCGTTTATCAGGTTAATCGAGCCGAGTACGATGTCGTCTACGTTGTAGAACGGGTATTTGGCTTTGATCTCATCAGGCGTCATCAGTTGTGTTGCAGCACCTGCGGCAAGCTGCACTTGCTGGCTCTCACGCAGAACATCAGCAAACGCCGGGTTGTCTGCGAGGTACATGTAACCAAAAGAGCGTACTGATAACTCAGGCACGCGTTCATCACCGGCCATGTAGCTGCGAATGTTATTGACGAAATCTGCCGCAAATTGCGAAATGCGAACATTCAGTTCGTTGCTGAACTGCTGGCGCATGCAGGAGTTGGTATGAGAGGTTGAACAATTCTCGTAGGTAGAGTCTTTCTCTACAACCAGTACCGAGCCATTAAAATCATCGTTATCGGTAAGAAACCAGGCGGTTGATGAGCCCATGATCGCACCACCTACAATAACGATATCGTAGGAGTTTTTGACAGGTGCTGTGTCAATGCCGGTAGCTGCCATTTATAGAGTTTCTCCGAGCCTGGTTTTTTCAAGAACTTCCGCGATTTGTGCATCGGTCAAACCGTAATGCTGCCGTGCATGTTCCGCTGTGATGTAGCCGAGTGCGATATCGCGATTAATTTTATCAGGATCACGCAGTGAAGGTTGGCCATAACCGGCACCACCCGGAAACGCCATTTCAACGTGCATACCGTGAGGGATAAACTGTTTGCCTTTGGCGGTCATTGCTTCACCGTCACTGCGGGTAATACGGGTTGCACCGCCTGACATGCCGCCGTGGCGTCCGAGTGCCGGGTGATCGACCCGATCAAACATGGCGGAAATATCGAATTCGTGACCTTCGCGGGCGCCAACGTCCATATACTGCCCGAGGCCACCGCGGAACTGCCCGGCGCCACCGGAATCGGGGCGCAGTTCTTTACGCCAGATAATCACCGGGCCGACCTGTTCAGTGGCTTCAACCGGCATGGTCATCACTCCTGATGGAAACGCTGTGGCACTCATGCCATCCAATGTGGGTCTGGCACCTGAACCACCGGAGTTAAAGGTTAGAACCTCAGATCGCACAGCATGCTCCGGTGCCGGTTCGTCGGTTCTGGGTCTGAGAGAAACCTGAAAGTTGCACAGACAGCCCGCCCCTTCAGCTGGAACCACACCGGGGAGTAGTTTATCGAGAGCGTTATAAACCGTGTCAGGTACCATATGACCGATCACGTGTCTGAGCGCTACCGGTGCCGGTGGCAGAGCGTTAACAATTGAATTAACTGGCGCGACAATTTCAAACGGCGCAAGCGATGCGGCATTGTTCGGAATGTCCGGTGCAATGGCACACTTGAGAGCGTAACAGGCGTAGGCTTTGGTATACACCAAAGGTACGTTGATGCCTTTTTTATCGAGTCCGCTGGTGCCTTCCCAGTCACTGACAATACGGTCTTTTTCAATGGTCAGCTTTACTTTTAGATCAATGGGTTTTGAGTAACCATCGATTCTCATTTCACCTTCGGCAACACCCGGTTTTAATGCATTGATTCTCTCAATTGTGGCTTTGCGTGAGCTGGTTAAAATAAACTCTGAAATACTTGCAAGATCACTTAGGCCAAACTCTGTGATCATTTCGATCAAACGGCGATGACCGATTTCATTGCAGGTGGCCAGTGCATAGATATCACCAACCAGTTGATCGGGCTCACGTACGTTGCCGCGTATGATTGATACCAGGGTTTTATCAACAGTACCGGCTTCAGCAAACTTCATGACAGGGATATACAAACCCTCTTCATGAATGTCATTGGCATCCGCACCAAAACCCCGTCCACCGATGTCTGTGATATGTGCGGTGCAGGCAAAGAATCCGATTAAACTTTCTTTGTAAAAAGAGGGTGTGACAACGGTGATGTCGTGTTTGTGGCCGGTGCCTTCCCACGGATCATTGGTGATGTAAACATCACCCTCAAGCATGTTGTCTGCACCGATTCGGCGAATAAAATGCCCGACAGCATCGGCCATTGCATTGACGTGGCCCGGTGTGCCGGTAACCGCCTGTGCGAGTATCTCGCCCGCGCTGTTATACACCCCCGCAGATAAGTCACCGGCTTCACGCACGGAGGTTGAAAACGCGGTTCTGACTAGCGCCTGCGCCTGTTCCTCAACCACTGATATTAGCCGGTTCCACATCACTTGATGTGCCACCTGGCCGATATCCTGTGCCTGCATTTTTGTGGCAGAGGTTTTTTCTATGATATCAAGCGTACCGTCTGCATGAGCAATCACTTCACGATTATCGAAAACCACAACTGTTGTTTCGTTCTCGGTAATCACTGCAGGGCCTGATACTGAGTCACCGGCTTTAAGCTGCTCACGTTCAACAACAGTGGCGTTAAGTTTTTTACTGATGCCCGGATCAAAAAGTTCACGGCTACTGTTGCCAGTGATTTGATTTAAGGCTTCTGGTGCTTTTATCTGATCTGCTTTCTTTGTTTGCGTGTAGGCGTTGACAGACCATACGGTAACTTCCACCTCCATGGCCTCTACCGTACGACCGAACAGATTTTCATACTCTCTTTCAAACAATGCTAAATAAGTTGCTGCATCCGGCGCTGCTGCCTGTGCCTGGGTGAGATCAACCGGAATTTCCCAGCCCTGACCTGAGTAACGCATATAAACTTTGTGGTCTGCCAGTATGTTTGCATCGGCGTCACACTGACGTACAAAGCGGGTGGCTTCTTGCTGCATTTCTGCAAACAGTTGCGTGACTGCAGCAGGGTCAAACTCTGACATGCGCATGAAGACTGAACGGTTTTCTTCAAAGCTGAAAGGTGCACGCAGAAAGCCAATCGCAGAACCGACACCTGCACCGGTAGGCACCAGACATCTGGAAACGCCGAGTTTGTCGCACAGTCTAGAGGCGTGCAACGGTGCGGCACCGCCAAATGCGATCATGGTGTACTCGCTTAAGTCTTCTCCGTTTTCAACGGCGTGCACGCGGGCGGCATTGGCCATGTTTTCATCGACAACCTCTGCCAGACCCCAGGCGGCTTCGGTGGCATCCATACTGAGTTTTGAGCCGATCTCCGCATTAAGTGCTGCAACAGAGTTGTCTGGATACAGCGGGATTGAGCCACCGGCAAAGTTATCCGCGTCAAGCTTGCCAAGCACCAGATCAGCATCTGTGACTGCGGGCTTTTTGCCGTCGCGTCCATAGCAGGCAGGACCGGGTTCAGAGCCGGCACTCTCGGGCCCGACACGTATCTGCCCCAGAGCATCCACGTGGGCCAGTGAACCACCACCGGCACCGATCTCTACCATGTCTATTACCGGAATCGAGATTGGCATACCCGAGCCTTTTTTGAAGCGGTAGGTTCGTGCGACCTCAAAAACGCGTGCGGTTTTTGGTGTCTCGTTTTCTATAAGACAAATCTTGGCGGTGGTGCCACCCATATCAAAACTCAATACTTTGTTGAGCCCGTGACGTGCGGCAATATCGGCGGCAAAGATTGCACCTCCGGCCGGACCGGATTCAACCAGACGCACCGGAAACTCTGCCGCGTTTTCAAGTGACATGATGCCGCCACCGGAGTGTATCAGAAACACAGGGCACTTAGCACCTTCTGCGGCCAGTCGATCTTTAAGCCTGCCAAGGTAGGACTTGATCAATGGTTTGATATAGGCGTTGGCAATGGTGGTATTGAAACGCTCATACTCACGCATTTGCGGGGAGACTTCAGATGATAATGAAACCATTACTCCTGGCAGCTTTTTAGCCAATACTTCTGCAATTAAACGCTCGTGCTTGTCATTCACATAAGCATGCAATAAACCCACAGCAATGCTTTGATAGTCTGCAGCTTTCAGTTCTGCGGCAAGTGCTTCTATGCTGGTGCGGTTGACGGGTTTTAATATATTGCCGTCTGCATCCATGCGTTCATCTATCACGTAACGACGATTGCGAGGCAGCAGCGGATCTGGCAGGGTGAGATCCAGATCGTATTGCTCGAAGCGGCTCTCGGTACGCATTTCTATTACATCGCGAAAGCCCTGGGTGGTGATGAATGCGGTTTTGGCACCGCGGCGTTCAATCAGTGCGTTGGTGGCAAGCGTAGTACCGTGGATAATCTGGCCAATGACATTGGCCACAACACCCGCTTGTTTACACACCTGATGCATACCATCGATGATGGCATCTTCCGGTGCGGCGTAGGTGGTCAGCACTTTGGTGGAATACATGCCGCCATCGTGCTCAAGCACAACGTCGGTAAACGTGCCGCCAATATCAACGCCCAGCCGCGCAGTTTTGCTCATAATGTTTCCTGATTTGAACATCGATGGTACGGGATCGGGTGGCTGGCATCCAGTTTCAGATAATCCCTGCCAACAGAGCCAGTAGTGCCGGCAGGGTGCTGCCTTGTTACCGCGCTTATCTCTGTGTTCCCTGTGTTCCCTATGTGCACTATGTTCCCTATGTGCACTATGTTCTAGACAGGCTCGACACGCTAAACTTCGCCGAGTTGTCTGCTATTCAGAACAACAAAACAGGTATACAGGCTTTGGCAACAGATCGACCGAACATCATTGTCGTTATCGCAGACCATGTGGCTTTTGCCGGCCACTACGGCACTGAACGATATGAATACCGCTGGCCGGTGCTTGAATCGCTGGCAACTGAAGGCGCCTGGTTTGACCGTGCCTATGCCATTACGCCGGTTTGTACTCCGTCTCGCGCAAGTCTTTTGACCGGTAAGCGGCCGGACAAGCATGGTTTGCGGTGGAACTGCGAGTACCCGATTCCGTTTAACCGCAAAGAATTTCGCGATGATGAAGTTTTGTATTGTCAGCTACTTGCGCAGCAGGGTTATCAGAATCACTACGTTGGCAAATGGCATTGCGGTACGGAGCGTGGCCCGAACGACTACGGGCTGCAGGGCTGGAGTCTGCCGGAGTATGGCAATGTCTATTCCTGTGATGCTTATCGTCAGTATCTGCAGCAGCTGGGTGAGGAGCATCCATCCTGTCTGATAGAACATCATCTTTTGAAGCCGGAGCTTGACGGCACCACCGTTTCCATGCAACCCGATGAGCCATGGGACTACATGGACGGTGCCGGCATACTAAGTGGCTCGCCGGAAGTGCATGAACAGTTCTTTGTCGCAAACATGGCAACCGAAAGTCTCCGATCGATTGCAGCACAACCATCAGCGCATCCGTTTTCAATGGTGGTGAGTCTGTGGGGGCCGCATCATCCCTATTATCCTAGTCAGGAGTACGCTGACAAAATCAATCCGGCCGAGATACCCGAGTATCCGAGCTTTGCCGAATCATTGGTAGACAAACCGTTGCGTTATCGGGTGCAACGCGATTTACGCTGTCAGCATAGAGCAGGTGAGCGATGGGCGGATCCTGAAATCTGGCAGACCGTGCTTGCCAGATGCTATGCATCCGGCTTGCAAACTGATGCTGCTATTGGTCGTATTATTGATTGTATGAAAGAGTGTGGCATTGACGATAATACGCTGTTGATTGTGACTTCTGATCATGGCGATGGCATTGCCGCACATGGTGCAGGGTGGGATAAATACTCTTCATTTACTGAAGAAGTCGGTCGCATCCCGTTGGTAATGCGATGGCCGCAGGTGATCCCTGCACAACGCAAGGTCTCTGATCCGGTCAACCTGCTTGATGTGACTGCCACCATGCTGGATGTTGCCGGTGCAGAGTCTGATCATCCGTTGTCACTCGATGGTGAAAATTTACTGCCAATCATTACCGGTGTCACATCACGTGAGCAGATGATCTGCGATCACTTCGGCCATTCAGGCGATGTCTCGTTTCAGAAAATACTCTATGCAGATGGCTGGAAGTATGTATCTGCCTACAGCGCAGGAGATGAGCTATATCACCTGCAAGAAGACCCGTATGAGTTGAACAACTTGATTAAAGATGAAGCCACACTTGACCGGCAACATCGAATGCGTGCAGTCATAATTGAACACTACGAGGAGCGCCGTGCCGAGCGAGAGGCATGGCATGCGCAGGAGTTCTGGGAGAAAGGTATTGTCTATTCATCACCTGAGTGGCCGCGTGATGAAGCGCTGCATTTGTATCAGTTGAAAACGCAGCAGCTTTAATCCAGCCGGTCTGCTGGTTAAGCACGTGTAATTGCGACGCGCAGTACCTTGTAATTACAAGTGTTCAGGTAAAGACCTGTTTGCTGCATTCAACTCGGCCTCATTATAAAAACCAATTAGTATGCCGGGTGGTTCTTTATTGTTGGTCATCTGTTCGACCACTTCGGCACTGCGGGTGATCCGGTTATGGTGTTTTCTCGACCATTCAAACAATAACTGACTTAAACGACTGAGTTGATCTGCATAATAAGGATCAGTGGCCAGGTCATTGATTTCATCAGGATCTGATTGAAGGTCAAACAGCATGGGTCGCATGGTCTCAACGTGAATGTACTTAAATCTGCCATCAAACACCATTGCAAGTCTGGCATCTGACTGGTCAACGCCAACCACCTTGCGTGCTTCACGTGTGGAGTAATCATACTCAGAGATGCAATAGGGCCTGAAACCGACTCTCGGATTGTGCAGCAAGGGTTGCAATGATTGACCTTCAAGGATATGTGGCATTGTGTCACCACCAAAGTACTCGATAAACGTCGGTGCCAGATCAATGCCTTCGATTAACTCTTCTGATACCGTGCCGCGCGTTGTATCAGCCTCAGTGCATGGGTCGTAAACAATCAACGGCACGCGGGCGGATGAATCGTAGAACAGATCTTTTTCTCCCATCCAGTGATCACCCATGTTATCGCCATGGTCAGAGCAGAAGACGATCATCGTGTCTTGCATGTGGCCGCTCTGCTCCAGAAAGTCGAACAAACGGCCCAGCTGATCATCCAGTTCTTTGATTAACCCCATGTATACCGGTGCGACTATGTCGCGAACTTCATCGCGTGAAAAAGATTTACTGACACGCATGTCCATCCATGCCTGCATTAACGGGTGATCGGTATGTAGCTCAGCGTCTGTGCGATTTACCGGTGGTAAGTCTTTTGCGCTGTACATGTCGTTGTAGGGTGCCGGTACTAGATACGGCCAGTGTGGTTTGATATAACTGAGGTGGCACAGCCACGGTTCATCTTTGCTCTGCGCCTCGATGTACTGTATGCCGCGTGTTGTCAGCCACGCGGTTTCTGAATGTTCTTTGGGTACCTTTGCTGCGTAGGGTGCGCTTTCAAGCAGCCAGCCGGAGCGGGCTTTACCACCAGGATCTATTGCAGTATTGGCCCATTCCTCCCACGGATTATCACCATCCATGCCGTGCTCACGCAGGTATTGATCATAGTCTTCGCCGTGGCGGTTCGGGTAGCTGGTCGGGTTGGTGCCATCGTCACGAACAAAAACATCAAAACCACATTCACTGACCAGCGCGCCAATCGTGCTGTCCGGTTCTATACCAAGGCGTTTCATGCCGTCTGCGTCAGGAGTCATGTGTGTTTTACCCACCAGTGAGCACTTGACGTTGAGATTGCGCAGATGATCCCCCAGGGTTGGTTCACCCACTCGTAAAGGAAAGCCGTTCCAGGTGGAACCATGACTACGTACATAGCGCCCGGTGTAAAAGCTCATGCGGCTTGGCCCGCAGATAGGTGACTGCACATAGGCTTTGTTAAAGCGAACGCCTTTTGCTGCCAGTTTATCTATGTTGGGTGTTTCTATGTGCTTAGCGCCGTAGCAGCTCAGGTAATCCCAACGTAGCTGGTCTGCCATTATCCACAATACATTCATCAGGCAATGCTCTGGTTGGTGGTAACAACATCCTTGTTGCGTATGAAGTGCAGGGCAAGCAGTGCTACTGCCGCGATAAACGCCGGTGCATGAAGTTCTACCGGTTTAAACATGATCAGTAGAGCGACACCGAGTCTGAGGATAATCTCAAAGGCGTTCAGGGAGCGTCTGTCAAATGCCGCCAGTGCACTTGCAAGTAGATACAACGCAACGGATAGTCTTAGCAGTAACCAGATTAACGGGCCAAGATGCAGTTCTCCGTCGTAACCCGGCAGATACTGTGCGGCTGATGCAAGGGAGCTTGGGTCGAGTACTGCCGCTTCTATTAATAACAGTTCCGGATATATCGCAAACACAAACGGTATCACGAACATCACAATGCCGGATCGCACTGCAGAGAATGCAGTAATCATCGGTTCTGCTTTGGTTATTGTTGCTGCGGTAAAGGCGGCAATTGCCACCGGAGGGGTTATTGCTGAAGCAACGGCAAAATAAAAGATAAACATGTTGGCAGTAAAGTTTGCCAATCCCAGGCCTGCCAGCACCGGTCCCATCAGTAGCGCCACATTAATATAGGCAGGTACCGCCGGCATACCCATGCCAAGTAACACCGCCAGTGCCATCGTGGTTAGCAGTGCAATGAACTGAAATAAACCGGAGCCGCTGCCACCAAGATCAAGTGATCGCAACCAGCCGAGTACATCCAGTGCAACAAAATCTGAAAGCCCGGTAAAGTTAAGACAGAAGTCGATAATTGAAACGGCCAGAAACATTAAATATAAAGTGGATACCAACACACCGGCACCAGACAATGCATCAAGCAGTCTTTTCGGGTGTTTACGCATATCGCGGTCAAGAAACAACAGAAAGCACAGCAGTATTACCGCCCACCAACCGGCACTGCCGGCATCGCCCGCAGAGTTCTGCACCACTTGCAGTATCCATGGCAGGTCGGTTGCCAGGCAACTGCCGTTACTGAGTGTTGATTGCACACCGAACATTGAAGCGATAAAGCCACAACCTACCGCTTCTTTGGGTGTTAGTAGTAAAAACAGGATCAGCAGAATAGGGCCGAAGATCATGACCAGATTAAGTTTATCTGCTCGTGATAACAGCATGTCTTCTGTAACCACACCAATCGCTTCTATGCCTTGCTTGCGCGATTGAAAAATAGCTGACAGAAACATACAGAAAAAATAGGCGATCGCAGGTATCGTCGCTGCAATAATAACCTCGCGGTACGGCACTGCAGTTAATGCCGCCAGTACGAATGCGGCGACACCCATAACCGGTGGCATAATCGATCCACCGGATGAGGCGGCAGCTTCCATACCGCCGGCAAAGACTTTGGAAAAGCCGCGCTTTATCATCATTGGTATGGTGAGCACGCCGGTAGAAAGTACATTGACTACTGGTCCGCCGGAGATCGTGCCGAACATCGCAGAGGAAACAATCGCTGCATGAGCAGGGCCGCCACGCAACTTTCGAGTCCACAGAAAGGCAAGCTTGATTAATGAGCGCCCACCGGCAGACGCGCCGAATAATCCCCCTAGTACAATGTAGGGGAAGACAGTATTCAGGATAATATCCATGAACCTGCCAAGTAACCCTGAAGAGTTATTGACTAAGGCATCATGTAAACGCGGCCTGCCATCAGACAGCAATCGAGGCTCACCACCGAGTTTAGTCATCAGATACTTGTTGATGTCATCAGGGCCATGGAAATACCAAACCATGACTGTGATGACGGTATAAGAGGCGATGGCAATTGCCACCAGTACCAACGGCAGACCCCAGACTTTGATGTTGTAGGCAAGAAACACCACAACACTGAGAAACATGATCGCAGCCAGCCATGCGCCGGTGGTGTCAATGCACTGCGGATCATCGACTGAATCAGGTACCGGCAGACCGAAGTCTTCGGCAAACTGAATTTCCGCAGCAAGGCTTTTGGCAATCAGGTCGGCGCGCTTGCCGGTGATTTGATCGACCAGGCAAACGGCTTCGATTTCGATCATGTAGGTAAGTGATATCGCCACTGCGGCAACCACTAAAGCTATATCGAGACCGAGGCCGAGTTTTCTTGTCAGTGATGATCGATTGATAAAGCTGCGCCACAGTGAATGCTTCAAAGCGACGATGATCATCATCAGTGCAAACGCGATGGGATAAAAAAATTCATACGGATATTTGCGAATAACAAAATCCTTAAAACCCGGGAAATTGTTAAAAGCTTCATCAACACCCGGTATTCCAGGCATTGCATTCAACAGTCCGACGATAACCAATAACAACGCCAGCCAATAGACCAGCTTTTCGCCAGCGTCTTTGTGTTTGGTATTCAAACTGGCAGTTTCGATGGACGCCGAAGTGTTGTCGCTATCAGGTGTTGACGTTTCATTTGCCATCGCGAGCGCTAAGCCGTAAGAATTAGACTACAAGTGTAAAGGAAGTGTTGTCACGCATGAAAAAGCGGCCATCCTCAGATGTAAGGATGACCGCTGTTCTTAACCGGTGAAACAGACCGCTACTATGGTTTAGCGCAGTCGTCTATCGTGTAGCCGGCTTCTTCCCAGGCGGCTACCGCACCTTCATGGTACTTAAGCGGGTTGGGGCCGCACATACCGGATTTGACTGAATCAACCACACCATAGCCTGCGTACTTCGCAAACGGTGCTTTGGCTTTTAAACGATCAAGCGTATCGATGTGTGCTTTTGTCAGTGCTTTGGCAAGATCAAATGACATATTCTTGTTGACGATATCCCCACCGATTGTCGCAAGTCCACGGAAGGTACCGTCTTCAGTGATCAGTGTTACGCCGCCTTCACCGAGCGTTGCTTCAGATGCTGCCAATGTGAACGGTGCGCTGCCCGGTGCACGCAGATATTTCTGAAAGCCTTCAGTATCCCACTTATCTTTCGGCACAGACCAGACAGTCATATTACCGGATGCAACTGCCTGAGTGATGCGGCTATCCGGAAAAAGGATTGGCAGCACGACGGCATCTGAGGATCCATCGGTGATTGTTTTTACTGCCTGTCCCCAGTTCACCTGTACGCCTTTATAGCCTTCACCATCTTTTAATCCGGTCACCAGCTGGATAATGGATCGGGCGTTGGTCAGTGCTGCACCGCGTGGCGGGCCGTTGTATATATTCTTGCCTTCAAGATCGTCCCAGCCATTGAGACCTTTGGAGTCATAGGCGTATAGCGCGAAAATACCCAGTGTCACCGGGTAAAGCGCGCGGAGATTGTCGGCAAGCTCAGCACCTTTCTCTGCGCCCAGCTTTGAGTACGGACCACGGCCTTTAGAAAGTAGAAACGGCAGTATGTAAGGCGTGCCGGCTATATCAGTTTTGCCTTCAGCAACGTTCTGAATAGAGTTTGTGAGTGTCTGGCCATCAGCCACCTGAATGTTGGCAACACCGGCTTCTGCGGCAACTTCTGCCAGATGCACCATAGACAAATTAATAGAGCCGCCCGGTGCGGCAGTCTCTGCAGTCAGGTTTTCGATGGCGTTAGCACTGCTGCAGGACAGCACGGTTGCAACAGTTGCTGCAATTATTGAATGGATCGGTTTTTTTATCAGGTTATGCAAATCAGTTCCTCCGTTGGTTTCACATTAAGTTTACAGCAAAAAAGCGTGTTTAATATCAGTGGTGATTCATAGGGTTGAGTAGCGAATCCTAGATCGAGACACTCTGCGCAGAGAGTTTGATATTCAGCTGAAAGCTGCCTTCATTGACCAGCCAGCGGCGAATGGTGTACTCCCGTGTGCCGGATTTATGCATCGGATCGGCATCTGCCAGTGCTGTTGCCGTTTGAAGGGAATCTGCGCGGTAGATGATCATACCAACCCCTTCCATTTGTTCACCGGTCAGGTCAGACAAAGGGCCTGCCATCACCAGATGACCCTGTTGCTCCATTTCTGCCTGATATTGCAAGTGAGCTGGCAGGTTTTTTTGCAGATCCCCGGGCTTGGCCGGTGTGCTTACAATTGCGTACATCTCACACGCGAGAGCGCCTCTGTCTTGAGCGGCTGCTTTGTAGTCTTTCCAGGCTGGCATTGGTTTTCCTCATCACCGTGTTGCAACGCATGGTAGCGACAAAGTCCTGAGTGGTAAATAAACACACCGAACGGTCTTATAGAAAAAGATAATTATTGCCGGATTGAGAAAATATCGACATTACTTGACATGATTCAGAAAAATCGTCATAAATTGAACGGAAGTTAGAGCAAAACAAACTGCCAACTGCGCGGTTGAACGAGGATTGAATGGCACTGACAGACGAAGCTCTGGAGCAGGCTCGCGCAGAGGCGCAGTCGCACTATCGAGATCTGCGTGCCCGCAAGCCAAAGCTGGATGACGATTCAATTGATGTGATTCTGCGTGGTGCACGTTCGCATTACGCCTGGCGATCGGATCCGGTATCTGAAGACACTCTAAGAGCGCTGTACGAGATTACCGCAGCGGGTCCGACCAGCATGAACACGTGCCCGTCGAGATATGTGTTTGTAACTTCAAGGGAGGGCAAGCAACGGTTGGCAAAATCTCTGAAAGACAAAAACGTGGACAAAATGATGTCTGCACCGGTTACGGCGATCATTGCCTATGACCTGGACTTCTGGCACGAGCTGCCGTTTCTGTTCCCGCACGAAGACAGGCGTGCGTTCTTTGAAGGCAAAGATCAGTACATTGAGGATACTGCCTTTCGCAACTCGACCCTGCAGGGTGGCTATTTTATGATCGCGGCAAGAGCGCTCGGGCTGGACGTCGGCGCGATGTCAGGATTTTCCAACCAGATCGTCGATGAAGAATTTTTTGCAGGCAAAAACTGGAAATCAAATTTCCTGTGCAATCTGGGTTACGCTGACGAGACAGCGTTGTTTCAAAAGTTACCGCGCTTTGCGTTTGAGGATGTTTGCAGCTTCCTGTAGTTATTTCAGGAAGTTTCACGCGTTCACAGGTGCATTTCAATATTCGCGTTTGCCGATAGCAGCATTTGATGCTGCCACATGTGAGCGTATGCAAGTGCAGGGATTGGATGAGGAGCCACTGTCTGTGATGTTTTGCTTTGGATAGAGAGGTGGATGCCGCGCGCGGTTAAGTGTTTAGAGTAGTGACAACTGGAGAGAGAAAATGCAATTAAATCGTCTTATTAAAACGGTGGCAGTAACTGCTGTTGCTGGTGCGTTGGCCACTGTGGCAACACCTGTTTTTTCTGCTGAAAAGATCAAAGCCGTTGTGATTGATGGTTATCCTGCCAAAGCCATGTGGGTCAAGGAGTTCACCAACTTCTTTATTCCCGAAGTTGATAAACGGCTGGCTGAAGCAGGCAACTATGAAATGGACTGGCAGGAGAGCTATGGTGGCTCGATTGTGAAGCCTAAAGGGGTCCTCGAGGGAGTAAAACTTGGTCTCGGTGACATCGGCATTGTTACCACCATTTTTCATAACTCCAAGTTGCCCAGTCAGGCTTTGTCCGCAGTAACACCTTTTGTAGCGGCAGATGCGCGTGCGGTTGCTAAAGCGGTCGACGAGATCGCAAAGGAATTTCCAACCATGCAAAAGGAGTTTGAGAAGCAAAATCAGGTTTATCTTGCCACCGGTGTGGTGCTCGATACTTATCAGGTATTCAGCAGCAAGCCGGTGACCTCACTGAAAGATATTGAAGGTGGCAAGGTGGCAGGTGCAGGTATGAATATGCGCTACCTGGAAGGCATAGAAGGGGCTGCAGGTGTGCGCGGCGGACTCACTGACTTCTACAATATGCTGCAGACCGGGATGGTTGAGCATGCCATGCTGTGGCCGGAAGCTGCCAAAACTTTCAAGATTGCTGAGGTCGCGCCACATATGTTAAGAGCGGATCTGGGTGCAGTTAACTCTAAAACGGTTACAGTAAATGCAGACTACTGGAAAAAGTTGCCGGAAGAAGTCAGGACGGTGCTGCAGGACGTAGCGGTTGAATACAGAGATCACGTTGCTTCACTTGCAATGGATCGGGCTGCTGAAAGTCGTGATGCGTATGTTGCAGCGGGAGGTACAGTGGTGGAAGTACCGGCTGATGAACGAGCGCGATGGGCTTCCGCGATGCCGAATATTGCCGCTGAATGGGCTAAAAACCTCGATGATAAAGGTGAGCCTGGTTCAGAAATGCTAAAAGCCTATATGGCGAAGCTCGCCGAGGCAGGGCACCAGCCAACTCGTGACTGGGCTTCGGAGCTGTAGCTGGCTACTTAACCCGCGGGCGGTGTAAAACACCGCCCTTTGTTTGTCAGCCTTTTCTAGCTGCCTTTTTTACGCCCAGAAAATTCAGAATGAACCACCTGCTCAGACAATTGGAGCGACTCGTCAGTCGAGTTGCCATGGTTGCCAATGCCATTGGAACGCTGGTCGTACTCGCCCTTGTTATGGTGGTTAACTACGATGTTGTAGCACGCGGCTTTTTTAATAAACCGTTTCATGGTGCTGTAGAACTGGTTCAGTTCTCTATGGTTTTGATTGTATTTTTGCAGTTGCCGGATGTTGTTAGAGTAGATCGGTTAACTCGCTCCGATGGCTTTCTCTCGGTTACAGGTAACCGCTGGCCATCGGCCCGCAAGTATCTGAGTAAGCTAATCAATCTGGTTTCTTTTATTTTTATGGTGCTTATCGCGGTTGCTATGTGGCCCGAGTTTCTCGATATGCTGGAAACCAGAGATTACTTTGGCGTGCCGGGTGTATTTACCGCACCATGGTGGCCGATCAAGCTGGTGATATTTATCAGTGCGGTGATGTGCAGCTTATTGTTTGCACTGAAGGTCATCCTGCCGGAGGCTGACACAGCACCAGCGTCTTCGGACGTAACGAATTCCACTGACGAGAATGGCATCGCATGAGTCCGATTGAGATTGGTCTCCTGTCTGTTGCAGCGATCGTTACCCTGATCTACCTGGGTGTTTATATTCCGGTAGCACTGGGCATGGTGTCTTTTGTCTCTATCTGGTTGATGAGAGATAACTTCGATCTTGCGATGAATCTGTTAAAGATTGCGCTGAGTGACAGTGTAATGGAATACACCTTCGCCACTGTGCCGTTGTTTACCTTTATGGGTATTGTTGTGTCCAAGGCAGGTCTCGGCAACGATATTTACGATGTGATGAATGCCGCCTTTCACAAAATCAAAGGCGGTATTGGTATGGCGACTGTCGGCGCCAATGCTGCGTTCGCCGCAGTCACTGGTTCATCAATAGCTTCTGCGTCTGTGTTTTCCAAAGTCGCAGTTCCGCAGATGCAGCGTTACGACTACAACCCGCGTTTTGCTGTGGGCGTGGTGGCCGGGTCATCGGTGTTAGGTATGATCATTCCGCCGTCTGCCATGTTGATTATTTATGCCTTTGTTGCCGAGCAATCAGTGGGTGATATGTTTCTGGCGGGTGTCGTACCAGGCATATTGTTAGCTGTTGCCTATATCGGTGCGATTGCGTTTGCCGGCAGGTTTTTTCCGGATTTTGTTGGTGGTAAGCCGGTTGAAGAACATGAACCGATGAGTACGGCAACTGCCATTTCCAAAACTTTACCACTGGTGTTTCTGGTGCTGGTCGTGTTGGGTGGAATCTACACCGGCTGGCTATCGCCGGTGGAAGCGGGGGCTGCGGGGGCTACGGTTGGTTTGCTGATAGCGTTTTTGCGCGGTCGCATGACACTGAAAACATTCTGGCAGGCATTAATTGAAACGGGGCATATCACGGCTGCGATTCTGTTTCTTATTACTGCCGCTTCGATTTACAGTCGGATGCTGGGTCTTGCTGCATTGCCGAACGAACTGGGTAATATTATTGCCGGTAATGAGTTCAGTTTTGTCATGATCATGGTGATCTATGTTTGTTTGATGTTATTTCTCGGCACATTGCTCGATACCGCATCGATTATATTAATTGTTGTACCGCTATTTTTGCCTATCATTGAATCACTGGGTCTTAGCCCTGTGTGGTTTGGCATAGTGACAGTGGTTGGGGCCGAGATTGGATTACTGACTCCGCCACTGGGCATCAGTTGCTTTGTAATTAAATCAACACTGAATGATGATCGAATCAAACTAAAAGATGTCTTCCTCGGCGCACTGCCGTTTGCTTTTGTGATGTTGCTGGTTCTGATTCTGCTCATTAAGTTTCCGTCGCTCAGCATCGGTATTTTGCGCTAGTTTCTCGCTGGCGTTTAGGGCGGCAGAACTGTTGAATGTTTATATTTAGGATCCGGATAGATGCGTACAGTTACCAAAAACAATATCACCGATGTATTTACCGGATATTTCGGCAAAGATACCGACCCGAGGCTTAAGGAAGTCCTCACATGCCTCGCGCGTCATCTACATGACTTCGCACGTGAAACCAATCTTACTCACGATGAATGGCGCAAAGGCCTTGAGTTTCTTGAGTGGGCTGGCAACATCACCGGACCGGAGCGAAACGAATTTGTGTTGTTATCTGATGTGATGGGATTGTCTTCTCTGGTAGATATGATCCACTCGGTGCCGGATGCGACCAGCTCTTCTGTACTCGGGCCGTTTCATGTATCAAATCCGCCACCACTTGAAATTGGTGCTGATATGAAGCGTCACTATGAAGGTGATGTGTTGCTTGTTACCGGCCACGTGTTTGATACCAATGACATGCCGATTAAAGGCGCTAAGCTCGATATCTGGCAGACAGCCCCCAACGGATTGTATTCAAGTCAGGATGATGAACAGGATATACATTCATTTCATGCGTTAATGACTACTGATGAAAACGGTTACTATGCATTCACCACAGTCAAGCCGGTTAGCTATACTGTGCCGGGTGATGGCCCGGTCGGGCAGATCTTGAATGCTGCGGGGCGTCATCCGTGGCGACCATCGCATCTGCACTTTATTGCTAGTGCAGAAGGTTGTCGGTCTGTGGTCACAGAGGTATTTCCTGATGACGATCCTTATCTTGATCAGGACACAGTTTTTGGAGTGCGGGAAGATCTGGTGATGTCTTATGTCAAACAGGAGGCAGGGTCATTCCCGGACGGCTTTGAACTATCCGGTAAAGTGCCGGGTGAATACCTGCGAGTGGATTTTGATTTTCGGCTTGTTAGTGAAAGTTGATTCAGGTTTCTAATTTTATAATTATGAGATGGTGAGCAAGTCCACCAGATAGTTACCGGTAATGCGGTAGTGTGATGCCAGTAGTTCAGAAGCTCGAGTTGTGTCACGATCTACAGCGGCCTGGAAGATTTCGTTGTGCTCTTCTGCCACATCCCGCTTGGCATAGCCTTTGGACTTGCCGGCAAAATTTCTGTAGCGCACATTCAGTGAGTATAACTGATCGCAAAAGCGCAGCAGGATAGGTGATTCGCAGGCAGAGATAAGCGCCATGTGAAAGGCTTTATGATGTTCCTCAAATTCTTTAGCGGGTGCATTGTAAGCGCGGCTCATGTGATGATGTGCAAGCACCAACCTATCTTCCCATTCCTTGGTGGCTTTCATCAGGCTGGTCTGCAGTGCCAGATCTTCTAGTTTGCAGCGAAGATTCAAAATCTCTTCAAACTGCTCCTTGCTGGCCTGCGCCACCCGGAAGCCACGTTGATCGCGGCGCTCCACCAGTTGATCCGAAGTGAGCAAACTGAGTGCTTCTCTGACTGGCGATGCACCGGTGGCGTAGGTGCTTTTCAGTGTCTCAACCTTGAGCCTTTCTCCCGGCGCAATTTCTCCGGAAAGTATTGCATCGCGCAGCGCAAGGTAGGCTCTTTGAGTGGTTGACTGCGCAGTCCGGCTGATGTCTTCGTCGTTAGCTGCCATAGAATCTGTCACACGCTGTTAAACGATCGAATACCATCCTGACACAGAAGCGAGAAAAATAAAAAGCCTATCTGATTACGTTTAATAATATCGTTATTTTATTGTTAAATGAAAGAATATATGATAAAAATTGAAGTAAATGTTGATAACACTTAGCCGGAAAAATCCTATGCGTGAAACACATTCAGTCGATGGTAAATGGTGGGTCAGTCCTTACAATTTTAAGGCTGATGTTCGCAGTGAACTGGCTTTAGCACCTAAGGTTGAGATTCATGATGCGACCTTGCGTGATGGTGAGCAGACACCGGGTGTTGTGTTCTCTATTGATGACAAAATCAAGATTGCCAGCAAGCTTGATGAGATCGGTGTTGAGCGCATAGAGGCCGGTATGCCGGCTGTGTCTCCGCAGGATGCTGAAGCCATTAAAGAGATTTCAAAGCTTGGATTAAAATCGAGAATCTTCACCTTTGCCCGCGCCATGAAGCAGGATATCGACATGGCGCTCGAATGCGGCGCTGATGGTGTGATTATCGAAGTGCCCATCGGTTATCCCAAGCTGGTCACACAGTTCGGCTGGACCTGGGAAGATGTGTTTAAGAAAAGCAGGGATGTGATTAACTACGCAAAAGAGCAGGGTTTGTACGCTGTGTACTTTCCCTACGATACAACTCGTGCCCGTGAGGAAGATCTAACCAATCTCTGCAAGGCGATCACCAATGAATCTATGCCGGATTCCATAGGCATTGTCGATACCATGGGCTGCGCTACACCGGAAGCCATCAAGTACATGGTGCGTTGGGTAAAAGACATGACTGGCCTGCCAATAGAAATCCACACTCATAACGATTTCGGTATGGGTGTCGCTACCGAGCTTGCTGCGGTTACCGCAGGTGCTGAGTGTGTTCACAGTTGTGGTAATGGTCTTGGTGAGCGCACTGGCAATGCTGCACTTGAAGAGTTAATGCTTGGTCTTGATTTACTCTATGGTTACGAGACCGGCTACAAACTTGATAAATTACCGGAACTGGGTGATTTGTTGTCATCGCTTTCCAATATTCCAATAGCGCGCAATAAGCCGGTACTCGGGCACGGCAACTTTATTCGTGAATCCGGTATTGGTATTCAGTACGTAATGGAAGATCCGCTGGTAATGTTTGGTACTCACCCGAGTCTCACCGGCCGTAACGGCGAAGTCGTGTTGGGTAAGAAAAGTGGCAAAGCTTCTATTGTCTATAAGTTGGGCGAACTAGGTCTCGGCGTGGCTGACGATGAACAAGTCACAGAGATGCTCACCCGTGTTAAGCAGAAGGGTATCGAAAAGCGCGATATTCTTAATGATGATGAATTCAAGTCCATCGTTAATGAGGTACGAGCTGCCGCAGCTTAAGACCAGCAGCCAGACCAGCAACCAGACCGGTAGCAAGGGTGGTAGCGCAGAACTTGTACATTGTTAGATTGATGATCAGTCAGTGGATGGGCCAGCAACTGTTTCCGGTTATCATGAAATGTGGAGCAGACTACTGATGGCGGCATCGTAGACGAGCTTCAGAGATAATAAAAATAGTGCAATCTGCACTGCCTGATAGAACAAGGGCTCTGGTAAACGTTGTATCAGACTTTTACCAGCAAGCGTTCCGAGCGCTGCAACAGGCAATAAAATCAAAGATACTGTTAATGTGTCCCGGGTATAGGGATGCAGATTAGAGTATGGAATTATCTTGGCAAGATTGACCACGGCGAAGACCAGCGTTGTGGTGCCTGCAAAAACCATCTTTGGATGCTTTTGCGGCAGCATATAAACCTGAAATGGCGGGCCACCTGCATGTGCTACAAAGCTGGTAAAACCTGACAGTGTTCCCCAAAAAAGGCCTTTTTTAACTTGTGGTCTGGTGGCAGGGATGTTGCGGTTTCTTCTTGACCAGGTGTACAGGCAGAAAGTTATCCCCATTACCCCGATGAGTAAGGTAACCATTTTATCCGATACCACCGAGGCAGTAGCCCAACCTATCAATACACCAAGCACCCCTGCAGGTATTAACACTTTTACATTCTCGCTACTATATTCGCGTCGATACAGATACACGCCTACCATGTCCGCCAATATATAGATTGGTAACAACAATACAGCCGCTACCAGTGGTGGCATCTGTAGTGACAGGAGCGGAACGCTGAGCATTGCCACTGCCGGCAGGCCGCCTTTAGATAAGCCAACAAGAAAAGCTGCCAGTATCAAGGGAATAGCCAGCTCCGGGTAATTCAGCAGTGTGTCTGGAGTTGGCATAATTGGAGCCGGGTCCCAATTGAGTTATTTAGGGCTTAACTAATCAATGAAGAAGTTGTCAAGCAAATAATACGATGGTGCTGTCATTGGCAACGATAAGCCAGACCAGATGATGGCGGTCACTATTGTATACTGGATGACCGGCTTTTTGATTGAAGATATTCAGTGTAGAGTCTGTGTTCCTTCATTTAACAGCAGTGGTTCAATATGAGCACCGAGTGGACACCCAGCCAGCGTTATCCTGATCCGTCAGTGGTTTCGATAACACCGGCATTTGATCAATACGTTTTAAAGCTTGCCAAAGTTGAGCGCCTTGCAACAGGTTATACCTGGTGTGAAGGACCGGTCTGGTTTGGAGATCAGCGGGTTTTAATCTGGAGTGATGTGCCGGGTGATGCGCAATACCGGTGGGATGAGCAGAGTGGTCTTGTAAGCACTTTCAGAAAACCATCGAATCACGGCAACGGTAACACACGAGATCGACAGGGGCGTCTTTTAACCTGTGAACACCTCAGCAGGCGTGTGATCAGAATTGAAATTGACGGTACCCACACAGTTATCGCAGACAGCTTTAACGGTAAACCGCTTAACTCACCGAATGACATTGTATGTAAGTCGGATGGTTCAATCTGGTTTAGTGATCCGGTCTTCGGCATATTGGGTAACTATGAAGGCCTGAAAGCAGAACCACAGCTTGAATCGAATGTGTACCGGGTTGATGCAGATGGCGGCATAGAGTTGATGGCGGAAGGGATAAATCAGCCGAATGGTTTGGCATTTTCACCGGATGAATCGATCCTGTATGTTGTTGAATCCAGAAGTGAGCCACGGCGCATCCTTGCTTTTGATGTTGCTGCAGATGGCTGCACGCTTGAAAACCGTCGAGTATTAATTGATGCAGGTGTCGGAACTCCGGACGGTTTCAGGCTGGATGTTGATGGCAATCTCTGGTGTGGCTGGGGCATGGGCGAGGCAGGACTGGATGGTGTTCATGTGTTTGATAGTCAAGGTACATTGATAGGTCGGATCGAATTGCCGGAGCGCTGCGCTAACGTGTGCTTTGGCGGGTTGCATCGGAATCGGCTGTTCATGGCCGCGAGTACCTCGGTGTATTCGTTGTTTGTTAACACGCAGGGGGTGGCCGGTGGTTAGTGTGCCAGCCACTGATCTGGCCACTGTTTTGGCCTGTGATGCAATCCAGATTTCCGTGGGAGTCTGACTCTTCAAGTTTCCTTTTGTATAACTCTGTTAAGCCCGATTTGGGTAACAACGCAATTGATTTTTTGAATACCAAAGGCACCTGGCCTAAAGAGTATTCATTTCTGCCGATACGCTGTCTCTGGGAACCTGGCAATTAAGTCCGGTTGCTGCTGAATTTTTCAGTTCTACGTAGTGTGGAAGGGACAGATATGAACTACTTCACAGGAACAGCTGCGAGAGCGCTGGCTGTAATTGGCGTAGTATGCGCGCCGTGGCTCGCGTATCAAATGACAAGTCAGCTGGATGACAAGCTCGATGCTGAGCGCTCGTCATCTACATCAGATGGTGTTCCATTTAGTGACAACACTTCTGTGCGCCGTGATACGGCAGACAACTATTACGGAAGCGATGAGCCTGTTCTTGCAGCGGCGAATCCTGTGGATGCTCAGTCGTGGACCGTATTACCCAATATTAAAAACCCGCGTTTTGAGTCGACGGTTGTACAGTATCGTGATGACTTATATGTATTTAACGGATTTGGTAAAGGCATAGATGTTGAACCTGCCGTAGAGAAATTCGATGCTGGTACTCAGACCTGGTCGGTAATCAGCAACACATCAATTGCCAAAGGCAATGCAGTAACACACAACGGGTTTGTAGTGATTGGCAATGAAGCGTGGATGCTTGGTGGGCGTATTGGCAATCATCCCGGTGCGGTGACCGCAAATGTGTGGAAGTTTAACTTTGATAGTAAACAGTGGTCAGCCGGCCCTAAGTTGCCAGTGCCTGTAGCTGCAGGCGGTGCGGCGCTGGTTGGTAATCGGATACACTGGTTTGGCGGGCTTGATGCGAAGGCGTCCTGTGATGTTGCGAATCACTATGTCTATGATCTTGACAGGCCCGGACAGGGCTGGAGTGATATCTCCGGTATTGCCCCAATGCCCGTTCCGCGCAACCACTTTGCGACAGTAGTTTTTAACGGGCTTATCTATGCGATAGGTGGCCAGTTCACGCATGACGGTTGTGGTGCAGGAACACCGGATACCAACCTGGTGCACAAGTTTAATCCACAGACAAACACCTGGACACAAGTAGCCAGTCTGCCCGCGGTGCAATCACATATAGAGCCATCGACTTTTGTACACAAAGGCGCTATTTATGTTGTTGGAGGTGCGACCAGTGGCAACAAGGTTTATCGCTACGATCCTGCGAATGATGACTGGGATACGGTTGCAGAACTACCGCAGGCACTGCTGGCACCGGTAGCGCGAGTCATTGATGATCAGTTGATAGTCAGCACCGGTGGTGCACCAGCTACGATTCCGAGTCTTGTTACTTACGCTACTGACATGGCGCCGTTGTTGCTCGATTCTGCGGACAGTACACCTGTAGCTGATGTAGATGAGCCTGTAGCTATTGAGAATCCAGTTGTGCAGCCAGAGCTACAACCAGAGCAAGAACAAGAACAAGAAACACAACCAGAGCCGCAAAAAGAGCCAGAGCCACAACAAGAAACACAACCAGCGCCGCAGCCAAACTCTGAATCAAACACCGATGGTTCAACTTCTGTTGCTGTAAATGAAACAGTGACGAACGATGGTGCTAACGCGAACCAGACACCAGGGCTGGTAGTGTTTGAGGCCGAGTTTTTTGATACGAATGTCATCGCTGGAACACACAAGTGGGTATCTGCGAATCTCCCTGGTGACAGTAATAATGCCTCAATGGTGACTACTCCAGACAGTGGTAAGTTGCTCAACAGCGCTGTAAACAGCCCGTCATTATCGTACTTTGCTAACTTTGATCGATCTGGAACATGGTACCTATGGGTGCTAGGCTGGGGAGACACTATTCGTGGAGAGGGTAAGAGCGATAGTCTTCATGCCGGCTTGAACAATGAATTGTCTGCCACTGCGGATAAAATAAACAGTTTTCCGACCGGCTGGAACTGGAGTAACAGCACACGGGATGGTGTACGGGCAACCCTCAACGTACCCTCAGCTGGCATCCATGCGGTTAATCTATGGATGAGAGAAGATGGTCTGGCTATAGACAAAATATTGCTGACGACTGATCCGGGTTACCGTCCTCCTGGCTTTGGTAATAATTCGTCGGTTAATGCATCCGCGGCTGATAACCAAATACAAAATGATGCTATCGACAGCGTTGATAACTCTGAAGTGGCAAATGTTACAGACAATAACGTTACCAGTGACGCCGTGATTATAGATACTGAGGACGAGAGCAAAGTGTCCAGCGACGTAGCTGAGTCAACAGTTGATCGCGGTTCGGTTGCTGAAAATAGCGTGTCTACTGAGCAGCCTGGTAACGTTGAAAACAACGACTCTGACAATGCCGCTGTGACCATTGACGACGATGCCTCGGGTGAGACCGGAATTACTGATAACACATCAGTGAGTACCGAGGTTGAATCGGTTAGTACCGTCGATGTCGAAGTTCAATCAAATACTGCTGATAACTCCTCCACCAGAACTTCAGGATCAGGGTCAGTGGATAAGTTTCTATTGTTGTTATTGATCTGCTTCGTGCGCAGAAAAAGAGTGAATGCCGGATAGTATTGGTAGTAACTAAAATCTACCCACTTCTCAACCGATTGGTGCAGGCCATGATTTGGCCTGCGCCGGCTTGTCTATTTAAATGATCGGCTTCTGGTTCAGCCTGATCAGTTGATTCAGCTTTTTGAGTGTGGTGGCAGAGTTGCCAACAGATTCTGCTATCCGCTCCTGCTGGCAAGCCCGGCTTGATATCACTGGGTGCTACGGCGCTTTAGGTGGCTCGTAGGGCTTCTCTTTTTGAAAAGATTCCCACTCGGTTTTATACCCGACAAAACCTTTTTCATTCGGCTTCATCTGCGTGGTTTTCACGTATTGTGACTGGCCTTCCGGCACAACCGGGCGTTCTTTTTTAGGTTCACTCATTTTTTTATCTCATGGTTAATGTGGTAATGCGTGCGGGATTATCTCGACGCCGATTTTCTCATTGTTCAAGGTAATTGCAAATCCAGGGTTCAAGGTAATTGCAAATTCACAGTTCAAGGTAAATGCAAATTCGGGCTCGGGTTAAATGCAAATTTCAGGGCGCCCGACGCTTGCAGTGATCATACATACAAAATTCCGTCACGGCGGCCATTAATCGCAGGTGCTGGTTCTGTGGCGGATCGTAGTCGAGCCTCAACCCGAAGTGAATTGATTAATTCCTGATCTACAATCTCCGGGTACAGGTGGCTGAATCGGGCGACCTCCATCGCCTGAGATCGGGAATACGACTCAAGCCTTGACCGGGTGGTTTCTGTCAGTTCGTGAAGCATCAGCAAACGCGGTGCCTGTCTTTCTATGTATCGCAAGCAAAGTGCCTGACTTGCTGAATCAGGCCAGTCTTCACGTATCAGGCAGGCGGGAAATTTGCCGTGATCATGGTCATCGCGGTTAAACCATGCCGCCTTGCGTTTGGTACCGGCTCTTTCTGAAACAAGTAGCTCAAGGCGGTAGTTAACCGGTGGCGTTTGATCTTTTTCTTCTGCTTCTGTTTTTACCACCGGCATCACCGCGGCAGGTAACGCTGTCCATTCAGCACGGGCCGGGAATTTTTCAATCTGTGTACTCTCAGTGCATGAAAAAATCAGCGCCAGCGGCTTTTCTTCTGCTGCATCAAGCAGCCAGTATTCGTAGTGATCGGCGCTCGGGAATGGCAGAGACACCTGCGCCAGAAAACCAAGCATCTCGATAATTTGATCATCAACAATTTCCTGCTGCATCAAAGCAGGATTGGCAGCGTAGGTATTAATCTCCTTGCTGCTTAGCGTTGCCACTCTGACGTGACTACGCTTGACATACTGAATCTCCCAGATCTGTCCGTCTATAGTCAGCGCACGATAGGTGTTCGATTCGGCAACCTGTACCTGGCCGGAATAGGGTGGTAAAAGCTTTTTGGAAAATGTTCTGATGTTAGCCAAAACGTTATACCTGCAGAGAATCAACTAACTGTCTGGATTCAGTGATCCTTTCCAGTACTTGTTGTTGATAGTTTTTGTAATCAGTTTCCTGCAGGATCGCCTGTATAGATTCAAATTCTGCCAGCGCGGTTTCTGCCATGTCCAGATAATCAGACTCGTTAGCTAATGCCAGTAAGGCTGATGCCCGATTTGCATTGATCACAGCATGAATCAATGGCAGCTCATCCTGCTTGATTTCTTTAAGTACTTCTTCATACACGGGGACAGATGCTTCCAGTGAGCCGATATCTTCTTCATGGATGCCCAGGCCCTGCAGAGTTGCCGCAACGTTGTTTTGCGTGATGATCCATGCAAAGCGATTTTTATCCTTGCTGCGCTCACTCAGTGCATTGCGAAATGCCACCAGTGATTGCTCCAGAGTTCGAGCACCGCGTCGTTGCGCACCGAGCTGGTATAGCACGATACCAATGCAGCAAAGTGCCTCTGACCAGTCTTCCGGTACTTCGTTCTTCGGCAGCCTCGTTGCGGCCTGTGTGTAGGTTTGATGTGCCTGCTTTAACATGCGGTTGTCATTTTCAAGCTGACCAATCGCATGCATAACAATACCCATGTTAAAGGTAGTCTGGGCCCATTCCAGTGGTGTTGTTTGTTCTGTGCGAATTTCGAGCGCCTGTTCGTATGAAAGTGCTGCCTGCTCCAGGAAATGGCTGCTACCGCTGCGCTGACCGATAAGGCCCATGACATCACCGATGTTATGGTGAATAGCGGATAAGCCTGATGGATCAGTCTCCCGGTCGGTCATCATTTGCATGCCTTGCAACAACTCGATAGATTGTTGAAAAACATGCGCACCGCCGAGTCTCAGTTCTCTTCGATCCGCTGCATCCTGTAATGTGTCTTGCGCGTTGGCCCATTCGATCAGTGTCGGTTTGTCAGGTGCCAGATCAAACACGGTACGTTCAAATCGATCGATTGCCTGACCCAGTGCACCGTAGACCGGTGATTCCCTGTCCATGATGGCGAGCAGATCACGGCCGTTATTTTGATAACGCCATTGCAGAGTGACGCCGAGGCCCGGTGACAGTAGTGTTTCTGCGTACAGATGCTGTGGCAAGTCAGTAAGCTCCGCCAGAGTCATAGCTACTGTCATAGCCACCGCAATGGCTACTGTCAACGCCATAGCTAATTACAATACTGTGCGTAAGGTGCATTAGTGAACCGGTTTAGTGGTCTGCTTGTGGCCGACGATGTCAGTGATATCCGGGTCAGCGTTTAGTGGTCCACCGTAGGCGACTTCTTCCTCGGTCGCATCCCGTACGGTCATGATGTTGAGCTTGAATATCACTTCACGGCCGCAGAGCGGATTGTTGCCATCGATCGTGATGGTTTTATCGTCAACCCGCGTGACGATAAATGTCTTAGTGTTGCCGCTTTCACTTTCCATCAAAATTGAGGTACCGAGCTCACGGTATTCTTCCGGCACGTTTTCAAGTAGTTCGGTCAGCACCAGCGTTTCATCGCGTGGGCCAAACAACGTATTGCAGTCTATCGGTACTTCGATAACATCACCGGGCAGCTTGCCCTCGAGTTCATTCATTACCGGTGGTGCCAGTATGGCGTTAACGCCATGGACGTAACCAATCGGGTATTCGACTTCGGTCAGTACGCTTTTTGTTTTTGCGTCGATGACTTTGTACATCAGTTCAACCAGTTTGCCATCACCGATCGGATCTTCCATTGGTGCTTCACTCATTACGTTAAGCCTTTTAGTCCCGGTACATCTCTAAAATATAGAAGCGCCATATATATTCACTTCGCCTTCTTTGTTGTACCCCAACACCATACGACCAAGCCATTCGCCTTCGCGCTTGCTGCTGCGCATACGGTACAGGCAGGTGACGTGCTCGTTGCGCCTGATATAGCCGATAAAATCATATTCCGGATCAAGGCTTCGGGTCAGCTCGCTTTTGGCAAACTGTTTGCCGATCTCAACCTCGTTTAAACCGAACAGCATTTCGTATGAGAACTTGCGAATGAATTTGCCGTATTCACCTTCATTGGAGTAACGGATCAGATCGTCCCACATTGGATGGGCGATCGCTGCCAGTTCTTCATCAGTATGATCGATAATATTCATCATGAATCCCGGTTGGTTACCGCTGTGAAATTAAATGCTGTAAACAGCGTGTTACCGACTTGTGTGTCACCAGAACACCAGGCAGCGCAAAAGCCACGGAGCTGGCGGTCTGTGCTCAGAACGAAAAACAGGGTGGATATGTAAGCATATCCACCCTGTGTCGACCTGCCTGTTTACAAAAACAATGCTACCGATCAGGCAGCGCTTGACTTGCCATCCACCTCGCTCAGGTGATAGCAAGGGGCTTTTTCCATGGTGTATTCACCGGTCTCAGGGTCGCGCCGTGAAACGGTTAATACATGCCAGTTTTCATCATCAAGCTTTAAATGATCACCTCTGTAGTAATAGCCGGGCCAGCGTGTTTCCTTGCGGAACAAGGTGTGCTGTACCACAGATTCCGAGGTCAGATGGCGATGCTTGATTTCCCATGCACGCAGCAGTTCGTGAATGTTTTCAGCCGCGACCTTCTCAAGATCTTCTTCCAATAGCTTGAGTTTTTTCAAGCCAATGTTCAGCAACTTTTCGTTAGTCATGTAGCTGACGGTGACACCGCCTGCGTACTCATCCATTAACTTCTGTAGTCGATCAAGCGCCTGGCGCGGATTTATGTAGTTAGGGTTGACACTACCCGCAGTGATCTCGTTGCGATAGATCTTGTATGTCTCGAGCGGCTTGTAGACTTCTTCTCTGCGACGTTCGATCTGTTCGTCAGAAACCCTAATGCCTTCAGCCTTGCCGTCATCAATGTACTTACACGCAGCTTTGGCAGCGAGCCGACCTTCGGTAAATGATCCTGATGAGAATGCGTGGGGAGTACCACCTACCGCATCGCCAGCACCGAACAAGCCGGCAACTGTGGTCATGCGGTTATAGCCCCAGTAGTATTCTGGTGGCGACAGATCTTCCGGTCCGGAACACCATGCACCACAGCCTGTGGCGTGAGATCCCATCACGTAAGGTTCTGACGTGGTGAGTTCAGGGTTTTCATATTTCGGATCAACGTCCGTTGCAGCCCACAGTACCGCCTGGCCGACTGTCATGCCCAGGAAGTTATGCCAGCCAATCTCTTCAAGATGCGGGTCCTGGAATGCCTCCATAGTGACCATGTGAATCGGTCCGCGTCCGGCGTTAACTTCCTGAATGAAAGCATGGTTACGCAGGCAGGTGGGGATAGGGCGGTGGGTTGCATGCGACACTTCAGGGTCAAGATATTCTTTACCAACGATCTCCTGCAGTGATGGCCACCATTTGGATTCGTACTCTTCACCCAAACCGTTCTGAGTGTAGGTTTTAAGGTGCAGGAAGTACGCACCAACCGGGCCGTAGCCGTCTTTGAAACGCGCAAGTACGATACGGTTTTCCATCTGCGTCATTTTGGCGCCTGCGCCAATCAACAATCCGTAGGCAGAGCCTGAAGACCATGGGGCATACCAGACACGACCGGCACCTTCACCGACTGAACGCGGCTTGAAGATGTTTGATGCACCACCAGCTCCAACGATAACCGCTTTTGATTTAAAGACGTGATAGTTACCGGTTCGCACATTAAAACCAACAGCGCCACCAATACGATTTTCGTGTGCATCGTCCATTAAAAGATGGGTAACACAGATTCGATTGAATACCTTGTCTGCAGATTTTTTTGCGGCCTCTGCAACGATAGGCTTATATGACTCACCGTGGATCATGATCTGCCAGCGCCCTTCACGCTGGTAGTTGCCGGTCTTTGGATCACGCATCAGTGGCAGACCCCATTCTTCAAACTGATGCACAGTTGAATCAACGTGTCGTGCCATATCAAACAGCAGATCCTCACGGACCATACCCATCAAATCAATGCGCGCGTAGCGAACATGATCTTCAGGATTATTTTCACCGAAGCGGGTGCCCATGTAGCAGTTGATCGCATACAGACCCTGCGCTACAGCGCCGGAACGGTCAATATTTGCCTTTTCAGCAATAACGATTTTTTTGTCCTGACCCCAGTACCGGGCTTCGAATGCTGCACCGGTGCCGCCCAGGCCCGCGCCGCAAACGAGGATATCAATGTCCTCTTCGACTATGGTTTCGTATTTCGCCATCAGTAATCGACCCCTTGCTTCATTTCAAGTCCATTGGACTCAAGCGTGTGGAGGCCACCTTCGTCAAACCGAATGTACTTGGGCTCGTTAAACAGCAGTTGGCTGTCGACTTGTTCTTTGGTGGGGGCTTCAACTTCCCGCAGGTCCGGTGTGGCGCTGCCCCATGGTTTGGTTGTGATGGGTGCGAGTAAGTCCATGTCTTTCTCGCCGTTGCGGAATTTGATGCGCCAGGCAATCACACCTTTCTCTTCATCGCGTTTCACTCGTACCGAGTGGCCGAGCGGGGCGAAGTCAGCGTAGCCGCGCACATCAATGGCCTGGTGCGGGCATGCTTTGACGCATGAGTAGCACTCCCAGCACATGTTGGGCTCGATGTTATAAGCGCGGCGGGTTACCGTATCGATGTGCATGATGTCGGATGGGCAGATATCGACGCAGTGGCCGCAACCGTCGCAACGGGTCATATATACAAATGTTGGCATCGTAGAGTCTCCAGACGTCTGATGTAGATAATTGAGTGATTCTTTTAGTAATGTGCCGGTGGTTCGCGCTTAATGCCCAGCCCCATGTTTGGCGGATTCTTGCCCATGTATTCCGGAATATCAGGAAATTTGGCCTGGACTTCAGGATCAGACAGGTCGTAATCCATTGGCAGGTTTTCGTTCGAGCCATCTGCCTGCGCGACTTTCTTTTGAAACGCCGCAGCGGGTTTGAAGAACATATGGGCAAACTTGGACCAGTAAACACTGCCGAACAGAACCGTCGCACTAACGATGAAGAGTGCAAACAACAGCCAGGCGAAAGTGGCCGCGCCAATTGCCTGAAAGAAAGACCACAGTAGCCCAAAGGTTGCAGTAAAGAGCAGGCCAAGGATAAACAAGTCTCCGCGACCGTTAAATTGATGCCACTTGACTCCCTCCGCAGCGACGTCAACTCTGATTTTGAACCAGAACCAGTACCCGCCAATGCAAAGGCTCAACGCACCCAGGTGCCACAGGATAGGCCAGAGCACAGGTGCCTTTGCATCGCCAGTGTATTTGAAGATCAGCACAGCGGTTGAAATCACAAAGAAGATGAATCCATACATGGTCATCAGATGCGACTGGCGTCGCTTGACGTTGCAGAATTCTGACGAGGTCAGTACTTCACCGGCAATGGTTTTCGCAGCCAGGCCCGCTTTTTTGCCACCGCCGACTTTGTGTTTGGCGTTCTTTTGCGCCTTTTTTGAATTCTCAAAAAAGTATTTGGCGCTCTGCTTATGTCGCAAATCCAGCAAGGTGCCGCCGATGACAAGAAGTATCATCAATACGACGTAGGCTTTCATCAGTGAGGGGGAGATAACCGCTGCGATGTCGGCAAACGGATTATTGATTAACATTATGGTGCTAGCTCCGGCTAAAAAAACAGGAAGTGCGAGTCGGTGATACCGTATTGCCACCATGCGCTGGAGACATTGCGGCAACCCATGCAGGGGTAACAATGATTCCAGCTGGTAAACACGCATAACGGTGGCTCTTTGATGGAGCCACGTCCTGAACGATAAAGCGTTGAATGTGAACGAAATGTGTTCTCTAAACGAATGAAAAGGCGGCCCAATTTTCCGCTTTTTTCACCTGTGGCAATATTATAGTCATTCCGCAGGCGCTGACACTTCCAGCGCAGCTGTATAACCTGATCCAGTAATCGATTGTGTGTTCAGCCGATGCAACCGGTTTGGTTTATGTGTAGCAACTTTTGCGCTGAGTAGCGTGAATGCAGCGTGACTGATCTGCCTGACATTCCCCGGTGCCTGTTCTTTTACTCCTTAGTTGCCGTAATTGTCGCTGACATTTGTGCTGCGTGTTGTAAGTTTAAGGCTATAGCTTCTGCAAACCACTGGTTTTTGGCGCTTGAGCGACACAATGCCAATCAGTCTGTGGCTTCATGACGTTCAATTCAGTTGTATGCGTTGTCCCCACGGTACTGGCCTGGCGCCCTTGATCAGCCAGAGCACCGGTGGAGCGGGTGGTGAGGCAGGAAATTGACCTTTTCCGTCGGTAAAGTAAACCACCAGATCTGGCGGGCCAGCCATAGTTGCCAGCCAATCGAACACCGGCCGGAAATCAGTCATGCCCCCGCCCGTCAATAAGTCAGGTATCTGCATCGTATCCCACGGCTCGAAAATCCACGGGCAGTTATCGTTGAGACTGTCATCGCAGGCAAGCAGTGTGACGCGGGTATGCATCGCGCCTTTGATCGCATCCAGCTCAGATATAAATTCGTTGAGCTCATCAGCAGACACAGAACCGCTGGTATCAATTGCCACAACAATATTAACCTGCCTGACATGCAGGCTCGGCAGTATGGCATCCCCTTCGCGGCGTCGTGAAGGTCGGGTCAGGTTGTAATCTACGCGGGCTACCGTGTTCATGTACCGTGCAAGCAGTGCTCGCCATGGCAGTGTGGGTTGCAGCAGGCGATCAAGCATGCGCAACAAAGACGGACTGAGTTTGCCGGCGCGGGCGGCTTGCTGTGCAGCACTGGCCAGTCTTTGTTGCCATTGAGTGTCGAGCTGATCCAGCTCGCGGTGGCTTAAACCCCCGGGTGGTGCTGATGCATTGGTATCTGGTGTCGAATTAGTTGCATGTAGTGAGCGAGGTGCTGCTTGATCGCCTGCCGATTCATCGTGCTCTATTGCTCCGGAAGCCTCGTTTTCCGATTGTTCTGTAGCTTGATCATTGTTGCCCGGGTCACTTCGTGTTGTGTCGTCACCGGCTGAATCATAGTAATGCTCATCCATCGGTTGTTCGCTGCTGTCCGGCTCAATGCACGGATAAATTTCTTCTGCAGTTAAGCCTGCGTATTCGTCATTGAGTAATGTTCCCGGCGGATGTTCCAGCTTTTCATCTTTTAGTAGCTGATTTACTGCATGATCGCAGGCGAGGTCCCATCTTCTGCGATCGCGGTGTTCGCGTCTTGCGAAGTGAGAAAGACCACAGTGCAGGGCTTCATGAGATAACACAAATTGCACCTGGCTCACGGTTAAGCTGTTTATATAGTTGTGGTTGTAGTAGATGTGCTTTGCATCTGTACCGGACTTATCGCACCAGTCGCTCGCGTCTGTTAACGGTAGTCGCAGTACTAGTGAGCCAAGAAAAGGGTTGTCGAGTATTAAACGTGTTCTGGCAACACTGAGTTTTTGTGTTGCGCTGTTGAGTGCTGCGGCAAGTGGTTCAGCCATTGCAGTAATCAACAAATAGCTTGATCACCGAGTCGTGCTGGTCAAAGAGTGCACTATTCGTTTTCATACAACACGATATCAGCAACTTCATTTGCCCATCGTTGAAAATCAGGAATCGCAAACAGCTTTTCACCGATAGCACGGTACATATCTGATACCAGCATGACAGCCATTTCTTTTTGCGGAAAACGGGCGGCATACTGAAGTATGTTACCGAGAATCACTGTTTCTTCTTCGGTATCTTTGGTTCGAACTGCATGACCAACCAATGATGACGCAACAGCGTATTGCAGATCGATCGATTCCGGCACGGTAATTTCGTTGCCATTTAAAATGGCTGTGATGTCCGGCATGTGTTTCAGGTTGTCTATAAACGCGTTGACTTCAATTCCGGCAGCTTTACCAACACATGCCTGCAAGCTGGCCGCGAGTACTTCCGGTTGTGATGCAAACTTATGCATCGCATGGTGTGCAAACTCCCACGAACGAGGTGTTGGAAAAGCAACTGGATCGGTGGCGGGATCAAAATCGAACAGCAGCTCAGGCCTGAATCTCAGAAAAGCGATAATGCGTTCATCAATCTTGTTGTGATGTGCCCAAAGCACCCAGTCATCAAGGTTGATATCAAAGCTGAAGTGAGTAAAGCGATTCGCAAGCGGTGATGGCATTGCATAGGTAACACCCCGATCCCCTTGTCTGTTGCCCGCTGCAGTGATAATCCAGCCGTCAGGTACCTGATAATCACCGAGGCTTCGGTCCAGAATCAGTTGATAGGCAGCCGCAGAGACTGCAGGCAATGCAGAGGTTATTTCGTCCAGAAATAAAATGCCAGTGGGTCCGTGGCGCGCCTCGTCCGGGAGCATTGCGGGCACGGCCCATTCGACCGTACTGCCATTGCGAAAAGGTATGCCCCGTAAGTCACTCGGTTCCATTTGCGACAAGCGCAAATCAATCATGGGTATAGACGCATGTGCAGCCACCGATGCCACTAACTGTGACTTTCCAATACCGGGCGGGCCCCAGATCATTACCGGCGTATGGTGACCCGTCGTGGCACTGGCCAACTCCTGATCGAGTATTGTCTTTAAATGAGCGGGACGCATTTGCGTATTACCGGAAGTCGCTAGCTGCAAGACGTTACACGATTGTTGGTGTTTTATCAGCCCCGGAATGCCTTTTGTTACCCGGCTTGCGCTTGATTAAAAGGCCGTGTGCTGGCTCAGGGTGGGTTGTAGACGGACTGGAGATTTCAGCGCGGTAGTTGTTGCGTCAGTGTGATATACCTCGCATTTTTGTGAGGCGCTCTGGATCAAATCGGGTCGGAGATGCTGTTATCTCTGAGTGATTTTAAGTAGCCTGGCCACTCTATCGGGCACTTAATGTATCGATATCTGTACATTGCGTGTTACTATGGGAACGATCTCACAGTAAAGCTTCTACAACCCAGGCATAGTGCGCCGCATCAAATCCTTCAAGGCAGTCCCATGGCAGCAATCGCATGTATCGCAATATCAATGATAACTCTGGTCATCATCTCTCGCAGGGATGCCTGAACGCCACCGCTATTGCGCTGCGGTCAAACTGCGAAGCTGTCAAAAGTGACGCTACAGCAAAGAGAAGCTGCTGAAGGTAGTCAGCCCGAAATAAAAGCGGGCTGATAACTCGCGGCCTGCGTTGACGTGGCCTTACATGGTGTAGCTAGTACTGTTCTGCAAGGCCGTTTTGCCTTCTCGGAATTGCGGCCGGATGTTGAGGCGATTCTTAAGCGAACTTCTTTACAAGTAACTTTGACCAAACAAGCACTGCTTATCCGTCAGCCAGGAATGCTGGGAGCAGGGCTAAATGATCTCATTCCGTGCGCAACATTTTTTCAGCACACTTGTGTTTATTCAAGTCATCACGTATCCATGGACTCGGCGTTCTTACAATTGAACCAGATTCAAGCCCTTGAAATACAGATTGGATTTTCTCGTTGGCTACATCAACAAGCCAAACTGAGCAAAGGTGAGATTGCTGGAATAAACCCCCTGTGAAAACAAATCTCTGCGCGATATGATCAGCGAAATCTCAAGATTCCGGGTTGACTGCAATTGCCATGGCTGAGGCGGGAGCTGATATCGTAGTCGTACATCTTGGATTAACTACCGGTGGCAATATTGGGGCGGCAACCGGTATTAAGCTGGAAGAAGCGCCGGCAATCACGGATGCATGGGCCCAGGCTGCTTTAAAAGTAAATAAAGACGTTATCGTGTTAGTGCATGGTGGACCTGTGTCTTCTCCTTCAGATGCAGAGTATGTGCTGCAAAATACCAATTACTGTCACGGCTTCTATGGTGCATCTTCAATGGAACGCCTGCCTACAGAGATCGCATTAACTGCGCAAACCAAAGAGTTTAAAGGCATTAGTCTGAAGTCCTGAGGCACAGTTTTTCCGCTATTTACAGGAATAAAAAATAATCGGCCGTGTTCTATGGCCGTATTGCGTGGTTCACGTCATAAACCGGGCGCAATACTTGAGGTTATGGCGAAAATTTTTATACAACCAGCTCCATCACTACTGAAATTGATTTAAACCCGATTTTTTCATAGGCGCGTAGTGCACCTCGAATATCTGAGTAAACTCCAAGCTGAAAATGCTGCAAGCCTTTTTCTACACCCCAGCTTTTAAGAAAAGACAGTATCTCCTGGCCAATTGACTTTCCTCGATATTCAGGCAGCAGATAGATAAAGCCAAGATAACAGTGTTGATCGTGTGTAAGACAGGCTTTCGAATTTCTTACTTGTGCATAACCACAACCTACAATGCGATCATCAGTTTCCACAACAGCAACAATCGAGTCAGAACCTGTAATTAGCTTGTGAATATCATAATAGATAACATCATCATCCCTGATATAGGGATCATATGGTCGCTCTGAATCAATGATGCCTTGTTCCAGTTCAAGTAGAACCGGCAGATCTTCTGTTGTTGCTTTACGTATCTTCATTTCTGCCGCCAATGTGTTCCTGAGCCGCCAGGGGGTTTTTGATTTTGTCACATGCTAAAGTGAAAATGGCAGCCAATCTCTTTGCAATGACCGCTTCGGCAAACCCGCGGCCAACATCGCTGCGTAGGTAAAGCAGAACGGAGTCGGTGATTTACTGACCCAACTGTCAAAATTGATATCGAGTCTGTTCGAAGCATATTACGGTCTGTGCTAATCTGCTGATAAGTATATAATTTTTGCTCACTGCCTTGTGTGTCGGGTTCCCGTCGAATGGGAACAGAATATACAAGCAGCGAGATATAACCGCTATTTATCAGATACTTAGTCACAATATGCAGCAGGACCACAACATCAAAGTCATTCCCGCTGAACTGCCTTTTCTGCAGGCTATTTGCTGGGACCTAACCGATGTTCATGTTTTGTCTCTCGATGAGATGATCAGTCGCTACGAAAGAGGCTGGGATAACAAAGGCGTACTGGCGGATTTAACGGGTGCAGAAAAACGCTTTGTAGAATGGCTCGCGAGGGAAAAGGGTTCCTGGTTGCAAGTGTATGTTTAGCCATCCTCATCATCAGAAGGTTCAATTGATACTTGAATCGTTGAACGACTCATTGCTCTGCGAAGTTGGTGCGTACTTTGGTGGCGGTACACTGATTACGTTATTGCATGATGAGTACAGATGGAGCAAAGATATAGACTTTATCTGTCCGGTAGGTGTCGGATACAAAAGATTAAGAGAGCTTGTCGCTGATAATTATTTCAAGCCCGAATTTTTGTTCAAAAAAACAAACGGGCTGGAATTTCCAAGAGATTTAACTGCGAATCAATATGGGGTTCGGTTTTTGGCGTTAGCAGATGGTCAGAGCATCAAGTTCGAGATAGTTGCAGAAAACCGGATAACGTTAGAAGCTCCGGAGTCATTCGAGTGGACTGATGTGCCTTGTCTATCCGGGATAGATCGCACGGCTGAAAAATTGTTAGCTAACGCGGATCGTTGGAATGACTCTGGTGTTTTATCTCGTGATTTGATTGATCTGGCGGTAATTCGCGAAGCGGAAATATTTTCAGCCAAAGCAATTGAAAAAGCAGAGGCAGCTTATCCTGTTATAGCTCCATTAAAAAGTGCTCTGGTTAAATTTCAAAACTCGAAAGAGTATCAGAGCAAATGTTTTCAAGCTCTGGAAATAAACAATCAAGAGCGTATTTTGAGAGGAATACAGCTGCTGTCGAGCGACTATTTCTAGTGCGCTGCCTACAGGGTTTTGTTTACTGGCGGTTCTCCCGGTTAGCTGTATTCCTGTCACACACTCTTTTCAATTGCTGCCTCGGCAAAGCCACGGCCAACATCGCTGTACAGATTGAACGATACACAGCCGAGTGCTTCGAGCTGATTGCGTTCATCTTCAAAACCTGAAGTAACCGCTATTTTGCCATTGAAGCCATATTCTCTGGCTATCTGCACCACAGACAAATGTTCTCTGTGGTTACTCAAACTCACCAGCAGGGTATCGCACTCGGTAACACCTGCCTGTTCCCAGAAATCACGGTCGGAGGCGTCGCCGTGAACACAGCGGAACCCTTCTTCCTTTAAAACCTGTGTGCGTTCAAAACTCTCTTCAACACCGACGATGACATCGCCATACACTTGCTTCATATGCTGGTATGCGCCTTTGCCAACACGGCCCATACCGAGTATGACAACCTTCGCATCGCTGATCCTTTCAATTTCTTCTTCCGGCAGTCGTTCTTTTTGGTAACTCTCAAGTCGACTGCCGTGGGTTCGGTACCACTGTTGTATTTTGCTGTTGACCGGTGTGGCGATAAAAAATGACAGAGAGATCGCTATAGCAATAATGATCAGCCACTCGTTACTCACCCAGCCCTCAGCTGCTGCAATAGCGGTAACAATTAAACCGAATTCACTGTAGGTACTAAGCGCGGCTCCAGCCAGAGTGGCGGTTCTTGCACGCAGGCGAAACAGGGTTAACAGCGAAAAGTATATAATTGGCCTGAGGCCGAGGATGACCAGTAACGCCGCTGCGATCAAAAGCATCTGCAAGGTCGGGGTTCCAGCGTAACCGATCTGCAAAAAGAAACCGATCAGCAACAGGTTCTTGATATTAAGCAGTGATTTGTTGAGCTCTGAGGAACGCTCAGCGTTTGCAAAGCCTAACACCGCACCCGCGATCAGTGCACCAAGGCCTCCCTTTAGATGAAGTAACTCAAACACAGCGTGTGCGGACAGCGCTGCCGTTATACCAAACAGAAGCAGCAGTTCACCGTGGCCGATAATCGACATCAGTTTTTTTAGCCAGGGCACCCATAATTTATAAGCAACAGCCAGCGGAATGACTGCGAGTGTCCAGACTGAAGGCAGCTTGTCAGAAGTCAGCACCAGAAAAGCCACGGCAATGATGTCTTGTATAACCAGAATGCCGATAGTAATAGCTGCGTGAAATGACAACGCCTCACCGCGTTCATCAAAGATTTTTATCGCAAATACAGTGCTTGAAAAAGACAGCGCCAGTGCCAGAGTCCATATAGGTGTGGCATCGTTAAAGTGCAGTGGCGGAAAAAATAAACCTGCAAGCATAATAACAGCGGCAGTCAGCGGTATGACCAACACCATATGCAATACCGCCGGTGCCAGAATGTAAGGCTTGAGCAGCACTTCAGGCTTAAGCTTTAAGCCAATCGTAAACAACAGCAGTGTGACACCAATGTCTGCGATCGGTGCCAGCTGCTCCCAACTACCCAGTCCGAATCCGGCACAGACGAAACCGATAATCAGATAACCAAGTAAGGGCGGGTAGTTAAATTGCCGGAATGCCAGTCCGGCAAAAAATGCCAGAATAAGTATCAGTGCCAATGATTCCATGGTGTTTATTCTTTTATAGTCGAGGTATGCAAAAGCAAACCTTCACTATGGGTCAGGGATCGTTGTTCGTTATAACGACTATAAAAACGGGCTGGATGCATTATCCGGTGTAGCGCTTGATGATTGATGAGCTTTAAAGACTGGCAACGTTTGAAAACGTTCAGCCAGTAACGGACTGATAAACCTGAGTGCGTAATTCCTTTCTTAACGGATAGGTTGATGAAGGCAGCAACTGGGTGAAAAATATCGCGTATAGATCAAGCGTTCGGTCTATCCAGAAGAACGTACTGGCAGCGCCGCCCCAGTGGCATTCACCAGCTGAGGTAATCATTTGCGCTTTGACCGGATCGAGCACAACGGCGAAGCCCAGACCAAAGCCGATGCCCTGGTAGTTAGTCTCGCTCCATACGGGTTGTCCCATGGCGGCCATATCAGCGTTATCCGGTAGATGATTGCGGCACATAAAATCGACCGTTAACGGGCTCAGTAATCGAACACCGTCGAGCTCGCCACCGTTGAGGATCATCTGGCAAAAGCGCGCATAGTCATCAATAGTACCGGTAAGCCCACCGCCGCCTGAGTACAGTTGAGTAGGGCGTGTGTATCGGCTGCCAGTTGCAGGATCAGCTAACTCCAGTGGCATGACAGGTTTGGGTCCGACAGCAGACTGTTTTGTCGTATTGCCAACGGCACCAAGGCCATCGCCACCCCTCGGGCTGTACATGGCGCAAAAATGTTGCAGATTTTTTTCGCCCACATGAAAGTCAGTGTTTTGCATCTTAAGCGGTTGTAAAACGCACTCTAGCAAAAACTCCCGTAAGGTCTGCCCTGACCAAACCTCAATCAGTCTGCCAAGCACGTCGGTCGCCACACTATAATTCCATTGCGTTCCAGGCTGGCAGAGCAATGGTGCTGCAGCGAGTTTTTTGACCATTTGCTGCAGGCTGCAATCGGTTTGCTGAAAGCTGATGCCATGATCGCGATAGTACTGATCCACCGGGCTCGCGTGCATAAAGTCGTAGCTAAGCCCGGATGTGTGATTCATCAGCTGGCGCACAGTAATCATTGATTGCAAATTTTCAGTGGCGCTGATCTGGTTGTTGCCGCCGGCCCAGACCGAGGTCTCTGCAAACTCTGGCAGATAGTGGGCAAGGGGGTCGTCCAGTTGAAAATGCCCCTGTTCAAACAGTATCATCGCTGCCACCGTGGTGATCGGCTTGGTCATTGAGTAAATACGCACTACGGTATCGCGATCAAAGCGCGATTCGCTCGCAAGCTCGGTAACCCCGGCTGCGTCAAAAAATGCAGTTTTGCTGTGTCTTCCGATCAGCACGCTGGCGCCAGCCAAACGCCCTGAGCTGACCTGCTGCTGCAGCCAGTGGTGAACCCGTTGTAGTCGCGCACCTGACATATCGCTAACTGATTGCTGTTTGGATGACGTCATTGTTATTCCGAATAACCGTATTGCGCAAAGTTGTGTACTGCCACTGGTCTTATCTTATGAAGTTTACTACCTCACCAGAGCAGATTCATACATTATCTTTTGGCATTGCTTGTTGGCCGGAGTCAGCATCGTATATGCTGCGGCGTATCGAGTATAGAGCGCAACAATAAACATCCATGTCGATACTCATCTTCGATTCCGGAATAGGTGGCCTGACCATCCTGCGTGAAGTACGTGTGGCATTGCCGGGCAGGCGTATTGTGTACCTCGGTGATGACGCAGGCTTCCCGTATGGTGAATGGCAAGAGGAGGCATTGGTGCCGCGTATTGTCAGCTTATTTGAACAAAGTCTGGAAGCTTACACGCCCGAGCTTGCGATTGTTGCCTGCAATACAGCCAGTACCATGATACTGCCGGCGTTGCGCGACAGGTTCGATATTCCGTTTGTTGGAACAGTACCGGCAATAAAACCCGCCACCACTTACAGTGCCAGCGGCCTGGTATCTGTACTTGCCACACCAGGCACCATTCAAAGACGCATGGTGCAGGAGTTAATCTCTGATCACGCCAATATGGTTAAGGTTAAGCTCGTCGGGTCAACCGGCCTTGCACGCCTGGCCGAAGAACATATGCAGGGATTGCAAATAGATCAGCAAAAACTCGCCTCCGAGATTGCACCGTGTTTTGTTGAAGAAGGTGGTCAACGCACCGATATTGTGGTTCTTGGTTGTACTCATTATCCGTTCCTGGTGCATGAGATGCGCAAGCGCGCACCATGGCCGGTTGACTGGATCGAGCCCGCAGAGGCTATTGCTCGGCGGGCACTCGATTTGATTGGCCCGAAACCTCCGGTGGACCCGCGAGAGGCGCTATCGGATATTGCATTGATGACAGCAGGATCACCATCACCACAACTTGCAAGACTGCTTGGTGGCTTCGGCCTGTTGCCGGCTGACCGGCCGTTTAAGCTTGAAAAGAGTGGGTGAGTCGTTTACCACTAACGCACACCGTTCACGGCAAGATAAACAGAATACAACGACGTTGTTCCACAAATAAATAAGCGGTTAAGTTTTGCGCCACCAAAGCAAACATTGGCGACCAGTTCAGGTATAAGAATCTTACCAAGCAGCTTGCCATCGGCGCTAAGGCAATGTACGCCGTCTGCAGCAGATGTCCAGATTCGATCTTGTGTGTCTACTCTAAAGCCATCGAAGAACCCGGCATCGCATTCTGCAATAACTTTGCCTTCACCCAGGCTGTTGCTTTTTACTTTGTGCTTTCGAATGTGGGCCGGACCGTTTTCTTCATGTGTGCCGCCGGTGTCAGCGATATACAGGTATTCTTCTGTAGCAGAAAATGCCAGGCCATTGGGTTTTAAGTAATCAGATGTTACTCGGGTTATGTCACCGTTAGCGGGATCAATTCGATAGACATGGCAGCCATCCTGTTCCGGTGTTGCACGCTCGCCTTCGTAGTCAATCAAAATGCCGTAGGAGGGGTCGGTAAACCAGATAGATCCATCGGACTTCACAACAACATCGTTCGGTGAGTTCAAACGATTACCCTGATATCGATCTGCTAAAACACTGATAGAACCGTCGTGCTCAGTGCGGGTAACACTGCGGCTTAAGTGTTCACAGCTAATCAGTCTTCCCTGCAGATCCACTGTATTGCCGTTTGAGTTATTAGAGGGTTTGCGAAACTCTGATACCGAGCCATCAGTTTCATCCCACCGCAGCAGGCGATTGTTGGGTATATCCGACCAAAGCAGGTAACGACCAGCGGCAAACCATGCAGGACCTTCGCTCCAGCGCGCACCGGTCCAGAGCCTTTCAACCCGGGCATGACCGATCAGGCATTCGCCAAACGATTGATCGATTACATTAAAGCCTGTGCCTTCGATTTCACCAAACATAGAAATTCCGTAAAAGAGGTGCTTCTGATTTAATTTAGAGTGTATCGCCATTGACCAGCTTGGCTGGCACTGCAGTGACGTTCGGCAATTCATCACCACTGAGTGAGCGCGCCAGTTGTTCTGCTGAAAGTTTGCCTATCTGTAGTACCGGTATCACTGTGGTGGTCAGCCGCTGTGGTAAAACAGACGCTGCTTCGTAGCCACCCCAGCCAACAATGGCGATATCATCAGGTACCTTGATGCCTTTGCGTTCACACCACGCAAGTCCTCCTATCGCCATTGCATCATTCATGTAGTAAATCATGTCTGCATTGTCTGTGTGATTCAGGAGATTCTCGGTACCGTAGAAGCCTGCATAGAAGCCGGGCTCATCATTGAGTATTTCGGTATGCGTGATTTCACCGCCGGCTTCGGTAAAGCCGCGGCTAAAGCCGTCAATTCTCTCAGGCGCGACGCTGTTGGCATCGCTGGACGCTAACAGCAAGGCGGCTTTTTTATAACCTTTCAACAAAGCGTGCTGGCTCATTTCAAAGCCTGCGTCGTACTCATTAAAACCAACGGAAAGTTTGATTGGGCTGGTATTTAAGTTCCAGAACTCAAGCACCGGTATCGCTGTGTCACGCAACATTTTCACTGTGTTTTTGCTGTGAAACTTACTTGACAACATAATACCGGCGGGCCTCCACTCAAGGATGCTTTTCAGCCAGGCCTCTTCTTGCTGCTTCTGGTAGTTGTGGCTGCCAATGATCATCTGATAGCCCAAACGCTCAAAGTTTTTATCCAGCGCATCCAGCACTTGTGTAATCAAATTGGCGGAGAGGTTGGGCACACAGACACCGATCAGGGTAGAGGCTTGTGCGGTGCCGAAGGTGGCTGCAATGCGATTCGGCAGGTAGCCAAGTCGCTCAACCTCTGCCATCACCTTCGCACGCGTTGGTTCGGAGAAACCATCGGCGTTACGTAACACTCGAGATACTGTCATTTTTGATACGCCAGCCGCTTTGGCGATCTCACTCAGGCTAGATGTTTGTTTTTTATTGCTTTTAGTAGACATGGCGAAGTTCGAGCAGAGTTACGTAAAGTTAGCACAACCCCTCGATTATTTCAGGCATTGACTTATTTTTGGTTAATAGTTAACGTTACCGGTAACGTTTTTGAGATCTGCCAACGAGGAGGAGTGCGGTGCATCAGAGTGACGGGCTGTTCTTCGATTGCATATCGAAAAATTTTGGTGGCACACAAGCGCTGCGCAATGTGTCTTTGCATGTCGAGCGTGGCGAGATCGTGGCTTTGCTTGGCGAAAATGGCGCTGGCAAATCAACGCTGATCAAAACTCTCAGTGGGCTGCACACTGCGGACACAGGCCAGGTGCTGATTGACGGCACCGAGTATCAGCACAAGCCCGGCGGATACTCTTCGGCGGCACTTCGGAATAGTGGTCCCAGTGTGGCTTTTATTCACCAGGACCTCGGCTTGATTGACTGGATGAGTGTTGCCGAAAACATCGCGTTAGCCATCGGCTATCAGAAAAACGGAAAACTTATCTCGTGGCGCAAAACGGAACAACTCGCAGCGGAAGCACTGCAGCTCATAGACAGTGACTTCGACCCGTCGACCAGGGTCTCTTCTCTATCCCGTACTGAAAAATCCCTGGTAGCTATCGCACGTGCGTTGATAGTGGATTGTGATTTTATGGTGCTGGATGAACCAACGGCCAGTTTACCTGCTGATGAGGTAGAACGGTTGTTTACTGCGATCAGGCCGCTGAAGGATAAAGGAGTCGGGATGATCTATGTCTCCCATCGGCTTGACGAAATATTTCAAATAGCAGACCGGGTAGCAGTACTGCGTGATGGTGAAATGGCAGGGGTCAGAAACATAGAACACACCACACCTGAGGAACTGGTTACGTTGATCGTTGGCAGAAAGACGCGAGTGATTAACAAAACCAGGCTCGATGCCGGTGGTGAAGTGCTGCGTATCAATAACCTGCAATCTCAGCGTGTTGGTCCGGTTAGCCTGCAGCTGCAGCGCGGTGAAATGTTAGGACTCGTGGGGCTGCGAGGAGCGGGCCATGAAGACATTGGCCGGGCACTGTTCGGTCTTGTGGAGCACAGCGGCACCATGGCGGTTGATGACGTCGCAGTCGATATCAATCACCCCAGTCAGGCTATTGATAAAGGCATAGGGTTTATAGCTGGAGATCGCATTGTTGAGTCTATAGCGCCGTCATTATCCATTTATGAAAACGCTTTTATCAATCCGTTGGTGCGTGGCCGCAGTTTGCTGCAACTGCAAAGCAGTTCCAGCGAAGCTCGCCAGGCAACAGAGCTTGGTGAGCTTGTCGGTTTAAGTCCGAATGACCCGATGCTGGCAATAGAGGCGTTGTCCGGAGGTAATCAGCAAAAAGTTGTTGTCGGTCGATGGCTGGACACAGGTCGCAAGATACTGGTTGCAGAAGACCCCACAGCGGGTGTTGATGTGGGTGCTAAAGCAGAAATCTATCAACTGTTGTTTGACGCCACACTTTCCGGCATGGGGGTGTTGGTGGTATCCACGGACTTTGAAGAGATAGCCAATGTCTGCCATCGCGCATTGGTGTTTAGCCGCGGCAAAGTAGTTTCCGAGCTCGAAGGGATTCAGCTTTCAACTGAAAATCTGATTCAGAATGCGTCTGCCGGCGAGGCGGATACAACCACAGAGAAGACTCATGCAGTCCATTGAATCAAACGCGCTTGAACCCACAAAAGCAGAGTTAAAAAAGCTTGGTTTCATCGGCAAGCTGATTCGCTTACTGCCTGTATACGGGCTGGTGATATTAACGGTGTTTTTAATCGGGCTGTTTTCCGTGTTGTTGCCGGATACTTTCCCAACAATGCTGAACCTGCGTGCGATCCTGTCGGATAAATCCATTATTGCGGTGCTCAGTCTTGCGGCAATGGTGCCAATGGCTGCAGGTAGGATTGATCTGACGGTTGGCTACGGTATTGTTATATGGCACATACTTGCGATATCGCTGCAAACCATGTTTGGCGTGCCATGGCCGATTGCGATTATCATTGTGCTGCTGCTTGGTGCTTTTACAGGCTATTTGAATGGCTTGCTTGTAGAGGTAGCAAAAATAGACAGTTTTATCGCGACGCTGGGCACCGGTACCATACTCTATGCGTTGGCGTTGTGGCATACCGGTGGTCGACAAATGGTGGGTCTGCTGCCTGATGGTTTCTACGCAGTTAACGGTACGTTTGTTTTTGGCCTGCCTATAACTGCTTACTACATCCTGTTTATTGCACTGGCGCTGTGGCTTGTACTTGAGTATACCCCGGTAGGTCGATTTTTATATGCTATTGGTGCCAACTCTAGAGCAGCAGAACTAAACGGCATCCCTACCAGAAAGTTTGTTGTTGGTGCGTTTGTGACTTCAGGCACGATGACGGCACTCGCCGGTGTGTTACTCGCTTCGAAGTTACGCATCGGTCAGGCCAGTGTCGGACTGGAGTTTTTATTGCCCGCACTCGTCGGTGCTTTTCTCGGCTCAACCACGATTAAACCCGGGCGTGTAAACGTCTGGGGCACGATTGTGGGTGTAGCTATTCTGGCTGTGGGTATATCAGGCATTCAACAATTTGGCGGCTCGTTCTGGGTAGAGCCAATGTTTAACGGTGTTACTTTGCTGGTTGCAATTGGCATCGCGGGTTACGCGCAGCGACGTAAAGGTGCTGCAAAGTAATTTTAATTCACGAGGAGACCTTGACTATGATCAGACGAAATTTTCTTAAAACTGTTGCAGCCACATTTGTAGCTACCGTACTGAGCGGACACAGTTACGCGATGGAATTTGATGGTCCGGCCAGCGGACCGGCAGCAGCCACAGATAAAACCATTGTTGTGCTTGCAGCTGATTTAAAGAACGGCGGCATTCTCGGTGTGACCAACGGGGTGGAAGAAGCCGCAGATACCATTGGCTGGACAGTCCGTGTGCTTGATGGTGGCGGTTCGGTGCAAGGTCGAACTGCTGCATTTGGTCAGGCAATGGCGTTAAAGCCGGATGGCATTATCATTAATGGTTTTGATGCAGTAGAGCAGCAGGCAGCACTCGATCAGGTGGCAACTGCCGAGATTCCGATGGTGTCTTGGCACTCCGGGCCAAAGATAGGCTGCGATGCACCCGGTGGCATCTTTGCCAATGTATCCACTGATGCAATGACTGTATCTGAAGAGGCCGCAAAGTGGGCAGTAGACGATGCCGGTGGTAAGCCAGGTGTCGTCATCTTTACTGATTCAACCTATCAGATTGCAATTGATAAGGCAGACAGAATCAAGGAAACCATTGAGGCAATGGGAGGTGAAGTACTTGAGTATGTCGATACCCCGATTGCCGATACCTCCAATCGTATGGGGCCGTTAACAACCAGCCTGTTACAAAAGTATGGCAACAAGTGGACGCATGCTCTGGCAATCAATGATATCTACTTTGACTTTATGGGGCCAGCACTGGCAGCAGCCGGTATTAAAGGCGATGGTTCACCTAAAGCGGTTGCAGCCGGTGACGGATCAGAGTCTGCGTTTCAGCGCATTAGAACCGGTCAGTATCAATCAATCACTGTAGCCGAGCCGCTTAATCTACAGGGGTGGCAGCTTGTTGATGAACTGAATCGTGCCATTCAGGGGGAAGACTGCTCTGGCTATGTAACGGCTCCTGCGGTAGTCAATACAGATGGTGCAACAGCGATGGGAGATAGTCCGATCTTTGATCCTGATAACGGTTATCGTGAAGCTTACGCAAAGATCTGGGGAAAGTAGTCATTTTCAGGTAACTCACCGGAACCAGAGCAACACGTTGATACTTTCATTGACTTGATGCAGCTGGCGTCATTAAGAGATAATTGAGACAGCAGCAAGCGCCCGCACAGGGCGCTTTTTCTTTGCAAAGACCATAAGAGACCGGGACATTTGAGCAAGCAACACGTACTAACTTTTGAAACTTACGATGCCTGGGATCAGGAACCGATGCAGCAGAGCTATACGCTGCACCAGTTCCCGGCCAGTGGTAAACCTGATGATCTAGATGAACGCACTCGTGAGCAAATCAGGGCATTTGCGTTTAAGGGGCATTCCGCGCTCGGTGCGGATATCATAGATGCGTTTCCCAATCTCGAGATCATTGCCAACTACGGTGTGGGTTACGACACGATTGATGTGGCTTATGCGACTTCTAAAGGCATTAAGGTTACCAATACACCCGATGTGCTTACTGATGATGTGGCAGACCTTGCCGTTGGTATGTTATTGGCCCTGAATCGCGGTATGGTGGGGGCTGAAACATGGGTGCGTTCCGGTCACTGGGCAGGTCACGGCGCTTATCCGCTGCAACGCACTTTGTCGGGTGTATCTGTTGGCATTGCCGGTCTCGGTAGAATAGGTCAGGCAATTGCCAACCGCTTGCAGGGATTCAATACAAATATTCACTACTATGCACGTTCGGAAAAAGACACGCCGGGGTGGGTTTATCACAACGATCTGGTTGCTCTAGCCCGTGCTACCGATGTACTGATTGTGGCGGTTTCAGGCGGTCCGGATACAGCAAAAATAATCTCCAAAGAGGTAATCCATGCCATTGGCTCAGACGGATTGCTGGTGAATTGCGCACGAGGCAGCACAGTTGACGAGGAAGCGCTGATCAAAGCACTTGAAACCAAAGCCATTCGAGGGATGGCTTCAGATGTGTTCAACAATGAGCCAAATATCGATCCCCGTTTTCTTGCGCTGGATAATGTACTGCTGCAGCCGCATCAATCTTCAGGAACGATCGAAACGCGCAAAGCGATGGGGCAACTGCAGCGAGACAATCTTGCAGCACACTTTGCTGATCAACCCTTGCTTACACCGGTAAACTAATGGCAGTAGCAAATTGAATTTAACCACCAGTGCGAAGAAGTGATTAGCTGTAGTCAGTACGATTACATTGAAATTGCGTGTATGTTCGCTTATCCGGTCAGGTTGATTTTAAAATCTGAAGAACCATTGAGGGGTGTGGCGTGCGATACCAAAAGAAATTCTGCAAATCAGGAGTGCATTGAGTTGCTACTTGATGACAACAACCGGCAGCTCATTGTACTTGACGATGTTACGCGGCTGACAGTGCTTGTTGATAATCCGCATTTTGAAGAAGTGGTGTTCACATAGTGTGGAATGATGTGGTTTTGTTTCACCCGGATCATTGCACGTGTTTATACTCAAGCCCGAAAAGCCTGCGAGTATGGCAACTCGCAGGCAGGTGATAGGGCTTACTCTATGGGGCGCTATATTGCCTGGCTCTTTTCTGCTGCATTTGGGTGTGCAATATCTTGATCTGCCGCACCTGTATCCAATGCGGTAAATGACAGGTCGCCTGAGTAGAAGATCGCGTTGATGACTATTGCTGCCAGATCGTCAAGGATGGCAAGTGTTAACAGTAATACCTTGAGACCGATCGGGACTCGACTGCCGAACACACTCAGCAGAGCCATAGCAATATCCGTTGCGACCGGAATTGCCCAGCTGTCAATAGCTACCCGGGCTCCGTGATTAAATAAAAAGTATAGCTGCAGGTACTGATGATTGCGGTGATAAACAGTAAAACGTCGTCGGCTGATTCCAGTTTCATGAAATCTGCGAGTGCTCGGGGTGCTCTCTGGCTGCTCTCTGCCTGCTCTCTGCCTTATGGTCGGGCTGGTATCCAGTGCGCTATTTGTAATATGTTACTCCGGGTTCAATAAATATAACTATACGTGAGTGAGTCAGTTAAGAGCCAGTGCTGTTCGGGTCGAGTCAGCGATTGCGCTTATAACCGGATGCACGATTTTCTTATCAAGCGTTATGGCGTAGTAACGTTCGTAGAAATTATCAAGCTCGAGTAGCAACTTACAGTCGGTAGATTTTTGGATTTCTGCACGAATGTTCAGTGGTGCTATCACCATGCCACGGCCCGCTGCAGCCATGGCTTTTGCTAAACCGCTGTCGCTGCATTCGGCGACTATGTGCGGTGTAATGTTATGTTCAAGAAACCAGTCTTCTCCGGCACGTCTTAAGGGACTTGACGGGGCAGGAAGGATAACCGGTATATCGTTGAGATCCTTTGGGCTGCGTTTCGCATATTTCTTCCACAACAGTGCAGGTGCAAACAATCCCAGTTTACTTTGACCCAGTGCATGAGTGTGTATAGTTGACGTATCGTCCGCCTCTAACGTTTGGTCAGACAGTATCAGATCGAGTTCGTGATTCTTAAGTTTCAGAATCAGCTCTGGCAAAACTCCCTCATAGCAGTTCAATCGAACTGTAGCGTCAAACGCCGGTTCCAACATCTGTTCCACGGCGATCTTTGGTAAGGTTTCAACGATACCGACGTTCAGATATGAGCGGTGCTGATTTTCTTCTCCTCGCATAAGGATTGAAAGTTCACCACCCAATGAAAAGATTCTATCGGCAAATTCTTTGACGACCGTGCCTTGGTCAGTAAGAACTAAACTCCTGCCTGACTTTTGGAACAGTGGTGTGTCGGTGGACTCTTCCAGCAGTTTTATTTGCGTACTGATGGTTTGTGGTGTCAGGTAAAGTCGCCTGGAAGCAGCAGATATTGAACCTGTATCTGCAACGTTCCAAAAATAAAATAAGTGGTTGTAGTTGATATGACGCATGAGAATGATCGCTGGTAAATCGGGCGTTGAAAAACTATTACGACATATTAAAGATGTCCGTATGGCAATAGGGCCCGGGAAACAGATCGTTCCCGAGCCGCAAGCTGGTTAGCTTATTGAAGCGTTAGCGCTGAAAACAAAGGCTGATTATTTCTTTGTATCAGCACGGGTACCGGCCTGTCGCGTGGCGTCTCTTTGACCAACTCACTGAGTTGTGACACAGACTCAACATCCGTTTGGTTCAGCGATACCAATACATCACCGCTGCGCATACCCGCCTCTGCAGCTGCGCCACCCGGTTGTACCTGCTGTATTAAAACGCCGATGCCGCCAGTGGATTCTTTCTGTGAAGCTGTGAGTTCACCTGCCACTATTCCAAGACCGCTATTGCTGCTGTTATTGCCCGGTGCGCCCGCCACTCTCTCACCATCATCCAGTTCAGCAATCGTGACATTGAGGGTGATGGTTTTGTTCTGTCTCTGTACTTCCAGCTCTGCTTCGTCACCGACCGGTACAAGTCCAACCAGCGGTGGCAGTTCGGAAGATTTGCTCACCGGTGTGCCGTTAAAAGAAAGAATAACGTCACCGGTTTGCACGCCCGCAGCGGCAGCCGGACTGTTGTTGGTGACACTGGCAACCAATGCGCCACGCGGGCGATCCAGTCCAAAGGATTCTGCCAGTGCCTGATCAACATTTTGAATCGTCACACCCAGCCAGCCGCGGCTGACGTAACCGTTGGTTTTCAACTGATCCACGACTGACATCGCCACATTGACAGGGATCGCGAATGAAAGGCCCATAAACCCGCCGGAACGCGAGTAGATCTGTGCATTCACACCGATGACTTCACCGTCTGTATTAAACAATGGGCCGCCAGAGTTACCCGGATTGACCGCTGCATCGGTTTGGATGAACGGCACATAGTTTTCGTTTGGCAGGCTGCGCGACACCGCTGAAATAATCCCCTGGGTTGCGGTATATTCGAAACCAAACGGCGATCCGATTGCCAGTACCCACTGGCCGACATTGATATCGTTAGAGTCTCCAATGGTGACTGTGGGTAGACCGCTTGCCTCGATTTTTAGTAAGGCGATGTCACTGCGTTCATCACTGCCAACGATTTCTGCGATGTACTCGCTCCTGTCTGTCAGTTGTATGAGCACTTCATCGGCATTGTCGACCACGTGGGCGTTGGTAACAATGTATCCATCTTCTGAAATGATAAAGCCTGAGCCGAAACCTGAAGTTGGTTGAGGCCGCTGCTCTGGTAGATTTTCAAAGAAGTAGCGAAACTGCGGTGGCAGGTTTGGTAACTGATTGTTGAATTCAACCGGGCCAGAGCGTCCGGTCACAGTGACTTTAACAACGGCTTTTCCCTGTTCACTGACAAGCTTTTCGTAGTCCGGTGCTTCGAAAGCGTGGGTTGTGGTTGCCAAAAGTGTGAAGCAACAGATGACAAGTGTGGCTGCGAGCTCTGCCGCTTTTTTCGAGTATCGAGCTCTAACATATTTTGCGTGCGCAACAGATTGCTGTAGTGCGCCAGATCGAACCATCAGCCTGGAAAGAGTTCGGTCTTTTAAAGTGATGACAGACATAAAAGATTCTCCATTCGAGTTTGAAAGTAAGGCGTGGCATTCGTGTGCCAGAGCATCCAATAGTGGCGCGTCTCCGGAATTCAATACCGCATATCAAAATATTTGGCAGCGACTGTAATCTGCATGTGACGGTGGCGGTGAAAAACAAAAAGACGATTCTTCGAGAATTCCGAAGCATTGATCAATTATTTTCTGCTTTTTAAATGCGCTTTCATTCCCAGCTTTGTAGTGCGGCCAGGCAACTGGCGGCAACTTAACTTTCCTTAATCGTGGAGAAATATAGAATGAAGAAACTACTTGGTATCGCAACAGCACTGGGTTTGTCTACAGCGATCATGGCAGGCTCTGCGCATGCTGGTAAATTGAAAAAGGACATCATCGATACTGCGGAGAGTGCTGGATCATTTTCAACCCTGGTCGCTGCCATTGAAGCGGCGGATCTGGACGACACGCTCAAAGGCGATGGCCCGTTCACTGTGTTCGCCCCCAGTGATGACGCGTTCGCAGCTCTGCCAGAGGGACAGGTAGAAGAGCTGTTGTTACCTGAGAACAAGGATATGCTTGTCGAGCTCCTGAGCTACCACGTGGTACCGGGCAAGATACTCTCCGAGGACATCACCGAGGATACCGGCACAGTAGAGAACCTGGCAGGAAGCGCACTGGATGTGGACGTCTCTGACGGAGTGGTCATCAAGACCGCGACGGTCACAGAAGCAGACATCGAAGCCGCAAACGGTGTGATTCATGTGGTAGATGAAGTGATACTGCCAACAAGCTGGCCCGCCTCATAATAAGTAAGTTCCATGCTCTGCCGAGGTGAGGATGCTGAAAGGCATCCTCGCTTTTTTTTTGCGCGTTAGCTCTCTAATTTTACTGCCACCCCAACAACCAGACCTTTAGCAGCTACCACACTGTATTATCCCATCTGCCAGATAACCTGACCTGCCAGATTATCCTGCTCGATACGCGGTAACTCTGTCGAAGCAATTCTTCTGAAGACCATCCTTCACATCAGCAGCATCCGGACAGCGAGTTCACATTAATTTTAAGTCATCGCTTTACTTGTTTTGATAGTTGCATATATTATGAATTATGCAAATTAAGCGAATGCAAAAACAGGCAGAGCGTGTCAGCGAGCTATTGAAGCTATTGTCGGCGCCCAATCGACTGCTGATTCTTTGTCATCTCGTTGAAGCAGAGCTGAGTGTCGGTGAGTTGTGTGAGGTGGTAGGTATGAAAGCACCTGCCATGTCGCAGCAGCTCGCTCTTCTGCGGCGTGAAGGCCTTATTGCTTCCCGACGCGACGGGCAAACTATTTATTATTCTATAGATGACAAAAAAGTGAAGAAGCTGATGGCTTTTCTTTATGCCACCTACTGTCAGGAACCCGGGTAACACAATCATGCACGATTTTATAATGGCCTTGCTGGGCGGGCTGATGATCGGGTTAGCAGCAGTGCTGTTAATGGCGACTCAGGGCAGCATCATGGGTATAAGCGGTATTGCCAGTAAACTTCTGCCCCCTGTGTCGCTTGACTGGCGCTGGCGATTCGTTTTTCTTGCGGGTGTACTTGCAGGGCCATTAGTGATGATTGCAATAAGCGCAGACCCACCCGAAATAGAAATCACACCTAATGTACTACTGCTGGTGGTCAGTGGTTTTCTGGTTGGATTTGGAACAGTAACCGGTAACGGTTGTACATCAGGTCATGGAGTCTGTGGAATATCCAGATTTTCAATGCGGTCTCTGGTCGCAACCGGAGTGTTCATGGTGTCGGCAATTATCACTGTCTATGTAATTCGCCACGTGTTGAGTGTCTGAAATGAAGTATGTCAGTGTATTCTTTATCGGCTTGCTTTTTAGCTTCGGGTTAATTGTCTCCGGGATGATTAATCCGGTGAAGGTCATCGGATTTCTTGATGTGTCTGGTGAATGGGACGCCTCTCTGGCATTTGTCATGATCGGTGCAGTGCTGGTTACAAGTATCGGCTATCAACTATTGTTTAAAAAACAAAAGCCTTTGTTCGCATCTGGCTTTTCGCGAACAGTCAAGGTGAAGTTGGACACCAGGCTTTTTCTTGGGAGCGCTATGTTTGGTGTAGGTTGGGGTCTTGTTGGACTGTGTCCCGGGCCGGCTTTTGCTGCTTTGTCTGCATCTCCCAGCTCTGTATTTTTATTCGTTGTTGCAATGTTTGCCGGAATGTACCTGGCGCGTATTCTATGGCGAGGTGCCCCACGCATTGTAAACAAGGACTCTGATTTGAAGGCACGGTCAGTCTTATGATTGCTGTAAAGCTAATAATTTTGTTCTGGTGTTTTTGTTCCGGTGCTTTTGTTCTTTGGGAACTCATGTTATGTCAGTGATAGTTTGTATTTTAGTTGCATTACTCGCATTAACTGTAATAAGCCGTCGCCCCGACCGTTCATTAAACAATGGCATGTTATAGGGTTCAGTAGGCAGGCACTTCAAGTGTTGTGCATTATTCCAGTTTTTTTTTTATGAGGTCCATCCATGTCAAATCGAAAGCCCGGCGAAAAACAGCTTGTTCAAGCTTGCAGTAGTAGCGCTAAAAGTTCTGCCGGTCCAGGTCCATCTATGGACCAGCTACCCATAGACTCTCTATCCAGGGACTCTCTATCCAGGGACTCTCTGGCAGTGGAGCGGGCAAGACGCACCTTTATTCTTGCAGTAGCCGCTTCGCCCTGGTTAATTACAGACTTAGCAGCAGCAGAGCCGGTCTCAAAGTCGAGTTCCGGTGGTGTTGCAATTGGTGGGCATGACGCGGTGGCTTATCATTCGCTGGCACGTCAACCACAGCAGAAAGCAATCGGCGGGGTCGAAACATTTACTGTGGAATACAAGGGCGCTAACTGGCACTTTGCGTCAAAAGAATCCGCTGAGCGCTTTGCAGCCAGTCCTGACGATTTCGCACCAGCCTATAATGGCTTTTGTGCCAATGCACTGAGCATCGGCAACGGGCTTGTCAAAACCGATGGTACTCATTGGGAAATCTTTGAGAGCCAGCTTTACCTTTACTTTGCTGGCCGTGGCAGAAAGCGTTGGCTTGATGGCAACTGGAAAACATACAAAGCCGCGGCAGATGCTGAATGGCAGAAATTGAAGTAATCGGTCAGGTATCTGCAGGGCAACCCGGTTGAATCGATTATCGAAGCAGTGCATAAGCTGGCCATTGTCTGCCGGGTGAGAATACTAAATTCTGTTCTTTTGTTGTTTTTTAGACTGAGAAAAAATTGCGACGCTCTACTGAGTGATGCGATACTTCAACAAGGAGTCGTGTTGCGTTAATGGTGTAAGGGTCAGGAGCAAACCATGCTCTACCTGTTAATTACAAACCTGGTTAACTGTGTGTTGCAAAAGTTCAGGAGTGAGCACCCGAGTCGATCTGTCTCTACGTAACAGCGCAATTTACAGGTTGGATATGAGCAAATAGAGGGCGCATCACAACGCTCTAATCCGAGCGAATTTTGCGCTGCAACCATCAGGTTATCTATCTATATGATTCACACTGAGCTGTTATATGGTGAACCGAGTGGAAACAGGCTGAAGCAGAAACCATCCGGTTTACGGTTCAAACCCAAAACCTGCGTAGTAGTATTTTGTGTTGTGCTTTGCTGCTTTCTAAGTGTTGGTGGCTACGCGCAGCAGCAGCCAGATGATGAGATTGCCGGATCAACGGTGTTCGGAGTCGCAAAAGATACCCCCTTCAAGTTTGTTACCTTCACCTTTGAGAATGATTTTTTTGTCGGTGATGACGACGGGTTTACCAATGGCACAGGATTCACCTACGGCAAGGGGCCATTTCTGTCTTTTGAAGGGCAAATTCCCGGGATTGTGGATCGCCTGACAAAAGACCTCTACATCCAGTCTATTCCAGACAGAGTGCATGGTGTTGCCTACATGCTATTTCAAACACTGCAAACCCCGCAGGACATCACCTCTGAAGAATTTCAACCCGATGACCTCCCGTATGCCGGCCTTGTGGCGTTAGAAACTCAACTTTACTCATGGGACACAAACGTATCTGATCAGCTGGCTTTGTTTTTAGGGTTGGTTGGCCCTGCAGCACTGGGTGAGCAGTCACAAACGGCTATACACAGAGCGATTGGGTCGGAACTCCCGCAAGGGTGGGATTTTCAGCTCGACAACGAACCGGTCTTTCGGCTGCAGGCAAGACGTGTGCAAAAGCTTTATCGTTTCTACGGTAACAGGCTTGGGTTCGATGTATTAGCGCTTGGAACTGCAGGTATAGGTAATCTCTTATCTGATGCCGAAGCCAGTCTGGCAGTGCGTTGGGGTTCCAGTCTCGATTTCTCACACGCAACATTTTCATTGCAAAGTGATCGCCAGGTAAACTCGCTTTCTCTGTCGGATCGAAATGATTTCTTTCTGTATCTTGGTGTCAGTGCAGGGCTTGTCGCTAACGATATACTGATTGACGGCAACACGTTTAGTAACGACAGTCCATCACCGGGGCTTGAGCACTTCAGGAATAACCTTGCCATGGGAGCGGTGGCGAAACTTGGCAGGCTTGCGTACGTGTTTCAGTTCACCTCTAACAGTAAATTTATCGAGGAACAGCAAGGCCGGGAGAAGTTCGGTGCTTTCAGTATTACTTATCCATTTAAGTAATCTCACATTGACTGCTACGCTGGCACTAGCCCGGTTTATTCGGTGCGCCGTGGAAAGGTCGCACTCTTCAGTGGGTGAAAATCCCACCCGACAAAGGTCGTTCCAGTCGGTAGCAGTCGGGACAGTAAGCAGGATGTTTACTGAACAGCTTCCCGATGTCAAAGGGTCCG